>DASUUI010000113.1:0-10404 GCA_036374155.1 Gemmatimonadaceae bacterium | reverse complement strand
TTGCCCTCCAGGACCCCCGGCCGAGACAGCGGTTCGCGCCAGCACGCTCGCCCCGACCACCGGCTCGAATCGCGCCTGGAAGAACCGCAGGTGATCGGGCTCATACGTGAACCGCAGCCCCCTCACTGCGTCGCGCTCCTCGTACACGGCGGCGACGCTCTCCGCGACGACGTCCATGTGCGCCTGCGTGTACACCCGCCGCGGGATCGTCAGCCTGACGAGCTCCAGCGACGGCCGGCGGTTGGCGCCCGTCTGCGCATCCCGGCCGGCGGACACGGCGCCGCGTTCCATCGCCCTTACCCCCGCATCCAGATACAACGCGCAGGTCAGCGCCTGCGCCGGAAACTCATCGGGCGGAACGTGCGGGAGAATCGCGGCTGCATCCAGAAAGACCGCGTGCCCACCAACGGGTTTGACGATGGGAACACCCGCCTCCTCGATCTTCCTGCCGAGGTAGTGAACCTGACCGATGCGGGAGCGTACGTAGTCCTCCTGCACCGATTCCGCGATCCCAATGGCCATCGCTTCCATGTCGCGGCCTGCGAGCCCGCCGTAGGTGTGCAGCCCCTCGAACAGCACGACGAGGTTCTGCGCGCGCTGCGTCAGCTCGAAATCCCTCAACCCGAGCCATCCGCCGATGTTCACCAGGCTGTCCTTCTTGCCCGACATGGTGATGGCGTCGGCGCACTCGCACATGGAGAGCAGGATCTCGGCGATCGTACGATCGCGCTGGCCGGGCTCCCGCTGCTGAATGAACCACGCGTTCTCCACGGCGCGTGTCGCGTCGAGAACCACTTTGATCCCCCACTGCCGGGCGCGCTGTGACGTCTCCCGCAGGTTCGCGAGCGAGATCGGCTGGCCGCCAGCCATGTTCACCGTCGCCGCGACCGAGACGTAGGGCACGCGGTCGGCGCCCACATCCTCGACCAGCCTGCCGAGCTTGTTCAGATCAACGTTCCCCTTGAAGGGGTGCTCGGACGAAGGGTCATGCGCTTCATCTATGATCACGTCGTGGAACGTCCCGCCGGCGAGCTCCTGATGCGCGCGAGTGGTCGTGAAGTACATGTTGCCGGGAACGTGATCGCCGGGGCGGATCAGCAGCCGCGACAGGACGTGCTCTGCGCCGCGCCCCTGGTGTGTGGGGATCACGTACGGAATGCCGTAGTACTGCTGGACGGCCTGCTCCAGCGAGTAGTAGTTGCGCGAGCCCGCGTACGCTTCGTCGCCCATCATCATCGCCGCCCACTGCCGGTCCGACATTGCGCTGGTACCGGAGTCCGTCAGCAGGTCGATGTACACGTCATCCGAGCGCAGGAGAAACGTGTTGTAACCAGCCTCTGCTATGGCCCGCTCACGCTGTGAGCGGGTGGTCATCCTGATCGGCTCGACGACCTTGATTCGCCAGGGCTCAGCCCAGCTGCGACGCGGCATTGTCGGGGAGTCTGAAGTGAAGAGAGCGAAACCTGAAAATCGGTTCCGCTCTCTCTGCTGTCAGTCGGGCGAGTGCCTGCCGCGTGTCAGGCGATCCCCTGCATAATGCGCATCCGGCTCTACCGTGCGCGCGTGCCCTCTACTCGCAGGGGGACGGTGGTCGGTCCCTGGGGCAGGTTGTAGATCGCCGTGATCAGCCCCGTCAGGCGGTCGCCCTCGAGCTTCATGTCGAACCGCGTCGAGACGGTGACGCCATCCCGCAGGGCGCTGGGGTAGGGGCCGGCGTCGAGCATGACGCTGTCCCCGGCTACCTCTATGACACGAACCGGAATCGGCGCGCGGCCGGGGAACGTCAGCGTCCACCCGGTCACGTCGTTCGTCGCGAATATGTCGTACGTCACGAGAACGCTGTCACCTGCCATGTTCAGCGTGCGCATGTTCCACGTCCCGGCCATGTCGGCCAGGGAGACGCTGGCCGATACGTCGGCGGGCGGTATCGTGCGACTCGCGCAGGCGGCGGTCAGCACGACGCTCGCGAGCGCGAGGCTCCATCTCATCACGTTCCGCATCGGGATCCTCTCAGCTCATGGTTGCGGCCGACAGGGGACGACGGCCGTCAGGCAATGATGCCTCCGCCTGCTGCAATCGGCAAATCACACGAGCTCGAGCCGTAATCGATGTTCGCTCGGACCACGTACCACCCGCTACATTAGGCCCGTGCCAGACGACCTCTCCCGGCTCCGGTCGGCCTTCAAGGGCCGATACGACATCGAGCGCGAACTGGGGGCCGGGGGCATGGCCACCGTTTACCTCGCGAGCGACGTCAAGCACGACCGCAAAGTCGCGGTAAAGGTCCTCAAGCCGGAGCTTGCGGCCGCCCTCGGGCCGGATCGCTTCCCGCGCGAGATCCGCATCGTTGCCCAGCTGCAGCATCCGCACGTTCTCCCGCTGCATGACTCGGGTGAGGCCGAAGGCTTTCTCTTCTACGTGATGCCGTACGTGGACGGCGAGTCGCTCAGGTCCCGGCTGCAGCGGGAAGGACAGCTCCCGATCGGTGACGTGGTGCGCGTCCTCCGCGAGGTCGTGGACGCGCTCGCGCACGCCCACAGCCAGGGCATCATGCACCGCGACATGAAGCCGGACAACGTGATGCTGTCCGGCCGCCACGCCATGGTCATGGATTTCGGCGTTGCCAAAGCCGTGCGCGATGCAGGAGGCAAGCAGCTCACCACTGTCGGTGTCGCTGTGGGCACGCCCGCGTACATGTCGCCGGAGCAGGCGACGGGAGAGGAGCACATAGACCAGCGGTCGGACATCTACGCCGTGGGCATCCTCGGCTACGAGCTGCTGACCGGCTCGACGCCGTTCGCCGGGAAGTCGGCGCAGGCAGTGCTGTCGGCGCACGTGATGGAAGCTCCGCGGCCGATCGCACAGCTGCGGCCTTCGACGCCGCCTGCGCTTGCAGATCTGGTCATGCGCTGCCTGGAGAAGAACCCGGCGGACCGCTGGCAATCGGCCGACGAGATGTTGCAACAGCTGGAGAATCTCAGCACGTCGAGCGGCGGGATCACGCCCACGCACACGCGTCCGGTGCGCGCGACTGCGCGCCGAAGGCCGCGGTGGATGCTGGCCGCCGCCGCCGCTGCAGTGCTCCTGGCGATCGGCGCTGGCGGTTTCCTGGCGATCAACGCGGGCGGTCAACCCGGACCTGATCGCATGGCCGTTCTCCCGATACAGGACATCTCCGCTGCCGACGCCGTCTTCGTTGACGCGATGCACGACCAGCTGATCGTCGCGCTCGCGCAGACTCCCGGCGTCTCGGTCGTGTCGCGCTCCGCGGTGATGACGTACCGGACAGCGCCGAAACCGACGAGCGAGGTCGCCCAGGAGCTCAACGTCGGCGCCGTCCTCGAGGGGACTGTATTCCGCGCGGGCGACCGGATGCGGATCAACGTCCAGCTCGTCGAGCCGCGCACGATTGCGCAGCTGTGGAGTCACAGCTACGAGATCGACGTCAGGGACGTTCTCGCCGCGCAGGATTCCGTCGTCCGCCAGATCGCAACCGGGGTTCAGGGCGCCGTGACCGGCCGACCGGCGCGCAACCAATAGGACAGCAACGCACTATATGAAAATTTCCGGACTTGTCCTCGCAGGCCTCGCGATCCTCCCTGTCGCCTGTTCCCGCGACGGGGCCGACGACGACGGGCTCGGCGTCGTCCGCACCGAGATCCCCACCGGGACGGGACGGCCGATAGCCGCTCGCCTGTCTCCAGACGGGACACGACTCGCATACTCGCTGCCGGTCGAGGGGCTGGCGGCGATTTTCGTAGCGAACGCTGACGGCAGCAATCCAGTTCGCCTTACCCACGGCGTGTGGGACGTGAATCCGCAGTGGTCGCCGGACGGAAAATGGATCGCGTATCACGCCGAAAACCCGGATCACGACCTGTGGGTCGTCGCGAGTGACGGCGGCGAGCCGCGCGCGCTGACCGCGAGCCGCACCGACGACGTTCCGCGAGGGTGGCTGCCGGATGGCAGTGGCGTGGTGTACACGCAGGCGGGCGCGGGTGACACACGCACGATGGTGGCTCCGCTCGCTGGCGGGCCCGTGCGTCCGCTGGGACAGGGGCTGTCCGGCAACGTGTTTGCGTTTCCGTCGCCCGACGGCAGCCGCATCGCGTTCGACGTACGGAGCGCGGGGCGCTCCACCATCTGGGTCCAGGACTCGAGCGGGGGCGATCCGCGACAGCTCACCTCCGAGGGCTTCGAGGAGCTTTCGCCAGGCCCCTGGTCGCCGGACAGCCGGAGCATCGTATACACGTCAGGGCGCAACGGCACGACGGACCTGTGGATCCTGAACCCGGAGACCGGTGAGACCCGCCACCTCACGCAGGACGTGCGGGACGATTTCGGGCCCGTGTGGTCGCCCGATGGATCCTATATAGCATTTCTCTCGCGCCGCGGAGGACAGAACGACGCGTGGATAGTCTCTTCGGCGGGAGGGCAACCGCGGCGCATCACTGCCGATCGCGCCATCGAGTCCGACCTGCAATGGACCCGTGACGGCCAGTCCATCGTGTTCTACCGGGCGGAGGGCTCGGTCGGTGTCGAGGTGATGCCAGCTGCCGGCGGTGAGGCACGCGAGTTGTTCGATTGGCCACAGACCTTCATGGCGAACCCCGCCCTGTCGCAGGACGGAAGGACGCTTGTGTTTCAGTCCAATCGCAGCGGCGTTCCCGACATCTGGACGGTCGCTCTCGCTGGTGGCGAGCCGACAGCGATCGCGAGCAGCCCTGTACCCGATGTGCAGCCGCGCTGGTCGCCCGACGGCGCCAGCGTTGTATTCTCCTCGCTGCGCGGCGGCACGTACGACATCTGGGTGACCTCCGCCACGGGCGGCGAGCCGCGACAGCTCACGGACTGGCCGGCTGCCGAAACGTGGCCCGTGTGGTCCCCGGACGGTTCGACTATCGCGTTCCTGTCCAATCGGGATGCGGGTCGGATGGAGATCTGGACGATTCCCGCGGGCGGCGGCGAGGCCACAAGGCTCACCAACACGAGCGCGGCCGCACGCAACATGATGTGGAGTCCCGATGGCCGCGAGATCTTCTACGTCGGCGCCACCCCCAGCGGGCTGCACGGCCTGTTCAGCGTTCCGGCTGCCGGAGGTGCTCCGCGATCACTCGGCGTGGACGTCCGGATCTCCGGCGCCGACCTGTCCCGTGATGGCCGCAACATCTCCTACGCAGCCCTGGACGAAGGGTGGGCCGTTCTGAACATCATGGCCGCGGCCGGTGGCGCCCAGCAGCAGCTCTCTCAGCGAACCGAAAAGATCTTCCAGCCCTACGGAGTCTGGTCGCCTGATGGAGCGCAGCTCGTGGTGATGAGCTACGAGTATCCCACCGATGACATGGACCTGTATGTGGTGTCGTGGCCCGGCCGTGAATGGCGGCGGCTGACGCAGACACCCGGTACAGACGAGGGGCCGCCGATGTGGACCCCCGACGGGAACAACATCGCGTACGTGCGGCAGACGACGGCAACGCGGGTCGTCTCCGTGAATGTCGCGAACGTGCTTCCGCAGTTGACTACGGTGGCATCGCCTTAGCGCCACCCGGCGCGCGCGGGACCTATCGCTTCTTTCTCCCCGTCTTCCCCCCCTCTCCCTTGCTCCGCCGTTTCAGGTCCTGGGCGTGGGCGCGCTTGAAAGTCTGGATGTCCTTGAAACGGCCCTTCGCGTCGCGCACCGCATAGAGTTTCGTTCCCGAGACGCTGCGGTGAGTGGTCCGTTTTGCCGGCATTTCTGCTCCGTGGTTTGAGTGAGGGGCGCGCAGCGCGCGCCGGATCCGGAGGAGTCAGCGCGTGGGGAGCGATGGCTGTCGCAATTGCAGGGATGACTCCCGGAATGGAAATGAAACACTGCAACACGGGTGCCCCGACGGCGCTACTCCCCGTCGTTGCCCGCTATGTCCTCATGCCATAACCCAGGACGCTCCCGGATGAAGCGACTCATCAGCTCGATGCAGTCGGGATCATCGAGGACGCGGGCGTCCACGCCACGGGCCCGGAGCAGCGCGACATTTCCGGTGAAGTTCCGTGCTTCGCCGATGATCACGCGCGGAATCCCGAATTGAATGATCGTTCCCGCGCACATCATGCACGGGCTAAGCGTCGTGTACAGAGTCACTCCGTCGTAGCGTGACCGGCGTCCCGCGCTCCGCAGGCAGGCCATCTCCCCATGAGCCGTCGGGTCGCCGTCCTGCACGCGGCGGTTGTGCCCCCGTGCAATGACCTTCCCCGCTTCGGTCATGATCGCGCCGATCGGCAATCCGCCCTCTTCGTAGGACTTGAGCGCCTGCAAGTACGCGAGCCGCATGAACCCCGGGTCGCTTCCGGGAGATGGCGTTTCAGCGTGCATCCAGTTCCCTGTAGAGGATCACGGCGTCGTGCGGCGTGCCGTCCGGATCGACTGCGTAGCGGGGGATCGTGCCCGCATGCTTCCATCCCATGCGCCGGTACAGGTGCTCCGCGGCTTCACCGCGCTTCGCATCGAGGGTTAGGAGACTGAACCCGTTCCGCCGCGCAGCGTCCTCCATGGCTCGCATGAGTCCGGTACCGATGCCTGCTCGACGGCAGCGACGATGCACCAGCAGCTTCACGATCTCCGCGCGATGCGGCTGGTTCGGCGCCCACGCGGGGTGCAGTTGTACCGTACCGGCAATCCCCTCGTCATCGCGGGCGACGAGGAACATGGCCCGCGGATCCGCGGCCGCGATCGTAGTGCGCCACCACGTGCGAGCTGTCTCCAGTGACAGTGGTGCGACGAAGCTCACGGCGGCGCCCGACTCGACCGCATCCACGAGAAGCGCCGCCAGGTCGCGAATATCCCCGTCGGACACGGGCTCCCGCAGTGGCTCGATCGTGAACTTCAGCGCTTTACTGTCGGCGGCCAACCCGGAGCCCGCTACTTCCATTCGACCAGCTTCCCCGCCTCGATCTCGATCGCGTCGGCGCGCCGCAGCCCGGCGATCTGCTTCCGGTTCACCAGCCTGTAGTGGCGCAACCGCTCGATGCGCCGGTCGAGATCCCACAGCGGCTCGGGCGTGGTGATCCAGTCGTGCGGGTAGCGCCTGAGATCGTACGGCACCGAGTACGCGCGCAGCGTCTTGCGACCGTCGGGCAGCGTGTATTCGTGGAAGTATGAGGCTGCAAGCTCACGCACGGTGCGGAAGATCGGCTCGCGATACCGCAGCACAGCGTGATTGGTCTTGGTGATTCCGCCCCAGCAGCCGTCAACTCTGAAGAGCGTGACGAGGTGCGGTACGTCGTTACGCGCCGTCTCCAGGTTCATCACCAGCGGCGCCTTGCCGTTCATCCACAGCGCCAGTGCGGCCACCAGCCCGCCCTCCATGCAGTGCGCGCTGCCGCGGCGCAGCGTGACCAGCGGCGAAGAGCACGTGTCGCCGCCGCGTTCGTGGTTGATCGGGATGGTGTCGAGAAAATCCTGAATGCGCCGCGGTGTGCTGAGCCCGGACAGCACGCGCAGCTCAGGCAGCGAGGATATGGACCTCGGAATATGCTCCATTGCCTTCATCGGCGCGTAAGTTGCCGCGCTCAAACCTCGGAGCGCAACAGCGCCGCGGAGACGCCTACTTGACCGGGCCTCTCGTGATTCCGGTATGGCTTTCCATCACGTCGAACATCTTCGCGCTGATGTCGCTGATGGCCGGGCTGGATTTGAGCGCAGCCACGATGGGCCCATCGAGATACGACTGCGCCGCCTGCTCGCTGTCGAAAAGGTAGATACCACCGGCCTCGCTTTCCTTCTCGTTCATCAGCCACACCTTCCAGCGCAGGCCGGGCGCATCCGCGATGGGCTGGGCTGCCTGGAGCCACGCCGTCTCGAGATCGGCGCGCGGAATGCTGAACTTGAGGTTGACCTGCAGGAGCTTCTGAGAC
Source organism: Gemmatimonadaceae bacterium (assembly GCA_036374155.1). Taxonomy (GTDB): domain Bacteria; phylum Gemmatimonadota; class Gemmatimonadetes; order Gemmatimonadales; family Gemmatimonadaceae; genus DASUUI01. The sequence continues at coordinate 2,514 of DASUUI010000113.1, read as the reverse complement.
ATTTCCTCACCTCTCCACCGGAACTGCGAAACAACAGGCACTGAGACTGGGGCCGTGTAGTAAGGCCGGCTTTGCCGCTTCGGCCGCCCCGAAAAAGCGAACGGGCCAGTTGTCACCGGCCCGCTTTCCCGCTTCGCTCGAATGAACACCCAACCCCGGAAGCCGCAACCGTAACAGGCGGCGTCACCGCCCCGTCACGCGCTGGACGCCATCCGGAAGTGCAATTCCGGAGCCGAACGCTGGTGCCGGGCACGTCCGGGCACGAGATTCCGGCCATGTCCTTCCTCGCCCGGCTCCTGATCAACGCAGCCGCCCTCTGGGCCGCGGTCCAGCTGGTCCCCGGTGTCTCCTTTACCGGACGGCCGCTCCACCTGGTTGCGGTGGCCCTCGTGTTCGGCGTCATCAACGCGATCATCCGCCCGCTGCTGCTGCTCCTCTCCGTCCCGCTCCTGGTCGTCACCCTGGGGCTGTTCATGCTGGTCCTGAACGGCTTCCTGCTCTGGCTGACCAGCGCCGTGTCGGGAGCGCTCGGCCTCGGCTTCCAGGTTCAGGGCGTGCTGCCGGCGATCCTCGGCGCACTCGTCGTCACCATCGTCAGCATGATCCTGACGATCTTCCTGGGACGGAAGGGCACGCGGAAAGAGTAAGCCGCTATCCGGTCGCGAACTGCGCGCGACCGGGCGGTCCGGCCAGGTTCAGCCGAAGGCGTTGATGCCGGTTACTGCCTGGCCGAGGACGAGCGTGTGGATGTCGTGCGTCCCTTCATACGTGTACACGCTCTCCAGGTTCGCCATGTGACGCATCGAGGCGTACTCGGCGAGGATTCCGTTGGCGCCGAGCAGCCTGCGCGCCTCGCGCGCGATGTCCGTCGCGATGCTCACGTTGTTCCGCTTTGCGAGCGAGACCTGCTGCGGCGTGAACGTGCCCGCATCCTTCAGCCGTCCCAGATGCAGCGCCAGCAGCTGGCCCTTCACGATCTCCGTCAGCATCTCGGCCAGGCGATGCTGCTGCAGCTGGAAACCGCCGATCGGCTTGCCGAACATCACCCGCGTTCCGGCGTAGCTCGTCGCTTCCTCGAAGCACGCCATCGCGGCGCCGAGGGCGCCCCAGGCGATTCCGTACCGCGCCTGCGTCAGGCACATCAGCGGTGACTTGAGCCCGCCGCTCTTCGGAAGGAGCGCCGTCGCCGGGAGACGTACGTCCTGCAGCGCCAGTTCGCTCGTGTCGGACGCACGCAGCGAAAGCTTGCCCTTCTGATCGCGGGCGCTGAAACCCGGGGTGTCTGTCGGGACGATGAAGCCGCGGATGGACCTGTCGCTGTCGTCGTCACCGGTCTTCGCCCACACGATCGCGACCTGCGCGGTCGAGCCGTTGGTGATCCACATCTTGGTGCCGTTGAGGATCCAGCTGCCATCAGACTGCTCGCGCGCGCGCGTGATCATTCCGGCAGGGTTCGAGCCGTAGTCCGGTTCGGTCAAGCCGAAGCAGCCGATGATTTCACCGCTCGCCATCTTCGGCAGGTACTCCTGCTTCTGCTCTTCGCTGCCGAACGCATAGATCGGGTACATCACCAGCGCGCCCTGCACGGACGCGAATGAGCGCACCCCCGAATCCCCGCGCTCGAGCTCCTGCATGATCAAGCCGTAGGCGACGTTGTTCAGTCCGGCGCAGCCGTATTCCTCGGGCAGGTTCGCTCCGAACACGCCGAGCTCGGCCATCTCCGGTACCAGCTGCAGCGGGAACTTTCCTTCTATGTAGTGATCACCGATGATCGGCAGCACCCGCTCGTCCACGAACTGACGCACGGTGTCGCGCACCGCGCGCTCGTCCTCGCTGAGCGAGCTGTCTATCTGGTAGAAATCGAGCATTGTCTATGGCTGGTGATGAAGGCGGCTGGCGACAGCGCGCGGCGGGCTGAGCTGGAAAGTAAGCCCGGGAGCCGCAGCATGCTGTCGGGCGTCCGGGCGAGCGCGCGACCGCTTTCCCGCTCCCGGGGTATTCCAGTCGTTCACCTTGGAACCCCGACCCGTACAATCCGATGAAAACCCCTCTGAGCATCGCCCTCGCCGCAATCGTTGCGCTGGCGGCCACCGCGCTTCCGGCCCAGGACCGCCCTACCGCGGGCTCCGCCTCCGTTCCCGAGATCGAGACCATCGGGAGCGGCGAGCGCCGCATCGCCCCCGACCGGGCCACGGTCATGATCCAGATCGAGAGCCGCGCGTCGTCGGCTGCCGCCGCAGCGGCGATGAACGCGACCGCCGCGCAGGCAGTCCGGGATGCGCTCAGGCGCATGCGCGCGGACACGGCCGCGGCGACTGCCAGCTATCACGTCGGTCCGGAGTTCGGGCCCCCGCGCCCCGCGGATCGCGAGGAGGCGCCGCGCGTGATCGGCTATATCGCACGGACGGTCGTGCGGGCCCGCATCACCCAGCTCGATCAGCTGGGACCGGCGATGGATGCCGCTCTCGCCGCCGGCGCGACCGGTATCGAAGGTCTCTTCTTCGAGTCCTCAGC
>DASUUI010000112.1:0-13234 GCA_036374155.1 Gemmatimonadaceae bacterium | reverse complement strand
CGCCTCGTACAAGGCGTTGAACGTGTTGAAGAACTCCTCCTGCGTCGTCTCTTTCCCGCGGAGGAAGTGCACGTCGTCGACCAGCAGGAGATCTATCTCCCGGTACCGGCGCCTGAAGTCCACGGTGGTCCGGGTCTGGATCGAGGTGACGAGATCGTTCGTGAACTGCTCTGTGCCGATGAACGTGATCCGGGTGCCCGGCTGCCGCGCGAGGATCTCATGGGCGATCGCCTGCATGAGGTGCGTCTTTCCCAGGCCGGTAGCGCCGTAAACGAAAAGCGGGTTGTAGACCTTACCCGGGGCCTGCGCGACGGCGTGAGCTGCAGCTGCCGCGAGCTCGTTCGACTTCCCGACTACGAAGTGCCCGAAGGTGTACCGGTCGTTGAGCGGCGACGAGGTCGGCGTCGGTGCGGCACCTGGCTCGGGCGCAGCAGGTGGCGCGACGAACAGGTCCATCTGGGAACGCGTCTTCCTCTCGCCGTGGACCTCGAACACCACGCGGATCGGCTCCCCCAGGACGACTGGACCGTAGCTCTCGAGGAGCTCGGTGTAGCGCTTCTCATTCCAGTCGGCCATGAAACCGTCGTGGGTACCTACGACGAGAGTCGACTCGTCGAGGCGGAGGGCCTCGGTCGGCTCGAGCCAGGTGCGGAATGTCTGTTCGGGGAGGTCTTGGCGCGCTCTGGTGAGCAGGCGCGACCAGACCTCGACCGGAGATAGATCCATGAACTGCGCGAGAGGGTAGTGCGGCGGGGGAGCGAAGCTACGGGCGCAATGTGGAAAAGTCAAATGAGCCCGCGGCGGGTTGCCACGCTTGTCGTATGTGTCGGCGGGGATTAGCTTTAGCCGCTTCTTTCAGATATCACGTCCGTCAATCGCATTCGGAGTAAGTAATGGGTAAGCCCACCTACCGGCCGCGCAACAAGCGCCGCGTTCGCACGCATGGCTTTCGCGCGCGAATGGCGACCAAGTGGGGCCGTGAAGTTCTGAGCCGCCGCAGGAAGAAGGGCCGCAAGCGGTTGTCCGTCAGGATTCCCTCGAAGTACGCCGCAGCGTAGCCGGGGGTTCGCCTTTGCGCGTCGCTCGCGGCTGACGCGCAAGGCTGAGATGGATCGCGTGAGGCAGGAGGGGAGACGGGTGCGTGCCGAGTACATCGATGTCCGGACGCTTGTCTCCCCGCTCTCATATCCACGAGTAGGCATCGTGGTGCCGCGGTTCCAGCACAGCATCGTGGAGCGTAACAGGCTGCGGCGGCGCCTCCGCGAGCTCGTGCGCACCCGGCTCCTTCCGTTCATTCCTCCTCAGGACGTACTTCTGCGCGCAGGTCCCCGTGCGTATGGAAAACCATTCGCTGTACTCGAGAGCGAGATCCGCTCGATTGCAGGAACACTCGCGCGTGAAAGCTGATATGCCTGCGGATGAAAGCGGACCTCGAGCGGAGCGCTCATTGATGAGCCGGGGGATGGTGCTGCTGATCAGAGGCTATCAGGTCTCCATTTCTCCGTTCCTCCCTGCCGCGTGCCGTTATCATCCTACCTGCTCGGCGTACGCGATCGAGGCACTCGAGCGGCACGGCGCAGTCCGCGGCGGATGGCTCGCGGCTCGGCGGATTGCGCGCTGCCATCCGTTCCGCGCCGGCGGCTACGACCCGGTTCCGTGACACCGCACCTGCCCCTTCGTTAGAACATGGATCGACGCATCGTCCTCGCGCTGTTTCTGAGCGCGCTGGTGTTTTTCATCACGCCAATTCTGTTTCCGTCCGGCGAGCGTCCGCCCGCCGGCGGAGCCGACACGACGGCTGCGTCACCGCGCCCGGCTGACTCCGCGCCAGCCCCGGCTCCTCCGCAGCCGATCGTCCCGGTGGCGGACTCCGCGCCGGTCGCTATCCCCGCCAGCGCTCCGCTCGCTGCGGAGACCACCGTCGTCAGCACGCCGCGCGCGACCTACAGATTCTCCAGCGCGGGAGCGTCGCTGGTCGGTGCGGAAATGCGCACGTACCGCAACCTGGCCAGGGCGGAGGCGCCCGTCGAGCTGGGCGTGTCTGACGGCGCTCTCCTGTCGTACAGTCTCGTGACCGGAGTCGATACCATCGACCTCCGGCGACTGCAGTTCTCGCTCACCCGGGAGCAGCGCGGCACGTCCGACGTGCTGGTTTACCGCACGCCGGTCGGCACAGGCGAGATCGTCATACGCTACGTCGTGTCGCACGACACCGCGTCCAGCTACCGGATGATGACCAGCGGCGAGGTTCGCAACGTCGAGGCTGCGCGTCATCTCCTCGTCTGGCTGCCCCCGACGATCCCCACCGCGGAAGCGGACACGGGCGACGACCGGCGCCACCTCGCGTACGCGTTCAAGACCAGGCGTGAGGGCCCGCGGAGCGTGAGCTTCAACTCGCTCGATCCCGGTGAGCGGCAGCTGGTCGAGGGACCGCACGCGTGGGCCGCGGCGAAAACGAAGTACTTCGTTGTCGGTGTGCTGACCCCGCCCGGCACCGACCATCAGTTCGTCGAGGCTTCCGTTACGGGTGCACCGCGCACTTCTCGCGTCGCCACGCACGCGATCGGCTCTGTGGCGCAGCCGCTGCGATCCGGCGCGTTCGGCTTCGAGTTATACGTCGGCCCGCAGGAATGGAAGCGACTGCTCGCCGTGGGCCAGGACTTCGACCAGGTGAATCCCTACGGCTGGAAGTTCATGCAGGGGATCATCCAGCCGTTTGCCACCGTCGTGATGCGCATCCTGCTCTGGATGCGGAGCACCCTGCAGCTCAGTTACGGGTGGGTGCTCGTGATCTTCGGCGTGCTCGTCCGCGTCCTGCTGTGGCCGCTGAACCAGAAAGCGATGCGTGCCAGCCTCAAGATGCAGCAGCTGCAGCCCAAGCTCGCCGAAGTCCAGAAGAAATACGCGAACAATCCTGAGAAGCAGCGCAGCGAGCTAATGAGGATCTACAAGCAGGAGGGAGCGTCGCCGTTTACCGCGCTCTCCGGCTGCCTGCCGATGCTCCTGCCGATGCCTTTCCTCGTGGCGCTGTTCTTCATCTTCCAGAACACCATCGAGTTCCGCGGGGTGCCGTTCCTCTGGCTGGAAGACATCTCGATCAAGGATCCGTACTACATCCTCCCGCTGTTCATGGGCATATCCATGTACTTCGTGTCCTGGATAGGCCTTCGGAATGCGCCGCCGAACCCGCAGGCGAAGATGATGAGCTACATCTTCCCCGTGATGATGACGTTCTTCCTGCTGAACTTCGCCGCGGGACTCAACCTGTACTATGCGGTGCAGAACGTCGCGACGATTCCGCAGCAATGGCTCATCGCCCGCGAGCGCGCGCGAATGGCCGCCGCAGCCAAGACGTAGCGGAGGGCGGGAGGGGAAGCATTGCAGGTCACCTACATCGGACACGCGACCCTTCTTCTCGAGATCGCAGGCCGGCGTTTTCTCACCGATCCGAACTTCGATCCGGCGCTCGGCAGGATGGCCATCGGAAACCGGCTGGCGCGAGTCAGCGCTCCCGGAATAGCACTGGCCGACCTGCCGCAGCTGGATGCGATACTGGTCACCCACGCACATGCGGACCACCTCTCGTTCACGTCGCTGAACGCGTTGCCACGGGGAATCCCGATATTCGCCCCGCCATCGATCGCCGAGTGGCTGAGGCGGCTGGGATACAGCGACGCCACGCCCATCGCGCCCGGAGCGAGCGCAGACATCCACGGCCTGACCCTTACCGCTGCGCCGGCAGTGCATCAGGGGAGCCGCTACGGCGTGGACCGCTGGCGCGCCGCGGCCAACATGTACTTCCTGGATACGGGCTCGGTGTCGTGCTTCTTCGCGGGAGATACAGCTCTCGACGCGCGCATCGAATCGTACCTCCGATCGTGTCTTGCAACGCGCCGGCTCGACGTGGCGATGCTGCCCATCGGCTACGCCCCGTGGTGGAAGTTCGGATTCCGCCGCGGGCACCTGACGAGTGAAGACGCGCTCACGCTGTTCGAGCTGCTCGACGCGCGGTACCTGATCCCGTACCACTGGGGAACGTTTCATCACGTGACGAGCTCGGCGTTCGACGCCATCGAGCGCTTCCGTGTGCTGGTCGAGGGGCATCAGCGCGGCCGCGACGCGCGGATCCTGGAGCCGGGCGAGACGTTCGATCTCCTCCTGGAGAGCGAGTGACGCAATGGGCGAGGAGCCTGGCGGAGTGAGCTCCGGTCCGTGGTCCGGCGATACTATCGCCGCGCAGTCCACCGCCGCTGGCCGCAGCGCGATCGCCGTGATAAGGCTGAGCGGACCAGGTGCCCACGCGATGGCGCGCCGGCACATGGCGGAATTCCCCGACCTGCCGCGGGTCGTCGAGCTGGCTGCGTTCCACGCGGCCGACGGCGAGCTGGTGGATCAGGTGCTCGTAACGCGATTCGACGGGCCGCATTCGTACACCGGCGAAGACCTGGTCGAGATCTCGACGCACGGGGGTCACGTGAGTCCGGCGCGCGTGCTGGAGCAGCTGGTGCTCTCCGGGGCCCGTCCGGCGGAGCCAGGTGAGTTCACCCGCCGTGCGGTCCTCAACGGCAAGCTCGATCTGCTTCAGGCCGAGGCGATCGCCGATCTGATCGGGGCCCAGTCACGCGCGCTTCACCGCGCTGCCGTCAATCAGCTGGACAGAGGTTTGTCCCGCCGGATAGAGGAATTGCGCGACGCCGTTCTCAACGTCGAGGCGCTCCTCTCCTACGACATCGACTTTCCCGAGGAGGACGAGGGCCCGATTCCGCGGGGGCGTATAGCAGATGGGGCGCGTGATGTGATAGACCGGATGGACTCGCTGCTCGCCACGGCTCCAGCCGGCGAACTGGTGCGCGAAGGGGCTCTCGTCGTGATTGCGGGGCTCCCGAACGCAGGCAAGTCGTCGCTGTTCAACGCCCTCCTTGGCCGCTCACGCGCGATCGTCACCGACGTGCCTGGAACCACGCGGGATGCCCTGGAGGCGGTGATCGAGGGCTCGCGCTGGCCGTTGCGGCTGGTGGATACGGCCGGGCTGCGCGACGCAACCGATCTCGTCGAGCGCCTGGGCGTGGAGCTGAGCGAACGACACGTGCGCGGGGCGGACGTTGTCGTGGCATGCGGCGATTCCGACGAGTCTTTGCAGCACGCAGTCTCCCGGGTGATCGTGCTGGCGCCGGATGCAGCAGTGGTTCCGGTCCGCACGAAGTGGGATCTCGCGGACCCTGCGACCTGCCGCGATCGGACGGCGACACGCGTAAGCGCGGAGACCGGTGAGGGGCTACGCGAGCTCATCGAGCGCATCGAACTGGAGATAGATGAGCGGAGTCACGCGCCGGAGCCGGACGTCCCGGTGCTCACCCGCGCCCGTCATCGGTCGGCGCTTTCCGTGGCACGGAACGAAGTCGCCGGCTTTCTGGCCGCATGGGAAACCGGCGATCTGCCAGCCACTGTGACAGCTTCTCACCTCAGGGCCGCGGCCACGGCGCTGACCGAGCTGATCGGTGTCGTGGACGTCGAGGATGTGCTGGGCCGCGTGTTCGCGGAGTTCTGCGTCGGGAAGTAGCGGCTGGGGCACCCCAACCCTGTTCGCTAACAGCCAATCGCTAACAGCTAACCGCTAACCGCTGCCCCTACGCTGTTGCGGCGGCGCTTCTCGCGATCGAGGTCAGCTCAGCGGCGCTTGCCCGCACGGACCAGGCGAGCCCGTGGGTGGTGATCGCCGGCTCAACCATCTTGGCGCCGAGGAAATACCCGGAGCGCTCGGGCAGCACGTGTCTGCTCACCGTCCGTGCCTCGTCGCTGATGCCGTCAGAGAGATAGCGGAGGCGGAGACCCAGTCCCGACCGGCTCATGTCCTCGGCCAGAAGCGGAGCTATCACAGGTTCGAGCTCCCGGACCCGGGCGTATTCGCGGCGGCCGTATCCATAGTATTCCCAGGCGGCATGGCCGGGGCTGACCGCGCGCGACACCTGCACGGCGATGCCCTCGTTCACGACCAGCTCCCTGAGCGACACTGTCCGCCCCGTATCCCAGTAGGAGTACTGGCCTCCGGCTTCCTCGATGCTTTCCCGCATCTCGCTTCGGCTGGTCGGCGACGTGTAGCGGACCGCGTGCGCGATCTCGTGGGCCAGCCACATCGGGATCAGCTCCGGATCCAGCCCCAGCCCCTGTGTGTCCGGATTGACCACGCTCGTGAAATGCTCCAGGCAGACGAAAGCCACGCCTTTCCCGTCGATGACCAGCTCACCGGCGTTCGCGGCCCCGACGCCCACCATCAGGAGCACATCCACGTCCACGTCCAGCTTGAGGAGCTCGTGGCAGCGGGATTCCGCCTCGCGGGCAAGGGCGACGACGTCAACTCTCTCGAGCATCGTCCGCAGGTCCACTCGCCCGGCATTCACCGTGGAGCGGACGACCTCGTGGAAATGCGGCCCGCTGGGATCTACTACGTAGTTCTGCCAGTACGACTCGAGGTGCGGGCGGTGCGCTTCGAAATACCGGAGATATGCGGCAACGGGATCAGCACTGTTGTGGACTGCGAAAAAATCGGGCAACAGGTTGATCAGCATTCACCGGTCGCGTGAGGGCGGTGCGCGTCGGCCAGCAGGACGGCAGAAGATAGATACGCAGTTCGGCAGCAACAAGACTTGCGCAACGCAATCGGGTTTCGTATTGGCCCGGTTGGCGGAAAGTCCGGGTTTAAAGAGATCTTTGCTAAAGGAGAACAGCAAAGCCGCCAGCTGGCAGCTTCCAGCTGGTAGCAGTCGGCTGATGGCTCTTCGGTTCGCAGTTCTGCCGTTGCCGTTCAGCGTGTCCCGAACAGTCTGTCTCCGGCGTCGCCGAGTCCCGGAAGGATGTAACCATGCTGGTTCAACTCCCGGTCGAGCGCCGCGGCGTAGATCGGCACGTCGCCGTGAGCGGCGGCGAGTCGGCGGACTCCTTCCGGAGCAGCGACGAGGCAGAGGAAATGGACGCGGCTCGCGCCCGCCCGCTTCAGGGCGTCAACCGCTGCCACGGCACTTCCTCCGGTAGCAAGCATCGGGTCGAGGACGAAGAAATCGCGTTCCGCGGCGTCACCGGGGACCTTGAAGTAGTAGTCCACCGGCTCGAGCGTTTCGTGATCCCGGTACAGACCTATGTGTCCGACCCGCGCGCCGGGGATGAGGCGGAGGATTCCCTCGACCATCCCCAGCCCGGCGCGCAGAATGGGAACGAGCGTGAGCTTCTTCCCGCTGATGTTGTGCCCGATCGCGCGTTCCAGCGGCGTGTCCACCGGCCGCGTCGCCACCGCAAGGGTGCTGGTGGCCTCATACGCCATGAGCATGGCGATCTCATCCACCAGCTCCTTGAAGATCTTCACCGGAGTCGCGCGATCCCGGAGAATGGTGAGCTTGTGGAGGATCAGGGGGTGGCGGATGATGGACAGCGTGGGGAATTCGTCCACGCGCTCGATCGTCATGTGGGATCTCCGTGTCCGGTTGCGCCCGAATCCAGCGAACGGCGCGGCAGTCGCGATCCCTAACGTATTCCGGCGCGAGCCCCGGGCAAAATCAGAGGCTACTTTTCGCCCTTCAGCCGACGCGGACTCGTGCATCAGTCCCGGCGCAGCCTTTGAGCATTCACCTGCCGTTGGGGGTCGCTTCTTGGAGATCGAGTTCGTTGGCGCAGCGAGAGAGGTCACTGGCTCCTGCCACGTCCTGCGGGTTGGCGGGCGCACGGTACTTCTCGATTGCGGGATGTTCCAGGGGCGCCGCTCCGAGTCGGCGCAGAAGAACCTCGAACTCCCGGTCCCGCTCGCGGAGATCGATGCGGTGGTCCTGTCGCATGCCCACATCGACCACTCCGGGCGGCTCCCATTCCTGGTGAACCGGGGGTATGCCGGCCCCATATGGGCTACGGCCGCCACCCGCGACCTGTGCGCGATCATGCTGGCGGATTCCGCCCACATCCAGGAAAAGGACGCCGAGTTTCTCGCGCGTCACCGCAAGACCTTCGTCGAGCCGTTGTACGGGATGCGTGACGCGGCTGCTACGCAGGAGCGGATGAACGGGGTTCCCTATGACCACGCCTTCGATGTGGTCCCCGGGGTGCGCTGCACCTTCATCGAAGCCGGCCACATACTCGGCTCGGCCACGGTCGTGCTCGACTGTGAGGAGGGGGGCGTCAGCAGGCGACTCGTGTTCTCCGGCGACATCGGCCGCAGGGGGCTCGCGATAATCCGGGATCCGGCCATTCCGGAAGGCGCAGATGCGGTGATAATGGAGTCCACCTACGGCGACCGGACGCACGAGTCTGTCGAGGGGGCGCGCGATCGCCTGGGCGAGATAGTGCGGGAGACCGCCGCACGCGGAGGTCGGGTCCTGATCCCCGCTTTTTCGGTTGGCCGGACGCAGGAGCTCATCTACAGCCTGCACCAGCTGACCCGCGAGCGACGGGTTCCGTCCATTCCCATCTACGTGGATTCACCGCTCGCGATCGATGTGACCACCGTCTTCAGCCTTCATCCCGACACCTTCGACCGGAACGAGGACTTCGTCCGCCAGGTGAAGGAGCTGTTTGCCTTCCAGCAGGTTCGGTACACGAGGGACGTGGCTGAGTCGAAGGCGCTGAATTCGGCGCGCGGCCCGATGGTCGTCATAGCCGGATCCGGAATGGCCGAGAGCGGGCGGATCCTGCACCATCTCGCCAACGGCGCGTCCGACCCGCGGAATACCGTCCTGATCGTCGGATTCCAGGCCGAGCACACGCTGGGGCGGAGGATCGTCGAGCGGCGTCCGATGATAAAGGTGTTCGGCGAGCAGATCCCGCTCAGGGCACGGGTCGAGGTCATCAACGGATACAGCGCCCACGCCGACCAGAAGGAGCTCGTGGAGTGGCTCGATGCCACAAAGGCACGCGGCGGGCGAATGTCACATGTCTGGCTCGTCCACGGCGAGCCGGCGGCGCAGGACGCGCTCGCCGCGACACTGGGTTCGCGCGGCTACGCAGTCAGCGCTCCGGCGCCTCGGGACCGGATACAGCTGCAGTGACCAGCCCGGGCGTGAACGGACCGGACACGCCAGCTGCGGCAAGGCGCAGCCGGGGAGCCGCAGCGGACAGAATACTTGCGGCGGCTGCCGATTGCGTGATTCGCTCAGGTGTCGCGAACACGAGCATGCAGGACGTCGCCGATACCGCGGCCGTAAGCAAGGGACTGATTCATTACCACTTCAGGGACAAGGCGCACCTTCTGGCCACCCTCGTTGCATGGCTCACGGCCCGGGTCACAGGGCGCCAGAGAGCGGCGTCCGGTCACGTGCGGCCGGAGAATGCGGTGGACATGGTGTGGAGTTGGGTGGAGGGGGAGCTGACGCGCGGGGACCTGCGCGCGCTGGTGGCGCTTTCGCTGGACGAGACCCCCGACGTTCGCACCGCCACGCGCGACGCTCTGGCTGTGAGGCGCACGTCCGCGACCGAGATGGTAGCCGCGGTTTATGCGGCGCTGGAGCTGACGCCGCGGGTGCCGTCGGCGCTCCTTGCCGAAGTGCTTGTCGGATTCCTCGACGGACTCTCGACCACGACGGCAGTGGCGGAACCGGGGGAGCAGCGCGTCGCGTTCGACGCGTTCTGGCTGGCGCTGCTTACTCTCGGCGATTGATGAACGCCCCCGGTCGCCTGCCCTGCCGTCTCCACGGCGAGTAGTTTGACGAGTGTCCGCATTTCGTACTGTCGCGCGGGTGGTGCTCGTGCTGATCGCCGTGGTGCTCGCCGTCTGGGTGGGATCAGCGCTCGCCATCGTAGGGTTCGCTGCCCGCGACAACGCCCAGCCTGCTGACGCCATAGTTGTGCTCGGCGCTGCACAGTACGCGGGCCGGCCGTCACCTGTGCTTAAGGCGCGTCTGGACCACGCTCTCAGGCTCTGGGAAAGGAAGCTGGCCACACGACTGATCGTCACCGGAGGAGTTGGCCCGGGCGACGTGACGAGCGAGGCGGCTGTTGCGCGCACGTATGCGGAGAAGCAGGGTGTGCCGGCGGACAGCATCCTGCTTGAGCCCAGGGGGCGCACGACCAGCGAATCGATGCAGGCCGTTGCCAGCATCATGGAATCGAACGGGATGGAGCGCGCGGTCCTGGTGAGCGATCCCTTTCACATGTTCAGGTTATGGCTTCTGTCCCGGCGTTACGGGTTCACGGCGCACACCTCGCCGGCCATGGAAAATGCCGTCCGCGGTGACCGTAACGAGCGCTGGGGCTACATACTTCGTGAGTCGGTAAAGGCGCCGGCCGCGCTGTTCCTCGATCCGTCCCGCTGACGGGACTTTCTGCTGTATTGCCGTGTCTAATATCAACTGGGCCGAAATCAACCGGAGGAATGAGTGAAGAAGTTCGTGGGTCTCATGCTCGTACTAGTTGGGTGTGCGCCGGCTCCACCCGCGCCAGTCCCTGCACCTGCACCGGTCGCCTCCACGTCGGCCGTTCCGCGGATCGACTTCGAGCGATACACGCTGCCTAATGGGTTGACGGTGATCCTGCACGAGGATCATTCGACACCGGTCGTTGCCGTGAACGTGTGGTACCACGTCGGATCGGGCGACGAGCTCCCCGGGCGGACAGGGTTCGCCCACCTGTTCGAGCACATCATGTTCATGGGCTCTCAAAACGTGCCCGTCGGGCAGTTCGACGTGCTGCTCGAGAGCGCGGGAGCCGACAACAACGGCTCGACGTCCAACGATCGGACGGATTACTACCAGACAATGCCGTCGAATGCCCTGCCGCTGTCGCTGTGGCTGGAGGCCGACCGCATGGGGTTTCTTCTGCCGACGATGGACCAGGCCAAGCTCGATCTCCAGCGCGAGGTCGTGAAGAACGAGCGCCGGGAAAGGGTTGACAACGTTCCGTACGGCCGGGCCTCGGAGATGCTCGTCGGAGCGCTTTTCCCGCCTGACCACCCCTATGCATGGCCGATCATCGGGTCCATGGCCGACCTCGATTCGGCCAGCCTGGAGGATGTGACGAATTTCTTCAGGACTTACTACGCGCCGAACAACGCAACAGTCACGATTGCCGGCTCGTTCAATCCTGACTCGGCGCGCGCCTGGGTTGCGCGCTATTTCGGCGAGATCCCGCGCGGTCCTGCGATCACCCGGCGGACGTCGGTACCGCCGGTGACGCTGCAGCGCGACACGTTCCTACTGCTCGAGGACAGAGTGCAGCTGCCACGGCTGTACTACACCTGGCATACCGTCAGGGCTTTTCATCCCGACGATGCAGCGCTGGACGTGCTTGCCGCCGTTCTCACCAGCGGCAACAACTCCCGTCTGTACCAGAAGCTCGTTTACGAGCTGCAGGTTGCACAGTCGGTGAGCGCAGGCCAGGTGAGCGGCAAGGTGGACGGCTGGTTCACGGTGAACGTCCTTCCGCGTCCGAACAACGCCCCGGTGGACATCGCGCGACTCACCAACACCGAAATCGAGCGCGTGGCGCGCGAGGGGATCACCGAGCGCGAGCTCGGGCGCGCGCAGAACTCGCTGCGCTCCAGCTTTCTGAACGGACTGGCCAGCGTGCTGGGCAAGTCCAGTCAGCTCAACTTCTACAACTATTTCGTGGGCAATCCCGACTACGTGCAGCAGGACGCTGCCCGATACGACAATGTGACCCTGGCCGACGTGCAGCGGGTAGCGGCACAGTACCTCGGACGGCCGCGGGTCGTTCTGACCGTGGTTCCAGAAGGGAGTCGTGAGCTCATGGTCACCGCTGTTGCGGGGGGGAGCCGATGATGCGGACCCCATCTCTGCTCGCAGCGCTCGCAGTACTGAGCCTGGGCTCCAGTCTCAGCATCGCTGGTGCTCAGACGGTCGATCGCTCGCGGCCGCCGCAGCTCGCGCCGCCGCCGGAGCTCCGGCTTCCACCGATCGTACAGCGCACGCTTCCGAACGGCATGAAGCTGCTCATCGTCGAGCACCACGAGCTTCCGCTGGCGACGTTCAACCTCGTCATCGGCAGCGGCGCCTCGCAGGATCCCGCCGCACGCCCGGGCACCGCGGACTTCACCGCCGCGATGCTGCGGGAGGGCGCGGGCTCGCGAACCAGTCTCGACATAGCAGACCAGATGGCCTTCCTCGGAGTGTCGCTTTCGACGAACGCCGGATGGGACGCGTCCACCGTGTTCCTGCACACACCCACCGCCCAACTCGACAGCGCGCTGGCCCTGTTTGCGGACGTTGCATTGCGTCCGACGTTTCCCACCGAGGACATGGAACGGATGCGCGGCAGGCGGTTGACTTCCATCCTGCAGCGGCGTGACCAGCCTCCGGTCATCGCCGATCTCGCGTACGCCTCTGCCATCTTCGGCAATGAGCACCCGTACGGCAAACCGATCGGGGGAACGGAAGCATCCACCAGAGAGGTGCAGCGGGGTGAGCTGGAGAGCTATTACAGGACTCACTTCCGCCCCAACAACGCGACGCTGATAATCGTGGGGGATGTCACGCCGGATGACATCGAGGCGAGAGTCGCCCGGCTGTTCGGTTCGTGGGAACGGGGCGACGTACCGTCAGTGACGCTGACGGAGCCGCGTGGCGCCGAGCGCACGACGATCTATCTCATCGATAAGCCCGGCGCTACGCAGTCATCGTTTCGCCTCGGCCACCTGGGAGCTCCGCGCTCGACGAGCGACTATTTCTCGCTCGTGGTGCTGAACACGGTGCTCGGCGGCTCCTTCACCGCCAGGCTCATGCAGAATCTCCGGGAGAACCACGGGTACACCTACTCGGCTTACTCGGGGTTCGCCTTCCGCAGGTTTGCCGGGCCATTCGTGAGCCAGGCGGAAGTCGTGGCGGCAAAATCGGATTCGGCTCTCATCGAGTTCATGAAGGAGCTGCGCGGGATTCGCGAGCCCGTGCCCGATGACGAGCTGCTGAAGGCCAAACGGTATCTCCAGCTGAGGTTCCCGGGAGGATTCGAGACGACGACGGGGATCGCCAATCAGCTGGTGCCGCTCGTCGTTTACAACCTCCCGCTCGACTACTACGAAGGGTACGTCCGTCAGATCGAGGCCGTCACCCAGGCTGATCTGCAGCGTGTGGCCGCGCGCTACATCAACCCCGACCGGATGACGATCGTGGTGGTTGGCGATAGAAAGCAGATCGAACCGCCGCTGCGCGCCCTGGGGATCGCTGAGCTGGTGGTCCGGGACGTGACGGGACAGCCACTGCCCTGAGCCCGGCAGGCGGGCCGTCCGCGTCAGCGGACGGCCCGC
>DASUUI010000111.1:0-9126 GCA_036374155.1 Gemmatimonadaceae bacterium | reverse complement strand
GCGGCAAGCCCGACGATCGTGGCGCCGATGATGGCGAGAGTCCTCTGCCAGAACGTGATGTTCTGAAGGAGGATGATCACGAGTGCAGGAAACAGCACCAGGCTCGCCACGCGAATCATCGAGTAGGCGAGCGGCGCAACCGGGGAATCGTAACCGGCCTGCACCAGCCGCGTACGGACCGACTCGTCCTCCGCCCACAGCGAAGGGGCCCGCCGCAGTACCTTCTGGAGCCGCTGCTCGCGGCGGCTCGAGTCGCGCACCACGCGCACCCGCGCCCCCGGCTGCTGCCGTCCCCCCCCTGAGCGCTCGACGATCTGCCGCCGGGACATCTCTTCCAGGAAGACGAATCCCGCCGCGGCCAGCCCGGCCACTCCGATCGCGATCAGTATGAGAAGCGTTATGGGCATCGATTCCTCAGATGTCCACGTCCGCGATCTTCATCATCACCGCGTACCCGATGGCAACCATCAGTCCCGATGTGAGGAGCATCATCCTGCCGATGGATGTCGTCAGCAACGGCTGGAGGAACCGGGGGTTCCCCACCGAGAGCAGGAGGAAAACGATGATCGGCAGGATGGCGAGGAAGCGCGCAGACATCTTCGGTTCAGCGACGAGCGCCTGAATCTGACCCTTCATCGCGATCCGTTGCCTGATCACTTCCGCGATGCTCGACAGCACCTCGCCCAGATTTCCGCCCGTCTCCCGCTGGATGATGACTGCGGTGACGAACATCTTCAGATCGAGGCTGTCGATGCGATCCTGCAGGCCGAGCAGCGCCGTCCGGACGTCCACCCCAAGACGCTGCTCGTCGTAAAACCGTGCGAACTCGGGACCCAGCGGCTCCGATACCTCATCACCGATGAACTGGGTCGCCGCCTGAAAGGAGTACCCGGCCTTCATGGCGCTGACCAGCATGTCGATGGCGTCGGGCAGCTGCTGCTCGAAGGCAAGGATTCGCTTCCGCTGCTTGCGCTTGAGCCAGTAGAGCGGCGCCCCCCAGCCGGCGATCGTCAGTATGACCGCGAAGAGACTCGAGTTCATCCTTCCGCCCAGGAAGGTTCCCGCGAGCCCGGACACCACTATGACGAGGAGAAATGCCGCCGGCTTCATCGTCACGCCCGCGCGGTCGAGCACCGTACGCAACCGCCCCACCCAGTCCAGGCCGCTGAGCACGCGGTTGATGAACGGAACGTCGCTTACGCTCTCGTCCTTGAGCAGCGAGCGGACGCGCTCGGCTTCCGTCCTGGTGCGCAACCTCGTACGTGCAGCTTCCGCAGCCGCGAGCGCCCGGCGGTTGTACAGGATGTAGCCGCCGATGAGGATGCCCAGCGTCGCAAGGAAGACGGACGCCAGCAGAATGATCACTGCAGCATTCCCTCGACGAACAGCTCCGTGTCGAGCTCAACGCCGGCCACCGCGAGCCGTTCCATGAACACCGGTCGAATTCCCGTCGCCTCGAACTCTCCGATGACCCTTCCTTCAGGCGAGATTCCCCTGCGGCGGAAGCGGAAGATCTCCTGCGTTGCGATGACAGGCCCTTCCATGCCCGTGACTTCGACTATGCTCGTGACGCGCCGCGTTCCGTCCGCCAGGCGGGAGACCTGGATGATGATGTTCATCGCGGAGGCGATCTGCTCGCGCATCGCCCGATCCGGCAGATTCGTGCCTGCCATCAGAATCATCGTCTCCAGGCGGGCCAACGCGTCGCGCGGAGTATTGGCGTGGATCGTGGTGAGCGATCCCTCGTGTCCGGTGTTCATCGCCTGCAGCATGTCCAGCGCTTCCGCGCTGCGCACCTCGCCGACGATGATACGGTCGGGGCGCATGCGCAGGGCATTCTTCACGAGGTCGCGCGCCTTCACCTCACCCTCGCCCTCGGCGTTCGGAGGGCGGGTCTCCAGCCGGACCACGTGAGCCTGCTGCAGCCGAAGCTCAGCCGCGTCCTCGATGGTGATGATGCGCTGGTCCGCAGGAATGAATGAGGACAGCGCATTCAGCAGCGTGGTCTTGCCGGCGCCCGTACCGCCCGAGACCATGATGTTGAGCCGCGCGGCCACGCATCCGCCGAGAACGACGGCCATGTCACGGCTGAGGCTGTCGTTGGCGATGAGACTCTCGATCGGCAGGTCGGTCCCGAACCGCCGGATGGACAGGACCGGCCCGTCCAGGGCGAGAGGCGGGATGATCGCATTCACTCTGGAGCCGTCGGGGAGGCGAGCGTCCACCATCGGCGACGATTCGTCCACCCGCCTGCCGACCCTGCTCACGATCCGGTCGATCACGGCCAGCAGGTGCGCATCGTTGCGGAACGACGTGGCGACGCGCAGCAGCCGCCCCGCGCGCTCGATGTAGATCTCCTTCGCGCCGTTGACCAGGATGTCGCTGATCGTGTGATCCCGGAACAGCGGCTCGATTGGCCCCAGCCCGGTGATCTCGTACAGCACCTGCTCGATGATCTCCTCGCGGTCCGCGACCGTGAGAGGAGTCGTCTCCTCGCGCAGGAACTCCGTCACGACGGCACGGATCTCCGCGTTCAGAACGTGCTGATCGCGAATCTCCTCGAGAGCTGCGAGGTCCAGCCGGTCGATCAGCTTCCGGTGAATGTCCAGCTTCACCCGATCAACCGGGCTGATGATCTCCTCTTCGATCTTGTGGCCGAACATCCCTGAGTTCAGCGACGCAGCCACGGGGGCGCGTACCGGTTCAGGCGCAGCCTGCCGGGGGGCGGCAGCTGCGGCGTCCGCGCCGTTGCCCCGCTTCCCAAGCCGGTTTCTAAGTGACATTTGCGACTCTCCTGTTCATTCCGAGAAGCTTCCGCAGGCGGGCGCCCGCGCTGGCATCCGCACCGGCCCGCGTACCCGGGCGAGCCGACGAGACGCCGGTGAGCTTCTTGGCGAGCTCGGCGTAGCTGCGAGCGAGCTTCGAAGCGGGGTCCTCGACCGCGACCGGCACGCCCTTGGTCAAGGCCGCAGCGGACAGCTTGTAATCATTCGGCAGTTTCCACGCGATGGAGCACTGCAGCAGGTCCTCTGCGTCCTTCAGTGGCAGCACGTCACTGGATTGATACCGGTTCACCACCACGTTGAGCTTGCCGTCGTCATAGCCGAGCCGCCGGCACACGGCCAGCGTGCGCTGCGTGCTCCGCAATGAGGGTACATCGAGCTGCGTCACGATCAGTATGCGATTGGCGGCGTCGAGCGCTGTCAGAGTTCGCTCACTGAGGTGATGCTCACAGTCCACCACCGTGATGCCGAAGTGGCCGCGCAGGTGGTTCAGAATCGCGGCTATCGCCTGTGCATCGAAGATGTCGTCCAGCTCTGGATTCTCCCCCGTCGGGAGCACCCAGATTCCGTGACAGGCGCTCATCAGCGACGTGAGCAGCTCCGCATCCACCTTCTCGCCCTTGTCCACGAGGTGACCCAGATCGTAGCTGGAGCGAAGATTCAGGAAGACACGCACGTCCCCGCCCGTGACGACGAGGTCGGCAAGGGCAACGCGTGACTCGGCGCGCGTCGCGGTGAACGCATGCGCGAGGTTTACGGCAACCGTCGTGCAGCCGAGCCCGCCCTTCGCAGTGTAAACGGCGATGAGCTCGCCCTCCGACGATTCGGCTCTCGTCCGGCGCATGAGTCGCTCGACCGCGCCCGCCAGGTCATCCGCGGAAGGCGGGTACACGAGAAATTCGTGAACGCCGGCGCGCATGGCGCGGACGATGAGGTCGGAATCGGCCGACGGAGCCGTCCCGATCACCGCCGATCTCCCGCTCTTCCGGATCTCGCGCTCGAGCGAAAGCAGCTCGACCGGCTGAATCTCCTGCAGCGGCACGATGACCAGGTCGAAATGCTCCTCCCGCATCCGCGCGAGGGCGTCCCCCCTCGAGGTCACGTTCGTGGCACGCCCGAAGCCGAACCGCGCGAGAACGCCGGAAACAACGTCCTGCGGGCCCGCGGCATTGGCGGCGATCAGAGCGGAGAGCTTCATCTGCTGGTCAGTACCTCAGCGCTGCCATGGCGGCACAGGAGCACCGTGCGGCAGCCGCGGGTCCTGCAGGCGCGGCTCGATCGACTCCTTCGCCGGAAGAGCAGTGTCCGGCTTGAGGCGCAGCGTATCGAGGACTCGCGGCGCGTGCGGATTGACGAGCACCGGGCGTACCACCACCAGCAGCTCACTGTCGCTGTTCTGCCAGCGCGTGCTGGAGAACAGCTGGCCCAGCAGCGGTATGTGCATCAGAAGAGGAATCCCGGTCCGGATTCGCTCCCGCTCCTGGCTGAAAAGCCCGGAGATGATCATGCTCTGGTCGCGCTTCACGTCCACGGTCGTCTCGACGCGCCTTGTCCGGAAGGCCGGAATGCGGAACCCCGACACGTTGATGCCGTTGACGAAGTCGAGACTCGAGACCTCTGGCGTCACAGTCATCTTGATGAGGCTGTCGCTGACTATCTCGCCCAGGAACCGGAGAAGCACGCCGAATTCCTTGTACTGGATCGAGACCCGGTTGCCGACATCGCCCGGCTGAAGCACGGGAATCGGGATCTCCCCGCCGGCGAGGAACGTCGCCTGCTCGCGGTTGCCGGCCATGATGTTCGGCTCCGCCAGCGTCCGCGCCCTGCCGGCCTGCTCCTCGAGGTCGATGATCGCCAGAAGATTCTTCGTCCCGAAATCGGTCAGTACGGTGAGGAAGCCGGCATCGGACGGGAGGACGATGTTCCCCTGCTGATCGAAGACGTTGTCCGTCCGGAAGGTCCCGCTTCCCACCCGCACGCCCTTGTCCTCGTACAGACCGGAGACTCCTATCTGCCGGAGCACGTCGCGACGCACTTCTGCCATTTTGATGTAGATCGCGATCTGCATCCGGTCGGGCGCGGACCGGACCTGCACCCTGAAGTGCCGCCGCGTGCCGTTGGCCAGCCAGAGGATGGCGTCGGTCTCACCCGCTGTCTTGGCATTGATCACGATCTCGCGCGGCCCGATGACCACGATGTCGGCGATCTCGGGGTTCGCGATGGACACCTTCGTGATCGGGACCGCTTCGGTCACAGGCAGCGACCGGCCGATCGAGAGATCGACCGGCGTGACGTCAACCTGCGCAAAACCAGCCGTCGGCAGCGTCAGCAGCAACGCAGCGGCACACGCCCACAGCGTCGGCACGGACTCACGAATTGGTGTCAAGCAAGCCTCCGATTAAGGTGCCGCCGCCGGACGAGCCCGGCGGCGATGGAACCGCAATTACGGGTTATGGCGTTCCCGTCGTGTCAAATTTCTGGGCTGCTTTGGTACCGCCACGATAAACATCCACCGTCAGCGAATCCGGCCGTGGCGGCGGACGATAGACGGGCACGGGCTCGGGTGGCGGTGCTGCAGGTTGCGTCGCGCGCGGCCGTGGCGCTGCTGTCCGCCGCGCTGGGGCCGGGGCCGGCGCGGAGCTCCCCAGCTGCCGCAGCACGTCGGTCGAGGTCGCTCCCGCAGTACGGACAGCGTCCGGATCTCCATAGCCGCGAAGCACCAGCTGAATGGACCCTTCTCTCATCGCAACGGCCAGCCGCTCCGCCTCGTCGGGAGTGACGCCGAGTGTGACCGTCGTCGCATGCTTGGGCTTGCCGGATGCGTCACGCTGGATCTCGGTGCCGACAGAAAGAACGCGCATGTTCTCCATGAACACCTTGGCGACCTGCTTTCCGCCGCCCGGATCGGCCAGCGTTACCAGCACGTCCACTCGGCTGTTCGGCTGGAGAAGCCCGCTGATGCCCGCGACGTCGTCGATGCGAACCGCCATCGCCCGCTGCCCTGGGGGGATCTTGAGCTCGAGGCCGGGGCCGGTGCCCACGGGAGCAAGGCGCCCGGGAACGATGGGCTCACCGGGAAAAACCGGCACGCGGACGACACGCCCGACGACCGAATCGAGACTGGTGTATGCACCGACGGGCACAGCTGCCGCGGGCCACTCGTCCAGCTGCAGCGCCATCCGGTCGATAGCTGCGCCTTCGGGTATGTCCTGAACGGCCACGACCACCGGCTGGGTCACGATCTTCGCGCTCGTATTGTTGGCTGCGAGAATGCGATACGCGCCAAAGGTTGCGAGAGATGCAACGGCGAGTGCTCCCCAGAAGATCAGCTTGTAGCGTCCACCCATTTTGCCCTGCCCGAAAATTGTGTTAGCCGGAGGACGGGCCGGTGCCCGGCACCCGGTGAGTCTGATGCGTCAGGTCGGTTCTCGTTCCCATCGGAACGTCGCCTCACGCGTCATCAGGATCCTGCCGCCGCTGATGAAGGTGATCGGCGTCGTCGTGAGCCATTCGTATTCGTGAACGCGCACGGTGACTTCACCGTCGGTAGTCGTCTCGTCGATGATGATGATCTGTGCATCGGTGAGCGGCGGTCCACCGAACGCGTTGAACGCCGCCTTCACCCTGTTCTTGATTGCAGTCTCGTTCGCAGATGGGTCCTCGTATACCGCAGCGACACGCGCACCCTCGCGCACCGCGCTGGCCAGAGAATTCACCGTATAGTAGGCACGAGCGAAATCGATTATCACCCAGACGATCAGCAGCAGGATCGGCAGTACGATCGCGAATTCCACCAATACCGCGCCATCCTCTGCTTTCCGCAACTTCCTGAATAGCATCCTGCCCTCCCGCTACTGAAACAGCAGCGTGCGCGGCAGCCACGCCGCGGCCAGCGCACCCACGGCGAGTGCGACCCCGTACGGCAGAGTCCGCCTTCTATCAATATGACGACCATCCGGCGCCAGGATTGCAGGGGCGGCCGTCGCGACCGACAGAGTCGTGGCCGTCCGCTTCAGTCCATAGCTCCAGACCATCCATCCGACCGCCAGCACCGCGCCGGCGAGCGCCCCGATGAGCGCGCCCTCGACCGTGCGGACGGGACCCAGCCAGGTACCGGCGGCCGCGAACAGCTTCACGTCCCCGGCTCCCAGCCAGCCAAGCGCGTAAAAGGGAAGCCAGCATGCCAGCCCGGTCGCGAAACCGCCGAGCACCCTGAGCGCCGTTCCGGCGGCGGGGTCAACCGCCACTGAGTACACCGCTCCGAGCAATGCGAGCCATGCCACCGTCCGGTTGGGGATCCGTCGGCTCCGAACGTCCTGCCAGGCCGCGTACAGGATGAGTCCCGTGAATACGGCCCCCGATGCCACTCCCAGCAGTCCGGCGAACACGCGAAATCACCCCCTGAAAAACACGGCGAGCCTGCCGGGTCGCCGGTGTTGGTGGGATTCGGGCGTGGAATCGCTTCGAGCACCCCACCAAAGCCACCGGCAGCCGCCGCGCGCTTTAGCCGAGCTTGGCCGAGACCTCGGAGAACTTCTGGGAGATCTTGTTGCCGACCGTCGCGATCACGATGATGGCGACAACGGCGATCAGGGCCACGAGGATGCCGTACTCGACGAGCGCGGCCCCCTCTTCCTCAGCGACGAACCTGCGTACTGCGCGACTGAACCGATCCATAACCCACCTCAGGTTAAGACAGTGACTGTAGCGTCGAAGCGGCCCGACTCAGGCCCACTTCGCCTCGAACTCCGAGAACTTCTCGGAGACTTTGTTGCCCAGCGTGGCAACCACCAGGATCGCCACGATGGCTATCAGCGCAACGAGAATGGCATACTCGACAATTGCAGCGCCTTCCTCGTCTCCAGCGAACCTGCGGACTGCGTCGATCAAACGTCTCATCGATCACCTCAGTGAGGGGTTATCCTGACCGCAGTCAGACGACTCCACCTGCGCGAACACAACAAAAAAAAGCGGCTGCCGACCGACAGCCGCCTGAAGACGGCTGCCAAACTAGAACTTCATTGCGAGCTCCAGGACCCGCTCCGACACCCGATTCCCAACCGACGGAACTGCCAGAACCACCAGCACTGCCACGAGCGCTATCAGAACCGCATATTCGATCACGGTTGCCCCGCGCTCGCCCAAAACCATCCTGCGCCAACCACCACGTGGCTGAAAACGCATCGACCCTGGTCAGTTGAGGGTGGAACTGCCCGATCCCCGGAACGCCGTAATCGCACGGAAAACCAGATCAACCGGAAAAGCTCGACTGCCCTCTGCTCGCCCCACGGAAACATACGAATCCGTGTCTGACTCCGGCGTCAACGCTAGCAACCCCGGTTTTTGTTTGCAACGGAAAACGCCCCTCGACCCCGGCAACAACTTCGTTGCATAACGCTCAACCCCCCGGAGGCAGGCCTTACCTGAGGCCGCCCTCCGGCGCGGACCTCCTGTTCGCAGTCGTGGCAGCGAGCAAGGCGACAGCGGGCGCCGTCCGGCTGGGGCAGAGCGACGGCGATCTACTGGCGCACGTTACTGTAGGTGAGAGGATGCTCACGACCGGCGCGCTCCCGGACGTCTCGCTCGCCTCATATACGGCGGCCACCGACTCGTTCATCGCACACGCCTGGCTCAGCGAGATAATCCTCGCCCTGACGCACCGGATGGGAGGGCTCCCGCTGCTTGCCGTCCTTACGGCAATCATCATCGGGCTGACGCATGCGCTGGTGGTCGTGTTCCTTCGCCGACGCGGAGCGGACCCGCGCTGGGCGCTGCTCTCCGGATTGCTCAGCCTGGCCTTGGGGGCGAGCCACTGGCTCACTCGGCCTCACATGTTCTCGATCCTTGCCGCGCTGCTCACAATCCTGCTGCTGGAGGGCCGCCCCCGCCACCGCTTGCTCCTCTTCGCCGCGCTGTTCGGCATCTGGGCCAACCTTCACGGTGCGTGGCTGTTCGGCCTGCTGCTGATAGCGCTTTACGCCGCGGGCGAATTCCTCGAGTACCGGGTCACGGGCCGCGCCGAGTCCAGAGCCAGCGCCTTGGACCACGCGCGTACGTTCGGGGTCGCATCGCTGGCAACGCTCCTCAACCCATACGGGCCGCGCCTGCACCTCGAGGTCGCCGAAGCCGTCACCAGCCCCCTCCTCTCTGAGAACATCGCGGAGTACCTGTCGCCCAACTTCCACGAGATAACGAACCTGCCGTTCCTGCTGGGGCTGGTCGTGGTCGTCGGCGTTCTCGCCCTCAGTCCCCGGCGGATGCCATTCCCGTGGCTGCTCGTGTTGCTCGTGAGCCTCTTCTTCGGACTGCGGTCGTTCCGCAACATCGCCCTGTTCGGCGTCAC
>DASUUI010000110.1:0-3374 GCA_036374155.1 Gemmatimonadaceae bacterium | reverse complement strand
ATGGCGTGCTGCCGAGAACCGCTCATCGTGCGCACTGGTCGCGCCCGCGGCGGTCCGCGTACAGGGCGCCCGTCCGAGAATCGCGCAGTTCTCGGGAGGCTGGGCGGTCGCGTACGACACCCCTGATCAGCGCAGTGCATTCGGTGTGGCGGGCACCGGAACCACCCCGGACGACGCCACGTTCGATGCCTGGCCTCATCGCAGGCGGTGGGCGGATGGGAGCAGCGCCGGCTGGGGCCCCGAAGGAGGTAGCGGCCCCAACCAGCTGGCGTATCTGCGGATAGCCGGCCAGGAGTGCCTGTACAACGTCTGGTCCCGGCTGGGCGAGGAGCACCTGCAGCACCTGCTGGCGCAACTTCGGTTCGTGGGAGGGTGAGGCGGGGATCGCGGGCGCCAGCAACGACCCTCCCGCACACCCGATGGGTTGACTGTGACCCCAGGGTTGACATTATCCGTGTTATAACACAGATTATCGGGCATGAGCCTCAAGGACGAACTGAAGCAGAACCGGCCGTTCCGGAGCCTGGAGCAGGAAGCGCTGCTGAGCATCGAGCGCACCGCAGCACTGCTTGGCTACGCGTTCGCCGAAGAGCTGAAGGCCTACGGGCTCACGCCGACGCAGTACAACGTGCTGCGCATTCTGCGGGGCGCGGGTACCGGAGGACTGTGCCGGCATGAGGTTCGGGCACGGCTGATCGCTCCCGTTCCTGACGTGACCAGGCTTCTCGATCGAATGGAAGAGGCCGGGCTGATCGAGCGGGAGCGCGATCCGGATGACAGGCGGCTCGTTCGAACGAGGATCACGAAACGGGCGACGGACGTTCTGGCGAAGCTCGATGAACCGATGGAAGAGATCCACCAGCGGCAGCTGGGCCACATGAGCAAGGCGGACCTGAGAAGGCTCGTGGCCCTCCTCGAAGAAGCCCGCAGAACCGCCTGATTTTTTTTCAGGCGATACGTGTTATCACACACTTTGAATCGCGGCGTAACCGCGGAAGGAGACGAAGATGGCTGAAGCAACGAGACGCGCCGGACCGGCAATCCGGTATGAGGCACCAACCCGGAGCCGCACCGCGAAATACGGCTCGAAAATCACGGCGGCAGCCGCGCCCGCAGCAGGTTCGCTTGCCTCCGTGACGCAGGCGCTGTTGCGCGCCGGTGCGGGCGTGCTGTTCCTGCAGCATGGCCTGCAGAAGGTGTTCGGGCTGCTCGGCGGATTCATGGGTACGCCGGGTGCGACCGCTCCGCTCATGTCACAGATCGGGCTCGCCGGCGTGCTCGAAGTAGTCGGCGGGACGCTGCTGATCCTGGGGCTCTTCACGCGCCCGGTCGCGGTCGTGCTGCTGCTCGAGATGATCAGCGCCTATTTCATCGCGCACCTGCCGCAGGGCGGCTGGCCGATTCAGAACGGCGGCGAGCCCGCGCTGCTCTTTGCGCTCATCTTCGCCTTCTTCGCTGCGAACGGAGCGGGCCGGTTCAGCCTGGACGGAGCCATCCGCTGGCCATGGCGTGACTCCAGCGCGTGACACGGCCGCAGTGGAGAGCGCGGTCACCCCGCGCTCTCCACTTCATGGCGGCACTTGTAGAGGAGTGCGGTGCAGGGCATAGATGATGGATGGCAATCCGGTTCGTTCACGTCACCGACTCCGAGAGCGACAGCCGCCGGGTCGCCGAGGTACAGCGGATCTTCCGCAGCTACTTCGGTGACGTGTACGGTGATTACGCGGAACGGATCCCGGCGCTGCTGAGCCGGCAGGCAGAGCTTGGCCATCGCACGATTCTGCTGGCAGCGGAGGACGCGAGGGGACGCCTGCGCGCGTTTGCGCTCGCCTTTCACTACCCCGATCTGTCGGTGACGCTGCTCGACTTCATCGTGGTGGACCCGACAGCGCGTCAGAGGGGGATCGGCGGCGCGCTGTACGAGGCGCTCCGTGAGTACCTCGGCCGTCTCGGGTCACAGGGGCTGTACCTCGAGGTCCGTCCGGATGATCCCGAGCTGGAGCCGGATGCAGCGCGTCGAAAGGAGAACCGCGCGCGAATCAGGTTCTATGAGCGGTATGGTGCGCGCGTGCTTGCCGGGACCGATTATGAGAAGAAGCGCCCCGGGCGCGAAGAGGGCGAGCCCTACCTCATGTACGACGGGCTGGGTGAGACGCGCCGGCCGGGGGCGCAGGAGGTGCGCGGGATCATCGGCGCGATCCTGTTCCGCAAGTACGGCTACTCGCGGGACGACGAGTATGCGAACTCGATCGTCGCATCGGTGGTGGAGGATCCTGTCGCTCTGCAGAAACCGCGTACGGCGACTGCGCCCGAGAAAGTGGAGCCCGAGCACGGGATATTCCGACCGATCAAGGTAGTGGTGACGGAGCATCACGAGATCCACCATGTGCGAGAGCGTGGCTACGTCGAGCGGCCGGTGCGCGTGGGAAAGATCGTGCAGGCCATCAGCTCGCTTCCCGATATCGAATTCGTGAAGCCGGTGAAGCACGGCGAAGCGCACATCACCGCGATACACGACGTCGATTTTGTCCACTACCTGCAGGTGGTGTGCGAAGGGCTGGACGAGAAGGAAATGGTGTATCCGTACGTGTTCCCGATCCGGCTGAGAGAGCGCAGGCCGGTGGACCAGGAGGTCCAGGCGGGCTATTACTGCATCGATACCTTCACGCCGCTCACGCGAAATGCGTACACGGCGGCAAGAGCCGCAGTGGACTGTGCGCTGACAGGCGCGGATCTGCTGCGTCAGGGCCCGCAACTGGTCTACGCGATCTGTCGTCCGCCGGGGCATCACGCCGAGCGACGCGTTTACGGCGGGTTCTGCTACTTCAACAACGCTGCGATCGCGGCGCACTTTCTCAGCGCCCACGGCACGGTCGCCGTCCTCGACGTGGATTTCCATCACGGCAACGGGACGCAGGACATCTTCTACGATCGCGCGGATGTGCTCACGATCTCGATCCATGGCGACCCGAGCTACGCGTACCCGTATTTCGCGGGATTCGTGGATGAGCGCGGAGAGGGAGTCGGCGAGGGCTTCAACCACAACTTTCCGCTCCCCGAGGGCATCGGGGACGAGGAGTACATGCAGACATTGTCGCAGGCCCTCGCGATCATCGAGCGCTTCGCTCCCCGCTTCCTCGTCGTTTCGGTGGGCCTGGACATCGCGAAAGGTGACCCGACAGGTGCATGGATCATCTCGCCGCAGGGGCTGGAGCGGATCGGCGGGGCGATCGCCGGGCTGGGGATCACTACGCTCGCAGTTCAGGAAGGCGGTTACGACACCCGCGTACTCGGAAGGAACGCCACTTACCTGCTGCGCGGGCTGCAGCACGGGATCTACGAGCGACGACTGGCGACGCGGGTGTAGTCCGGCG
>DASUUI010000109.1:0-4504 GCA_036374155.1 Gemmatimonadaceae bacterium | reverse complement strand
GTTCCTGCTGTTCATCCGCGTATTCCGCGTGCCGGCGTGGATCGTTCTGATCTGGTGGTTCGCGCTGCAGGTACTGGAAGGGCTGCCGCAGCTGCGGCCGGTCGAGACGCTGAGAGGGGGGACCGCTGTGTGGGCGCACGTGGGCGGCTTCGTGGCCGGCGTGCTACTGGTCAAGCTGTTCGAGAACCGTGACCTGGTCCGCCGGCACCTTGCAGTAGCCGATGCCCGGGGCGTCTGGGAGCGCTAGCCCCGCAGCTCAGGTCGCGGCTGCCGGAAGGGCTCCCGGGATGGGCACGGATGGTGGAGACAGGCGGCGCTGCGGTTGCGAAGGAAGAAATGCGCGTATCGTTGTCGCGACACCGGGAGTGCTCTCCGCCTCGACGGTGCCGCCGTGCGCTTCTGCAAGGTGTTTCACTATCGCGAGTCCGAGACCGGTGCCGCCGAAACGGCGCGAGCGCGCGGCGTCCACTCTGTAAAACCGCTCGAAGATCCGCGGCAGGTGCTCCGGCGGTATTCCGCCACCGGTATCGCGCACTCCGATCCACATGCCGCCGGGCGCCGGCTTGCTGAAGATGGTAACGGTCCCGCCGGGCGCATGGCGGATCGCGTTCTCGGCGAGGTTCGCGAGTATCTGTCGCACCGCGACGCGGTCAGCGTTGAGCAGCTGCGCGTGCCGGGCGAGGTCCACGTGCAGCTTCGTGCCGTTGGCCTCCGCCGCGCCCTGAAGTGTGTCGGTGAGCTCTGCTACGATGCCGGGCAGCTCCACCGATTCGAAATCCGGCGTCCAGGCACCCGACTCCAGCTTCGACAGGTCGAGCAGGTCGTCCACCAGCCGCTGCATCCGCGTCGTGTTGCTGAGGATCGATCTGGCGAACTGCCGCTGCTGCGCGGTGGCGGCGTCGTCCTTCGCCAGCGTCGCTGCGAACCCAACCGCAATGGTCAGTGGAGTGCGCAACTCGTGCGATACGTTGGCGACGAACTCGCGGCGCACCCGCTCCAGTGCCTCCAGCCGGATGGCAAGCTCCTGCAGCGACACAGCGAGCTCGCCGACTTCTCCCGGCGCCGGTGTGAGCTTTCGCGGGCTGAAATCGCGGTTCGCGAGCGCCTGGGCAAGGTCGCGGAGCTGAGTGACCGGCCCTGAGACGTACCACGCGTACATCAGCGAAAGGATCGTTGCCACAACCATCGCGAGGAACCAGACCGTCAGCAGCTCGCTCCTGGTCTCATCGAAGATTTCCTGGAGGGAGACGGTTGTCACGGTCACGCGCGCGACCCCCCGCTGGGCCGCTACCGCGACGTACAGTTCTTCCCAGTCGCCAACTGGGCTGACGCCTACGGAAACGCCCAGTGACCGGGCGCGGGCTTCGGCGACCTCGGGTCTGCGCGCGCGGGTCCCGACCCGGCCGGAGGGTTTACCTGCAGCGTCGGCGTCGGCTACGATCACACCGGACGTGTCGATCAGCGTCACCCGCCCCCCCAGTGCCACGCTGGCGGTCCGGACGAGCTGTGCCGGGTCCGCACCCACTCTCCACTGCGCTCCGATCAGCTTGGCTTCCCGGCTCAGGGCCGTCACGCGCTCATCGATGATCTTCTCGTACAGGCGGCCTTCGATGAGATAGCCGATCGCAAGCATCAACACTGCAATCAGCGCAACCGCGAACAGCAGGATGCGATGGGCGAGTCTCACGCGGTCGTGGTCGTCTCCACCCTGAGCCTGTAACCGAGCCCACGGACCGTCTCGATCATCTCACCGGCCGCGCCGAGCTTGGAGCGCAGCCGCTGGACGTGCACATCCACGGTTCGTGTCTGCATGTCGGGCACCGCCGCCCATACCTCCTCCAGCAGCTCGCCGCGATCGAGTACCCGGCCGTGCTGCTGAGCGAGGAGCAGCAGGAGCCGGTATTCAGTGCGGGTGAGATCGAGCAGGCGCCCGTTCAGATGAACCCGTTGCGTGAGCAGGTTCACCGTTATCGGTCCGACGGAGATAACCTCGGACGGCTTCTTCTGCGCACTCGCGCGGCGGAGAATCGCCGCCACCCGCAGCACGAGCTCCTCGGGATTGAACGGCTTGGTCACGTAGTCGTCACCGCCCAGGGACAGCCCGTGGATCCGGTCCTCATCCTCGCGCATCGCCGTCAGCAGCAGCACCGGAATCTCCCGTGTCTCCGGGCGGGCGCGTATCGCCTCGAGCACATCGAATCCCGTGATGCCCGGCAACAGGATGTCGAGCACGATCAGGCAGGGGAGCTCCTTGCGCGCTTTTACGATCGCCTCTGCCCCGTCGCCGGCGGTGGACACAGCGTAGCCCGCTTTCTCGAGGTGGTAGGCCACGAGAGAGACGATTTCGGGCTCGTCGTCCACGACGAGAACCGGCTGGGTACTGATCGGATGCTGCTCCACCGCCCAAGAACTTGGCATATGCGGGCGAGGAGTCAACATTTTCGCCCGCAAATAGCTTCCCGAATGGTGTCGCAGCCATACTTTATGCGCATCTTGCCGCCGTCCAGAGCTTCCGAACTGCCACCACCGGCCGCCCCGGCACCCACGGCTGCGCGAGTCGGGGTCGGTGCCGGCTCACAGCTGCTCAACCGCGAGCTCAGCTGGCTGGAGTTCAATGCCCGCGTGCTGCACGAGGCGCTGGACGAGCGAAATCCTCTGCTGGAGCGACTGAAGTTCGTCGCGATCTTCAGCAGCAACCTCGACGAGTTCTACATGGTCCGCGTCGCGGGCCTGCGTCGTGAGGTGGCCAGAGGCGATCGCGCAAAGCGCGCCGACGGGCGGAGGCCCGCGGAGCAGCTGGTGCTCGTCCGGGCGATGGCCGCCGAGCTGCTGCGGGCACAGCGCGAGTGCCTTCACGGTGTGCTGCTCCCCAAGCTCGCCGAGCACGGAATCAGGATCGCGGCGACGGCGGAATTGACTCCGGAGCAGTGGGCAAAGGCCGACGAATTCTTCGAGGCGAGTGTCCGGTCGCAGCTGGTTCCGCTTCCGCTCGGCCCCGGGTACACGATTCCGGCCGCTTCCAGCCGGCTGTTCGCGCTCGCTGTTGAGCTGCACGATCCGGCCTCCGGGAAGGACTGCATCCAGCTCGTGAAGATCCCCGGAACCGTCTCCCGCTGGGTCGCAACAGGAGACCCGCACGTGTTCGTCCCGCTGGAGCAGGTGATCGGGGCCAACCTCCGCACCGTTTTCCCTGCGCAGGAAGTCCGCGGCTGGTATGCGTTCCGCGTGACGCGCTGGGCCGATCTCACCGTCGGCGGAGAGGCGACCGCCCTGGACCTGCTCAACACGGTCGAAGAGCAGGTGTTCGGACGCCGGTTCGCCGAAGTCGCGCGCGTCGAGCTGGAGGATTCGATGCCTCCGCACGTGCGCGAGGCGCTGCTTGATTCGCTGCGCGAGGAGGAGGAGCTGGAGGACGAGCCGGCGAGCGTGACCGAAGACGACGTGCTGAGCGCCGGCCCGCTGCTCCAGCTGGGCGATCTCTTCCCGATAGCAGGGCTGAACGTTCCCGCGCTCAGGGACCCGCCGTTCACCGCGCGGGTCCCCGCCGAGCTGGAATCGCGACGCGAATCCATCTTCGATCTGATCCGCGAGCGCGACATCATGGTTCACCACCCGTTCGAGTCGTTCCCCGCGAGCGTCGAGCGGTTTCTGGAGACCGCCGCCGCGGACGAACAGGTGCGTGAGATACGGCTCACGGTGTACCGGACGTCCGGCAGCTCCGCCATAGTGCGAGCGATCACCGAGGCGGCGCAGAAGGGGAAGGAGGTGACGGCGCTCGTCGAGCTGCAGGCGCGGTTCGATGAGGCGGCAAACATCACCTGGGCGCGGGCGCTGGAGCGGGCCGGAGCGCGGGTGTCGCACACGGTGCCGGGGCTCAAGACGCACGCCAAGCTCGCGCTCGTCGTACGCGAGGAGAACGGCGAGCGGCGCAACTACGTCCACATAGCGACCGGCAACTACAACGCCCGCACCGCACGCGTGTACACCGATTTCGGCCTGTTCACGTCCCGCCAGGAGGTCGGCGCCGACGTGCGGGACCTGTTCGACATCGCGGTAGGCGATCGCGGGCAGGGAGTGCCGCGTACGCTGCTCGTGTCGCCGGTGAACCTGCGCGAGCGCGTACTCCAGCTCATCGGCCGGGAAGCGGCAGCGGCCAGGGCGGGCCGTCCCGCGCGCATCATCGCCAAAATGAACGCGCTGGTGGACCCCACGGTCGTTCGGGCGCTGTACGAGGCATCACAGAGCGGCGTTGACATAGATCTCATCGTCCGCGGGACCTGCACGCTGCGCCCGGGGGTGAGCGGACTGAGCGAGCGGATCCGGGTGCTGAGCATCGTCGGGCGCTTTCTCGAGCACTCGCGCGCCTGGTGCTTCCACAACTCGGGGAAGCCGGAGTACTTCATCGGCTCGGCGGACTGGATGGAGCGAAACCTCGATCGCCGCGTCGAGGTCGTCGCGCCGATAGTGGATCCCATCCTCCAGCAGCGGATCGACGCGCTGCTGC
>DASUUI010000108.1:0-3352 GCA_036374155.1 Gemmatimonadaceae bacterium | reverse complement strand
GAAGGACGTATCGATGCAACCCCCTCGGCTTGCGGCACTCGTCCTCGTACTCGGAGCCCTCACCTCGAACCCCGTCGCGGCGCAAGCGCAGGAAGCGCCCGGCGCCGACTCCCTCTCGCGTATCCGGGTCGCATGTCCAGGAGCCTACGTGCGGATCGCTGCGGCGGACGCGCCCTGGAGTGAGGGCCGTTGCAGCCTGGTAGATGGCGACTCGATACTCCTCGGACAATCGGGGCTCGCACATCGGTTCTCCGTTCCCGGAGTCGATACGCTCTGGGTACGCCAGTCCAACACCTTAAAAGCCGCCTGGGTCGGTGGTGCGCTGGGCGCAGCTGTCCTGACGACGCTCGCCGTCCTCGTCAACTCGTCCGATCTATGCGACCAGACGAACTGCAGTTACGCGAGCGGGATCGCCGTCGGCGTCCTGGTTGGAGGAGGAGGCGGTGCACTGGTTGGTGCGACCCTCGGAGCGCTCTCACGCAGATGGGTGCGTCGCTTTCCTGACTGATGCCCAGTCGTGCCACCATGGGCGCACGGTGGGCGTTCAGGCATGCGGACGTGTCACGCACATACGTCGAGGGTGGTTTCCCGACGCCGCCGTCCCGGTGTTTGCTACGGGGCAAACCGTGCGCGAGCCGCTCCAGCCGGAACTGCGCTAACGGCTTCACGCCTCGCGGCCATTGTGTCACGTGTCGTGCGCCCCCTATCCTTGATGCGGTCCGGGCACTCTCCCGCCTCCCGGCTGTGCACGTGCCAACGCAAGAATCCGCGCTATCCATCCTCGCTCGTTGCTGGCCGGTGCTCCTGACTGTGGCAGTATGTTCGTGTGCTCCCGTCCATGGCCCGCGCGGCTCGTACATGCGTGCGCAGCCGCCCGATCACCGTCCGCCAATGGCGGGTGCCACGTCCCGGGCGGAGGAGCTGTGGGGCGGCCGCACAGTGAACGGCGCAGATAGCGTGGCAGCGCGCGATCGACTCCAGGACATCGTGCGCCGATTCGCTCCCAGTGTCGCACTCCCCAGTGGTGACTACATCACCCACCGTGGCCGGACGCTGCGGCTGCTTCCGGTGAACGTAGCGTTGATTGCGGACACACTCCGCATGGACGTGATGAAGGCGTCGCCATACGAATTGCTCGAGGTGCACGATCTTGCGCTCGCGACCGTCGCGACGGACTCACTCCTGGCCCTGCTCGAGCAGAGCCTGCGATACGAAAGCGATCCGGATCGACTCGTCGAGCTGTACTTCGACTTTCCAGGGCGTAACCCTCGGGAGTGGTGGGACGCCTACGCTGCGCTTCGCACCGGGCCCGACAGCACGCGCTGGTCGACGCCAACCGTCTATGCGCATCCGTTCCTCGACCCGGACGGTCGACTCGTCATCCAGTACTGGTACCTGTACCCGTTCAACGATTTCGTCGGCAATCACGAGGGCGACTGGGAGCACGTGAACGTCGTACCGACGCCGGACTTCCTGGGCGTAGCCGAAGTGCAGTACTACTTCCATCGTCGCAGCATGCGTCTCCCCCAGGGCGGCTTTGCGCCGGAGATCGTCGGTGGCACACATCCCGTCGTCTACGTCGGCGGCCGCATGTATCACCTGCTCGATTATCCGATTCGTATCCTTGCAGGTGATCGCAATGAAGGCTCCCACGCTCACTTTCCATTTCCAGGGGAGTGGGACAATGTGGCGGGGATGGGCGGACCGGAGAGCGTCAAGCCTGTGGGTCGTGACTCGAGCCGCTGGATCGCGCACGATCGGTTCGACGTCGTGCTGTTGCCGGAACCGACACACCTGGACTTTCGATCCCGGCCGCAGCTGCTGCGCGAGTGGTTATGGTTCCTGCTGCCTGTGCGCTTCGGCTTCCCGGCAGTCCCCTCGCTCGGTTCCGAGGCGGCCATCGATGTGGGAAACCGTTCGCCGTTTGGCCCGTCGTACCACGTCGCGTGGAATCGTAACGCGCCGGGGCATGCGTATCCCGACTACCGGCCGCGTCGCATCGGAACTGTGCGCGCCGCGGTCGAGGATCTGCTGCAGCCCTGGTACTATCCGTACATCTTCCGCCGGCCACGTTACGCCGACGACACCCCGCGCGCGATGCGCGCGGAGCTGGCGTCTGCCGGCATTGCGCCCGACACCGACGCACGCGAGAAGGGCATCGGCAGCTCCCTGCTGGGGGCAAGCATCGCAGATCCGGCTGCGGCGCTCGGCGAGCAGTACGGGCGATCCACGGGCATTTCCCTCGTCCGCAACCTGTGGATCAAGGCACGTCGTGGCATGGTCGAAGCATCGGCCGGCTACCAGCGGTTCCCGCGCACGAGCGGCGCGGGCGGTGCTCTTTACGTCTATCCGATCACGGCAAGCGTCGCTGCCCGCATGCCGGAAGCGCTGTTCCGGCCATACGGCACGCTCGGCGGCGGCGTGTACGGCTGGGAGTCACGTGTGCGGACGAGCGACAGCCGGCAGCTCACGTGGTCCGGCTGGAGCGTCGGCTGGACAGCTTCCGCCGGTCTCGAGTACTACCTCCGCTCACGCGTCGCGCTCGATGTGGCGCTGCGGTACCACTCCAGCCGGGGCCCCGACTCCCCGGACCTGCCCGCCGACGCACGGGCACCGCTCCGCTTCTGGCACCTCTATGTCGGGCACTACCTGCGATTCTGATCCGGCTCTCGCCGCCCGCAAATGGCCGACCGGTGCGGCCGCGCCAACCCGCACGCATCACCTGCCCGCGCACGCCGCTTCGAATGGCCCCCGCCGCGCCGCGTTTCCGTTTCAGACACAGGACCGCGGTGCGCGTACCCCGCTCCGAATGCGGGTCTGCATGCTCGCCGCCGCTTCGAGCCCAAGCCGATGGAGAGGGCATCATGAACAGCCAGCATTGCATGGGAACGCAGATTCGCCCACTCCGACCGAGCCGACTGGTGTCGGTCAGTGCGGTGCTGCTCGCCGCAACGATGGTCGCGTGTGGCGGTAGCGAATCCGCCGCGGCGGATGCGGAGCCGGCGAGTGGCTCGAGCGGGGCAGCGGCGGTTCCGCTTCCCGACCCGTGTACGCTGCTGGCGGCGGGCGAGATCGAGGAGACGCTGGGCTGGCGGGTTGGGCAGATGAGCCTCGACACCACGTTGATCCAGGGAGCGGCGAGCTGCGACTACCAAGCCGGGGACCGCGGGTCGCTGCTGCTGATGCTGAAGCCGTCATCATCCAATCCGGATCGCGACAGCTACCGCCAGCACGAGGAGTCCTATCGCGAAACGTGGGGCATGGATGATCTCCAGTTCATCGACGACATCGGCAGCGCCGCCGTCTGGTCAGAGGGGCTCCTGACCGTGGCGGTGCCCGGCTACGAGATCCA
>DASUUI010000107.1:0-22840 GCA_036374155.1 Gemmatimonadaceae bacterium | reverse complement strand
CCTGGCTGCAGGCGTTCACACTGGGGCAGCCGCGGTACGACGCCAGCCATCTGCGGGCGCAGAAGGAAGCGGTGTACGACGCTGGATACGACGGCTGGGTGTGGTGGCATCCGGGGTCGAACTACGATCTGTTCCGTGATGCCCTCGAGCCACGACTCGAGGTGAGGAAGAAGAATCCGCCGGTGGAGGCAGCCAGAACGAGGTTCAACTAGCTACGGATCACCGCACCTGACGCCAAGCTATCAGTACTGAGTTGGTCAGTTGTCGGTTGTGAGTAACCGCGGTCACCAACAACTCAGGACTCACGCACTCACGACTGAGAGCTCGGCGTTGGGTTCGGTGATCCGTAGGCAGCTATCTCAATCGCTGCCTCCCTCTCGATCAATCTGACCGCTTCAACATGGTCAGCAGCCTCCCCCAGCTCGGCGCGCGCTTCAGCGAATAACCGTGCCGCCAGCTCAGTGAACGGCGCCGCCGTCCCTGTCTCCCGCGCCAGCTCCAGCGCGATCCGCACGTCCTTCTCCAGCAGCGCCAGGCGGAACGTCCGCGGGAATGCCCGCGTCAGCACTCGCTCCGGGATCAGGTTCTGTGACGCATTGGAGCGCCCGCTCGACGCGTTGATCACCTCCAGCGCCACCTGCGGGTCCACTCCGGCTTTCGTCAGCGCGGCCAGCACCTCGCCCGTCGCCCAGATGTGAACGGCGAGCAGCGCCTGGTTCGCGGCCTTCACCGCGTGCCCCGCGCCCACACCGCCGCAGCGCACGATCTTCGACGCGAACGCCTCGAGCACCGGCTTCGCGCGCTGCACATCGCTGTCGCTGCCGCCGCACATGACGGTCAGCTTTCCGGCCTCGGCCCCCGCAACGCCGCCGCTCACCGGCGCGTCCACGAACCCGATCCCGCGTTCCAGCAGCCGCGCGGCGATCGACCGGCTGCTGGCCGGATCGCCCGAGGTGCAGTCGATGACCAGCGCCCCGTGGTCCAGCTGCTCCGCGGCGCCTGCGGCAAACAGCACTTCCTCCACCTCGACCGACGTCGGCAGGCACGTTACGAGCACGCGCGCCCCGGCCGCGGCATCCGCCGCCGACGCAGCGGCAACGGCGTTCCCCGATTCGACGAAGGCCTCGACCTTCGAGCGCGCGCGGCTCCACACGCTGAGCGCGAACCGCGTCGCGAGATGGCCGGCCATGGGACGGCCGATGTCTCCCAGGCCGATGAAGGCTACTCGCATCGCCGTCCCCTCACTGACCGCCACGCGCGGTCCGATATAGAATGAGCGACTGGCCCAACCCTCAGAGAGCAGCACAATGTCCTCGACACGATACCTCGCACCGGAGTTCGAGCTGGAGATGCAGAGCACGCGGCGCGTTCTCGAGCGTGTTCCGGAGGACAGGCTCGCCTGGCAGCCACACCCCAAATCTTACACACTGGGCCAGCTCGCATCGCACGTGGCGCAGCTGCCGGACTGGGTCTCGAGCATGTTCACGGCCGACGGTTTCAACTTCCGGCCGGAGGGCGGACCAGCGTACCGCGCGGCGAAGTGCGAGAGCCGGCGCGAGCTGCTCGAGCTTTTCGACAGCGGCGTGCAGAAGATGCGGTCGGCAATTGCCACGGCGCGCGACGACACGCAGGACGAGCTGTGGACCCTTCGCGGCGGGGACGTCGAGTTCTTCACGCTTCCGCGCTGGCAGGTGTACCGCCAGTGGGGGATGAACCACATGGTGCATCACCGGGCACAGCTTGGTGTCTATCTCCGCCTGCTGGACGTCCCCGTGCCGGGCACGTACGGCCCGTCCGCGGACACGCCGCCAGGGTGACGGGTCGGTGCTCACGAGGCTCAGGATCGCGGGGATGAACAGCGTGCACTCAAAGCGCGCGGTGTTCACCGGGCTCGCAGGGGTGCCGGGTGTGGCCCGCGCCGAGGTCACGCTCGGGCGTGCCGAGGTGGAGCACGATGACACCGTGAGCGAAAACGCGCTGCGCGAGGCGGTTGCCGTCGCGGGCTACCAGGTAACCGACGCCGCCACCGACCGGCGCACGCTGCCGCAGCTGCCGTGAAGATCGAGCGCACGGGCGAGCGCAGCGTAGCTCCGCTGATCGCCCCCGACATCCTCGACCTGCTGGACAGCGCGCCGCAGACGATAGCGGCGGAGACCGAGGAGATGCACGCCGCCGACCTGGCTGACGTCGCCGAGGCGCTGCCGCGCGATCGGGTCCGCGACCTGCTGGCGGCGCTACCCTCCGCGCGGGCCGCCGACGTACTCGAGTATCTGGACGAAGAGCTGCGCACGGACCTGCTGGAGGCGATGAGCGCGCCGGAGGCGGCGAGGATCGTCGTGGAGATGAACCCCGACGAGCGCGCCGACGCGCTGGAGGAGCTCGAGGAGGAGACATACGACGAGATCCTCTCCGAGATTCCGCTCGAGGCGCGGGAGGAGACCGAGCGGCTGCTGGCCTACGAGCCGGACACCGCCGGCGGTCTGATGACAACGGAATTCGTCTCCGTCCCGGGCGACACGACCGTGGAGGACGCGCTCACCGCGGTGCGCCGCATCGCGCGCTCGGGACGGAGCGAAGGGATGCACGCCATTTACGCCACGGACCCGCAGGGACGGGTGATGGGCGTGCTGTCGCTGCGCGAGCTGCTCGCCGCGCCGGAGGGAGCGAGGATCAGCGACGTGGCGTGGGAGGAGGTCGTCACCGTCCCGCCCACCGCCGATCGCGAGGAAGTCGCGCAGCTCACCTCGAACTACGATCTGGTCGCACTCCCCGTAGTGGACGACCAGGGCAGGATGATTGGCATCGTGACGGTGGACGACGTCATAGACGCGCTGGTGGAGGAGCACACCGAGGACGTGCAGAAGTTCGGCGGCATGGAGGCGATCGAGCACCCCTACATGCAGACCGGCGTCCTGATGATGCTGCGCAAGCGCGCCGGCTGGCTGGCCGCGCTGTTCGTCGGTGAGATGCTGACGATGTCGGCGATGCAGCGGTATGAGGCCGAGCTGGAGCAGGCGATCGTGCTGTCGCTGTTCATCCCGCTGATCATCAGCTCCGGCGGCAACTCAGGTTCGCAGGCGACGTCGCTGATCGTGCGCGCGATGGCACTGCAGGAAGTGCGGCTGCGCGACTGGTGGCGCGTTGCCGGGCGGGAAGCGGCGACGGGCATATCGCTGGGTGTCATCCTCGGCACGATCGGGTTCTTCAGGATCCTGCTCTGGCAGGAGCTCGGGCTGTGGGACTACGGGGCGCACAGCGTGCTCATCGCGCTGACCGTGGGCCTCACGCTGCTGTTCATCGTGTTCTTCGGCACGATCGCGGGCTCGATGCTGCCGTTCGTGCTGCGGCGCCTGGGCTTCGATCCGGCGAGTGCGTCGGCGCCGTTCGTGGCCACGCTCGTGGACGTCACCGGAATCGGCATTTACTTCTCGATTGCGCTGTTCCTCCTGCGGGGAACGCTGCTCTAGAGGGTCGCGCGGGGCAGAGGCTGGCGAAGCGGTCCGGAGCGCGCCAAGTTGGTCCCGCTGCACCCACCGTTCATCCGGAGAGGGACGCAATGACGACCGTTCAGAGAGTCGCGCAGATTTTCGGGGTAATCTTCCTGATCATCGGCATCGCTGGCTTCTTCTTCAGCATGTCGATGGACGAAGCGTTGCTGCTCGGGATGTTCCCGGTCAACGTGGCGCACAACATCGTCCATCTGCTGTTCGGCCTGTGGGGCCTCGCCGCCGCGAGATCGTTCGCCGGCGCGAAGAGCTACGCGCAGATCACGGGTGTGCTGTACCTCGTGCTGGCCGTGCTGGGCTTCGTGGACCCGACCGGGTTCGGGCTGATTCCGATCGGCGGCAACGACATCTGGCTGCACGCCGCAATCGGACTGGTACTGAGCTACGTCGGATTCACCGCGAGGGCGGACCACGCAACGGTCACGCCCTGACCAGCTCCTCCACGGATTCGGACGGCGCCTCCTCGGGGGCGCCGTTCTGCGTCCGGTTCAGCCGCGGATGGCGCGCGATGCCGTCCTCCAGCCAGACGTGCTCCCCGGCCAGTACGCGCTGCGCGAGCCGGTAGAGCGCGGGATCGTTCCGCCCGAATAGATCGTCGAAGGAGCGCTCTATCCTCTGCCGCGCCTCGCGGCAGAAAACGTCCGCGAGGTCCGTCGCCCGCCGCTCGCCCTTCTGCGCAAGCATGCGCGCGCGGACGCACGCCGCCGAGATGGCGAACAGCTCCGCGCCGATGTCCACGGCGCGGAACAGGATCATCTGCCGCTTCTCCAGCTTCGGCCCGTAGCGGGCCATCGCATGGAAGATCGACCGCCCGAGCCGCCTGGTGGTACGCTCGGCGTAACGCACGTGCCGCGCGAGCCGGCCGAACTCGCTGTAGCGATTGAGCCGGGACGTGTTCACCCA
Organism: Gemmatimonadaceae bacterium; assembly: GCA_036374155.1. Taxonomy (GTDB): domain Bacteria; phylum Gemmatimonadota; class Gemmatimonadetes; order Gemmatimonadales; family Gemmatimonadaceae; genus DASUUI01. The sequence continues at coordinate 18,431 of DASUUI010000107.1, read as the reverse complement.
GCGCGACGGATACCAGGCAGCGTAGAACGGAACCGCGCGCTTGAGCGCTGCCAGCTTCTCCTTCCGTGAGGTCCGCGGGCTCACGATGTCGAACGCCAGCGAGAAATGATGGTCCACCGCCTCGCGGGCGATGAACAGCCGCATTATTTCCGACGTCCCCTCGAAAATGAGGTTGATGCGGAAGTCGCGCATGGCCCGCTCCACGGGAATCGGATCCTCTCCCCGGCGCGCAAGCGATTCCGCCGTCTCGTAGCCGCGCCCGCCGCGGATCTGCAGCGCGTCGTCCACTATCCGCCAGCCGATCTCGGTGTTGTACATCTTGGCGACGGCCGCCTCGAGGCGGATGTCGTAGTTGCCGCGCTCGTACAGCAGCGTGGCCAGCTCGGCCACCGCCTCCATGGCGAAGGTGTTCGCGGCCATCCGTGCCAGCTTCTGCGCGATCGCCTCGTGCTTGCCGATTGGCTGGCCCCACTGGACCCTGCGTCCGGCCCACTCGCGTGAGACTGCGAGCATCGCCTTCCCGACCCCGGCTGCGCCGGCAGGAAGCGTCAGGCGCCCCGTGTTCAGCGTCACGAGGGCGAGCTTGAGCCCGCGGCCTTCACCCCAGAGGATGTTCTCGCGCGGGACCCTGACGTTGGTGAACCGCAGCAGCGCGTTCTCCATCGCGCTGAGCCCCATGAACCTCAGCCGCTCGACTACTTCGACACCGGGGCTGTTCGCCTCGACGATGAAAGCGGTTATCTGCTTCCTGGGCTTGCCGTCTACCACCCTGTCGGGAGTACGCGCCATGACCACGAGCAGCTCCGCCCTGCTCCCGTTGGTGCACCACAGCTTCTCGCCGTTGATGATGAAGTGGCTGCCATCGTCTGACGGCGTCGCCGACGTCTGCAGGTTCGCCGGATCGGAGCCGGCGTCCACCTCGGTGAGCGCGAAGGCGGAGATCGCTCCTTTCGCCAGACGCGGGAAGTACCGCTGCTTCTGTTCCTCCGTGCCGAACAGCGTCAGCGGCTGTGGCAGTCCGATGGACTGGTGCGCAGAAAGCAGCGCGGTGAGCGCTCCGTCCTTGGAGGTCACGATCTGCATTGCGCGCACATAGCTCAGCGGCGACAGCCCGAGCCCGCCGTACTCGCGCGGTATCTTGATCCCGAAGGCGCCGATGTCGCGCAGCCGCTGCACGATCTCCTCGGGAAGCTCGCCCGTGCGGTCGAACTCCTCGGAGTCCGCTTCCTCGATCACCTGCCTGAGCTTCGTGAGGAACGGGCGCGCCCGGGCTTCCTCCTCCGGATCCGGCTGAGGATGCGGGTGGATCAGGTCGAGCCGGAATCGGCCGAGGAACAACTCGCGCACGAAACTGGGATGGGACCATTCCGTCTCGCGTGCCGATTCCGCGACTTCCCGCGCTTCGGTCTCGCTGGCGATTCCTGCGGTGTCTTCTGTCATCGTGGGTCGAACCGATCGGTGTGCGCCGCGGGATGGCGGCGCGAGTGGCGCAGAAAGACGAGCGTGCCAGCGACAGCGATCGCCGCGAACGCAAACCACTGGAACGCGTAGCTGAGGTGGTTACCCTCCCCCAGCAACGGGGTTTCGAGCCGGGGCGGAACCCCCGCCGCGCTGTCGGCCCCGTTCGTCAGTACTACAAGATATGGCAGGAGCGGGTACGGGACCGCCGCCGCGACGTCATCGTAACTGAGTCGCCGCAGGATTCGCTCCTCCAGGAATGCCGGGCCGTCGGCCGCCGTGGTGTCGAACGGCTGGACATATCCCACCGCTCCGCGGGCGGAATCCTCACGCCACCGCTCCAGTTCCGCGTGAGTCGCGTCCGGGGCGTACACCCACCCCCGCAGCACCAGCACTGCCGAGTCGGTTCCGCTGCGGCGCAGCGGAGTGAGAATGTGGACTCCCGGTGAGCCCCGCCTCGGGCGGTTGGCCAGGACCAGCTCGTTCGCGGGATCGTACTCGCCGTCAACGACCGTCCTGCGGTAGCGACGCTCCGCTTCACCCCCCCGCAGCGAATCGAGGTGCACCGGGTGCCGGTCCAGGCCGGAGAGGACCGCCGCGTTGTACGCGCGCCGCTCGGAAAGCCGCTCCAGCTGCCAGATGCCCAGCCGGACGCACGCCGCGGCAACGACGAGCGCAGCGACGAGGACGATCCTGTCACGAGCCCTCACCGGAACAGCTGCAGCTGCTCGCCGAGCATCTCGGGCTCCACCACCGCGCCCCCGAGCATCCGCTGCAGCTGCCGCACGGTCGCCGGCGAGTGGCCGGAGTAGTGATTGTTCACGTAGCCGACGACCGTGTCCACCTTCGACGCGAGAGCCTCCATCGCGCCCCGCCAGCGCTCGAGCTCCCGGGTGCGGTCCACCTGCACCCGGGAAAAATCCACCAGCTCGCGATCGGGGCCTATCCAGCGGATATACGCGAAGTTCGCAGTGGGCTGCTCGGCGAGGGCCAGCATGGCGCGGCGCTGAAGCCAGCGCCCTTCCACCAGAGCCAGAGCCACGTTGTGCTCGCGCAGCAGGGCATACACGCCCTCGTGCAGCCAGCTCCGGTGCCTGAACTCGATCGCCACCGGCAGGTCGCGCGGCAGCCGCTGGAGAAAGCCGACGAGCGCCGGCAGCTCGGACGCCTCGAACGATGGAGGCAGCTGAACCAGCGTGGGGCCAAGCTTGTCCTCGAGCTCCCGCGCCCGCTGGAAGAAGAGCTCGGTCGTGCCCGCCTCGTCCCGCAGCCCGTTCTCGTGCGTGATCTCCTGCGGCAGCTTGAGCGAGAAGAGGAATCCCGGCGGCGTGCGCGCGGCCCAGCTCCTGAAAGTCGAAGCAGCGGGGACGGCATAGAAGGTGGAATCCACCTCGACCGTGTCGAACGCCCTGGCGTAGATCGCGAGAAAATCGGCGGGCCTCGTTCCCGCGGGATAGAACGGGCCGACCCAGTCCTGATAATTCCAGCCCTGTGTACCGATCCTCACAGACGCCGCCATTCCTGAAACGGGCGCGCGGGCCGCGTCGCTGTCAAGCGCCAGATGTGGTCCCTGAATTGCGCGAGAACCGATTGGCGACACGCTGCCGCCTCTACGCCGACTCAAATGGGCCACCGCATCGCTCAACACGGACTGCACGCCTCTTCCGGCGGAGAATCTCCGCGCGTGCCCCTCACCTCTCCCCCGGCGCTGGTGGGCGCAATGCGGGAATCGGCCGGCGGCTGGTGGCGCCACCGCAGCGTGGCCGACATGCTCGCGCTGTTCACCGCGCTCGACGACACGTACTACCAGGCGCATTTCGAGCATGCGTGCGCCGGGGTGAGTGACGTGGTGTATGACGACGTGCGCCCGGCCTACGTTCTCGGACACCTGGCCGGCATCGATCCCGACTACATCGGCCTCAGCTGGGACGAAGTCGCGGCGGATCTCGAGCCCAGCTGGAAGCTCGGCGCCGGGACGGACTGGTCCGCCGTCAGCGGCTTCGCGCGCGCGGCGTTCAGGCGCGCTTCCTCGAACGAGCACGTCGCGTGGCGGTCGCGCCTCGCCGAGTCCGACGAGGCGTGGAACGCGGCCTAGTGGGCCGGGGCGGTCACGTCTGAGACGAGATCCACCATGACGCGACCGGCCAGTCCCGTGCCCAGCGAGAGACGCTCATCCTCGATCGCGATGGTGATCGGCCCGTCGTACTCGCGCGCAAGCACGGCGAGCGACGCACCCGGCCGTATGCCCAGCTCGGCGAAGTAGCGCAGCACTTCCGGGTCGTCGTCGGTGACGCGCACGACGCGCACGCGGTGACCCGGTCCGAGATCGGCGAGCGTGCAGTACTGCGTCTCGTCGATCGCGCCGTCGCGCGTCGGGATCGGCGCCCCGTGCGGATCCACTTCCGGCTCGCCGATGGCAGCCGCCATCCTGTCCACCAGTGCGTCCGATGCCGCGTGCTCCAGGCGCTCGGCCTCCTCGTGCACGCCATCCCAGTCGTAGTCGAGCGCGTGGACAAGGTAGGATTCGATCACGCGGTGGCGGCGCAGCGTGCGCAACGCTGCGGTACGGCCGGCCGCGGTCAATCGCACGCCGTGGTACCGCTCATAGGTGAGCAGCCCCAGATCCGACAGGCGTCGCATCATCCCCGTGACGGAGCCGGGGGCGAACGACAGCCTGGCAGCGATCTCGTTGGTCGAGGCCGATCCGCCCTGCAGCTCGATGTCGTAGATCGCCTTCAGATAGTCCTCGATCGGACCGGTGATCGAGGAGTCTTCGCCGCCGGTGCTGCGTCCGGGCATCACTTGTCCGGCGGGGCGCCGCGCAGCAGCAGCACGGGAATGCTCGTCGCGTGCCGCACGGTGTTGGCCACGCTCCCGCGCACGAGATCGTTCAGAAAACGATGGCCGTGCGTTGACATCGCGATGAGGTCGCATCCTTCACGCTCCGCTGCTGCGAGGATCTCATTGCCGGGGTCGCCGCCGGCAAGGATTGCCTCGGCGGCCAGCCCTTCGGCGGCAAGCCCGGCGGCGGTGCGCTCGATGTACTCGAGATCGTCGCGCATCTCCTCCGACTCCCGCAGGTCGAGCTGCTTCATGTTCCGCGCCACCCAGCCGTCCGCGACGTGAATGAGGACGACGGAAGCGCCGCAGAAACGTGCCAGCTGCCGGACGTGCCGGATGATGGCGTCGTCGTAAGACGAATTTTCGAGGGGAACGAGGATGCGGGTGTACATCAGCCGGCTGCGGTTAGCGGTTAGCGGAAAGCAACCGCGGTGACTGCGGTGACACATCGCTCTCCGCTGATCGCTAATCGCTCAGCCGCTGTCACGAGAGGATTTCTCCGAAGGTCTGGATCAACAGCCAAATATTCAGGCTGGCTATTGTGGCAGCAACCGACCACGCCGCGAGCTTGAGCCACATCGGATTCGCGAACTCGCCCATCTTCACCTTGTCGGAAGTAAACTGGACGAGGGGGAAAACGGCGAACGAGAGCTGCATGCTGAGAATCACCTGGCTGAACACCAGCAGCCGCGCCGTTCCGCTCTCGCCATACAGGATCGCCACCGTCGCAGCGGGCACGATCGCGATCATGCGCGTGATGAGGCGACGCAGCCACGGGCGGATGCGGAGATTGAGGAACCCCTCCATCACGATCTGACCGGCCAGCGTGCCGGTGAGAGTGGAGCTCTGTCCCGAGGCGAGCAGCGCCAGGGCGAAGACTGTGCTGGCGCCGGCGCCGAGCAGCGGGGTCAGCAGCTGATACGCGTCCTGTATCTCGGCGACCTCGTTGTGGCCGCTCGTGTGGAACGTCGCCGCGGCGACGATCAGGATGGACGCATTGATGAACAGCGCGAACGACAGCGCGATGGTGGAGTCGATGAACGCGTAGCGCACCGCCTCGTGCTTGCCGGACGCAGTGGCCTCGTATTTCCGCGTCTGCACGATGGAGGAGTGCAGATACAGGTTGTGCGGCATCACCGTGGCGCCGAGGATCCCCATCGCGATGTACAGCATCTCCGGGTTGCTGATTATCTCGGGCGTGGGGAGGAAACCGCTCGCCACGCCGGCGATCGAGGGACGGGAGAGAAACAGCTCGAACGCAAAGCACGCCCCGATGGTGACGACCAGCGCGATGATCAGAGCTTCCACCCAGCGGAACCCCTTGTTCTGCAGGTACAGGATCAGAAGCACGTCCAGCGCGGTGATCGCGATCCCCCACGGCAGCGGGATGCCGAACAGCAGGTTGAGCGCGATCGCGGACCCGATCACCTCCGCCAGGTCGCAGGCGGCGATCGCAAGCTCGCACAACACCCAGAGGCCGAACGCGACCGGGGTCGAGTAATGGTCGCGGCATGCCTGAGCGAGATCGCGTCCGGTGACGATCCCGAGCTTGGATGCGAGCCCCTGAAGCAGCACCGCCATCATGTTCGACAGCAGGATCACGCTGAGCAGCGTATACCCGAAGCGCGATCCGCCGGCGAGGTCGGTGGCCCAGTTGCCCGGGTCCATGTAGCCGACGGACACGAGGTAGCCGGGGCCGGCGAACGCGAAAATCTTCCGCCACCACGTCGCGCCGGTGACAGGGACGCTCCGGTACACCTCGGCGAGCGAGGGCGCGAGTCTTACACGGCGCCATCCAGCGTTGGGCGCGAACTCCGGAGCGGGATGCGGGGGTTGCGGCGGACGGCCCGGGCGCGGCGGGCCGGGCTGCGGCGGATGGCTGGGCTGCGGCGGGACTGGTTCCGCAGCGGGCTCCGCCTCGTCTTTTGGCGAAGCTTCTTCAGGAGACATGGGCGCAATATTTAGGAAGGCCTAAACTTGTGCAAGCCCCGGGGCGCTTTCTACCGCAGGTCGGTGGTCTGCGACGGGCCTGATCTGCTGGACTTCCCGACATACGGCCCCTGAATCGGTCGTCCCGCTCAGCAATGCCCGACCCTCGGGCTCATTCGTCCCGGATCCGGTTCAGCACCTGGAGGACGATCCGGTGCGTCATCCCCCAGATCGTGTGCTCACCATAGCGGATCGCCGGGACCTTCAGCACTGCTCCAGCGGCGTCTACCTCGGCTTCCGTCCAGCGACTCTGATCGCGCAGCAGCTCGAGTGGCACCCAGAAGATCTCGGCGACCTCCGCGCCCGCGACGGTCGCCACGTCGTGCGGCACGGCGAACACGTAAGGCCGGACCGCGATCGGTGGAAGCACCGGCGTTCGCGGCGCGACGTCGTCGAGTACCCCTAGCGTCTCGCCCAGAGTGCCGAGCTGCAACCCGATCTCTTCCCACGTTTCCCTGATTGCGGTGCCGAGGAGAGAGTCGTCGTCGGGATCGTGCCGCCCGCCGGGGAGCGCCACCTGTCCGCTCCAGCTGTCGCCCTCGCGCTCGACGCGCTTGATGAAGAGAAGCTCGGCCGAGTCGTCCACCGCGCGGAAAATGAGAGCCACGGCGGCCCACACGCCTATCCCATCGGAAGAGGTGGGCCGCCCCTCTTCAGACTGCAGCGAGTCGGCGAGCCTGCGGACGTGGGGCTGGCTGAGGGTCCGCTCGAGGGACACTCGCGACTCCGTTCAGCGAACGTGCGCGGCGAAGAAGTCCGCGGTTCGCGCGACGAGGGCGCGCAGCATCTCCGGTGGCTCGCCGAGCGGGTGCCCGCCGCCGAAGACGTGGTTCCCGCCCTCGACGATCGCAAGCTCCACGTGGCGCGCGTCGCTCCCGCCTGCGGCCGCGTACAGCCGATGCGCGTCGTCGAGCGGGACGCTTTCATCGGCTGTGCCGTGGACGAGGAGCCACGGCACAGAGATCTCCGACGCGGCGCGCTCGATGTTGAGATCGGTTGCGCCCAGTCGCTCGCATTCGTCCAGCAGCGTCGTGTTCAGGCGAAGCACGTCACCCGTACGCGCGTTCAGCACTTCCGTGTAACCCCGCCTGCGCCATTCGCCGGCAACTGCGGGGAGCCAGCGCAGCACGTGGGAGATGGCCGCCCAGGTGACGAGAGCGGCGACTCCAGGTGACTTCGCGGCGTGCAGGATGGCGTCGCCGCCGCCTCGCGAGTGGCCGAACACACCGTAGCGCTCGCCGATCCACCCCTGCTCCCGCGCCTCTGTCACGACCGCCGACAGGTCCGCAAGCTCCAGCATGTAGGTGTTGCGGGCGAAGGCGTCGGCGTCGGTGTACGTCTCCCTGTCGGCACCGGTGCCGCTGCCGGAGTAGTCGAAGGTGACGGCGTTGAGGCCGGCTGCCGCAACGTGGGGTGCGAGGAACGGATAGAACCCCCAGCGGCCGAACCCCTTGAAGCCGTGCGAGAACACGACGCCGGTCGCTGCATCCGGGGAGAGGTACACGTCGCCGCGGATCACCAGCTCGCGGCCGTCGTGCGTTCGCGTGAGCTCGAACTGTCGCGTCTCGACCGGCGGCGCTGCCGGATGCACCCTGACCGGCGGTGCAGCGGCAGCCTGCGCCGCGCGTGGGCTCAACTCGAGACCTCGCCGCCGGCGTCCACCCATCCGCCGAAGCCGCGCCCCAGTGAGTACACGTCGGTGTAACCCATCTGCTGCAGCGTGTCCGCGGCGAGCGCCGACCGGTTGGCGCGCGCGCAGTACACGACGACCGTGCTGTCCCGCCGCACGGCCCCCTCCACGTGGCTCTCCAGTTGCCCGCGCGGGATGAACACCGCGCCGGCGACGTGAGCCATGGACCACTCGTTGGGCTCGCGCACGTCGAGAAAGACGACGTCCGGGTTCTGTGACTTCAGCTTCATCGCGTCGGCCGGGCTGATCTCCCGTATGCGCTCCTTCGCCTCGGCTACGAGATCGGCCCCGGTCTTGTGTGTCATGTCAAATCCTCATCGGTTGGGTGGATTTCCAGCAGGCAGTCGTCTGCGTCGAGCAGCGCGGCCGCACCCAGCGGCAGCGTCCATTGCTCGGCAATGTGGCCGACCGGCGCCCCGGCGATGCAGGGAACGTGAAGCAGGTCCGCGATCTCGCCAAGCACGGAATCGAGCGAGCGCTCGCCGCTCTCCGTCGTTTCGCTGCAATCGGTGCACTCTCCGAACATTATCGCATTGCAGCCGTCGAGCAGGCCGGCCTGGTACAGCTGCCGCAGCATGCGGTCCATGCGATAGGTGCGCTCGCCGATGTCCTCCAGAACGAGGATGGCGCCGTCCAGATCCGGAGCGTAAGGTGTCCCCACGAGCGAGGTGAGGACGGCGAGATTGCCGCCGGCGAGCACGCCCTCCGCGCTTCCACCGCGAATGGTGCGCGCCTGTTCGGCACGCCCTGCGGAGTCCTCCCGTGACGTCACTGCGCGCAGCAGCGAGGAGCGCGAGAACTCTCCAAGCTCGGCGCGCGCTACCGGTCCGTGAAAGGAGACGATGCCGCACCGGCGCTGGATCGCGCAGTGCAGCGCCGTCACGTCGGAGAAGCCTATGACCGGCTTCGGAGCACGGGTGAGCGAATCGAAATCGATCTCGGGGAGGAGTCGCGCCGTGCCGTATCCGCCGCGCAGGCACCAGATCGCGTCGATTGCGGGATCGCGCAGTGCGGCGTTGAGGTCGGCGAGACGCTGCGGGTCGCTGCCTGCGAAGTAGCCATCGTGCTCCAGCGCATATCGTCCGATCGCCGGCTCCCAGCCGAGCGAGCGGACGTTGAAGATCGCGCGCGCAACGTCTTCCTCGCCGCGCAGCCCTCCCGCAGGCGCCACCAGAGCTACTCGCGCTCCGGTGCTGAGAGATTCGGGACGTCTAAGCGGCTTCAGTGGCACGGTATTTCATGCGTACGGTTTGTCACAGAATGCGCTCGTCGCAACTGGATGTGGATGGCACGTGCGTTGCGACTTCACTCACCGTCGTCAGCACCTGAAATCAACCTCGCAGACGGAGGATGCAGCAATGACGGATCGCAATCGCAACAGAGGCTCCACGAGCGGCTCGAGACACGAGGAAGGGATGCATGGGTCGTCGGGCAGCGGGCGTGAGCCGATGAGCGGAAGCTCTGGAAGCAGCAGATCGGGCTCCGACAGGAGCAGCTCGAATATCGGCAGTGGGAGGAATTCGGAAAGCGGAACTTCCGGCAGCCGTGAAGAGTCCATGAGCGGATCGTCGGGGAGGGAGCACCGTCCGGGCCAGCTGGGTGACGAGTGGCAGGGCGGCGACGAGAGCGGCAGCATGCGCGGCTCGTCCAGCGGCACGACCGGCCTGGGCGGTGAGCGCAGGCAAACGAGCACAGGCTCGCCCGGCGGCGTCGAAGGGGTGACCGACAAGTCCAATCCGAACCCGGACGAGGACCTCAGCCGGAATCGCTGAGGCAGAGAGGGGTGGATGCAGGAAGAGGCGCTTCCCATTCGGGAAGCGCCTCTTCGCGTTGCGGGGATTCCTGCAGCAGCGCGGTCGCCTATCGGGCGTACCTGACGGTGAATCCGCTCTCAACGAAGGTCAGCTGGTCCCCGGATATGGTGGCCTCGGCCTCGAACCCCTGATCGTCCTCCATGATTATCCTCGATCCCGACCGGTAGTACGTGCCGAACTCGGTTTCCGTCACCGTGTCCGGGAAGCCGTTCTCCGTTTCGCGGTACGTGAACGTGTTGGTGTACGTGCCGTTGGACTCCAGATCGAGCACGCCTGAAAGCACCTCGAGCCGGTAGCTGGTGATGTCGATGATGGTGACGGGCGGCGGCGTGCCGTTGATGGACTGCAGGAACCACCTGCCCTCGGCGGATCCCGACAGGCCGGTCGGTCCGTCGCCGCAGGCGCTGATGGCCAGGACGGACGCGAAAAGGGCGGAAACAGCGAGTCTGCGCATAAGCTCTCCGACAGCGTGAAAGTGCATCAGCGGCAATAATGCTGCCGCGGCCGTGCCTATCTTCCCCCGGTGACTTCTGACACGATCGCCCTGCTGGCCGCGCTGCCGTGGATCATCATCCCCGTCGTGAGCGCGATCCGTCTGCGGGATTCACGCTCGATAGACGACTTCAGCGCCGACCCGTCGCCGGAGCTTCCGCTCGTATCGGTGATAATCCCGGCACGGAACGAAGCGCGGAACATCGAGCGCTGCGTGCGCTCGGTGCTGGCCACGAGCTATCCCGACCTCGAGGTGCTGGTCGTGGACGATCAGTCCGATGATGATACCGGTGAGATCGCCACAAAGGTCCAACGGACTGACCCGCGCGTGCTCGTGTTCACGACGCCGCAGCTACCCCGCGGCTGGTTCGGCAAGCAGTGGGCGTGCTGGACAGGCGTGTCGAAGGCGCGGGGCGCCATTTACTGCTTCACCGACGCCGACACGACGCACAGCCCCGAGCTGCTCACTCGCGCGGTGAACGCGATGGCCGGGCGCAAAGCCGATCTGTTCACCGTGGCGGGAAGGCAGGAGATGGTGACGCTGTGGGAGAAGCTGATCCAGCCGCAGGTGTTCACCATGCTCAACGCGTGGTACGGCGGCACGGAATCGGTCACGCGCGCCCGGCACAGCTGGCGCAAGATCGCGAACGGCCAGTTTCTCATGACGACCCGCGCGGCGTATGAGGAGACCGGCGGACACGAAGCGGTTCGCGCGAGCGTGGCCGAGGACCTGATGCTGGCGCAGCTGTACCATCGGCTGGGAAAGCACGTCGTGTTCATGGACGCGAGACAGCATTTCTCGACGCGGATGTATGCGTCGCTGCGGGAGCTCGTTGCCGGCTGGGGGAAGAACGTGTTCGCAGGCGGGATGCACGCGCTGCCGCGCCTCCCCGGGCTGCGGCTGCTCTTCCCGCTCGCGCTGATCACGCCGCCACTGATGGTGCTGGCACCTTCCGTCGTGCTGCTGCTGGCCCTCGCGGGACTGCTGCCCGGTGCCGTGCTGCTCTGGGCGATCGTCGCGACTGCCTCGACGCTGCTGGCGTGGGCGGTGATCTACATGGACGAAGGCGAGTCGCCCCTGCTCGCGCTGCTCCATCCGCTTGGCGCCGCGATGACGCTCTTCATTTTCCTGCGCGCGATCGCGCGCGGATCGCGGGTGCAGTGGAAGGACCGCGTTTACCGCTCAGCCTGACAATCGCGCGCTACCGGCCGTAACGGTTCGATGGCGGTCTCCGGTGCAGCCGCAGGTACGCTGCGCCGGTGCTCCCAGCATTCGCCACCGAATTGCTGTGCCGCGCGGAGAGCGCAGCACGCCTTGCAGGCGTCGCAGCGGAGCTTGGGTTCACTGCCCGCGCTGAGCGGCTCGATGCATCTCTCCGCGCCGAACTGCGGCTGCCGGCGACTGTCGCCACCGCCCGGCTCATAAGAGGCACCGGGGCGCTTCGGGCGCTCGTCGTGGAGCTCGCGCCCGGTGCGACACCGCGGGACGCGCTCACCGCGATCGCGCGGTCTCTCAGCCTGACGTCGCCTCACTGCATATGGCTGGTGCTCGGGTGCTCGAGATCCAGTGCCGCTCTGTTCATCGGAGCGTGGCTGGCGCAGAAAGGCCAGCAATCCGTGCGCGCCCTGGTCGTGGACCGGCATCACGTGTACGCGAGCGACGCCGAGACCCTTTGCGCGCTGGAGGCCGCCCGATTCGGGCCCGACGTGCTGGTGCACAGCCGCTGGCTCGAGATCCTGGGCCGCGATTCGCTGACCCGTCGGTTTCACACCGCGCTGAGCGGCGTCGTTCGCTCGCTCGCCGACGATTTGCCAGCGCCCACGCCGCGGGGGGCGCGAGCCGAGCTGGCCCTGCTCCACGTCTCGCGGCTCGTGTTTCTCGCGTTCCTGCAGACGAGGGGATGGCTCAACCGCGACTTCGGCTTTCTGCAGCACGCGTACGAGTCAGGCATCGCATCCGGCGGTCGGATACACGCGACGGTTCTCGAGCCGCTGTTCTTCGGAACGCTCAACACGCGCCTGCGCGATCGACAACCCCGGGCGCGCGCGTTCGGACGCATCCCGTATCTGAACGGCGGTCTGTTCGGCCGGACTCCGCTGGAACGCGCTCACCGTCGCGCCCGGTTCCCGGATGAAGCGCTTGGACGCGTGTTCGATGAGCTCCTGTCGCGCTATCGGTTCACCCCCGAGGAAGAGCCGACCGACTGGTCGGAGGCAGCCGTGGATCCGATCATCCTCGGACGCGCGTTCGAGTCTCTGATGGACAGCCGGGCGCGCCGGAACACGGGGGTCTTCTACACGCCGCCCGCCGTCGTCGAGCGTGCGACGTTCCTCGCCCTCCTCAATGCGCTGGCCGGCTCACCCGTCGGTCAGGACGACATTACGGCGGCCCTGGAGGGAAGATCCATCGACCCGCGCACTGCGGCCGTTCTGACGACCCGCCTGCGCGGGCTTCGCGTGATCGACCCGGCATGCGGATCCGGCGCGTTTCTGGTGCATGCGCTCAGGGTGATCGCGGACCTCCGCGTGGCACTTGCCGGCGAGGAGCGGATGTCGGCCCGGCACGCGGTGCTGGTCGAGTCCATCTTCGGCGTGGACGTGAATCCGACTGCGGTATGGCTGTGTGAGCTGCGGTTGTGGCTGTGTCTCGCGGTCGAGTGCGAGGCAACGGACCCCTTCGCCGTGCCGCCGCTGCCGAACCTCGACCGCAACATCCGCGTCGGCGACTCGCTGTCCGGCCACGCATTCCCGGCGCGCAACGAGCCGGACAAAGTGAGCAGCCACCTTGCGGTGCTGCGCGCCCGGTACGCGCGCGCACAGGGTCCGCGCAAGCGAACGCTGGCACGCGCGCTCGACGCCGCGGAGAGGAAGGCAGCCGTGGCGGTATGCGACGAGCGATTGCGCAGCATCGTCGCACAGCGTCGCGAGCTGCTGGTCGCAGTGCGCTCCCTCGACCTGTTCGGCGGACGCCGGGCCGGAGCGCGAGAGAGCGTCGAGCTGCACCGCCTTCGCGTCGCGAGCCGAAACGGTCGCGCCGACCGGCAGCGGCTGCTGAGCGGCGCGGCGCTGCCGTTCTCGTTTCCGGTGCATTTCGGCGACGTCGCGCAGGCGGGTGGCTTCGACATCGTGCTGGGCAACCCGCCCTGGGTACGCCCTCACCGCCAGTCACCGGCAGCCCGCTCTGCGCTCCGCCTCCGCTTCAGAGTGTGCCGTCCGCCCGCCGCAGCAGGCATGAGCAGCAGTCGGCGTCGGACCTTCGGATCGCAGGTCGATCTCGCCGCACCGTTCGTCGAGCGGTCCCTCGAGCTGTTGCAGCCCTCCGGCGTGCTTGCCCTGCTGCTGCCGGTCAAGCTGTGGTCCTCGATCGCTGGAGCGGCGTTGCGCGAGCACATGGCCGCATCGGGGAGAGTGCTGGGCGTCGAGGATTTCACCGCCGCTCCGCAGATGTTCGATGCGGCAACGTATCCGTCGCTGCTCATCGCCGGTCGTGCACAGGGATCGGGCGAGGACAACCATCCGACGGCTCGCATCGCCGTGCACCGTCGCGCAGCGAGCATCGAGTGGTGCTCCAACATGGCCGAGCTCAGGCTCGACGGGAGTCCCGCCTCGCCGTGGCTGCTGGTTCCCCCGCCGGTCCGGCGTGCGTTCGATCGCGTGTCGGCAGCCGGCGTTCCGCTGGAGCACACTCGATTGGGTGCGCCACGGCTGGGCGTCAAGACCGGGTGCAACGACGCCTTCGTCGTGACTGTCAATGGCCTCGGCGAGGCGCTGGCCGAAGTGCGACAGGACGAGCACCGCGGCTGGGTCGAACGATCGCTGCTCCGACCCGCGATCCGCGGCGAGCTGGTTCGGCCATGGCGCATCGAGCAACCGTCCGGGGAATACGTGATCTGGACACACGACGGTGCGGACCGTCCCCTTACCCGGCTGCCGCGACATGCCGGTACCTGGCTGCGCCGGTGGCGGCACGTGCTGACCAATCGTACTGACGCGCGCGCTGGGGGAGTGTGGTGGCAGCTGTTCCGCACGCCGGCCGCGCGCTCCGACCGGCACCGCGTGGTCTGGTGCGACATCGGGCGCGCTCCGCGTGCACTGGTGCTGGAGCCGGGAGATCCGTCGGTCCCCATCAACACCTGCTACGTCGCATTCGCCGACGAGCCGCAGGCGTGGGCGCTGGCGGCCCTCCTCAACAGCCCGCTGGCGGCCGCATGGCTAAGAGTCATCGCCGAGCCGGCGCGCGGCGGCTATCACCGGTACTTCGCGTGGACACTGGCTGCGCTGCCCATACCGAAAGACGCGCAGGCATTCACCGGGACCCTGGCGCCCATCGGACGCGCCGGTGGTCGCGGTGAGCCCGTGTCGCCGCAGCTGCTGCTGGACGCGACGCTCGATGCATTCAGGCTGCGCCATAGAGACGTAGCTCCGCTGCTCGAGTGGCACGACGTGTAGCGCGGTGCAGTCCTGACGAAGTGCGCGGGTTGATCGCGCGCAGCGTCCTCGAGGATGAGCATGTGGCCGCGGAGCTTGGTTTGGTTCAACTCCGCGCACACCAGCGCCATGCTGTCGCGCGGATACGCCGCGCACTGCGCGAGACCGGAGGCGCGCTGCTGGCCGATTCCGTGGGCCTGGGAAAGACCTACGTTGCGCTCGCCACGGCCCGTGAGTTCGCCACCGTCGTCGTCGTGGCGCCGGCGGTGCTTCGCACCACGTGGATGGAATCGGCTGACCTGGCTCGTGTCGGCATCCGTTTCGTCAGCACGGAGTCGCTCAGCCGCCGCGCGTGCGATACGCCGATCGCAGACCTGGTGATCGTGGATGAAGCGCACCACTTCAGGAACCCAGCCACGCGGCGATACCGCCGGCTGGCGCAGCTGACGGCTGCGGCGTCGACTCTGCTCCTCTCGGCGACCCCGATCCATAACAATCCGGACGATCTCACCGCACTGCTGGCGCTGTTTCTGGGCTCCGCCGCGGAGTCGCTGCGGCCGGACGAGCTCGCGTGGTGCGTCATCCGCCGTGAGCACGGCGACACGCGGATGCTGCTGCCTGCAATCGGCCGCGTACAGCGCGTGGAAATAGCCGGGGATGAGTCGGTCGCACGCGCCATTCTCGCGCTTCCCCCGGCGGTACCTCCACGCGACGGCGGCGAGGCCGGCCGCCTGATCACCCTCGGCCTGCTCCACATGTGGACCTCCAGTGACGCTGCCGCGGTGAGCGGTGTTCGCCGGCGCCTGGCAACCGGCGTCTCGATGAGGGCGTGCCTGCTGGAGGGACGAGCACCATCGCGTGGCGAGCTGCGATCATGGCTCGCGGGCGATGCTACAGTGCAGCTCGGATTCACCGGACTTCTGGTAGACCCGGGGCTCACGTCCGACACTGAGGTGTTCGCAAGGCTCGAGGAGCACATCGCCGCACTCGAGGAGCTGCTCCGGCTCATCCGCCGGCGTGAAAGCCGCGATCGGCTTCGCGCCTGTGCGTTGAGGAAGCTGCGCGCACGCCACGGCAATGACCGGATTCTCGTCTTCGCGTCCTACGCCGCCACCGTACACGCGATGTTCCGTGAGCTCGTGCGGGATGGACAGGCGGCGATGG
The DNA here is from genome assembly GCA_036374155.1 of Gemmatimonadaceae bacterium. Taxonomy (GTDB): domain Bacteria; phylum Gemmatimonadota; class Gemmatimonadetes; order Gemmatimonadales; family Gemmatimonadaceae; genus DASUUI01. The sequence continues at coordinate 2,555 of DASUUI010000107.1, read as the reverse complement.
TAACCGCGCGCGGGGGCCGTATCGCAGGCGGCAGGGTCACGCAGGATGACGTGCTGCGGATGTTCCGGACGCCGCGCCATGCGCGTGAGGAAGTGAAGCTGCTCCTCACCACCGACCTTCTCAGCGAGGGATTGAATCTGCCTCAGGCTTCGATTGTCGTTCATCTCGATCTGCCCTGGACCGCTGCGCGTCTCGAGCAGCGCGTGGGTCGCGCGCGGCGGCCGGGCAACCCGGGCCGCCTCGTGGAGAGCTACGCTTTCGTGCAGCCGGCAGCGATCGAGCGCCTGGCGGGAAAAGAGCGGCTGATTGCCGGCAAGGCACGAGCAGCGGTACGCATTGTCGGTCCGATGGCGTACGGCGGGGCGGAGCCGGCAGCCGACATGGTGAGCGCGCCGCGCGCGACCGAAATGATCCGGCAGATGCTCGGCACATGGCGGAGCGGCGCCGAAACACCTTCGGAAGACGCGCGCATCCGCGTTGCCGCGGTGCGTGCGCCGCGAGCCGGCTTTCTCGCCCTGATCCGGAGGGGTGACGGATTGACGCTCATGGCCGGCGGGGCTGGCTCGATGCAGCGCGGCGGCTCAGCCGCGTCCTCCGATCACGGCCGCCACCTGTCGGCAACGACCGATCCCCGCCGGGTCCATGCAATCATTGCCATGGCTGGCGGTTCGGAATCACCAGTCGGGCGACACGCTTATCTGGCTGCGCGACGAGCCATCGCGCAATGGCTGGCTGCGGTGAGCGCGCGGCGCTCGTCCGGTACGAGCTCGGAGCGTTCGGACGAGTTGCGGCTGCTCCTGCGTAGACTCGACGCCGCAACAGCCGCAGCGCCCCGTCACGCCCGCGCGGCCGTCGCCGCGCAGGTCAGCCGAATGCGTGGACACCTCAGCGGCCGGCTCACGAAGGGGCTCGAGATTGCGATCAACGAGCTCGCCCGCAGCACGCCGGACGACGCGCAGCTGATAGCTGAGCTCGAAGCGCTGATCGCGACAGCTGTGGACCCGGTCGGAGAACCCCGGGAGGAACCGATCGCCGTGCTGCTGCTGGAACCAGCCGATCAGGTTGGCGCGCCTGCGAACGCGGTTTCCTCCGAGCGTCGCTCGTAACCTGCAGGTACGAGCCCCGCGCGTTGCCAGCGTTCCTGGTAATCGAGGATCAAATGCGCCAGATAATCGTCAGGGGCGGTGTACCTCCTGGTCGGCAGCTCGCGCAGGCTGCGCGCGGGGTCGAGCTCCGACATCCACCTCCCGCTGAACGGGGAGCAGTCAGGGAGGAGCCCCACCTTCTCCAGATCGGCGCGCGGGACGTGAACGATGCTGGCCGTCCGCTGCAACAGCGACGCGAGCAGCGCGATGAACCCCTCCAGCTGCAGCGACTCGCCCCACGACACGTTGTACGCGCGCCCGGTTCCCGCATCCAGCGTGACGAGGCGGACGATCAGATCCGATACGTCGCGCACGTACACGTGCCGCAGCGGAAGACCCGGCTCCCGCGGAATGAGCAGCGGACCACCGTCCAGGATGCGCGCGATGTAAGCCTGCACGCGGCCACGCCGGTCGCGCTCGGACGCGACCATGGGCAACCGCAGCGTCGTGACCGGAAAACGACGCGCGGTCCACGCCATTGAGAACGTGTCCTCCGCCGCGCGTTTCCCGATCCCGTACAGCCAGTTGTCGTGGTCTGGCGTGTTCTCTGGCGGCGCGGCCATCACCGGGCCGGGATAATCCTCTTCGCGGTACGGTCGCGTCACACCTTCGCGCACCAGGTACACCTGGCCGCTGCTGATGAACACGTAGCGGCCGACTCGTCCGTCGAACAGCTCGCTCGCCTGGCGCGCGTCGTCACCGGTGTACGTGGTCGTGTCCAGCACGAGGTCGAAGTCGCGCCCCGCGAGCACAGACCGCAGCGCAGCATCGTCCGCGCGGTCGGCCCTCAGACGCTCGACGTCCGCCGGGAGCTCGTCGGCCGTGCGGCCACGGTTGAGCACCGCGACGCGATGGCCCGCGTCGAGCAAAGTGAGCGCGGAGAAGTGCCCGATGTCTCCGGTGCCGCCCAGTACCAGTACGCTCTTTGCCATCGCCGGTGCGCCGGTCAGCCTGGTGTCGCGCCCGCTGGTCCGAACCGGTCCAGGCGGAACAGCGAGATGTCCGCCGGCGGGACCTCGCCGGACACGAGCGCGGCGACAGCTTCGCCGACTGCGCTCGCGAACTTGAACCCGTGACCCGAGCAGGCGCTGACCAGCACAACGCGCTTCGCCGCGTCCAGGTGATCGATGATGAAATGCTGGTCGGGGGTGTTGGTGTACAGGCAGACGACAGCTTCGCGCAGCGAGCCGTTGGCGGCTGGAACGAACCGCGCGAGCAGCTTGCGAATCGCAGCCTCATCCGCGGTTCCCGGCGTGCGATCGACATCGCGCGGGTTCGTGATCCCGCCGCCGTGGTGAATCGCGATCTTCACGCCCTCGCCCATGTCCGGGAAGGTATAGAACGCCGGCCCGTCGGGATCGTCCCACACCGTGATCGGACAGTCCGCGGGAGCAAAGCCGGCGCTGTCCA
>DASUUI010000106.1:0-101489 GCA_036374155.1 Gemmatimonadaceae bacterium | reverse complement strand
GATCGAGACAGCCGACGCGACGAGGAAGGCCAGGTGGATGGAGATGTGATCCACCAGGTAGGACATCAGCAGGTGGAACGCGAAGAACGCTGCCGCCAGGAAAGCGTAGTTCATCGGGTGCAGATCGATGCGCCTGAGCGTAGTGATGATGAACATCACGGCGAAGAAGAACAGCAGGGAGACCGGCGCGAAGAACGCGATCCGCCCCGCGAGCGGCCCCGGCTGAAGTTTCCGTGGCATGTCCATCCCTATCTGGAAGCCGGAGAGCAGGCTGCTGTACTTCCAGCGCAGCTCCCAGCCGTCTGCCGTCCGGCGCCTTTCAGTGGGGGACAGCGTGTTCTCGGGGAAGTCGATGGCGGCGAAATCCGTGCTCATCAGGAGCTCGAAATCGCGGGCTGCCGAGACGTCGCTCCCGAGGACATAACGCCATTCATCCAGCCCGTGGGAACGGTAGCCGACGGCGAACGTCGCGGTCTGGCCGCGTTCGAGCCTTGCTGTCGTGACGAGCGATTGTCCCCGCGGCTCGTATTCTATCGGTGCACCGTTCAGCAACACCCGTATGTCGTCGTAGATGGCCTGTGACGCAGGGAGCGGGAACTCGAAGACCACCGAGTCCGAGGGAGTCGTGTTGCGGAACCTGAACGAGCCATCGAAGGCGACCGCGTACGTGCTGTACCACAGGAGTCCCTTCCGGCGGTGATCCAGGCGGATGTCGGCGCGGGCGCGGGTCTGCTCCAGGAGCAGAAGGTTTCGCTGCCGCGTTGCAGAGCTGACGTCCCGCATCGGAGGTGCGGGCCGGACGTCGACTGCGCGCGGAGTTGGATCGATCTCGGCTGCGACGACCGGGCCGAGGGTGTACGCCCGGGGCGCGGGTTGCGCCTGGCTGGAGCCCCAGGTGGAGCTGACGCGGCCGGTGAGCTGCCGCTGCGACTGCTGAGTGCGCGCGAATATCGTGGCGCCGAGCGCGAGCCACGCGGCGGACGTCACGATGAAGATGAAGGCGATTGCTATGATGCGTTTGGTCATGGGACTCAGGAAAGCGGTGGTCATATCATAAAGGACTTTATAGTACAAAGTCAAGGTCTCCACCGTGGCAGCGAGCTGGTTCCGGGTGTTGCATTCCACTCTGGCGATGGGTCGTCGTCCCTTACACCTTGTTCCCAGTCTCGCCGCTGCTGGCAGGTATAGCGTGAATCTCGGAAGTCATGTCGTCCGCGCGGCCCGGCAGCTGGCGCTCCCGCTCCTCACCGCGTCGCCAGTCCTTGCCCAGACCGGAGTTGCTGACCTTCGCGTTCGCCTGGAAGCGGAGTCAGGAGTACCGCTCGGCGGCGCCCTCATCGCGCTCCTGGACCAAGGCGATCGGGTAGTCGCCGAAGGGCTGAGCTCGGAGGACGGCCGCCGCACGCTGCGGGCTCCCGACGGCATCTATCGCGTGCGGGTCCGGCGGATTGGGTTTCATCCGCACGTGACCGGCGCAGTGCGGCTCCCTCACGAGGGCGAATTTGTCGTGCGTATCGAAAGCCGCCGGGTTGTGCTCAGTACGATCGTCGTGTCCGCGCGTGCGCAATGCCGGGCGCTGGAGCGCGACGCAGTCGCGGTTGCGACAGTCTGGGAGGAGGTGTCCAAGGCACTGCGCGCCAGTCAGCTCACCAGCGACGATCTGGCGGGAATCGCGCGCGGGCGGGTTTACAGGAAGGAAGTGAGCCGCGAGGGCGCCGTAACGGCCGCCGATACCAGTGCGTTCGTGGTGGTGGACAAGCGACCGTTCGGAGCCGTCGACCCGGCTATCCTGGCTCGTGACGGCTACGTCACCGGCGATGAGTGGCGCGGGTGGCAGTATTACGGCCCCGACGAGACGGTGCTGCTCTCCAGGGAGTTTGCCAATACCCACTGCTTCCGGATCACGCGTGGCGACCAGCGCGCAGGTCAGATCGGTCTGGCATTCGAGCCCGTTCCCGGGCGCAGGGTGGCCGACATAACGGGTGTGCTGTGGCTCGATGAGTCGAGCGGGGAATTGCGCGAGATCGAGTACAACTTCGTGAATGCTGGAATGCCCAGCCGTTTCGCGTCTGGCGGCTTCACTCGCTTCCGACGCATGCCGTCCGGTGCGTGGCTCGTTGACGAGTGGAAGCTCAGGATGCCACGGATCCGGATGCGCCCGGGTGCCAACGCGATCGTGTCCGTCGCCGGTTGGGTCGAGACGGGCGGTGGCATCGTCGCCGACGACGCGACTCCGCGTACTGCTCGCGGCGTCGGCACCGTTACAGGGATCGTTTTCGACAGCATTGCTGGCGTGCCTCTCGAAGGAGCGGCGGTCTCACTGCGTGGCTCGCACGCGAGATCGGATGCGTCGGGCCGCTTCACGTTTACGGAGGTGCCGACCGGTCGCAGCACGATCTCATTCACGCACCCCAGTCTTTCCGCCCTTAACATTCTGGCGCTGGAGAGGGAGGTGGTCAGCCACGGTAGCACGGAAGTGACTTTGGCCACTCCATCCCACGCGAGTGTGTGGGGTGTGCTGTGCGGCGATTCCGACGGGCCGGCGCGGGGCGAGGGTGATGGCATCCTTCACGGCGCGGTTCGACGGGAAGGCGATGAGCCGGCTTCGGGTGCCCGCGTGAGGGTCGAGTGGACACGTTCCTCTTTGCCGGCCGGGACCGCCGCGTCGTCGGGGGAAGCAGTGGATCTGACTGCCGACACTGAGGGTCGTTATGCGCTGTGCGGACTGCCGCGCGACGCGCGCGGCAGGGTGGTCGTGGTGCCGGGGCAGCGATCGGCGGCGCGCGATTTCTCTTTCTCGACGGCGCGTGTGCTGCGCCGCGACCTTTCCGCAGCGACTCCTCAGCCAATCGGTCAGAGGGAAGTGGTCCTCATCGTCAGCGACTCGAGCGGGCGCCCGCTGGCCGATGCGACCGTGATCAACGAGCAGACGGGGGAGAGCGCGCGCACCGATGATGCCGGACGAGCGAGTCTGGCCGCGGACAGCAGCATCGTCACCGTGGCGGTCCGCAGAGTGGGGTATAGACCGCGGTCAATGCGGGTGGTGCTGCGGGAGCAGCGGCAGCAGGCGCGAGTCACTCTCGCGCCAATTCAGACCCTCGCTACGGTGCGTGTGGTCGCGGCGGCGACGCTCCCGGCGGCGATTGAGCGGCGGCGCGCAGTTGGCAGCGGCTGGTTCTACGGACCGGAGGATCTGGCGCGGGTGCAGAGCACGAAGGCCCTGCTTGGACGAACCCCCGGTGCTACGATCGAAGGGACCGCCCGATGGGCGATCAGATTCCGCCATCCGAGCTGGGGAGGCGACTGCTGGGCCGATGTGTACATCGACGGTCGGCTTCTCGCGCCGAGTGCGTCGAGCTTCGGGCCTGTTCAGTACGAGAAGTTCACCGAGCTCGACTCCTACCTGCCCGACGAGATCCACGCCATTGAAGTGTACCCGCGCGCCGGTCAGGCTCCGCAAAGCATCGTTGCATTGCGCGATGGCTGCGGCGTCATCCTCGTCTGGACCCGGGCGTGGGCCGAGCGGGAGATCGAGCGGGAGGAACGGCAGCAGCCGGGCCGGCCAGAGGAGAATGGATCCCGCGATTGAGGCGGTGGCTTTTTACTTCAGCTGATGCCAGTTAACTTCCGCGCCGATGCCGACTTACGAATTCCGCTGCGAGTCCGGTCACGCGACCGACCGCTTTTACCGCTCGATGGCAGGCGCGCCCGCGGTCATCGAATGCCCGGAGTGCGGCCAGAGCGCGGTCCGCCAGGTGTCAGGCGGGATCGGCCTCGTGTTCAAGGGCTCCGGCTTCTACATCACGGACTACGGCAAGGACGGGAAGAAGCCGCAGCCGACGGCGCAGGCCGCAGCGAAGTCGGAGTCAACAGCCGAGCCCAGCTCGACGAAGTCGGAGGCCGCGTCGGGCGGCGAGGCCGCCGGCGCGAAGAAACCCGATTCCACGACGCCTGCCGCGGCAAAGCCTGACGCCGGCTCCTCGAAGAAATCCTCCAGCGAATGAAACCGGTCGAGACGATCCGCGCCGAGTTGACGCGGATCGCACGCCAGCTCGGCGCGCCTGCTGACGTCGAGCCGGCACTGGAACGCCCGCGTGATCCATCGTTCGGCGATTGGTCCAGCAACCTGGCGATGGTGCTGGCGCGCCCGCTTAAAAGAAAGCCGCGCGAGATCGCCGAAGACATACGCGACCGCTTCGAGCACGACGACGGTCACATCGCCACAGTCGAGATCGCCGGCCCCGGGTTTCTGAACTTCAGGCTGCACGCGGCGACGATCGCTGCGGAACTGCCCGGGATCATCGCAGCCGGCGACGGCTTCGGGCGCTTCGAGTCAGGAGGCGGTAAGCCCGTCGTCGTCGAGTTCGTCTCCGCGAATCCGACCGGACCGCTGCACGTGGGGCACGGCCGCCAGGCAGCGCTCGGCGACGCGATCGCGACTCTCCTCGAGTGGAGCGGCTGGAGCGTCTCGCGCGAGTTCTACTACAACGACGCGGGCGCGCAGATCGCGAATCTGGCGCTGAGCGTGCAGGCCCGGATCAGGGAAGCGCGCGGGGAAGCCGGGGACATCCCCGAGGGCGGCTACCATGGCGAGTACATCCGCGACATCGCCGCGAGCTATGACGGGGCCGCCGATGACCTGCCGGCGATCGCGGCTCACGCGGTCCGTGAGCTGCGCCGCGAGCAGGACGGAGACCTCGCGGCGTTCGGCGTCGCGTTCGACACGTATTACCTGGAGTCCTCGCTGTACGAGGACGGCCGTGTCGAGCGAACGGTGCAGCGGCTGGTCGAGACGGGCAGGGCCTACGAGCACGAGGGCGCGCTGTGGCTGCGCACCACCGAGTTCGGCGACGACAAGGACCGCGTGATGCGGAAAAGCGACGGCAGCTACACGTACTTCGTGCCCGACGTCGCCTATCACGTGACGAAATGGGAGCGCGGCTTCACGCGCGCGGTCAACGTGCAGGGCGCGGATCACCACAGCACCGTCACGCGGGTGCGCGCCGGGCTGCAGGCGCTCGGCATCGGCATTCCGGCGGACTACCCTGAGTACGTGCTCCATCAGCTCGTCACCGTCACCCGCGGCGGCGAAGAGGTGAAGATCTCGAAGCGCGCGGGAAGCTATGTGACTGTCCGCGACCTCGTGGACGAGGTCGGGCGCGACGCCGTCCGCTATTTCTTCCTGATGCGGAAGGGAGAGTCGCATCTCGAGTTCGACGTGGACCTCGCCCGCAAGCAGTCGGAGGAGAATCCGGTCTATTACATCCAGATGGCTCACGCCCGGATGTGCGGGATCTTTCGCGTGGGTGGCGACGAGGCTGCAGGAGTTGACCCGGCGCAGGCGGACCTGTCGGCACTCGCTGAGCCGGAGGAGCGCGAGCTCATCAAGTCGCTGGCGGATTTTCCGGCATTGCTGGAAGGCGCGGCTGCCGCTCTGGAGCCTCACCGAGTTGCCGGGTACCTGCTCGAGACCTCACGGCAGGCGCACACCTGGTATCACAAGCACCACGTACTCGGCGAGCCGGAGCCGCTGCGCTCCGCGCGGCTCGTCCTCGCACGCGCGACGCAGGTCGTGCTTGCGAACGGGCTGGCTGTCCTCGGCATCACGGCACCTGAACGGATGTAATCACGAGTGAACCGCCACCGGCTTGTCTCGTATCCGACTTAGCTTTCCGCTAACCGCTAACCGCTAATCGCTCTTTAATGACAGTTCTCGTTGTCGGTTCCGTAGCGCTCGATTCCGTGGAGACGCCATTCGGCCGCGCCGACGAGGTGCTGGGCGGGTCAGGCACTTTCTTCTCGGCCTCGGCTTCGCACTTCACGCCCGTTCAACTCGTCGGCGTGGTGGGCGAGGATTACCCTCGCACCGACCTCGAGCCGCTCGCCGCGAAGGGCGTCGATCTCAGCGGGCTGGAGACTGCGGAAGGCAGCTCGTTCCGCTGGCGCGGCCGGTACGATCACGACCTGAACTCGGCGGAGACTCTCGAGACGCACCTCGGCGTCTTCTCCCGCTTCAGCCCGAAGATCCCCGATTCGTTCCGCGATGCTCCGTTCGTCTTTCTCGCGAACATCGATCCTCGCCTGCAGCTCGACGTGCTGAGCCAGGTGCGGAAACCGCGGCTCGTCGCGGCCGACACCATGAACTTCTGGATAGAGAGCCGCCGGCCGGAGCTGGTCGAGCTGCTCGGGCGCGTGGACCTGCTGATGCTGAACGACGCCGAGGCGCGGCAGCTCACGGACAAGTACAACCTCGTGCAGGCAGCGCGCTGGATAATGGATCACGGACCGAGCAACGTCGTGATCAAGAAGGGCGAGCACGGTGCCTACATGTTCTCGCGCAGCACGATCTTCTTCGCGCCCGCATATCCGCTGGAAAACGTCTTCGACCCCACGGGCGCCGGCGACTCGTTTGCCGGGGGCTTCATCGGCTATCTCGCGAGAACGGGCAACGTCACCGAAGCCGGCCTGCGCCGCGCCGTGATTTACGGTTCCGCGATGGGCTCGTTTGCAGTCGAGAAGTTCTCCATCGCCCGGTTGCTGGAGATCAACCGCAGCGACGTCGATCGACGGGTTGGCGAGTTCCGTCAGCTCGTCGCGTTCGAGGAAGAGCTGCCGGAGTGATGTCCGGGCTCGACTACCGCAGCGCCGGTGTGGACATCGACGCTGGTGAGGCGGCGAAAGAGCGCATCCGGTCGCTGGTCGAAGCGACCTTCAATGAACGCACCCGCGGCGCGTTCGGCGCTTTCGGCGGAATGTCGTCGCTGCCGGCGGGAATGCGACGGCCCCTGCTCGTCGCGAGCGCCGACGGCGTAGGGTCGAAGCTTCGAGTGGCGATCGCCGCACAGAAGCACGACACGATCGGGCAGGATCTGGTGAATCACTGCGTGAACGACATTCTCGCTCAGGGCGCCCGGCCGCTGTTCTTTCTCGACTACGTCGCGTTCGGCAGGCTCGAGGCGCAGGTACTGGAGGAGATCGTGAGCGGGCTTGCCCGAGCCTGCCGGGAGCACGATTGCGCCCTGATCGGCGGTGAAACCGCAGAGATGCCCGGGCTCTACACGCCGCCGGACTACGATCTCGCCGGATTCATCGTCGGGACTGTAGAGGAGGATGCCGTGCTTGGCAGTCACCGGGTGCAGGCCGGCGATGTACTCATCGGTCTGCCGAGTTCGGGACTTCACACCAACGGGTACTCGCTCGCGCGAAAGATCGTATTCGACAACCTCGCCCTGACTCACGCCGACAGGTTCCCCGGCACGGAAGTTTCAGTCGGCGAGGTCCTTCTGGCGGTGCACCGGTCGTACTTCCGGTGTCTCGAGCCGCTGCTTTCCGAAGTGAATGCGCTCGCGCACATCACGGGCGGCGGACTTCCGGGAAACCTCGACAGGATCCTGCCGGGGCATTGCGATGCGCTGGTCGATACCGCCTCCTGGACCATACCGCAGACATTCCGGGTACTGGCAGATGCCGGAAGCATCGCGCGCGATGAGATGTTTCGAACTTTCAACATGGGCGTCGGTATGGTGGTCGCAGTGTCGCCGGAGAGGGCTGATCGTGTGTTGAGTGCGCTCTCCGCGAGCGAGTGCGGGCCGTGGGTGATCGGTGAAGTGGGAGCCGGGTCGGGGAAGGTGCGACTCGTCTGACCGGCATCATCAGACGCTCTTTCACGCGATTCAGGAGGCTGTTGGCTGTCATATGAGATACGCAATCCCCGTGGTGTTTCTTGTCGGGTCGATGGCCGCCGCGCCGCTTCAGGCGCAGGCCTACGACGAGCAGTGCGCGGCGGCGCCGCAGTCGGCGCAGGACGCATGCGTCAAGGCCATTGACCTCTTCCGCTACGTTGCGCCGCAGCTGGGCACGGCGATCGCGGGCGGCAACGCCATTCTCGGCTCGAGCGGGACGCTGGGAGGGCTTGGTCACTTCTCGTTTGGACTTCGCGTCAACGTCGTGGGCGGCGATCTCCCGCGCGTGAGCGACGTGCCACTGAGCTTCAATGGAGCGCAGTCCACTTCTTTCACCACCAAGTCGCAGCTCATGCCACTGCCAGTGGCAGATCTCGCGGTGGGAGTATTTGGGGGCCTGCCGCTCGGGCTCACCAACGTCGGTGGCCTGGACCTGCTGGTCAGCGCTTCGTACCTGCCCGAGTTCGACGCGAATCAGGTGAGCGTGCGCGTTCCCGGCAGCTCTCTGCAGCTGGGTTTCGGCGCGAAGCTCGGGCTGATTCAGGAAGGGCTCGTACTGCCTGGGGTCTCCGTAAGCGTGCTGCGCCGCGATCTGCCGACGGTCAACGTCGTCGGCAAGACGGCCGCGGTGCTGGCATCCTCGGGCGAGGACAGCGTGGCGGTCACCGGATTCGACGTCAATACGACCTCGTGGCGCGTGACGGCCGGGAAGAGCTTCGCGATGTTCGGCGTCGCGGTCGGCGGCGGCCAGGATCGCTACTCGTACAGTGCGGACGCGAGCGCCACCGTCCACCCGACCGTCGGATCGCCGGTGACGTATGCTATCACGGGGATCGAGCGCGCCCAGCTGGGGGGTCACGACCTGCGGCGGCTTACGCGCACGTCGTACTTTGCGGACCTGTCCATGAACCTGCCCTTCTTCCGCCTGGTGGGTGAGGTCGGACAGGTTTCGGGCGGTGATATCCCCACATTCAACACATTCAGCGGAAAAGCTGCTGACAAGTCGCGGATCTACGGCTCCGTGGGAGCGCGCTTCGGCTGGTAGCGAATCGGACGTGAGTGCGGATGACGCCGCCTTCATGCGGCGTGCGCTCGAGCTTGCCGGGCGTGGCTGGGGACAGACGGCGCCGAACCCGATGGTCGGCGCCGTTGTCGTACGCGATGGCGAGATCGTAGGGGAGGGATGGCACGAGCGTTTCGGGGCAGCGCACGCCGAGGTCAACGCCCTGACGGCAGCGGGTGACCGGGCTCGCGGGGCGCGCATGTACGTCACGCTCGAGCCGTGTGCTCACCACGGCAAGACGCCGCCCTGCACGGACGCCATCATCCGGGCGGATGTCGGCGCGGTGATTATCGCTGCGCCGGAACCCACGCGCCGAGCGGGGGGTGGCGCGGATGTCCTGCGCCGTGCGGGGATCGAAGTGCGCGTCGGCGTGGAGGAAGCGAGCGCGCGGGAGCTCAACGCGGCATTCCACCACGGAGTCGAATCCGAGCTGCCATGGATCACGCTCAAGCTGGCTGTCTCAGCCGAGGGTGCGATCGCTCCGCCCGCAGCGAGTGACGGGCGGCGGGGCAGGCGGTGGCTCACGGGGGATGAGGCACGGACTGAGGTTCACCGCATGCGCGCCGGCTCGGATGCTGTCGCCGTCGGAATCGGCACGGTGCTCGCCGACGACCCGAGTCTGACGGTCCGGTATTCCGCTGCGCCCCGCGTCGCGCCGACGCGGGTGGTATTCGATCGCAAAGCCAGGACGCCGCTCTCCTCGTCTGTGGTGCGCACGGCGCGCGAGATCCCTACGATCGTCGTCGCTGACGATGAAGCGTTGCCGACCCTTTCTCTGCTTCGGGAGCGCGACGTCGAGGTTCTGACCGCGCGCGACCTCACGCGTGCGCTGCAGCAGCTGCGGGCGCGCGGAATTCGATCGCTGCTGGTCGAAGGCGGCGCCGGACTGGCGGGCGCGCTGCTCAACGCCGGGCACGTGGACCGTCTGGTGCTGGTCGAGACGCCCGTTGTGCTCGGCGACGGAGCGCTCGACGCTTTTGCCTGCGTCCCGTCTCCGGACGAGATGCTCGGCGGGTTCGAGGTTCTCGATCAGCGATCGCTCGGCCGGGACCGATTGAAGGTTCTCGCACGGCGGACGCGCAGTGTTTAGCGGGCTCGTGGAGGCGGTCGGTATGATCGAGCACGTCGAGCGCACCGCGGCCGGACTCGAGCTCGGCATCAAATGCCCGTTCGAAGATCTTGTGGACGGCGAGAGCATCGCGGTGAACGGCGTGTGCCTGACGGTCCGCGGTCACGGCCGTGGCTGGTTCAGCGTTGCGGCGGCCGCGCCGACGCTTGACCGTACCACACTGGGCAGCTGGCACGACGGGTCACACGTGAACCTCGAGCGCGCGTTGCGGCTGGGCGACCGGCTGGGCGGACATCTGGTGCAGGGCCACGTTGACGGCGTCGGGGTGGTGAGCCGGGTGAGCGAGGAGCGCGACGCGCTGCTCCTGGACTTCACGCTGCCGGATGAGCTGCTGCGGCTGTTCGTACCGCTTGGATCGGTGGCCGTGGACGGGGTGAGTCTTACGGTGAACGCACTGACTGCCGGCACGCTCCAGGTATCGGTGATCGAGTACACCCGCCGTCACACGACGCTGGGATCGCTTGCGGCGGGCGCGGCAGTGAACATCGAGGCAGATGTGATCGCCAAGTACGTGAGACAGATGGTTGAACCGTACCAGCAGCGATTAGCGGTTAGCGATTAGCGGAAGCGACCGCGTTTCCCAGGACCGGTAAACCGCGCTAGCTTTCCGCTAACCGCTAATCGCTAACCGCTTTATATGGCATTTGGCACCATCGAGCAGGCCCTTTCGGACATCCGCGCCGGCCGCATGGTCGTGGTGGCGGATGACGAGGACCGCGAGAACGAGGGAGACCTCATCTGCGCGGCCCAGCTCGTCACTCCGGAAACCATCAATTTCATGATCAAGCGCGGGGGCGGGCTCATCTGCCTCGCGCTTACCGGCGAGCGCGCCGATCAGCTTGCGCTCGCGCCCCTGACCGAGGAGAACACGGACGAGCACCGTACCGCGTTCACCGTTACCGTGGATGCGGCACCACGATTCGGGATCACGACTGGAGTGAGCGCGCAGGACCGCGCCAAGACCATCCAGGTCGCGGTGGACCCCGCCACGGTGCCGGGCGACCTGCGCAGGCCGGGGCACGTGCTCCCGCTCCGCGCGAGGGCTGGCGGCGTACTGCAGCGTGTAGGGCATACCGAGGCCGCCGTGGACATGGCCCGGCTTGCCGGCCTGTATCCGGCCGGGGTGATCTGCGAGATCCTGTCGGACGACGGCTCGGCCGCGCGGCGCGATGAGCTCGAGACATTCGCCTCCGACAACGGGCTCACCTTCATCACGGTCGCTCAGCTCGTCGCGTTCCGGCTGCAGAGCGAGCGGCTTGTCCACCGCGTCGCCGAGGCGCGGCTCCCGACGGACTTCGGCTCGTGGCGCATCGTCGGCTATCGCAACGACGTGGACGATCGTGAGCACGTCGCCCTGGTTTACGGCGACATCGGAGACGGCGAGGGCGTGCTGGTGCGAATGCACTCCAAGTGTCTCACCGGCGACGTGTTTCATTCGCTGCGTTGCGACTGCGGCTGGCAGCTGCACACATCGATGCAGATGATCGAGCACGACGGCCGCGGCGTCGTCGTGTATCTCGACCAGGAAGGCCGCGGCATCGGCCTGCTCAACAAGCTCAAGGCGTACGAGCTGCAGGACCACGGCGCCGACACCGTCGAGGCGAACGAGCGGCTTGGCTTCAAGCCCGACCTGCGCAACTACGGGATCGGTGCGCAGATCCTGCTCGATCTCGGCCTCCGCTCCATCCGTCCGCTGACCAACAACCCACGCAAGCTCGTTGGACTGGAGGGGTACGGTCTCGCGGTTCAGGATCGGGTGCCGATCGTTCCGATCGCGACTGCGGAGAACTCGAGCTACCTCGAGACGAAGCGAGCGAAGCTGGGTCACCTGCTCGCATCGTAGATGGCTGAGTTCAGCGGGACGCCGGCCGGTCGCGGCCGACGGTTCGCGGTGGTCGCCAGCCGGTTCAACGAGAGCATCACGCGCAAGCTGGCGGACGGTGCGCTCGATGCGCTGGTACGCCACGGCGCTGCCTTCGACGACATAGACATCATCTGGGTGCCCGGCGCATGGGAGCTGCCCGCGGCGGTGCGGCGCGCGCTGCACAGCGAGCGCTACGACGCGGTCGTCGCGATCGGAGCGGTCATCCGGGGCGAGACTCCTCACTTCGACTACGTCAGCGGCGAAGCAGTCCGTGGCGTCGCGAAGGCGTCCGCCGAGGCCGACATCCCCGTGACCCTGGGGATCCTCACCTGTGACACGATGCAGCAGGCTGAGGCGCGCGCCGGCGGCGATCACGGCAACAAGGGGTGGGATGCGGCGATCGCCGCGCTGGAGATGGCCGACCTGATGCAGCAGCTCGACTACCCCGATGCGGATTGAGACGCGTGGCCGCGCCCGCGCGCTTCAGGCGCTGTACGCATGGGACGTCCGGGGCGCACAGAACGGAACGCTGCTTCAGGTCGCCGAGCGCGCGTGGGACGATCTCGCGGTATCCTCCGAGGAGCGCGCCTTCGCCTCTCAGCTGATCCGCACCATCGCGCGTGAGCGCAGCGAGATCGACGAATCGCTTGCCGAGGTGACCAGCAACTGGCGGCTCGAGCGGATCGGAGCGATCGAGCGGTGCGTGCTCAGGCTGGCGGCCGCGGAGTTCCGTCAGGGAGCGACGCCCACGCGGGTCGTGCTGCGTGAGGCAGTGCGGCTGGCAGAGCGCTACGGCACGGCCGCAAGCGCGAAGTTCGTGAACGGCGTGCTCGATGCTGTGGCCCGGCGGTCCGGGCTGCTGTAGTGCGCATCCTGGTAGTCAACTGGCAGGACCGGGAGAATCCTCAGGCAGGTGGCGCGGAGCTGCACCTGCACGAGATCTTCGGCCGGATCGCGCACCAGGGACACGAAGTCGATCTCCTCTGCAGTGGATTCGAGGGGGGTGCGGCGCGCGCCACGATCGACGGCATTGCGGTCCATCGCGTGGGACGGCGGTTCACGTTCCAGCTGCACGCCCGTCGCTACTTCGACAGGCGCCTGCGGGACCGGGCTTACGAGATTCTCGTGGAGGATCTCAACAAGGTCCCTCTGTTCACGCCGCGCTGGGGGGCCCGCCGGGTGGTGGCCCTGGTGCATCACCTCTTCGGAGAGACCGTCTTCAGGGAAGCATCCGCGCCGGTTGCCGCAGCAGTGTGGCTGCTGGAGAGGCCGCTCGGCCGGGAGTACGACGACGTACCCTTTCAGGCCGTGAGCGAGAGCAGCGCCGACGACCTCGTACGGCGCGGCATCGCCCGCGACCGGATCCGCGTCATCTACAATGGCGTGGACGTGGATCGCCTGACGCCGGACCCGTCTGCCCGGACACCGCACCCGACGCTGGCGTACCTGGGGCGGCTCCGGCGCTATAAGAACGTCGGCACGCTGATCCGGGCGCTCAAGCTGGTGCCTCGTGACGATGTCACGCTCGCGATTGCCGGCACCGGGCCGGATCGCGAGCGGCTCGAACGGCTCGTCGCCTCGCTTGACCTCGGCCCGAGGGTGAGATTTCTTGGCTTCATCAGTGAGGCGGACAAGCTCTCGCTGCTGCGTCGCTCCTGGGCCACTCTGCTTGCCTCGCCGAAGGAGGGGTGGGGAATCAGCAATCTCGAAGCGGCCGCCTGCGGCACGCCGGTGATCGCAGCAGACGCGCCCGGGGTGCGCGAGTCGGTGCGCGACGGCGAGACCGGGTTTCTCGTGCGGCCGAACACACCGCAGGCTTTTGCCTCCGCCATCGAGCGACTGTGCGCCGATCCGGGCGTTGTGGGTGAGATGGGGGCGGCCGGCCGCCGCTTCGCGGAGTACTTCACGTGGGATCGGGCCGCGCAGGATACCATCGCGGACCTGCAGGCCATCAGCGCTGGAGAGCGGTAGTGGACAAGAAAAAACTTCGCGCGACGGGACCGAGAAAAAAGCACTCCATCACCGTGGGCGAGCTGTTCGAGAGCCTGAAGTCGCATCTGCAGCTCGATGACATCGGCGATGGCATCGGCTTCGATCGGCAGATTGAAAGCCCCGAGATCGCCAGTCCGGGACTGGTGCTCGCCGGCTTCGTGGACCGGTTCGTCCCGGACCGGCTTCAGGCGCTTGGGGAAACGGAGATCTCCTACCTCCACTCGTTGTCCGACGAGGAGCGCAATGCGCGTTTCGCCCAGTACTTCAGCTTCAAGGTGCCGGCGGTGTTCGTCACCAAGGGGCAGCAGCCGCCCGGCGGGCTGCAGGAGCACGCGCTGAAGGCCGGCGTGGCGCTCATCCGCAGCCAGCTCAAGACGGCCGAGTTCTACCGGAGGATCAAGCCGGTGCTGGAGGCCGAGTTTGCGCCCCAGACGACGATGCACGGCTCGCTCGCGGACGTGTACGGGGTCGGGCTTCTGTTCACCGGGCGCAGCGGCATCGGCAAGTCCGAATGCGTGCTCGATCTCGTGGAGCGCGGCCACAGGTTTGTCGCTGACGACATCGTGTACGTGACGCAGCAGGGGAATGGCGTCCTCATCGGGCGCGCGCACGAGCTGCAGAAGCATCACATGGAGATCCGGGGCGTGGGTCTGATTCACATCCCGTCCATGTTCGGCATCCGCGCCGTGAGGCTGCAGAAGCGCATCGAGGTCGTCGTTCAGCTGGAGGACTGGGACCAGCATGCCGCAGTGGACAGGACCGGGCTCGACGTTGAAGCCACGCAGATTCTCGATGTCGAGCTGCCGCGCATACGCGTGCCGCTGAATCCGGGCAAGAACCTTACGGTGATCGCAGAAGTGATCGCCCTCAACCACCTGCTGCGCTACAGCGGGATAGACGCTGCGCAGGCGTTCAACGAGCGGCTCATCACGCAGATGCGAAGCGCCGCCGACGTGCGGCTGTACCTGACAGAGGACCAGGAGTAGGTGTTCCGCGCGGTCGTCGTCGGCCACGGTGAGTTCGCCGCCGGCCTGGTCTCCGCCGTCCGGGGGATCTGTGGCCGGGAGGAACGGTTCGTCACCCTGTCGAACCAGGATTTCCCCGCCGACCAGCTCGAGCAGCGTTTGCGCGAAGAGATCTCGGCGCGCGATGTGCGCGTTGTGTTCACCGACCTCCCGGCGGGGAGCGCCGCAATGGCGGCTCGCCGCGTGGGCCGCGACACACCGGAGCTCATCATCGTCACCGGAACCAACCTCGCCGTGCTGCTCGAGTTTGCACTCTCCAGCGCCGACACCCCGCTTGAAGCCGCGCGCGCAGCGGCAGAGAAGGGTCGCGCTTCCATCGCCCTGCTCGGCCTCCGGTGATTTCGCTCTATCGCGTGGACGACCGGCTGGTTCACGGCCAGGTGGTCCTCGGTTGGGGGCAATCGCTCCAGGCCGCGTTCATCGTGCTGGTGGATGACGCGGTCGCCGGTTCCGAGTGGGAGCAGGAGTTGTATCTGATGGGGGTTCCCCCGGAGATGGAGCTGTACTTCGCGGGAGTGGAAGATGCCGCGCGGAGCCACGAGGCCTGGGCGGCCGACTCGAGGACCGGAATTCTGCTCACGCCGGACCTCGATACGATGGAGCGGCTGCTCGAGAAGGTTCCGGAAATCCGGAGCGTCAACCTCGGCGGGATTCACCACCGGCCCGGCCGCGTTCAGCGCCTGCGCTACGTCTATCTGACGGACGCGGAGGAGGCCCGCCTCCGCCGGATCAGGGAGAGCGGCGTGGACGTCACCGCGCAGGACGTGCCGACCGCCCGGCCGGTGCCGCTCAACGAGCTGCTGTCGCAGAAGGGCGCCGCATGAGCGCCCTGGAGATTCTGCCCATCGTGCTGCTCGGGGTTGTGTGCGGCCTCGACGTCGTGAGCTTCCCGCAGGGGATGATCTCACGTCCGATCGTTGCTGCAACTGCCGCGGGCGCTCTGGGTGGTCACGCCGGCGACGGGCTGCTCATCGGAGCGGTGCTCGAGCTCATTGCGCTGGAAACTCTTCCGTTCGGCGCATCGCGCTATCCGGAGTGGGGAACCGCAAGCGTCGTCGGCGGCGCGCTGTTCGTGGATCAGGCGCCGATGCCCGGCGCGCTGCCGCTGTGCGTATTTGCCGCGCTGTGCGCTGCGATGGTCAGCGGTTCGAGCATGGTCGCCATCCGCCGTCTCAATGGCCGCTGGGCGGGCCAGCTGCACGACGAAGTCGAGCGCGGCTCGCGCAGGGCAGTGATGCGCCTTCAGATCGGCGGGCTGATGGCCGACGTGTTGCGCGCGGCGCTCGTCACCCTGGTCCTGATCGTCGTGCTCAGGCCGATCGTGTCGGCCGCGGCCGAGGTATGGGGCGCGCCCGCCACGATGTCCACCGCGCTGGTGGTCGGGATCGCGACAGCCGTTGCAGGCGGCATCGTGTGGAACGCGTTGCCCGCCGGCAGCCAGCGTTTCCGGGCCGGCCTCATCGCCGCAGGCGTGATCGCGGCAGTGATGGTGGGCGGATGAGCGCACGCCGCGTTTCTCCACTCACTTGGATCGCGACGTACCTGCGTCTCCTGGGCGTGCAGGGTGCGTGGAACTACGAGACGCTGCTCGGGAACGGAATCGGTTTCGCGACGGAGCCTGCGCTCCGGTCGCTCCCTGGCGGGGTCGGCGGTGCCGCATACACGCAGGCCCTGGCCCGCGAATCACGCTACTTCAACGCGCATCCGTATCTCGCGTCGGTGGCGGTCGGTGCGCTGGTGCGAGCCGAGCTCGACGGTGTTGAGCCGCAGACCATCGAGCGGTTCCGGACTGCGCTGTGCAGCCCGCTGGGAAGCCTGGGCGACCAGCTGGTATGGGCGGCGTGGCTGCCGTTCTGCTCGCTGCTCTCTCTGGCCGCGTTCGGCCTCGGGGCGTCCCCCGCGGTCGTGGTGCTGGTATTCCTCCTCACCTACAACGCCGGTCATCTCGCACTCCGCGCCTGGGGCCTCGCCGTCGGCTATCAGCGTGGGCTGACGGTCGCTCTCGCGCTGAACAATCAGTTCCTGCGCCACGCACCGATGCACATCGCGCGCGCCGCCACTCTGCTCGCCGGGTTCGCCGTTCCGCTGACGTTGCACCGCGCCGTCGGCACTGAGTTGTCGCTGGCGCTGTACACCGCTGCCGCCGCCTTCGTCGGAGCGTTGCTCATCGCGCGGGTCGCGGTGCGCTCCCAGGGGTGGCGCGTGGCGCTTGGCCTGGTTGCAATTCTGGTCCTTTACGGGGTCACTCGATAATGGTTGAGCGCGAAGTTCAGATCGAGAACAAGCTCGGCCTGCACGCCCGCCCTGCCGCGGAAGTCGTCAAGACGGCCGCGAAGTTCCAGAGCGATATCACCATCTGCCGCGATGACCTGGAAGTGAACGGCAAGAGTATCATGGGCGTGATGATGCTCGCGGCGGAGCACGGCTCGCGCATCACCCTCCGTGCCGACGGCCCCGACGAGGTCCAGGCCGTGGACGCGCTCAGCGAGCTGATCGCGAGCAAGTTCCGGGAGAGCTAGTGCAGGCACTCGTCGGGATGCCGGCTTCCCCGGGTATCGTGATTGGCCCGGTGCACCTCCTGAGATGGGAGGTGCCCGATGTGCGGCACCGGATCATCCCCGACGAGCTGATCAAGGACGAGCTCGCGCGCTTTCATGACGCGCGGCGGCGCGCGAAAGAGCGGCTGCGCACGGTCCGCACCCGCGTCGAGCGACAGGCCGGCTCCGAAGAGGCCGCGATCTTCGACGTGCAGGATTCAATGCTTGACGACACCGACCTCATCAGCGGGGTCGAGTCGCTGATCAGGCAGAACATGGGGGCGGAGAAGGCGTTCGACCTGGTAATGCTCGAGTTGCGCCAGCACTTCGGCCGCCACCCGCAGCCGATGGTGCGCGAGCGCGTCGGTGACCTGACCGACCTGCACATCCGGTTGCTGTCGCTCCTGATGGAGCTGCCTGACCACGACCCGGTGGACGTTCCGAAGGGCACCGGCGCCATACTGGTTACTCACGACCTGACGCCGAGTCTCACGGTGCAGCTCGACCGCGACGCAATCGCCGGAATCGCAACCGACGCGGGCACCCGCACGTCACACGTCGCGATACTTGCGCGCTCCCTGGGAATACCCGCCGTCGTCGGACTGCGCGATGCGGCCGACAGGCTGCGCGGTCACGAGAAGCTGATCCTGGACGGTTCGTCGGGACTGCTCATCGTGGACCCGGACGAGCGGCAGGTTCGCGCCTACATGGATCGCGCGGTTCGCGAAGCAGCGGACACTGCCGAGCTTTCGTACCTCGCGGTCGCCGAGCCGGTGACTCTCGACGGTGTGCGCATCACGCTGCGCGCCAACGTGGATCTTCCCGAGGAGGCGGAGACCGCAGCGCA
The DNA here is from genome assembly GCA_036374155.1 of Gemmatimonadaceae bacterium. Taxonomy (GTDB): domain Bacteria; phylum Gemmatimonadota; class Gemmatimonadetes; order Gemmatimonadales; family Gemmatimonadaceae; genus DASUUI01. The sequence goes on along the minus strand of DASUUI010000106.1, from coordinate 83,350 downwards.
CAGCGGCGCTGAGGGCGTGGGGCTGATGCGCACCGAGTTCCTGGTCGTCGGCCGCGCCACGATGCCGAGTGAGGACGAGCAGTACCGCGAGTATCGCCGGGTCGTGGAAGCGTTCGATGGCCAGCCCGTGATCATCCGCACCTTCGACATCGGCGGCGACAAGCTGCCGGTCGGCGGCTATCCATCGGAGCCGAACCCCTTCCTCGGCTGGCGCGCGATCAGGATGTGCCTTGACGAGGCGCCGTTGTTCAAGGACCAGCTGCGCGCGCTCATGCGCGCGGCGGTGCACGGCGACGTCCGGATCATGCTGCCGCTCGTGGTCACGGTGGAAGAAGTGCATGAAACGCGACGGCTGATCGCCGAAGCCGCCGCGGAGCTGGCGGAGCGCGGCGCGGATTACCGCCACCCGCTGCCGCTCGGCGTCATGGTCGAGACGCCTGCCGCCGCCATTGCCGCTGACACGCTGACCGAGGCCTCGGATTTCTTCAGCATCGGGACCAACGACCTCGTGCAATACACGCTGGCGGTGGACAGGGGCAACGCCAACCTCGCGTCGCGGTTCACGCCGCTGCATCCATCGGTCCTCCGGCTCATCCGGCGGACGGTCGAGGTGGGCGAGCAGAGTGGGATCAAGGTGGGCGTGTGCGGCGAGATGGCCTCGCAGCCGCTGATGGCTTTCGCCCTCATCGGTCTCGGCGTTCGCGAGTTGAGCGTCGCGCCGCGGTCGGTCCCGCTGGTGAAGCGCATCGTACGGGGCGTCAGCGCCGGTGTGGCGCGGGAGGCCGCTGAGGCGGCGCTCGCCAGCTTGACCGCCAAGGCAGCGCACGACGAGCTCCGCCGCCGGCTCTTCTCGGCGTTCGGTGACGCGCCGTTCCTGGAGTACGGGTTGCCCGCGCATCTGGACGGAAATACCTTTGAGAGTTCCGGCGGCCCCTGAGGTCGTCACCCGAGCGCCAGCACCTTCCCAGTACCTTGCGACCGCCGGCAGCGTCTGTTGCCGGCATTGTCATTACTGCTACTCACTCCCCCTCCTCTGTGTATCATCCCCGCCTCTTCACATCCGAGTCGGTAACCGAAGGTCATCCGGACAAGGTTGCCGACCAGATCTCCGATGCCATCCTCGACGCGATTCTCGCCGAGGATCCCACTGCCCGCGTAGCGTGCGAAACTCTCGTCACGACCGGGATGGCCTGCGTGGCGGGCGAGATAACCACCGAGACGTGGGTGGACATACCGGAGATCGTGCGCGGTACGATCGAGCGCATCGGATACACTGACGCCGGCTACGGCTTCGACTCGAAGACCTGCGCCGTCATCAGCACCATCGGGAAGCAGTCTCCGGACATCGCCCAGGGCGTGGATACCGGCGGTGCAGGCGATCAGGGGATGATGTTCGGCTACGCCAGCGACGAGACCGAAGAGCTGATGCCCATGCCGATCCTCCTCGCACACCAGCTGACGCAGAAGCTCGCCGAACGCAGACGCGACGGTGCAGGGGACTGGCTCAGGCCTGACGGCAAGGCGCAGGTCAGCGTCCGGTACGAGGGCGACTGCCCGGTCGCTGTCGAGACGGTCGTCATCTCGACCCAGCACGCGGCTCACATAAGCCAGAAGGACATCGTGGAGCGGGTCATCCGGGAAGTGATCGAACCTATTGTTCCGGAAAGCCTTCGGGGCCCCGATGTAAAGTACCACATCAATCCAACGGGGCGGTTCGTCGTAGGCGGGCCGCAGGGTGACGCGGGTCTCACGGGCCGCAAGATCATCGTGGACACTTACGGTGGAATGGGACGACACGGTGGCGGCGCCTTCAGTGGGAAGGACCCGTCCAAGGTTGACCGTTCCGCCTCTTACGCTGCGCGCTGGGTGGCGAAGAACGTCGTCGCGGCCGGGCTCGCTCGACGGTGCGAAGTGCAGCTGGCGTATGCCATCGGCGTGGCGGAGCCCGTTTCCATCATGCTCGAGACGTTCGGGACCGGCACTGTGGATGACGACAGGATCATCGACGCCATCGACGCAGTCTTCGATCTGACTCCGGGCGGGATCATCACTGCACTCGACCTTCGCAAGCCCATCTACACTCCGACAGCGGCGTATGGTCATTTCGGCCGGACCCCGCGGGCCGGATCACGGGGTGGAACTCTCTTTTCCTGGGAGCGCACCGACAAGGCCGAGGCGCTTCGGGATCGCGCTGGCGCCTGAGCGCGACGGCCCGGCTTCCCGTATCGGTCGGGCCGGACCCGGGTATATGTTGGAATGATGGAGCTCATCGAAGTTGACGTTATGCGACTGGGTCTCGACCGCGGGTCGAACTCGTACGTCGTGATCCTCCAGGAGAAGGGCGGCAGGCGACTGCTTCCCATCTGGATCGGACAGGCCGAGGCCGAGTCCATCGTGATAGAGATGAGCCACATGAAGCGTGAGCGGCCGCTGACGCACGACCTCTGCAAGAACCTCATCCTCGGGATGGGCGGTGCGCTGCGGCGCGTGAACATCACGAAGGTGCAGAACCGCACGTTCTACGCGGAGCTGCACATCGCAGTCAACGGCGGGATGGTGCACATAGACGCCCGCCCGTCGGACAGTATCGCCATCGCCCTTCGGTTCGCGGCTCCGATCTTCGCGCAGCAATCCCTGCTGACCGCGCTGCTTGTCGAGGATGACGAGGGCGAGACTTCGATATCACAGGAGTTCCCGGTCGTGCCGGAGGACCCTCTCCCCGACAACGACGCCGAGTCGCTCAAGCAGTACCTGGAGAATCTGCGACCCGAGGACTTTGGCAAGTTCAACATGTAGCATGGCGGGCCGCGCGCGGCTGGTTCGCGCGCTCGCTGTCGCTGCCTGCCTGACTGCCGTACTCCCTTTCGCGCCGCCCGCAGCCGCGCAGGGGAGCGCTCACACCGACGTCCACGTGGTGGCCGGTCGTGTGCTGCGCCCCGCGTCAGGAGAGCTCGAGCCTGTGTCGGGATTATGGGTCGTGCTCCACCGGCTCGGCTCGGACCGTGCCGGCCCCCTCGACTCCATGCTCACCGGCACCCGCGGTGCCTACGAGTTCCGCTATCAGCCGTTCGGTGACGAGCGGGCCCTGTATTTCGCTGCCGCGTCCTACGGTGGCGTAGCGTACTTCACGCCGCCGCTGGCTGACGTGGTGCGGGGGGAGCCGGCGGAGATCATCGTGTACGACACGACAACGCGAGACATCCCGATCACCGTGCGCGGGCGGCACGTCGTGGTCTCTGCCGCTGATCCGGACGCGATGCGCACGGTGCTCGAGGTGTATGAGCTGTCGAACGACACCACGCTTACGCGCGTGAGCCCGGCGAGCACGTCGCCCCCGACCTGGAGGGCCGGACTCCCGGCGGCCGCGCGCAGCCCCCGGGTGAGCGATGGAGACATCCCGCCCGACGCGGTCACCTTTCAGAACGACGAGGTGCGCGTAGTGGCCCCGCTCCCTCCAGGCGTCAAGCAGCTTGCATTCACCTACTCGATGCCGGCGACAGCCTTCCCGCTCTCGGTACCGCTGACCGCTGCCGCCGACATTCTGGAGGTGCTGGTGGAGGACCCGGCAGGCGCGGCGCGTGGTGCAAGCCTCGACGAGACTGACCCTGTCGTCGTGGACGGCCGCCGCTTCCGCCGCTTTCTCGCGCAGGAGGTGCAGGCCGGGCAGGTCGCGATAGTGGACGTCCCCCGGGCCGAGAGCAGCTGGCGCTCGCGATATGTCATCGGGATCATGCTGCTCGTTGGCAGCGTGATGTTCATCGCGCTTGCGCACGTATTCCGGCGCACCTAGGATTGAACAGCAGCGATTAGCGTTTAGCGGTTAGCGATCAGCCAACGCGCTAACAGCTAATCGCTGCAGTTACCCGCGGACGGGAGCCACGGAAGCCGGTGAGATGCCGGCGCGGCCCCGCCACTGTATCGGGCAGCAACGCACGCTCGTTGGTACCACTGGTCCGAAATCGGACCGGGAAGGTGAGCGCTGCGGCCCGAAGCCAGGAGACGACTTTCGTCCGCGCCACGACGAGGACCCTCGGGGGAGGGTCGGTGGAGCCGCATCCCGTTCTACCGGACGGCGCGGCCTGCGGGCGCTCTCCCGTACAAGCGCGGAGGGCTGTCCGTGTCGCACTCGCAATCCACCCGGTTCGCCGGCCTGGTCACGCTCGCCGCGGCTTTGGCCGTTGCGGGCTGCGCTCCCCGGGAGGAGCCGCCCAGGGCCGTTACCGATACGGCCGCGCCCCGGCCGCCGGTTGACGATTTCCGGCACGAAGCTCCGCGCGGGGAGGCGCGCCGGATAGTCTCACTCAACCCCGCGACTACGGAGCTGCTCGTCGCGCTCGGCGCAGCCGGTCGTCTGGTCGGGCGCACGTCCTGGGACCTGTACACTCCGGCGGTGCGACGGGCGCGCGATCTTGGCAACGGCATTCGCCCGAACGTCGAGGCCGTGCTCGAGATGCGCCCGGATCTCGTGATACTGTACGGCAGCGAGGACAACGTGATGGCGGCGCGGCGGCTGCGCGAGGCCGGGGTTCCCACGCTCTCTCTCAAGCTCGACCGGATCGGACAGCTGGAACGCGCCGCAATGCTCGTAGGTGCCGCGGTTGGTGAGGAAGATCGCGCGCGCACCGTAGTGGACAGCGTGCACCAGACGCTGGACAGCGTGCGCGCCGCCGTCGCCGGCAGGGAGCGGCCGCGTGCGTTCTGGCACGTCTGGGACTCGCCGATCATCACCATCGGCCGCGGCAGCTTCCTGCACGAGCTGGTCGAGATCGCCGGGGGCGAGAACGTCTATGCCGACATCCCGTCGCCCTCGCCGCGCGTGGAGCTCGAGGACATCGCGCGCCGCGATCCCGCGGTCATCCTTGCCGGGCCCGTCGGCGCGCGCCGGATACGCGAGGAGCAGCGCTGGCGCGCGGTGCGCGCAGTACGCAACGGCCGCGTTCTCGTGGTCGATACCAACCTCGTGGCGCGTCCTTCGGTGCGGCTGGGCGAAGCGGCGGTGTCGCTTGCCCGCCTGCTGCATCCGGGATCGCTTTGATCGCGCACCGATCCTGGCACTGGCCCGCGGCCATCGCGGTGCTGTTCGCTGTGGCGGCGCTCGGCATCGCGTTCGGCACGGTCCGGCTCGGCCTGCGTGAGGTGATTGGCGGTGCGGCGGGCACCGGCGATCCGCTGCACGTCACGATAGTTCAGGCGTTGCGGGGGCCGCGTGTCCTGCTGGCGGCGCTCGTGGGCGCGGGGCTGGCGATGAGCGGGGCGTCGCTCCAGGGGGTGCTGCGCAACGGGCTGGCGGAGCCGTATCTCCTGGGAGTGTCGGGAGGGGCTGCCGTTGGGGCAGTGCTGGCCTACGCGGCCGGGCTGAGCGGATACGCACTGCTGGCACTGGCCGCGTTCGCGGGCTCGGTGACAGCGGTTGGCGCGACGGTGCTTGCAGCGCGGGCCGCCGGTCACGGAGCGCGCGGCGATCCGCGTACGCTGCTCATGGCCGGCGTGGTCGTGGGCGCCTTCGCCAATGCGGCGATCATGATCGCGCTGGCGAACGCGCCGGGCAACACTGTTCGCAGCGCTCTCTGGTGGATGATGGGATCCGCGTCCGACGCCACCTGGGCGACGGGTGCCGCGCTGGCCGCGACGCTTGCGGTGGCGGGGGGCGCGCTCGTTGCGGGCGCGCGCGACATCGATGCGCTGGCTCTCGGGGACGAAGCAGCAGCCGCTCTCGGCGTGGACGTTGATCGCGCCGCGCCCCGCATATACCTGCTCGCATCGCTCGTGGCCGCGGCGACGGTGGCGGCGGTCGGTCTGGTCGGTTTCGTCGGACTGATCGTGCCGCACCTGGTTCGCGCGGCGGGAATCCGGCGGCACCGGGCGCTGCTCGTCGCCGCTGCAATCGTGGGTGCGACGCTGGTCATTGCAGCGGACACTGTCGCGCGGGTCGCGCTCCCGCCTGCTGAGCTGCCGCTCGGCGCGGTGACGGCGATCCTCGGCGTTCCGTTCTTCCTCGCGCAGCTTCGGCGGTTCCGCGCGTGATCGAGTTCCGCGACGCGGTGGTACGCTATCCGGGCGCTCCGGCTGCGGCCGTGGACGGCGTATCGCTGCTGTGTCCTGCGGCGCAGGTCACGGCCGTTGTCGGGCCGAACGGGAGCGGCAAGAGCACGCTGGTGCGCGTTCTGCTCGGCCGGCAGCCGCTCGCATCGGGCACGCTGCACATAGACGGGACCGATCGCAGGCAGCTCTCCCAGCGCGCTCTGGCGCGGATGGTGGCGATCGTGCCGCAGCGGGAGGAGCCGGCCTTCCCGATGACGGTGCGGGAATACGTGGCGCTCGGGCGGCTGCCGCATTCAGGCGCCTGGCGCGCCGAGACCCCCGGCGACCGCGACGCCGTGGCGCGCGCACTCACGCGCACCGGTGTGGATGATCTGCACTCACGCCCGACCGACGAGCTCTCCGGTGGTGAATGGCAGCGCGTGCGCGTCGCCCGCGCGCTTGCCCAGGACGCTCGGGCGCTCGTGCTCGACGAGCCCACGACGTTCCTCGACGTCGGTCATGAGATGTCGCTGTTCGAGCTGGCCGCCGCGCTGGCGCGCAGCGGTATGGCGGTGCTGCTCGTGAGCCATCAGCTCAACCTTGTGGCGCGCTTTGCCGACACGATGGTGCTGCTGCAGCACGGCCGCGTCGCGGCCGCCGGTGCGCCCGACGCCGTCATGTCCGGCCGCGTGCTCGAGTCCGTGTACGAATGGCCGCTCGTGGTCATCCGTGACCCCGCCAGCGGTGCACCGGCCGTGGTCCCCCTCAGGCGATCGCCTGCGTGAAACTCCCATCTTCAGAGCCAATGCTCACCTTCGCGCGTCTCATCTCCTTCGTTCCGGCCCTTCTGGCAGCCTCCGTCGCCACCGCGCAGGACACGAGCGTCGTACAGCTCGACACCATTCTGGTCAGCGCGAGCAAGGCGCCTCCCGGCAGCGCACCTGTCGCGCAAGCCGTGACCGTGATCAGCGGGGGCGAGCTCCGCGCTGCCGGCATCACTCGCGTGAGTGAAGCGTTGAGATTCGTGCCGGGTGCGGCCGTGACCGGCAGCGGCGCGGTCGGCTCGGTGACCGCGCTCTTCCTCCGGGGGGGCGAGAGCCGCTACACCAAGGTGCTCATAGACGGCGTGGCGGTTAACGCTGTCGGCGGCTACTTCGATTTCAGCCATCTCACGACGGACAACGTGGATCGAATCGAGGTCGTGCGGGGGCCGGGGAGCGTGGTGTACGGCGCGGACGCCATGACCGGAGTGGTGCACATATTCACGAGGCGCGGTGAAGGTCCCCCGGCTCTGGAGGCGGAAGCCCGGGGCGGCAGCCACGGAACGCGGGAGATCTCCGCCACCATGCTAGGCGCCGCGGACCGGTTGCAGTACACGCTGGGCGCAGCGCGCTTCGCGACCGACGGCATCCTTCCTTTCAATAACGAGTATGCCAACAGGACCTTCAGCGGGTCCGCCCGTTTCTCCCCGGCTGCGCGCACGCGGATAGATCTCTCGGCGCGCCTGGGCTCCGCGCGGTACCACTATCCCACCGACTTCCTGGGGTTCGTCGAGGACAGTAACTCGTTCCGCGACCAGCGTCGCTTCACGCTCGGGCTGGATGGCTCACACCGGCTCGGAAACAGGGTCGAGCTGCGCGTTCTTGCCGGTACCAACCGCGTGACCGACCTGACCGACGACATCGAGCCGCCGCCGCAGTTCAGTGGCGGCGAAGAGGACATCCACACGAAGTACCGGGTACGGACTCACCGGGAGAGCGGGGAAGCGCGGGCCTCCATCACCCTTCCCGGCGCGCTGCTCACCACTGGTATCGAGTACGTGCGTGAGACGGAGCGCACGGTCGCAAGCGAAGCACCGGTGGGTGGCGCACAGCGGGAGACGTCAGCGTTTTCCGGGACGCGCGAAACGCGCGTCGGTTTCGCGGAGCTGGCAGGGGTTGCGGGACGACTCGAATACACGATCAGCGGCCGCGTTGACCGTCCCTCCGACTTTGGCGCCTTCGGCACGTACAGGGTCGGGGTCGCATCGCGCTGGCGCTGGGTGCGCCTTCGCGCGGCCGCGGCGACCGCGTTCAACGCCCCGTCCTTCAGCCAGCTGCTGCCGACGGCGTTCACCACCGGCAGCCCCGATCTCGAGCCGGAGCGCGTGAGAGCGCTGGAAGGCGGCGTGGATCTGAGCGTCGCCAGGGAACGGCTGCGCATCGGGGTGACGCGATTCGATCAGCGGTTCCTGGATCTGATCCAGTTTGTCGGTGGCGGGCCGCCGGACTTTCTTGGCAGCTTTGCCAACCTCGCCGAGGCGCGCGCGCGCGGCTGGGAAGCGGATGTGCGCAGCGCGCCGCTGGCCGGATGGATCGCATCGCTGTCGCACACCTGGTTGGACGCCGCGATCGCCCGCCTCGACGAGCGCTACGAGGGGTCGCTCGAAGCGGGCCAGCGGCTCATCCGTCGCCCCCGCCGTCAGGGAGCGGCGACGCTCACCTATGGGGGGTGGGAGCGCGGGAGCATGACAGTCGCGGCACGTTACGTCGGGTCGCGTTCCGATCTGGATTTTCGGGAATTCCCCTCGCCGCTGGTGGAACTGCCCGCGTACACCGTGGCCGACGTTTCGGCCAGCGTGCTCCTGCTTGGCGCGCGGGGCGACGACGAGCTCTCGCTGACTGCCCGCGTCGAGAACCTGTTCGACAGGCGGTACGAGGAAGTACTGTACTATGAAGCGCCGGGCCGGACGCTGCTCCTGGGGCTCAGAGCCGGGCTCCGCAGGTGATGTCTTCTTCCGGCAATGTCCTCGAGGGATATGCGAGTGTGGACAGGAGCCGGGGAAATCCGCGTTGCCATGCTGAGCTTCCCAATCCTGATCGGCGCGGTGACCGCTGCTGCGATCGCAACCGGCTGCGCGGCGCGCAGTCCGGCAGCCATGCCGCCCGGCATCACCTTTCTCACGCGTGCCGACTGGGGCGCGCAGCCGCCCGTGCTTCCGATGCGGCCGCATACTCCCGTCCGACTCACCATTCACCACACGGGAGTGGTCCAGAATCCGCAGCGCTCGCTCGCGGACAAGCTTCGTGCGCTGCAGCAGTTTTCCCAGCGCGACGATTCGCTGGCCGACGGACGACGCAAGCCGGCGTGGGCGGACGTGCCGTATCACTATTACGTGGCGGTTGACGGCAGCGTCGGCGAAGCCCGTGACTCGCGCTACGCGGGCGACTCCAACACGCCGTACGATCCTGCCGGGCACCTTCTGGTGGTCGTGGAGGGGAACTTCGAGCGCGACACGCTGTCTGCGGCGCAACGACGCACTATCGAGCGACTGGTGCCGGTTCTCGCCCGGCGCTTCGGAATTCCTGGCGACAGCCTCGCCTCGCACCGCGATTATGCGTCAACCTCGTGTCCGGGCGCCAATCTCTACGCCGAGCTTCCACGACTGCGCTCGCTCATCGCCCGCTCTACTCGTTGACCGCGCTCCCTGCAGTCGCTTCGTGCACGTTCAGAGCGTGCGCCCTTATCCGGCGGTAGTCCGTAAGCAGCGTCGTGTAGATCATCGTCAGGTGCGGATCGATCGGACCGTCGATCATCCGCTGCATGTGGTCGTTCTGCAGCGTGCGCACCTTCCGGTTCACGGCGTCGCTCGCGGCCCGGGCATCGCTGTCGGAGAGCGGCTTGCTCGACGCGTACGCGGTCACGGACTTGCGGGCGAAATCCATCACGAGGTCGTGCAGGTCGAGCAGCTCGCCCAGGTGATCCGGGCCCAGCTCCAGCCGCTTCTGCCGCAGCCGCTCGAAGCTTCGCAGCGTGCTCGCCAGGCGGTCGCTGATGGACTCGTACTCGTGCGCGATGCGCAGCTGCTTCCGGCCTTCCTCCGCGACCGCGTGCGGCACCGTCGAGTCCAGAACGTCGGTCAGGTACTTGACGATCTCGCCCTGCATGTTGTCGAGAATCTCCTCCCGCCGGAACGTCTTCTGGAGAAGCGTTTCGTCCCACGGTCCGTGGAAGCCGAGCTGCCTGATCCACTTGCCCATGTCGATCACGATCCGCCCCATCTGGATCACTTCACCGCGGCTCTGTTCCAGCCGCAGCACGGGTGCCGAGACACCCGGGGCGTTGAACCGCTGGAGGCGCGCCACTTCCTTCCGGTGCGGGTCGGGGATCAGGCGCTCGAGGAACCGTGAGTACGCCTGGACGAATGGCAGGAAGAGCAGAGTGTTCGCGACGTTGAACACTGTGTGAGTGAGCGCAATCGCCGCGGTCATCGCCGTGGCGTATTCCGCCGGATCGGTGAACTCCGCCAGTACCATCGTCATCGGGTCCGCGCCGTGGACGCTGTGGACAGTCGCGGCGATGAGGCGACTGTACCAGGGGAAGAGCAGAGTGATCCAGGCCACGCCGATGACGTTGAACAGCACGTGCGCGGCAGCCGCACGCCGGGCGTTCGTGTTCGCACCCAGCGACGCCAGCACGATCGTGATGGTGGTCCCGATGTTCTCGCCGAGAACCAGCGCCGCTGCGGTCGTGAACGGGATGACGCCCGTTGCCGCGAGCCCGATGGTTATCCCCAGGGTCGCGCTGCTGCTCTGGACGATCAGGGTGAGAACGCAGCCGACGAGCACTGCCTTGTACATGCCGAGGTAGGTGCTCGCGTCGAACCACTCGAACGCCTCCATGAACACCGGCATGTCCTTCATCGGCGCGAAGCCGTTCTTCATCAGCTCCAGACCGAAGAACACCATCCCCATGCCCATGATCGCCATCGCGATGAAGCGGATCCGGTCGCCGCGGGCGAAGAGATACACGAGCGCGGCAGCGCCGAGCATCGGGAGGCCGTACTTCCCGATCTGGAGGACAAGGACCCACCCGGTGATGGTCGTGCCGATGTTGGCGCCCATGATCACGCCCACCGCCTGATGCAGCTGCATCAGTCCGGCGTTCACCAGGCCGACGACGATGACCGTCGTGATGCTGGAGGACTGCACCAGCAGAGTGACGCCGGTACCCGCGGCCGTGGCCATCACCGGGTTGTTGGTGACGATGCTGATCATCCGGCGCAGCGAATTGCCGGCAACCGCCTGCATTCCCTCGGACATGTGCTTCATGCCGAGCATGAACACGCCGAGCCCGCCCACGACGGACATCGCGATGGTCCACAGCTGCGCGTTCACTGGATGCACCTCGGTCGAAGCGTCACTTCAGGCTGGGTGCGGTCTGGGGTGTGGGAGCGGCAGAAGTGCGGGCGGTTGAATTTCCACCCCCGCGACGGCCATTTCCAGAGGGTCGAGGGAATTCGCCGGCGAGTCGCTCGAATCGTGTAAGCAATCACCCGACCAGCAATCAGATGCATCCCCGGTTTCCGGCTGGCACGCCCTCGCCCATGTTCAGGGCAGTCTGCAGCACAACGTTCCACGGAGGCTGACCACGTGCGCCTTACGATTGCTCTTCCGGCCCTGCTCCTGCTCGGAGCCACTGCATCTCCCGCCGACGCGATTCCGGCTTTCGCCCGGAAGTACAACGTGAGCTGTCTGATGTGCCACGGCCCGATGCCTCGGCTCAACACGTTCGGCGAACGGTTCGCCGGGAACGGGTTTGAGTTCCTGCCCGGGGAGACGCCGCGCGACACCATCCAGACCGGCGACCCGCAGCTCCGGCTGCAGCGCGACCTGCCGCTGGCAGTCAGGATCGACGCATATCTGCGAACGTTGTCACGCCCGGCGGAGCGCGAGGCGGCGACGGACCTGCAGACACCGTGGGTGGTGAAGCTGCTGAGCGGCGGACAGGTGGCCGACCGGGTCAGCTACTACATGTACTTCCTGCTGTCGGAGCGCGGCGAGGTGGCTGGACTGGAGGATGCATACATCCAGTTCACGAACGTGGGCTCGAGCGGTGTCAGCCTGCTGGTCGGCCAGTTTCAGGTGTCGGACCCGCTGTTCAAGCGCGAGCTTCGCCTGCAATACGAGGACTATCAGCCATATCGGGTGCGGGTCGGAGAGGCGCGCGCCGACCTCACCTACGATCGCGGTCTGATGGCGCTGTGGTCCCCGCGCGAGGGGACCGACGTCGCACTGCAGGTGGTGAACGGACAGGGGCTGCGCGCCGCGTCGTCGCAGCGGCAATACGATGCGGACCCGTACAAGAACTTCGCGGTTCGGATCTCCCAGGAGCTCGGCGTGCTTCGCCTCGGCGCGTTCGGCTATTTCGGGAGAGAGAGCGTAGAAGGGATTCGCAGCAGCATCCGCGTCTTCGGCCCCGATGCCACGCTCCAGCTCGGCTCCGTAGGCGAGCTCAACCTGCAGTTCCTCCGCCGCAAGGACGGCGACCCGTTTTTCGGGAGCTGCTCAGTCGAAACGCCGTGCCCCGGCGGCGCCACGGCCCCGTTCGGGACGACCGTTGACGCGGCGATGGCAGAGCTGGTGTGGTGGCCGTCGGGTGAGCTTGGCCGCTGGTTCATGACAGGGCTGATCAACTGGGTGGACGCCGACGCCCCGGTCGTGTCGCTGCGACTTGGTGAGGAGGACTCGGAAGCGGGATACCTCACCCGCTACCGCACCAGTGCAGTCGGCGTCAACTACTTGCTCAAGCGAAATATCCGCCTCCTCGGCGAAGGAGGCTGGGACTTTGACCGCGATCAGGCACGGCTCGTCACGGGCTTCAGCCTGGCGTTCTAGAAGGGGGAAGTCGTGAGACCTCACGGCAGTCGTTCAGCGCGCCGCGGGTTGCCCACCGGGGCGATCGCGCTGGCCGCAGTGATCCTGATTCTGGCCGTAATCTCCAGGCGTGCCATCTCCAGCCCCGGCGGACGCGACGTCGTCGTCGCGGCACTGGCGCTGGACGCGCCCGCAAGCGACAGCCTTTCCGAGCTTATCGCCCGGGGCCGCCGCGTTTTTGAGGGGAAAGCCGGCGGCGCGCTGTGCGTCGCGTGTCACGGCCCGCAGGCAAAGGGGGTCCCGGGGATCGGCCCGGACCTGACCGATGGGGCCTGGCTCCACGGGGATGGCAGCCTGGCGTCCATCCGCACGATCATTCGCGCCGGCGTTGCCGCGCCGAAGAAGACGGCTGCCGTGATGCCCCCGTTCGGGGGCGCTCCGCTGCAGCCTGACCAGCTTGAGGCAGTCGCCACCTACGTCCACTCGCTGAGCGCCGCCGGCCGCTGAGCGGCGGTCCGGGCTGAGCCCCACCTCGCCACCGGCCGCGGCCAACGGCAACCAGCAGGCGCCCTGGGATGTCCAATCCGGCGGGTGGCGGGCGGAAACCCGCGCCGGGGGGTGCCTGAAACCTCCTGTCGCCGTGGTCGTAGGTACACGTGGGCCGCTCCCGAAAAAAGGGCGTGGTCCGCCATCAGGCGAATTCCTCTACAGCGAGAACACTCATGAGTCGCACCCTGTCTGCAGTCGCTGGTCTGCTCGTGGCCGCCAGCGCCCTCCAGGCCCAGCAGCCGGGACCAGGTGGTCCAGGCGCGCCACCCCCCGCGCAGGGCGAAGTGCGCGGCACCGTCGTCGAGGCCGAAGGCAACGCTCCCGTCGGCGGCGCTTCCATCGCCGTCCGCAGCAAGCGCGACTCGTCGCTCGTGACCGGGGCCGTCGCCGGGCAGAACGGCGCATTCGTGATCCAGGGCCTTCGTCCCGGGAACTACTACCTGCGCATCACCTCCATCGGCTTCACGCCGAAGAGCCAGGATTTCGCGATCACCCCCGAGGCGCCGCGCGCCAGCGTCGGCAGCGTCAGCCTCACGCGCTTCGCGGTGACGCTGCAGAGCGTGGAAGTCACTACGGAAGCTCCAGCCATGGTCATCGAGCCCGATCGCAACAGCTACCGCGCGAAGGAAGTCGCGCCTGCGGCCGCGAATGCGAGCGAGGTCCTGCAGGCGACGCCGTCTGTCGAAGTGGACCCGGACGGTAAGGTCAGCCTTCGTGGCAACGAGAACGTGGCCGTGCAGATCAACGGCCGTCCCGCCCCGATCCGCGGCGAGCAGCTTGGCGCCTATCTCAAGACCCTGCCGGCAAACGTGGTCGAGCGGATCGAGGTAGTGCCGACGCCGTCGGCCCGGCACGATCCCGAGGGAATGGCCGGGATCATCAACATCGTGCTGCAGCAGAATGTTGACCTGGGCAGGAGCGGCGGCTTCACTATCGCCGCGTCCCCGTCGAACAGGTACAACATCTCCGGGAGACTCGGCCAGCAGACAGGTCCCTGGACGATCATGAGCACCTACGGATTCAACGCCGACGACCGCAATAACGTGGGCATCAACGATCGCGAGCGCTTCGACGCCCTGAAGGCTCCCCTGTCCTACACGGAGCAGGACGTTGACGGCAGCGCCAGCAATTACGGCCACAACTTCAACACGACGGTTGATTACAAGCGCAACGAACGGGACCTGTTCTCTAACGTGCTTGCACTGAACCGCCGCAACTCGGACGACCAGTCCACCAACGCCTACACCGAGTTGGACGGCGATCGTTCGCAGCTCGATCAGTACGTGCGTCCGCGCAACGCGGACAATAAGGGCTTCATGGTGGATTACACCACGGCCTTCCGGCGCACCTTCGAGCCGCGACGGCACGAGCTGTCCACCGAGCTCCGCTTCAACCGGCAGGACGACGACGATCGCACGCTGCTGTGGCGGCAGGCGGTTGCCGGTGACGAGGTACCGAGCCGAACCGAGATGGAGAGCAGGGAGACCGCTTCGCTGGCGAACTCATTGACGGCGCAGCTCGATTACACGCGCTCCTTCGGCGAGTCGACCAAGCTGGAGACGGGTTACAAGGGCAATGCGAAGTGGTTGGACCGGGATTACACGGTGCTGGAGGACGAGACGGGCTCAGGCACGTGGACGCCGAGCAACCTCAGCAACGCCTTCGAGCTCGACGAGCAGGTGCACGCCGTGTATGGCGTGCTGAGCCGCGGCCTGGGCAAGTGGGAGCTGCAGGGCGGGCTCCGCGCCGAGTACGCGACGCGTGACTTCATCCTGACCTCGCAGAGCTACCCGTTCAACTACAGCAGCCTGTTCCCGAGCGCGGTTGCGTCCTACAAGTTGAGCGAGGCCAGTCAGCTCAAGCTGGCGTACTCGCGCCGCGTGCGGCGTCCTGGTACGCAGGAGCTGAACCCGTTTCCGGTCTTCTTCGACGTGCAGAACGTCTTCATCGGCAACCCGCGCCTCAACCCGGAGTACACCGACGCGGTCGAGTTGAGCTACAACCGCACATATAAGCTCGGCACGTTCCAGGTCTCGCCCTTCTATCGCCGCACGACGGACGTGATACGCTTCATCATCGACACCGACGACGTGGTGGATGGCCGCGACGTGACGTCCGTCACGTTTCAGAATCTCGCGACGGGCAACTCCTGGGGCACGGACATGAACGGCTCGCTTAGGCTTGGCCCGAAGTTCAGCGCCCTCGCCGGCTTCAACATCCACAAGATGGTGACCGAGGGCGGTCCCTCGGCGACGTCGCTGGCGTCCGACGCGGTCCTGTGGTCGGCCCGCTTGAACGCGACCGCGACGCTGCGGGAAGGGCTTACGCTGCAGGGTTTCTATATGTACCGAGGGCCGCAGAAGGTGGAGCGTGGCAGCTTTTCGAAGTTCCAGATTGCGAGCTTCACGCTCCGGCAGCAGATCAATCCGAAGGCGTCGCTGGCGCTGCGGGTGCAGGACCCGTTCAACACGGTGGGGTTCCGCGTGGAGGTGAGCGACGACAACGTGCTCCAGATCACGGAGCGCAAGTTCGACGTCCGCTCGGTGCACCTCACCTACCAGTACACTTTCGGTCAGGCACCGCGCATCCGGCAGCGTCCGGAAGCGCAGCCCGAGGGGCCGGTGGGCTTCCCGCAGTAGCTTGAGACGCCGGCACGACGAAGCCCCCCGGGACAAGTCCCGGGGGGCTTCTGTTTTCGGTTCGTTCGCCGCCAGCGGTTCAGCCAGGCCAGGCCGGTCGTTACCGTGAATCGATCAGCGAGCAGCGGAGGACTACGCGACGTGCGTGACAGACAACCCGAGTGCGTGCAGTGCAGGCGGCCCATGGAGCGCGGATACCTGGTGGACCATGGGTACGGAGCCGTCTATCCCCTGGCCTGGGCGGCGGGTTTCCCAAAGTGGAGTCGATGGTCCGGGCTCAAGGTGCGGAAAGAGGAAAAGGTGCCTGTCGCGACCTTTCGTTGTCCGCGGTGCGGCCGCCTGGATTCGTTTGCTGAGCCGGGGGAGTGGCCGCCGCGGCAACCGTGACGTCGGGAACGGCCGTCGGGTCAGCCGCCTTTGCCCGATCCCCGTGTCGGCTTGAACACTTCCACGTTCACCGTGACGGTGCGCTCCTCGCGCGAGTGGAGCGCACCCACGCCGACGACCTGGCGGGCGATCTCCTCGCCCTTGTCGTTGTGCACGGTGACGAGCACGGAGTATTCCCACGGCTCGCCCGCGGCTGGGTGCCGGATGATTCCGTCGACCTTCAGCGCCGAAAAGCTGGCCTGCTTCCGTCCAGCCAGCCGCGGGTCGAACCTCAGGTGGTGATGGCAGACAGGGCATCGGCTGGCGCTCTCGAGGATCGTCGCCCTGCAATGCGGGCAGGTGCGAGATTTTCCCGGGGTGCCCTGACCAGCGGTCATTGAGCTCCGCGCGTCTCCGACTTGCCGCCGCGGCCGCTGTCTTCCCAGCCGAAGTCAGCCTGACCGCGCATCCGCGATCCGGCGGCGACGGTCAGCGAGCCGGCCTTGACGTCACCGTTGAGCACACCGGACTGCTGCAGCTCGACGCGGGACGCTGCATCCACGTTCCCTTCGAGCTCGCCGGCGATAATCACGGTCGCAGCACGCACGCCACCGGTCACCTTGGCCCCGGCCTCGATCGTGAGGTCGCCCTCGACGTGGACATCCCCCTTGAAGCGGCCAGCTACGCGCACGTGCCCGGCGCCCTCGATCTTGCCTTCGATGTTCAGGTCGGCCGCGATCAGCGTTTCCTTGGCGTCGCGCTGCACCGGGCGGCGCGGCGCGTCAGCGGGTGCGGCAGATGCCACCGGCGCGAACTCTTCCTTTCTTGGCGTCGTGTTCAGCGGGGGCGCGGTCGGCTCCGGCTTGGCGGGGGTCTGTTCCTTCCAGATTGCCATTCTCGAAACTCCTGTCAGAACTGGTTAGGCGGGTGCGGGGTCAGACGCGGGAGCGACGGTACCCGTATGGGGAAGATAGCGGATTGACGCGTCAGGGCCGGATTAGTTTCCACGGATGCCGCTGGTGGTCACCGAAGCGATCGTCCTGCACGCTTTCGATTATCTCGAGAGCTCGCGAATTCTCCGCCTTGCCACGCGCGAGGTGGGCGTGCAATCCGTCGTCGCGCGCGGCGCGCGCCGCTCGAAGAGCCGCTTCGGGACGGCCCTCGACCTGTTCGTCCAGGGCACGGCCCACTTTTCCGTCCACCGGGGGCGGGAGCTTCACACGCTCACCTCCTTCGACATCAGCCGCACCCGACCTGCACTGGCTACCGGCTTCGGCCGCTTCACCGGCGCGGAGGCGATCAGCGAGCTCGCGCTGCGGTTCGGCGGCGACGAGCCGCATCCCGAAGTGTACGAGGCCATGGAAGGAGCGCTGGACGAGCTCGCTGCTGCTTCTGACTCAGACGCGGGTGAGCGGGCTGTCGCAGGCGCATGGCGCATTGTCAGCGCACTCGGCTTCGCGCCGGCGCTCGACAGCTGTGCCACCTGCGACGCCGGGATCCCGGACGGGAAGCCAGCGGCATTCTCCGCTGCTGCCGGGGGCCTTCTCTGCGCGCGCTGTGCGACGGCTGCGCGGGGGGCGCGAATCATTCCTCCCGAGGCGCGTCGCGCACTCGAATCGTGGCACGCCGGTGAGCGCGCACTCCTGGACGATGACGCTACCGTGCGGGCGCATCAGCGGCTGCTCCGGGAATTCGTCCAGGAGCATCTTTCCGAGGGAAAGTCGTTGCGCGCATTCGACGTGTGGGAGCGCGAACGGTGGAGCGCGTGAGAGAGCCGCCGGTGGCCCGGCCGCGGCTCCCGTGAGGCTGGCGTGATTCTCGGCACGGCGGGGCACATCGATCACGGCAAGACGGCGCTTATCCGGTCGCTCACCGGGGTGGACACCGATCGCCTCCCGGAAGAAAAGAGACGCGGCATCACGATCGAGCTTGGTTTCGCACCGCTGGAGCTCGACGGCATCGGCACCGTCGGCGTCGTGGACGTCCCCGGCCACGAGGCTTTCGTGCGCACCATGCTCGCCGGAGCCACGGGTGTGGACATCGCGCTCCTTGTTGTCGCCGCTGATGAGGGAGTGATGCCACAGACGCGCGAGCACCTGGCGATACTGACGCTGCTCGGCATACGGGGCGGCGTCGTCGCGCTGAGCAAGACGGATCTGGTTGACGACGATTGGCTGGCGCTGGTGACCGAGGAAGTGCGCGAGCTGCTCCCGGGGAGCGCTCTCGAAGGCGCGGAGATAGTGCCGGTCTCTGTCCACGACGCGCGCAGCCTCGATCGACTGCGTGCAGCGATTGGAGCTGCAGCGGCGAGGGGTGTGGAGCCGCTGAGCGCTGACCTGTTCCGGATGCCGATTGACCGCGCCTTCTCGCTGCGAGGCACAGGAACCGTGGTGACGGGCACCGTGTGGAGCGGCACTCTGGAGAAAGGGGCGGCGTGGGTGCATCCGCCGGGGCGTGCCGTTCGGGTTCGTGAGCTGCATTCTCACGGCCGTGCCGTGGGATCGGTCGGCCGCGGCATGCGCGCGGCAGTAGCGCTGGCGGACGTCACGGTGGATGCGGTTACGAAGGGCGGTGTGCTCGTCGGGCCGGACGGGTGGTCACCAAGCGACACCTTGCGCGCCACTCTTCGCCTGCTCGACCGGCAACAGCCCTCGCTCGGCGCCAGAACCAGGGTGCGCCTGCACCTCGGCTCAACGGACGTCGGCGCCCGGATCGTTCCCCTCGCCCCGGGGATGGTACGCATACACCTCGAGACTGCGATCGTGTGCAGGGCCGGCGACCGTTTCATCATCAGGGGCGGCCCACAGGTCACGACACTCGGTGGCGGTATCGTGCTGGACCCGTACTCCCGACGCCGTGCTCGCGCACTGCCCACCGGTGACCATTCGCCGCAGCCGATGCTCCATGCTTTCTGCATGGAAGCCGGTCCCGCTGGGGTCGGGATCGCGACGCTCCCGATACGGCTCGGGATCCCCAGGGGCTCGGTGGCGGAGGTTCTCGCGTCCGCGCATCTCGTGCATACGCGGGAACGCGTCTATCTGAGCGACGTCGCCGCCGGGGCGAAAGCGCGCCTGCTTTCGGCCGTGGGGCGGGAACACGCCCGCGACTCACTCTCTCCGGGACTTTCCCTGGAGGAGGCTCGTACGGCGGCGGGCGTGCCGCGCGATCTGTTCGACCTCGTTCTCGACGGTGAGATACGGTCGGGCTCGCTCGCAGTCTCGGGCGCCTTTGTTCATCGCCACGGGTGGGTGCCAACTCTCAGCGATGAGCAGGACCGCCTGTCCGGTCAGATGATGCATGCTTTTTGCTCGGCTGATGAGCCGATCGCGGTCGGTGACGTCAACGCCTCGTTTGGACCTGATTCCGGGGCCGTGCTGCGTCACCTCGAGCAGCAGGGGCGGGTAATCCGGCTGGGTGACGCGCTGGTCGCCGCTGAGCCGGTCGTGCGCCGGATGGTGGAGCAGCTGCGGGCAGGGATGCAGTCCGGGCGGGGGTATTCGCCGGCGGAATTGAGGGATTCTCTGGGGATCTCCCGGAAAATCCTCATTCCGCTCCTCGAATACTGCGACCGGGTCCAGGTTACGGAGCGAAGAGGCTCGGAGAGGGTACTCAGGGTAGATAACGGGGTAGAAACCTTCCGAGCCCTGAATACGTCTAAGTAGCATCGGCGCGAGCGTTCGTTGACAGCCGTTTGCGCGGCCCCTAAGTTCGCGCCGAGAGGGCAGTTCAGGACCATTCTGATCGAGGGTATTGGCTAGAACACTCATACGTCAGTAGGAGCAGCACATGATGGCGCGATGGGCAGCACTGGCAGCAGCGGTGCTTGTCCTCGGTGCATCGGTGCCGCGTGAAGCGTCGGCTCAGGGGATGAACCCTCAAACCGGCGAGCGCGGCGCCGGTTCAGGGCTGGGCCAGAACTACCCGAATCCGTTCGGGGTCGATACCAGGATTCAGTTCACGATTGGGGATTATCCCTCGTGTACCGACCAGGGTCGGCAGTACCGGGTGACTCTGAGGATCTTCAATCTGCTTTCGCAGATCGTCTCGGTTCCGGTGCTCGAAAGCGGTGGCTCGGCGGCCGGGGGTGAGTCGTTGGAGAGTGTGATGTTGAGCTGTGGGCAGTACACCGCGTACTGGGACGGGGCATATCTGAATACCTCCCAACCAGCGCCGAGCGGAGTCTATCTCTACAGGCTCGAGGTGGACGGCAGGCCAGCGGTGAAGAAGATGTTCAAGTCTCGCTGAACAGATGGCGGGGAGGGGCCGGGTTTCCGGCCCCTTTCTCATTTCCGGAAGGCGTCCCTCGGGACGCCTTTTTTTGCCCATCCCTGTCAGGGGTAGTTGACGAAAAGTAAAGGAATATTGACAAATAGTCTTGGTATCTTTACTATTCCGCCGTCATTCACTTGGAGGTTTACCGTGGTTGCAGACGAGAGCATGCGGAATCGAGTGCTGTTTCGAGTGCTGCTGAGCGCGGGTACGCTGCTGACGGCGGTTGTACTGGTGAGTTGGAGCCTGGATACGCACCAGTGGGCGGACCGTCCGCGACTCGCACTGGTGCTGGTTCCAGTCGTCGTCGCGATGTGGACCATCTACGAGTACGTGCGGATGGTGCGAACCGCTGACGAATTCCAGCGGAGGGTGATGCTCGAGTCGTTCGCTATCGCCTTTCCGGTCGCGCTGCTGCTTGGAATGACGGTGGAATACCTGCAGAAGGGCGGCTTCATGATGGGGATAGACGTTGGTCGTTTGTGGCCGGTGCAGGCGCTGGTGTGGGCGGTCGCCCTCTTCTACGCGTACTGGAGATACCGGTGAACAACCGCCTCCGGGTCCTGCGTGCCGAGCGCGGGTGGACGCAGGGGGAGCTTGCCGAGCGTGCGGGAGTTTCGCGGCAGACGATCAACGTGATAGAGACGGGGAAGTACGACCCAAGCCTGCCGCTGGCTTTTGCCCTGGCGCGGCTGTTCGAGGCGCGGATCGAGGACGTTTTCCTCCCCGACGGAGATTCCGGTCAGGGCGCGTGACGGCGGTGCGTGATGCGTCGCGTTCAGCGCGACGTATCGCACCTGCCAGCATGACAGGCACGGAGGGCACCGGCATTGCTCTTCAATGCCGCGCGTGTTGCTTTCAACTCTGCCCGCGGCTGGGAGTCCCGGGCGCGCGACACCAGCCATCCGCAATCCAAAACGTTCGATGATCAATCCAGACAGACTCACGGTGAAGGCCGGCGAGGCGTTGCAGGAGGCGCTGAATCTGGCGCGCCGCGCCGGCAATCCGCTCGTGTACGATGTGCATCTGCTGCTTGTTCTGCTGGACCAGGACGAGGGGATCGTCGTCCCTCTGATTCAGAAGCTGGGCGTCAGCGTGGCCGCGGTACGGGAGCGGGCGCAGCGCGAAGCTGAGCGTTTCCCGAAGCAGAGCGGCGCGCAGCCGACCCTTTCCCGGGAACTGAACCAGGTGTTCGACCGCGCCGATCAGCTCGCCGGCAAGCTCGGTGACGAGTACGTCTCCACAGAGCATTTCCTGCTGGCGCTGTCGGACGTGAAGGGGACCGAGAGTCGCGCGATCCTCAGCGAGCTTGGCGTGTCGCTGGACGCGCTGATGGAAGCCTTGCAGAACGTTCGCGGCTCGCACCGGGTGACTGATCAGACGCCGGAGAACCAATACCAGGCGCTGCAGAAGTACACGCGCGACCTCACCGAGTCGGCGCGCAAGGGGAAGCTCGACCCCGTGATCGGTCGCGACGAGGAGATCCGGCGCGTGATTCAGGTGCTGTCGCGGCGCACCAAGAACAACCCCGTGCTGATCGGAGAGCCGGGTGTCGGGAAGACGGCGATCGTCGAGGGGCTGGCCCAGCGCATCGTCAACGGCGACGTCCCCGAGGGACTGCGCAACAAGCTGCTCGTGGCGCTCGACCTTGGCGCCCTGATCGCGGGGGCGAAGTACCGTGGCGAGTTCGAGGAGCGGCTCAAGGCGGTGCTGAAGGAGATCACTTCCGCGGAAGGGCGGTTCATCGTGTTCATCGACGAGATGCACACGCTCGTCGGTGCGGGCAAGGCCGAAGGCGCGATGGACGCCGGCAACATGCTGAAGCCGATGCTGGCGCGCGGAGAGCTCCGTGTCGTTGGAGCCACGACGCTCGACGAATATCGCAGGCACGTTGAGAAGGACGCTGCGCTCGAGCGCCGGTTCCAGCCGGTGTTTGTCGGTGAGCCGACGGTCGAGAGCACGATTGCTATCCTGCGCGGGCTCAAGGAGCGTTATGAGGTGCACCACGGCGTGCGCATCACCGACGGGGCAGTGGTGGCAGCGGCGACGCTGTCGCACCGCTACATCGGCGACCGTTTTCTCCCTGACAAGGCGATCGACCTGATCGACGAGGCCGCGTCGAGACTGCGCATCGAGATCGACTCGCTGCCCCAGGAGATAGACGAGGTCGAGCGCCGCATCGTCCAGCTGGAGATCGAGCGGCAGGCGTTGCTCAAGGAGAAGGACGTCGCGTCGAGAGAGCGGCGCGAGGCGCTGGAGCGTGAGCTGAGCGAGCAGCGGGAGCGCGCCAGCGGCATGAAAGCGCAGTGGCAGGCGGAGAAGGAATCGCTCGGCGCTGTCGGCCGCATCAAGCAGCAGATAGACGAAGCGCGCACGCAGGCGGAGCAGGCCACGCGCTCGGGCGACCTCACGAAAGCCGCGGAAATCACCTACGGCACGATCCCGCAGCTCGAGAAGGAGCTGCGTGACGTCGAGCAGCAGCTCGCCAGCAAGCAGGGCGGCAGGCAGTTCCTCAAGGAGGAAGTCACCGCCGACGACGTCGCCGAGATCGTGGCGCGCTGGACCGGCATTCCCGTGTCGCGAATGATGGAGAGCGAGCGCGAGCGCCTGACCCGCCTCGAGATGGAGCTCGGCCGAAGAGTGATCGGGCAGACCGAGGCAATCTCCGCGGTGGCGAACGCGGTCCGTCGTTCCCGCGCAGGATTGCAGGACCCGAACAGGCCGATCGGATCGTTCATCTTCCTCGGCCCCACTGGCGTGGGGAAGACGGAGACGGCGCGCGCGCTCGCTGAGTTCCTGTTCGACGATGAGCACGCCATGGTGCGGATCGACATGTCGGAGTACATGGAAAAGCACGCCGTCGCCCGGCTCATCGGCGCGCCTCCAGGGTATGTGGGCTTCGAGGAAGGCGGGCAGCTTACCGAGGCGGTGCGACGGCGGCCTTACTCGGTGATTCTCTTCGACGAGATCGAGAAGGCGCACCAGGACGTGTTCAACGTGCTGCTGCAGATACTCGACGACGGTCGGCTGACCGATTCGCAGGGACGCACCGTGGATTTCCGGAACTCCGTCATCATCATGACGTCGAACATCGGCAGCCACTACATACTGGAGCGGAGCGGCGCGGAATGGGAGGAAACGGAAACGCAGGTGCTGGCCGCGCTGCGCCAGCATTTCCGTCCCGAGTTTCTCAACCGGGTGGACGACATCGTGGTGTTCCGGCCACTTGGCACCGCGGAACTCGAGCGGATCATCGACCTGCAGCTGGCGCGGCTGGATGATCTTCTCTCCGGGCGCAAGCTGACGCTGGAGCTGACGCCCTCCGCGCGACGACTGCTGGCCACCGAAGCGTACGACCCGGCTTATGGAGCGCGTCCGCTCAAGCGCGCGATCCAGCGGATGCTGCAGAATCCGCTGGCGCTGGCGGTGCTGGAAGGCCGCTTCGAGGCAGGAGACCATCTCGTCGCCGATGCGGACGACTCGGGGCAGATCACTTTCAGCAAGGGAGCGCGCGCGGCCCCCGTCGCCGCTTGAGACCGGCCGCGCGCAGCGAATAAAAAAGGGGGCCCGGAGGGGCCCCCTGGTGCTGCATTGCTGCCGTCAGCGGTGATACACGGTCACGTCGTTCTCGTTGTGCCCACGTACCGCGATCGCCAGAACTGCGTCTGCGTTTACGCCCGCAGCCGTCAGCGCCGCGGAGATGGCTGTGTTGTCACTCGCGGCAGCCCGCGCCGATGCTGCGCGGCCCTCTGCTCGCGTAATCGCGTTCTCGATGCCTGCCGTGGCGGGGCTCGGTGAGAGCTTCGAGACCGGGATGAGAGTGACGTTCGAACCGGTGAGGTTGCTCAACCCGCGAAGGCGTCGCAGGTGGCTCGCCTGGTTGTTAACTGCCGCGTTGAAGTTGCCGACTGTCATCGGGCCCGCCATCTGAGGCGGGACCACCACGTTCTGCAGGTTCACGGTGGTGGTGGGTTCGAGCGTGACCGTCGTCACCGTCGTGGTCGTTGGTGCCATCGGTGTCGGCGTCGGCGTCGGCGTCGGAGTTGGAGTTGGTGTTGGCGTTGGCGTTGGCGTTGGTGTCGGTGTGGGTGTCGGATCCGTGGGGATCGTCACCGGCACGGTATCGCGTGGGGTTGCGGGTTCCTGAGCGGACAGATCAACGGCGGCGAAGGCGAACAGCGCTGCCGCAGCTGCCGCACTCATCAGTGTTTTGCGTGATGACATTTGGCTGACTCCTGCTGCTGCGGGTAGGGCGAGTCTCCGTAACACCCGTCCCCGGTTGCAGTTAGCTGCGTCAGAGACCGTGGCGTCGGATGCGCAGATACCGCGCCAGCGGCGTAGCTTTCCCCGATCAGTTCGCCTCCGCGGATCCGAAGGAAATTGGTACTGCGGGGTTGACATGCGCTCCGCCGAAATCGGCACACGCCATGGACCGCACCGACAACGACTACATGCGCGAAGCCCTCGAGCTTGCGCGCGACGCCGCTGCCGCCGGGGACGTACCGGTCGGCGCACTGATCGTTCATGCCGGCGCGCCGCTATGCCGTGCCGCCAACCGCACTCTCCGGGATCAGGATCCGACAGCGCACGCAGAACTGCTCGCGATCCGCGGGGCTGCCCGCGAGCTTGGCCGCTGGCGGCTCGACGACTGCACGCTGTACGTGACGCTCGAGCCATGCGCGATGTGTGCAGGAGCCATCGTGCTGGCGCGACTGCGCCGCGTGGTGTTCGGGGCCTGGGACGACAAGGCAGGGATGGCCGGGTCTGTTGGAGACCTCCTGCGACACCCGCGGCTGAATCATCGCCCTGAAGTGTCCGGCGGGATCATGGCCGCCGAGGCCGGAGAAATGCTTACGGCTTTCTTCAGGGAGCGCAGGCCGGCTTAGCCCCGGCCGGATGTGCCATCTGCCTGCGCTGCATCGTCTTCTGGCAGATGACACCAGCTCCGAAACGTCTGTCATTGGCAGCCAAACGCGCCCGCATCACGAGCGTGCGCCGCCTCGGCGTCGTTGCCGCGTTCAGTGCCGTCACCGCGCTGGCAGCGGCTGGGGGCGTTGCTGTCCCCGCGGCCATGTTTGCGCTGCTCGTCGCCTGGTTCGCCGTGGCGGCCGGTTACGCGCTTGTGCTGCTCCGGCTGCGGGGGCCGGAAGAGGCGGTGGCGGCGCAGACAATCGCATACGTGCTCGACCTCGCCCTCCTGTCGCTGATCTGCGCCTCTCTGGGTGGAGCGTGGTGGCTCGGCCCGGCGCTGCACTCGCTGGTGATCGTCGTTGCGTTTGCCACGATACCGCGGCGGGCTGCGGGCGCGGTCGCCAGCGCCGCGCTCGGCGCGTACCTCGTGCTCGGTGTGGTGGCGTATAGCGGGTTGCTCGGTGACGACCCTCTCTTCCAGATCCCTTCGCTCGCCGGCAATGGAGAACTTGCGCTCGTCGTCCTGTCGATAGGCAGCCTGTGCATCGTCGTGCTCACGCTCGTGCTCGACAGCGCGATCCGCTGGATGCGGCGGACGCAGGAGCGGTATCGCGGTCTCGTGCAAACGGCGCCTGATGCCATCATCGCAACCGACCGGCGCGGTCGCGTCGTTTCCGCCAACGAGGCTGCTCTGGCGCTCATCGGCCTGCCGCGCGAAGAGCTGTACGGGATGTCGCTGCGGGCTGCGCTTCCGCCGGGGATGGACATGTCGGTACACCGCGATTTCCGCGCGGCGCTGAGCGGCCAGCACCGCACCTTCTCGACCGATCTTCTCGTGGAGGGGGAGCGGCTGTACTTCGACTGCAGCTGCACCCCGATCCTGGAGGACGACCAGATCGCGGGCGTGCTGCTGATCGCGCGGGACGTGACACAGGCAAGGCGCGACGCGGAGGCGCTGAGAGCAAGCGAGG
The DNA here is from genome assembly GCA_036374155.1 of Gemmatimonadaceae bacterium. Taxonomy (GTDB): domain Bacteria; phylum Gemmatimonadota; class Gemmatimonadetes; order Gemmatimonadales; family Gemmatimonadaceae; genus DASUUI01. Next base: position 56,989 of record DASUUI010000106.1, on the reverse strand, counting down.
AGCAGCTCCAGCACGCGCAGAAGATGGAGGCTATCGGCCAGCTCGCCGGCGGAATCGCCCACGACTTCAACAACGTGCTGTCGGTCATCCTCGGTTACAGCCAGTTTCTTCGCGCGACCTTCACGGAAGACGACCCGCGGCTGGACGACGTCCGCGCGATGGAGTCGGCGGCGGAAGGCGCCGCGTCGCTGACACGGCAGCTGCTCGCGTTCGGTCGCAAGCAGGTAGTGAAGCCGCGCCCGCTGGACATGAGCGAGTGCGTGGGAAGTCTGGGAGAGATGCTCAGGCGGACGCTGGGATCCGACATCGAGATAGTCACCAGCTTCTCGCCGGGGGCAATGGTGAACGCGGACCCGGTTCAGGTCGAGCAGATCGTCCTGAACCTCGCGCTCAACTCACGCGACGCGATGCCGCAGGGCGGCACGCTCACCATCGAGACCCGGGTGGTGGACGTGGACAACGCCTACCGCCGCTCGCACGCTGGAGTGAGTCCCGGACGCTATGTGATGCTGTCGGTCACCGATACGGGCATGGGGATGACGAGGGAGACGCAGGCGCGCATCTTCGAACCGTTCTTCACCACCAAGCCGCAGGGTAAGGGCACCGGGCTCGGCCTGCCCACCGTGTATGGGATAGTGCGGCAGAGCGGCGGCCACGTCTGGGTTTACAGCGAGCTGCAGCGCGGAACCACGTTCAGGATCTACCTCCCGCTGGAGGAGTCGGAGCGGGAGGCCACGGTGATTGCGCTCTCCGAGGCGCGTCCGGTGCCGGGTTGGGAGACGATCCTGCTGGTGGACGATGCGGAACGGCTGCGGCCGTTGCTCAGCCGCTCGCTCGTCGAGCGTGGCTACAACGTGATACAGGCTGGCAATGGCAGCGAGGCGCTCGAGCTCAGCAGGGAGCACATCGGCCCCATCCATCTTCTCGTCACAGACCTCGTGATGCCCGGCTTGAGCGGTCCCGCGCTGGCCGACGAGCTCGTCGCGCAGCGCCCCGACATCCGCGTGCTGTTCATGTCGGGATATGCGGAAAGCGCGGTTGCCGCGGGCGGCAGGCTGCGCCGCGGTGCGGCGTTCATCGCCAAGCCATTCACCCCCGACGTGCTCGCGCGCGAGGTCCGCGCGACTCTCGACGCCGAGCGGCTGGAAGTCGCCTAGCGGCGCGGAACCCGGACGCGCACCGCGGGGCTCTCGCGCGACAGACGATCGGCTGCGGTTACGACGATCTCATCCGGAGCGCGCTCACGTTGCGCAGCCGTCAGCTGGACAGCCGTCTCCCGCCCGGGGACCACGCGAGTGCGCCAGCCGTCGCGATGTCTCGTTCTGATCGTCCAGAGCCAGACTCCGGTCGTATCGCCTGGTGTGAGCGACACTGTGATTCCGCCGGAGCCATCGCGTGAGATGCTGACCAGGGGCGTTGCCGGGCCGCTCCCGGGCATGTCGAGCGGGGTGGGCACCAGTGCTGGTGTCGCGTACAGCGCCCGCATGCGGTCCGTGACAGCGTCGCGGTTGGCCATCAGCGCGCGCATGCTGAAGTGGATGTGGCCCGTCGCGCCCGGATGCGCCCGCGTGAGGCGGATCTGTTCGACGATCTCGGTACTCCGCCAGCGGTTGCCTTCGTCCACCGTGTCGGCGCGGCTCGTGAAAAGCCCCGGCCACAGGTGGCGGCTGCGCGGATTCTCCGAAGCCCACCACGCGAGCACCGGAGCGAACGGTACGTTCGGAGCGTTCACGCGCCAGTACAGCTGCGGAGCGAAATAGTCCAGCCAGCCGTTGCGCCACCACTTGAGAGCGTCCGCGTAGATGGACTCGTAGGCGTCGAAGCCGCGCGTGCCCTCGGGAAAGCCGGGACGCCAGATGCCGATCGGGCTGACGCCGAACCGCACCCAGGGCTTCACCTCGTGGATTGCGAAGTACAGATCCGCTACGAGGCGGTCAACGTTCTCGCGCCGCCAGTCCGAGCGTGACAGCCTCCCGCCGCTTGCGACATACCGATTCCAGCTGGAATCATCGGGGAAGGGGATCAGCGCGCCCGTGGAGTCGCGCTCCTGATACGGGTAGAAGTAGTCGTCGATGTGTATCGCGTCCACGTCGTAGCGACGTGTGACGTCGAGGATCACCGAGCGTGTGTGCGCGAGCACTTCCGGCTCGCCGGGGTCCATCCACAGGAACGATCCGTACCGCCGCACCAGGTCCGGCCTGCGCACGCTGATGTGCGTTGAGTCCGGCAGCCCGCTGTCCGAGCCGACGCGTGCGCGGTAGGGATTGAACCACGCGTGCAGTTCGAGCCCGCGACGGTGGGCCTCTTCGATCGCGAAAGCCAGCGGATCGTAATCCACGTCCGGCGGGACGCCCATCTGCCCGGTGAGATGCGTGGACCAGGGCTCCAGATTCGAGCGGTACAGTGCGTCCGCCGAGGGACGGATCTGCAGAATCACCGCGTTGGCATTGATCTCCGCGGCCCGGTCGAGAATCGCGAGAAGCTCAGCCTGCTGTTGGGCCGCGGGCAGGCCACGGCGCGATGGCCAGTCGATGTTGTTGACACTTGCGACCCAGAGCCCGCGGAACTCGCGTGGCACGAGCGGCGGGTCCAGCGGTACGCGCGGGCCGGTCTGGAACGTGGCGCAGCCTGTCGTCGCCACCAGCAGCAGTGCGAGCGCGAATTTCCGGGTCATGTCGGGAGTGTCAGATCGAAGTAGGTGAAACGTGGCGGCTTGCCGCTGCCGGCTATCGTGGCGACGTATTCCGGTGCCGGCTCGAACTCGTGATACCACCAGGCGGCGTCGGGCGCCAGAGTGTCGATGTCCCGCAGCGTGACGCTCAGTCCGGTTCCCGTTGCCTTGAGATGACTTTCCTTGCGTGTCCAGAGACGCAGGAACAGCCGCTCCTTCTGGTCGGTCGGTGCGGCATCGAGCGCGGTGCGCTCCCCGGATGCATAGAACCGCTTCGCCAGCCGCTCCGCCGCCGGGCGCGCGCGAACTTTCTCCAGGTCGACTCCGATCTCGTTGCCCGCAGTGACAGCAGCGATGGCGAGATCATGCGAGTGCGTGAGATTGAACTGGAGGTCTGACGCATACCGCTCCAGGAGGAACGGTTTACCGTGCTCGCCGCGGCGGAACTCGATCGAAGGCGGCGGTTGTCCGAGATAACGCGCCAGTGCGGAGCGGAGTGCCGCCTGTGCCGCCGTGAACTGGCGTCTCGAGCTGTCCGCGGTCATCTGCCGCGCGTAGCGCAGTTCGGGCTCTGAGAGGATCGCCTCCAGAGCTGGTGACAGCTCCGTCGGCACTGCGGCGCGCCACACGTGAACTTCGCCTGCGCGCGCTGTCGCGCCTGTTTCGGGCGGCTCGCCCCAGACTGGTTTTTCGGGCTCCGGAAGGGGCGCGCGCACGTTGTGAAAGGTCTTGAGCAGGGTGGCTTAAACGAATAACTTACAATGTGTTAGGACAGGTGGCCGAGTGGTTGAAGGCACCGGTCTCGAAAACCGGCATACCGGTGACCCCGGTATCGTGAGTTCGAATCTCACCCTGTCCGTTGAATTGGGCGCCGAAGGGCGCCTTTTTAACTGCAGCGGTTAGCGAATTAGCGGTTAGCGGAAAGCAACCGCGGTTGGATGGAAGCAAGAGGCGGCGGTGCGCGGACATTAGCTAGCCGCTAATCGGTGCCGTCTGGATGGGTGGCCGAGTGGCTTAAGGTGCACGCCTGGAAAGCGTGTGTACGGGAAACCGTACCGAGGGTTCGAATCCCTCCCCATCCGCTGGAGGAGCAGCGACAAGCGTCGCTGCTCTTTTTTCTTTTCGTCCTGAGCTTCCGCCTGTGCATTCCCCGCGAGGAGGGGGGGCCCATTCCACAGCGCCTCTCGCGCTCAGCGTTGAACACGCGTTTCGCGGGAACGCGGATGTGGGCAGGGCGGTGACACCACGCTCGGGCGGCACCGTTCTTGACGCTCATATCAGCTCACCTCTTCGCCGCATCGGATGCGCCCGACACGATCGGATTGCGCGCCGGGAGCAGATTGATAGATGTCGTACCGGACGTTCGTGGATCCCAGCGGAGTAAGCTGGCAGGTGTGGGAAGTACGCCCCACGACGGTCGAGCGGCGCGCTGAAGACCGCCGCAGCCGCGTTCTCCCCTTCGAAGGTCCGGAGCGAAGGAGCGGTGCGGAGCGCCGGGTCCGACCCGAACGGCGCGTGAACCTCGGACCGGAGCTGGCCAAGGGCTGGCTGGCCTTCCATTCGGCTGAGGAGAAACGAAGGCTCGCACCGGTTCCTGAATCGTGGACGCGAAAACCGTCCGCTGCCCTGGCGGAGCTGTGCGAGGCTGCGCAGGTCGTGGGTCACCACGAGCCCCACGAGCAGGACGACAGCGAATCACACCGGCGCGCAGGCTGACGACCGAGGCCCCAGCCCAGCCCTAGCTACGCTGGCGGAACTTTGCCCGCGGGGAGTCCGCTCCGACTGGCCTGCTGATCAGCGAGCAGTTTCGTAGTGAACCGCTGACCCTCTGATATCCGCTCCACTTCGATCGCCATCGCGTCCACTGATTGCGCGATCTGATTGATCTGCGTCGCGATATCACCGGGCAGCCGCGGCTCGTGTCCTCGACGATCGATCCAGCGCGCAAACGCGCGCGCGATCGGAAAGCCGACGATGATGGCGAATACGGTCACGAAGAACATGAGCGAGATGTCCACCGCCTGCGGCGGAATCTCCTCGAATCCACCCGGCCGTACGATTACGGTCGGCGTGAGCGGACCATCAGAGCCTTCCTGCGCCGCGACGCCTGCCGCGGCAGCGGCCTCGGCGCGGGCCTGCTCGACCTGCTGCTGGATGGTCGTCCGAATCTGATCCCCCAGCGACCGGGGGTCCGGAGGCACGGGTGCAGCGGGGGCAGCGGGGGCAGGCGGCGGTCCTTGCATGATCCTCACTCGGCACAGAGGCGAGCAGAAAGCTACACGCGGCGCAACGGCCACTGGAGCAAACTCGCCCTCACGGCGCGAGCTGTCACTACGTATAATGCCCGGCCATGAGTTTCGACGGCAAAGTCGCAGTGCTCACAGGCGTGGGCCGATCCGGCCAGGTCGGTGAAGTCGTCGCCCGCGCCTTCGCCGAGCGCGGGGCCGCCGTCGCACTGCTCGACCTCGATGCGGACGCGGTTCGGGCGCGGGCGGCTGAGCTGGTGGCCGACGGGCTGAAGGCGACTGCCCATCCGTGCGACCTGTCCAGCGCGGACGACGCCAGGCGCGCCGCGGACGAGGTTGCGCGGAGCGTGTCGCGCGACATAGACGTGCTCGTCAACCTCGCTGGCGGTTTCGCGATGAGCGGGCCCATCGAGGAGAGCGATCCTGCGATTCTGCAGAAGATGCTCACGATAAACCTCACTACCGCGTACAACGCGAGCCGGGCGTTCGTGCCAATGCTGCGCGTTCGAAGCGGAGCCGCGGTGTATTTCGCGTCGGCGGCAGTGCTTCCCGGCGGGGGCAGTCTGGCGCGAATGAGCGCCTACGGCGCAGCCAAAGCCGCGGTCGTGGCGCTGATGCGGGCCGTGGCCGACGAAGGCCGCGACAGCGGAGTCCGCGCGAACGCGGTCGCGCCCACCGCCGTCCGCACCGGCGACAACCTGCGCGACCTGGGGGACAAGGATAGCTACGTCGAGCGCGAGGAGGTCGCGGAGACGGTGATGTTCCTCTGCTCCGAAGCTGCGCGCCCGATCAGCGGGCAGGTCATTCGGCTCGGTTGATTCCGTTTCCGTGGGTGCAACGGTGAGGCGCCCTTCGCCCGCGGTCTGGCTGCTCATCGCGCTCGTGCTGGGGCTCGCGGCCGGCATTGTCGCCGGCTCGGACCCTGCGCTCGCCGGCAACCTCGTCCGGGTGCTGCAGCCGATCGGCACGTTGTGGCTGAACGCGATACGAATGACCGTCGTGCCTCTCGTCGTCGCGACGGTCCTCGCGGCGCTGCTGGGCTCCGGCGCGGAGCATCTGGTCCGCAGGATCGGAGGGCGCGCCCTGGTACTGCTCATCGGCATGCTGCTCGTCGCCTCGGCGTTCACGGTGCTCGTTGCGCCGCCGGTGTTGAGCGCCTTGATGCCGCCGGCCGATGCTTCTACTCTCGCCATGGGCGGGGACGCACCGCAAACGACCTCGGTGTCTTTCATTGCGTGGCTGCTCGACCTCATCCCTGTGAATCCGGTTCGGGCCGCCGCCGAGACGGCGATGCTGCCGCTGCTGGTCTTCGTCGTCTTCTTCGGTCTCGCCGCCGCGCGGCTGCCGTGGGAGCAGCGGTCGCTCATCTATCGGGCAGCTGCCGCGATAAGCGCCGCCACGCTGGTGCTGGTCCGGTGGGTGCTGCTCGTTGCCCCGGTCGGGGTCTTCGCGCTCGCGGCCGTGCTCGGCACCCGGCTCGGCGCAAGCGCCGCGGGTGCGGTCATCGTGTACGTCGCGGTCGTGACGGTGCTGTGCATCCTGGTCGCGGCGGGGCTGTACGTCTTCGTAGCGCTTTCGACCCGATATCCAGTTCGTGAGTTCGCCCGCGCGTCCGCGCCGGCGCAGGCCGTTGCGCTCAGCGCACGCTCCTCGCTGGCCTCGCTTCCCGCCATGATCGAAGGAGCTGCGCGGATGGGGATGCGGCCCGGGGTCGGCAGCTTCTTTCTCCCCCTGGCCGCATCCGTGTTCAGGCTTGGCGGGGTGGTGGGGATCACGACGGGCATTCTCTTCCTTGCGCACCTCTACGGCGTTCGCATCGGAGCAGCCGAGCTCGCTACGATATTCGTGGCAGTTCCGCTGCTCACCTTCAGCGTCCCCGGAATCCCTGGCGGCTCCATCCTGATCATGTCGCCGGTGCTGGTGTCCGTCGGAGTTCCGATCGAGGGGATCGGCATTCTTCTCGCCACGGACACGATTCCCGACATGGTGCGCACGGCGGTGAACGTGACCGCGGACATGGCAGCCGCCACCGCGCTGGACGCCCACCTTCCCACGGATACGGAGATCGAGGCGTGAGCACGACTGTCGAACCCGGAGCTGTTTCAGATCCGGTCAGCAAGAGAGAACTGCGTCGGATCATTGTGGCCTCGTCCGCGGGCACGATGATTGAGTGGTACGACTTCTACATATTCGGCAGTCTCGCCGCCGTGATCTCCACGCACTTCTATCCGGAAGGCAGCGCGACTGTGAACTTCCTGCGGACGCTCGCCACGTTCGCAGTGGGCTTTGCGGTGCGGCCGTTCGGCGCGCTGGTGTTCGGACGCGTCGGCGACATCGTCGGCCGCAAGATCGCGTTCCTGATCACCCTGCTCATAATGGGCGGCTCCACCGCGGCGATAGGATTTCTGCCCACGTACGAGAGCATCGGGCTGGCGGCGCCTGTCATACTCGTCATCCTGCGGCTGCTGCAGGGGCTCGCGCTCGGCGGCGAATACGGCGGGGCAGCCGTGTACGTGGCGGAGCATTCTCCGGACGGCAAGCGCGGGTTCTACACCAGCTTCATCCAGACAACCGCCACTCTCGGGCTGTTCCTGTCGTTGGCCGTGATCCTGGTGGTGCGTGCGTCCATGTCGCCGGAGGCATTCTCCGAATGGGGCTGGCGGGTGCCGTTCGTACTGTCGCTCGCTCTGGTCGTGATGTCGTACTACATACGGGTGCGATTGCAGGAGTCGCCGCTGTTCACCCGTCTCAAGGCCGCGGGACGCACGTCGAAGGCGCCGATACAGGAGAGCTTCGGCACGCGGGAACGCTGGAAGGTGTTCTTCATCGTCCTGCTGGGCGCGACCGCGGGTCAGGCAGTGGTGTGGTACACGGGGCAGTTCTACGCGCTGTTCTTCCTGCAGACGAGCCTGCAGATACCGCTCACGACCTCCTACATCATCGTCGCCGTCGCGCTGGCTCTCGCGACGCCGCTGTTCATCTTCTTCGGCGCGCTGTCCGACAGGATCGGCAGGAAGAAGGTCATGCTGACCGGCAACCTCATCGCGGCGCTGTCGTACTATCCCATCTACAAGGGGATGGCGGCCGCCGCCGATCCGCTCAACATCCCGGTCATGGTTCTCCTGATCTTCGTACAGGTGGTCTTCGTGACAATGGTGTACGGGCCGATCGCGGCCTTCCTGGTGGAAGCTTTCCCTGCGCGCATCCGCTACACGTCGCTGTCGCTGCCGTATCATTTCGGTAACGGCTGGTTCGGCGGCTTCCTTCCGCTGATTGCCACAGCCCTGGTGGCGTGGAGCGGCAACATGTTCGCAGGACTGATATTCCCGATCACCGTGTCACTCATGACCGTAATAGTCGGCGCGCTGTTCCTGGAGGAACGGCACGACCACAGGATCTGGGACGAAGTTCACGGCCTCCCCGCGGATAAGTCCGCATGATCGCCGCACTTGCTGCAGCGCTGCTGGTGGTCGCCCCGGGCGGACAGCCCGATTCGCTGGCGGCGCGCATCGACTCCCTCGTCGCCACGGTGCCGGGCGCGGAGGTGGCGGTGGCGTTCACGGATCTGGGATCGGGTGACACTCTCTACCGCAATGCGGATGTCGTGTATCACGCCGCCAGCACCATGAAGATCCCGGTCATGATGGAGATACTTCGCGCCTCCGAGGCCGGGCGGCTGCCGCTGGATCAGGAGATTCTCCTCGTCAACCAGTTCGCGTCGATCGTGGACGGCTCGCCGTACGCGATAGACGAGGACAGCGATACGGCGATCTACTCGCGCATCGGTGAACGATTCACGGTACGCGAGTTGATGCGGCGGATGATCGTGTATTCCAGCAACCTCGCGACGAACGCGCTGATTGCGCTGGTCGGCGCGGAGCGGGTGAACGCCATGGCCGCTGAGCTCGGCGCGCGGAATACGCGGGTGCTGCGGGGCGTGCAGGATCTGAAGGCGTTCGAAGCGGGGAGGAACAACACGCTCACGGCGCGCGACCTCGCTGTCCTGCTCCGGTCCGTGGAGCAGCGCGTCGCCGTCTCACCGACCGCCGCCGTAGCCATGCGCGATCTGCTCCTCGCGGAAGAGGGCAACCGCCGTATTCGCGCTGGCGTTCCGCCTGGCGTCGCGGTGGCAAGCAAGACCGGTGAGATCACCGCCCACTACCACGACTCGGCGATAGTATATCCCCCCGGCCGTGCGCCCTACGTGCTCGTTGTGCTGACGCGCGGCATAGCGGGGGACGCAGATGGCGAGGGGTTGATAGCCGCGATCTCGCGAGCCGTCTGGAGTCACGTGATGGGGAGCGGTTAGCGGTTAGCGATTAGCGGAAAGGCCACCGCGGTCAGGGCACCCTCAGGACCGCCGTTGCTTTCCGCCAACCGCTAATCGCCAATCGCTTACTTTTAGTCCCGATGCCCCCCAGAAACACGACCGTTCTCGACGCGCGCGCCATGGACCGAACGATCCGGCGCATGGCCGACGAGATCGTGGAGCTCATGGGCGGCACGGATGAAGTCGTTCTCGTCGGGATTCAGCGTCGTGGAGTCCAGCTCGCCGAGCGCCTGGGCAGGGCCATCGCTGACGCCGAGGGCGTGGAGCTGCCGCAGGGCGCGCTGGACATAACCCTGTACCGGGACGACCTGCAGACGATCGGTCCCGTTCCCGTCGTCGGCCGAACCGTCCTGCCGTGGGACCTCGAGGGACGGCAGGTCGTGGTGGTGGACGACGTCCTGTACACGGGACGCACCGTGCGCGCAGCGCTGGACGAGCTTGCCGACTTCGGCCGCCCGGCGCGGATCGCGCTCGCGGTGCTGATCGATCGCGGCGGGCGTGAGCTTCCCATCCATGCTGACGTCGTCGGGAAGGAGATCGAGGCCGGGCCGGACGAGCGGGTGGATGTGATGCTGGAGGAAGTGGACGGCCGCAACGCCGTCGTCATCGCGCCGAGGGCGGAGGAATGAACGGCTCGCTCGGCAAGGATCTCCTCGGGCTCGAGGCCCTTTCGGCGGGGCAGATCCGACTCATCCTCGACACCGCCGAGCCGTTCAAGGAGATCAGCGAGCGCGCGATCAAGAAGGTCCCCACGCTGCGCGGCCAGACGATCGTGAACCTCTTCTTCGAGAGCTCCACGCGGACCCGGATCTCTTTCGAGTTCGCTGAGAAGCGGCTTTCAGCAGACACCGTGAACGTCGCAGCGTCCGTGTCGAGCGTCGTAAAAGGGGAGACGCTGGTGGACACGGCGCGGAATCTCGAGGCCATGCGAATCGACATGGTCGTGATCCGCCACTCGGCGTCTGGTGCGGCGCAGTTCCTCGCCGAGCGGATCCAGTCGAACGTGATAAACGCCGGTGACGGGACGCACGAGCACCCAACGCAGGCGCTGCTCGACCTGCTGACGCTGCGCGATCATTTCGGCCGGCTCGAGGGACTCAAGGTGTGCATCTGCGGCGACGTGCTGCACTCGCGCGTCGCGCGATCGAACATCTGGGGGTTGACCAAAGTCGGGGCTGAAGTCGCCGTATGCGGCCCGCGCTCGCTGCTGCCGAATGCTGTCGAGGAGCTCGGCGTCACCGTGTTCGATCACATCGCCGACGCGATCGAGTGGGCCGATGCGTTGAACATCCTCCGCCTGCAGACCGAGCGGATGACCGCCGGCTACATACCGTCGATGCGCGAGTACAACCGCGTCTTTGGCGTGAGCCGCGAGCGGCTGGAGCGCGCGCCGCGTGACATACTCATCCTGCATCCTGGTCCGATGAATCGCGGGGTCGAGATTGACTCGGATGTGGCCGACGGCCCGCACAGCGTCATCCTGAACCAGGTGACCAACGGCGTCGCGGTGCGGATGGCGGTCCTTTACCTGCTGGCGGGTGGCCGTCCCGAGCTTGCGGAAGCGGCCAAGACCGGCGGTGAGCCGCGGACGGAAATGAGACGCGCATCGTGACCGCGCCGATACTGCTGCGAGGCGGGCGCGTTCTGGATCCGTCACAGGGCATGGACGAGTCTGCCGACATCCTGCTGGCGGGCGGCGTCGTCGAGGCGATCGGTCGCGACATCGGAGAGCCGGACGACGCCGAGATTGTGGACTGCGCGGGCGCAGTCATATCTCCCGGGCTCATCGACGTGCACTGCCACCTGCGAGAGCCGGGCCGCGAGGACGTCGAGACGATCACGACTGGTGCGCGCGCGGCGGCCGCGGGGGGGTTCACCGCCGTGTGCGCGATGCCGAACACCGATCCCGTGACCGACAACCAGGCTGCCGTGGGCTTCATCGTGCGCCAGGCGCAGCGCGCGCGCGCCGCTCGCGTGTACCCGATCGGCGCCATCTCCGTCGGACAGAAGGGAGAGGCGCTGGCGGAGTTCGGCGAGATGATCGGCGCAGGCGCCGTCGCGATGAGCGACGACGGCCGCCCGGTCGTGAGCGCCCAGCTGATGCGCACGGCCCTCGAGTATGCGCGGACGTTCGAGGTCCCCGTGATCGACCATTGCGAGGAGCCGACGCTCGCGGCTGCGGGCGTGATGAACGAGGGGATAGTGAGCGCGCGGCTCGGCCTCAAGGGGATCCCGGCGGAAGCCGAGGAGATCATGGTCATCCGCGACATCCTGCTCGCCCGGCGGACGCGTGGACACGTGCACCTCGCTCACATGAGCACGGCGGGATCGGTCGAGCTGATCCGGTGGGGCAAGGAGCGGGAGATTCGCGTCACTGCCGAGGTGTGCCCGCATCACCTGACCCTGACCGAGGACGCCGTCACGGGCTACAACACCAACGCCAAGATGAACCCGCCGCTCCGCACCGCCGCGGACGTCGAAGCTCTCTGCGCAGCCGTCGCGGATGGGACGATCGACGTGATCGCGACCGATCACGCGCCGCACCACTACGACGAGAAGGAGCGTGAGTTCGCCAACGCGCCGAATGGAATAGTGGGGCTGGAAACCGCCCTGGGAGTGCTGCTCACATCCCTGGTTCACACTGACGTCGTGAGCCTGCCGCTGCTGGTGGAGCGGATGTCGTGTGCGCCGGCCAGGATCTTCGGGCTCGAGGGCGGTACGCTGCGGCGCGGGGCGCCGGCCGACGTCACGGTATTCGACCCTGAGCTCGAGTGGACTGTGGATCCGAAGCGGTTCCGGAGCAAGGGCCGTAACACCCCCTACGCAGGAAGAGCGTTGCGCGGCAGGGCATTGTGTACGATAGTCGGCGGCGAGATCGTGTACCGGTTGCAGGAAGACCCCGCTCAGACAGCGGGCTCACCCTCGCGATAATGGCAAAGCAACGAGACGCATCGCCCACGGAGCGGCTCCAGGAGCTGATCGGAGAGCGGCAGCGGTACGAAGAGTGGCTCGCGGCGCTCGCCGCGCGCCGCGACGCGGCGCCCGCGCACGTGCTGGCGCGTGTCGAAGAGGACTATCGTGGCCGGATCGCCCGGCTCGGTGAAGAGCTGGGCGCGCGGGCCGGCGAGCTCAAGGACCGGATCCGCTCGCTGTCCGATCGGCTGACAGCGCTGAAGAAGGAGGAGTCCAAACGGCGGGATGAGCGCGCCGAAGCGGAGCTCCGCACGGCCGTTGGTGAGTACTCGCCCGGGCAGTGGGCGGAGATCGCCGCCAGTGCCGACCGCGATCTCGAGGCGCTGCAGGGGGACCGGCAGGTCATGGAGCGCGAGCTCTCGGATCTTCAGCGAGTGCTCAGCATCACGACGGGCGCTCCGCCGCCGGCGTCCGCAGCGGTGGCGCCGGCCGACGCCACGCGGACGGCCCCCCCGCCACAGCCGCCTGCGCCCACGTCCTCCTCGACGGCGACCGCTGCGGCTCCGCCGGCCCCGCTTGCTCCGCCCGTCGCAGTTCGACCTCCAAGGCCCCCGCAGGAGCCGGCAGCCGCTCCGGCGCCCGCACCAGCGCGGGCACCCAAGCCCGCACCGGGGAAGCGGTCAGATCCAGCTCAGCGCCAGCGTGAAGGGCAGGAGAAAACGCTGATGTGCAACGAATGCGGCACCGCGAACTACCCGACTGAGTGGTACTGCGAGGCGTGCGGGGCGGAGCTGTCGACACTGTAACGGCAGCGATTAGCGATTAGCGATTAGCCAGTTGCCAAGAAAGAGGGAGCGCCCCTGGGCGCTCCCTCTTTTCAGACTGCTGGTCCGCCGTTGCTTTCCGCTAAGGGCTAACCGCTAACCGCTTTTCTTGTCAGCTGGCTCTTGTGCCGTGCAGCGTTGTTCTTGTGTATCAGCCCCTTCCGCGCGGCGCGGTCGAGGAGCTGGACGGCGCGGGTCTTGTCGGTCGCGCTGGCGTCGCCGGAACGCGCCTTCTTGACGGCCGTTCTCAACGCGGAGCGCTGTGCCCGGTTGCGGACGGCTGCCGCGCGGGACTTGCGCATGTTCTTTTTGGCGGATGCGATATTTGGCACGGAACTCGTTTGGAAAGAGCGGAAACTGCGTCAGGGCCAGCTGCCCTAATCACTCGCACGGAGTTGTTTTGACACATCATCCGGCGGTCGCTAAGTTGTTGAAAATAGCACCCTTCCGCCGCCCCGCCAAGCCTCTGGATTGAGCCCGTTCCAGGAGTTCCTCCTCGTTGCGCCGCTCCTGCTCCTCTCAATGGTCGCGCACGAGTACGCGCACGGCTGGGTGGCGCTGCGTCACGGCGACCCCACTGCCTACCAGCTGGGGCGTCTGACGTGGAATCCGGCGAAGCACATTGACCCGTTTCTGACCGTCATGCTTCCTGCGCTCATGTGGTTCATGACGTCAGGCGGGCTGATCTTCGGTGGCGCGAAACCGGTGCCGGTAAATCCCCGGAACTACCGCAACTACAAGCGCGGTGACATCGCCGTGTCTCTTGCCGGCATCGTCACCAACCTCATCCTGGCAGTGGTTCTCGCGCTGCTGCTTGTGGTCATCGGACTCATCGGGCGTGCCGCCCCCGGGATCGCCGACAGCGCGTCGCTCGTGCAGCGCATGCTCGCCCTTGGCGTCTGGATCAACATCATTCTCGCCGGCTTCAATCTCCTGCCGATTCCGCCGCTGGACGGCTCCCACGTGGCGAAGTACCTCCTGCCACCGGCGTGGGCGCTCCAATACGAGCGGCTGGGGCGGTATGGGCTGCTGCTGCTCATCGCGCTGCTCACCATCGGACGTCCGTTGCTGATGCCGTACTTCATGTTCCTGCGTACGCTGTATGCGGGGACGATGCGCGCGGTCCTGCCGTTCATCCTGCCGTCGGCGTGGACGCTGTGACCGCGTTCGCCCTGGAGCATCGTGACAACGGCGTCGTGGACAGTCCGCTCGCATTCGTCGTCGAGATCGGTGAGTTCTCCGGGCCGCTCGACCTGCTGCTGTCCCTGATCCGTGACGAGCAGCTCGACATCTACGACATCCCGGTCTCGAGAATCGCCGAGCAGTTTCTCGCCCGCATTCACACGCTCGGCCTGAACGAGGCAGCGGATTATCTGGAGATGGCCGCGCGCCTGCTGCGCATCAAGGCGCAGATGCTGCTTCCGCGGCGCGAGGGTGACGAGACCTGGGAGGATCCGCGTGCCGAGCTGGTTCGCCGGCTGCTCGAGTACCAGCAGGTGCGCGAAGTGGTGGACGTGCTGGAGCGTCTGGCCGACGACCGCCGGAACCGCTTCCCCCGTGGCCACGTCCCGCAGCAGGAGAGCAGCGCGCCCGCGCTTCCGCCGAAGCTGTCCATCTCGCTCGCCGAGGTGTTCACCGCGCTGGACCGCGTGGTACGGGCCGCCCGCCGACCCACGCTGCACGACGTCGTCCCGCGGGCGCTCGACGTCGCCGGCGCGATGGATCGCATCCGCGCCGTGCTCACGCGGGGCACGCAGGCACACTGGGGAGACCTTCTGTCGCCTGACGCCGAGCCCTGGGAAATACTTTCCATGCTGCTCGCGCTTCTGGAGATGGCGCGCGCCGGTGAGCTGCGCCTCGCGCAGTCCCGTTCATTTGCCGACGTGGAGGTTTCCAGTGACGCCACTGGCCAGGCTGCTTGAAGCCGCGCTCTTCGCGAGCGTGCATCCTGTGTCGCTGGAGGAGCTCGTCGCACTGGACGACGAAGCGGGGCGCGCCGGCGTGCTCGCGGCGCTCGACGAGCTGCGCAACCACTACGACGTCGAGGGCCACGGCGTGGAGCTGGTAGAGGCGGGGGGCGGCTGGCAGATACTCACGCGGCCGGAGTACACGGAGGCGGTCGAGCGCGCCCAGCTGGCTTCCCGCCCGGCGCGCCTCTCGGGTGCCGCACTCGAGACGCTCGCCATCATCGCCTACCGCCAGCCGATCGGACGGTCGGAGATCGAGGAGATCCGCGGGGTCGGCGCCGGAGCCATCCTCAAGTCGCTGCACGAGCGCGGGCTGATCGAAGTGCTGGGACGCGGAGAGGGAATGGGCAGACCGCTGCTGTACGGCACCACGCCGCACTTCCTCGAGCAGCTCTCGCTGCGTCATCTGGACGAGCTGCCGCGCGCCGAAGAGCTCGCAGTAGCGCTGCGCGCGAACCCACAGGCGCTCTGATGCCTCCGATGCGCATCCACCGGGCGCTGGCGCGCGCGGGGATCGCATCGCGCCGGCGGGCGGAAGAGCTGGTTGCCGCCGGCCGCGTGCAGATTGACGGACGCGTGGCGAAGATCGGCGAGACGGTCGACCCCGACACGAACCGGATCACAGTTGATGGCGAGCAGATCGCCGCACCGTCCGGCGACGACGCCTGGATCGTTCTCAACAAGCCGCCCGGCTACGTCACCTCACGTCGCGACCCGCAGGGAAGGCACACCGTGTTCGAGCTCGTCGCAGACCGCCCCGGACTGACATACGTCGGCCGCCTGGATTACCTCACCGAGGGCGTACTGCTGTTTACGACTGACGGTGCCGCGGCACACCGTTTGACTCATCCAAGCAGCGAGGTGGAGCGAACCTACGTCGCTACCGTCCGTGGCAACGCGAAGGCAGCCGCGATCGAGGCCCGGCGTGGCGTGGAACTGGAGGATGGTGCCGTCTATCCGAGCGATGCGCAGTCCCGCCCGATCGGGAATCGCAGGTCGGAGTTCGAGGTGACGATAGCCGAGGGGCGCACTCGCGAAGTACGCCGCCTGTGCGAGGCGCTCGGCCTGGAAGTGGAGCGGCTCGTGCGGACCAGGTTCGGTCCGGTGAAACTCGGTACGCTCGCGCCGGGTAAGACCCGCCCACTGACGGCAAAGGAGCGCCGCGCGATCGAAGCCGTAGCCGCATCCACGCCGCCATGACTGCAGCCGCACGCTGACGCCGTTACTAACGACTGACAACTCAGAACTCATAACTCACGACTTGGCGCTCACATGACGACTCCCGTAGCCTCCCCCCCTCCAGCCGATACGGCGATGGTGCAGTCCGTCATCCAGCAGGTCGGCCGCCGGATCGTTGGCCAGGATTACATGGTCGAGCGCCTGCTCATCAGCATCCTGACCGGCGGGCACGTTCTGCTCGAGGGCGTGCCCGGTCTGGCGAAGACTCTGACCGTGCGCACGCTGGCCGAGACCATCAACACGAAGTTCCAGCGCATCCAGTTCACTCCGGACCTGCTCCCGGCGGACGTGATCGGAACGCAGGTGTTCGAGCAGACGACCGGCCAGTTCGCAGTCAAGAAGGGGCCGATCTTCGCCAACATCATCCTCGCCGACGAGATCAACCGCGCGCCGGCCAAGGTCCAGGCAGCGCTGCTCGAGGCGATGCAGGAGAAGCAGGTCACGATCGGCGGCACCACCTACAAGCTGGAGGAGCCGTTTCTCGTGCTGGCCACGCAGAACCCGATCGAGCAGGAGGGGACGTATCCGCTCCCTGAGGCCCAGGTTGACCGGTTCATGCTCAAGCTGCACGTCGGGTATCCCACGCGCGACGAAGAAAAGGAGGTGCTCCGCCGCATGGCGGGCGGGGAGCCGATCGCGGTGCAGCAGGTGGCGAGCCCGGAATCCATCATGGCCGCGCGCCGCCGCATCGCCGACCTGTACATGGACCAGCGCATCGTGGACTACATCGTGGACATCGTGCACGCCACGCGCTATCCGGCCGAAGCCGGATTGCAGGACCTCGTGCCGTTGATCGAGTTCGGCGCCAGTCCGCGCGCGACGCTGTCGCTGGCTCAGGCCGGCCGCGCGCACGCATTTCTCCGGGGCCGCGCGTTCGTCACCCCGGACGACGTGAAAGCCGTGGCGCCGGACGTCCTGCGCCATCGGGTGCTCACCACCTATGAGGCCGAGGCGGAAGAGGTGACGAGCGACGCGATAGTGCAGCGCGTGCTCGACACCGTTCGCGCGCCGTGATCTCGTTCGGAGGGCTCCGTCGCGGCGGGCGCGCCGACCCGCGCGCCCAGGAGCACGCGCTCGCCGCGCCGCCCCGTGAAGCGCCTGCGAAACGACGCCGGAAACGCGGCGACAAGGAGCCGCCCGCGCGTCAGCCCGCGGTCCCGCCGGAAGTGCTCCGTCAGGTCAAGCTTCTGGAGTTGCGGACGCGGGGGCTCGTGAACTCCCTGTTCACAGGCGAGTACAGATCGGTGTTCAAGGGGCAGGGCATGGAGTTCGCCGAAGTGCGCGAGTATCAGCCGGGGGATGAGGTGCGTTCCATAGACTGGAACGTGACCGCGCGGATGAACCGGCCGTACGTCAAGCGCTACATCGAGGAACGGGAGCTGACGGTGCTGCTGGCCGTGGACCTGTCCGGGTCCGAGCGGTTCGGCACGGTGCGGCGGTTCAAGAGCGAGGCAGCGACGGAGCTCGCGGCAGTGCTCGCGATGTCGGCAGTGCGCAACAACGACCGGGTCGGACTGGTGCTGTTCACGGACCGGATCGAGCACTTCGTCCGACCACGGAAGGGCCGCCGCCACGTGCTGCGGATCATCCGCGACCTGCTCGCCTTCCAGCCGGTTGGTCGCGGGACTGACCTGGGTGGCGCGATCGAGTACCTCACGCGCATGCTCACGCACCACTCGATCGTGTTCGTGGTGTCCGATTTCATCGCGTCGGGAATCGAACGCCCCCTGAAGCTGCTCGCGCAGCGCCACGACGTCGTGGCGGTGACGATGGAGGACCCGAGCGAGAAGGAGCTGCCGGACGTCGGCCTTGCGAGGCTGGTTGATCCCGAGACCGGCGAGACGATCAGCATCGACACCAGCGCCGCGGCGGTGCGCGGCGCATATCACTCCGCGGTCGGCAGGGAGCGCGACGCTCGCCGCTCGCTGCTCAGGCGACTGGCAATAGACGAAGTGCCCGTGTCCACCGAAGGCGACGTCGTGGGACCGTTGCTCAAGTTCTTCCGGGCGCGTGAGACCCGCGGCCGCGGCCGACGGCGGTGATCAGGCACGCCGCGCCGGTCGCGCTCTGCGCACTGCTGCCAATCTTCGCGGTGGCACAGCCTGCCGCCGGCCAGCAGCCAGCACCAGCGGCGCAACAGCAGCCGGCTCCGCGGCCGGCACCGCTCCCGCTCAGCGATCCGCGCGCCGTGCAGCTTGGCGTGCGGGTTCAGCCGGACACGGTGACCGTCGGCGACCGGTTCACTGTCTTCGTGCGCGTGCGGGCACCCGCCGGCGCGACGATCGCGTTCCCCGCCGGGCCCGACTCGGGAACCGTGGAGCTGGTGACAACCGCGGCGTTCACCGAGCCGCGGGTGGACTCGCTCTGGGTGGAGCAGACCGCCGGCTACCGGCTGGCCGCGTGGGACGTGGACTCCCAGCCACTTCCATTCGCGGATGTCGTCGTGCGCGCGGGAACAGTGGAGCGGCGCGTGCCTTTCGGCGCGCGATCGATCTTCGTCCGCAGCGTGCTTCCCGCGGACACGACGCTGCACGTGCCGAAGCCGGCGCGGGAGATGTTCTCCTTCGGCATTCCGCGCTGGCTGCTGTGGCTGCTCGCGGCGCTGCTCGCGTTGCTGCTTGCACTGCTCGCGTGGTGGCTGTGGCGAAAGCTGCGCCGTCGTGAACAGCAGCTGCCGCCGTTCGAGCGGGCGCAGCGTGAGTTCGACCGTATAGAGGCGATGCACCTTCCGGAGCACGACGAGGGCGCGCGCCACGTCGCGCTGATGACCGACGTTCTGCGTGAGTACCTCGCTGCTCGCGTGGCGGAAGCCAGCGCATCGCAGACGAGCTGGGAACTGCTGCGCGCGATGCAGAGCGCCGATCCGGGCCGCTGGGACGCGGCGGTGCAGGCGCGGGCGGAGCGGCTTTTCGCGCGCGCTGATCTGGCCAAGTTCGCGGCCGCGCGCATTCCACCGGACGAAGCGCGCGCTGCCGGTGCCGAGGCACGCGCCCTCGTCGCGGATACCGAGCGGCGCATCGCCGCAAGCGAGGCGCAGTCTTCCGGCGGGAAGGGCACTCCGGCCCGGAGGGAAGCCGCATGACAGTGTTCCCGGGCATCCTCGAGCTGCAGACCCCGCTGGCGCTCCTTCTGCTGCTGACGCTTCCTGCGTGGTGGCTGTGGCGACGGAAGCGACGGCCGGGCGCGATCGTGTTCTCCCGCGCTTCTGTTCTCGCACGCGGGCCTCGCACGGGTCAGTTGATCGCGCGGCTGATCTTCCTGATGAGGAACGTCGCCATCGCAGCTCTGGTCCTCGCGCTCGCCCGCCCGCGCTCCCCCGCGCAGGCCGAGACTGTGACCAGCGAAGGCATAGACATCGTGATCTCCTTCGACCTGTCCAGCTCGATGCTCGCGGAGGACTTCCGGCCCAGGAACCGGCTGGCGGTCGCAAAGCAGATGACGAAGGATTTCATCCGCTCGCGGCAGAACGACCGCATCGGCCTGGTAGCGTTCGCAGGCGAGGCGCTGACGCAGGTACCGCTCACGACCGAATACCAGATCCTGCTGCAGGCGGTGGACAACCTTCAGGCGGGACAGCTGGAAGACGGCACTGCCATCGGTCTTGGAATCGCGACGGCAGCCAATCGACTGAGAGAAGCGCCTGGTCGCTCGCGCGTCCTGATTCTCCTGACCGATGGCGTCAATAACCGCGGGGTCGAGCCCCTCGCGGCAGCACGTGCGGCGGGAGTGTACGGCGTGCGAGTGTACGGGATCGGGATCGGGACGCAGGGGGTTGCTCCCGTACCCGTGGGCCGCGGCCCGACCGGGCTCCGGTACGAGTTGCAGCCCGTGCAGATAGATGAGCGGCTGCTGTCGCAGATCGCAGACATGACCGGTGGCCGCTATTTCCGGGCTCGCGATTCGGCTGCGTTGTCGAGGATCTACGAGCTGATCGACAGCATGGAGCGGTCCCGCGTGGAGACCCGGACGTACGTGCGGTACGCCGAGCAGTTCCGCTGGCCGCTGGCGCTCGGATTGCTCGCGCTGCTGCTCGAGCTCGCGCTCGTGGCCCGGAGATCGCCGCTCCCATGACGTTTACCGGGTTTCTCCAGTGGCCGTGGGCGCTGCCCATCGCGCTCGTCCTGGCGGCAACGGTTGTGTGGCTGGTGCGAACCGGCGTCGAACGGCGTCGCGTCCGTCTCGCATCGCTGGGCACGCCGGTAATGATCGAACGGCTCGCGCCGGGAGTGCTCGGCACCGACTCACGCTGGCGCGCAATCCGGCTCGGCGTGGCCGCGCTCCTGCTGGGGATAGCGTTTGCCGGACCGCGCTGGGGTGCGGAGCAGACGGTCGTGCGGCAGAGCGGAATCGACATCGTGCTCGCACTCGACGCCTCGATCTCGATGCTCGCCAACGATGAGCGGCCGACGCGACTGGAGCGGATGAAGGAGGAAGTGCGCCGGCTGAGGGCCCGCTCGCCGGCCGACCGGATAGCGCTCCTCGCCTTCGCCGGACGCAGCTATATCCTTACACCGCTTACTGTTGACCACAGCGGTCTGGAGTTGTTTCTAGACAACCTGGAGCCCAACGTCGTCGGTCAGGCGGGCAGCGCGCTCGCGCCTCCGATCCGGCAGGCGGCCACGATGCTCTCGCTCTCGAAAGCGGAAGCTGATCAGGCGATAGTTCTGATGAGCGACGGCGAAGGCTTCGAGGACGAATCCGCCGTTCTGGAAGCCGCTGACGCGGCACGCGGTCGCGGAGTTCACCTCGTGACCGTGGGATTTGGCACTCCCCAGGGCTCGACGATACCGGTTCGCCAGGACGGACAGATCGTGCTCAAGCGCGACCAGGCAGGGCAGACGGTCGTAACGAGGTACGACCCGAACCTGCTTCGCCGCGCAGCGGAAGCCGGGCGGGGCGAGTTCGTTCCAGCCGAGGCTGAAGACCGGGCGCTTGCGGTGCGCAGCGCGCTCGACCGGCTGCGTGCCGAGCGTCGCACCGTTCGCAGCAGCCAGTTCTTCGCACCTCGGTACCAGTGGTTCCTCCTCCCGGCTTTCCTGCTTCTCGTGCTGGATGCGTTCCTCGCGACGCGGGCACGGATCAATCGGCCGACGTCCGCCGTGGCCGCGGCGATGCTGCTGCTGCTCGGCGGCTGCGACCCGCGCACGCTGTTGCGTGATCCGCACGTCGGCGCATACAACCGGGGAACGCAGCTGATCCTCGACGACTCGCTGGAAGCGGCGCGCCGGCCACTCCGCATCGCGCTGGGAAGCAGGCGGGATGAAGTGCTTTTCCGCGCGGGATTCAATCTCGGTCTCACGCACCTGGTGGAAGGGCTCGCCGCCCAGGGCGATTCGGCTGAAGCTCCACTCGACAGCGCTCTCGCCAACTACAAGGCCGTCCTGCTGCGCCGTCCCTCAGACTTCGACGCCAAGTGGAACTACGAGCTCGCGCTTCGCCGTGCGCAGGGTGGAGGGGGCGGCGGCGGGGGAGGCGGTGGCGGCGGAGGGGGAGGTGGCGGCGGACAGCCTCAGCCTCAGCCAGACCGTGAAGGTGGGATCACGCCGCGGCCGCGTCACGGCCTGAGCGTGGAGGATGCGGAGCAACTGCTCGATGCGATTGCCGATCAGGAGCGTGACGTTCAGGGAAGGCAGCAGCGGCGCACCGTTCCGCAGCCGCCGCCGCTCGGTAAAGACTGGTAGATTTGGGATGTGCCGAGCATCTCGATTCTCCCCCACGACGTCGCTGACCAGATCGCCGCGGGCGAAGTGGTCGAGCGTCCGGCTTCCGTCGTAAAGGAGCTTGTCGAGAACGCCCTCGACGCCGGCGCGCGGGCGATATCGGTCTCCGTTGAAGACGGCGGGCGCTCCATGATCCGGGTGAGCGACGACGGCTGCGGGATGGACAGGGCGGACGCGCTGCTCGCTCTCGAGCGGCATGGCACATCCAAGATCCGCACGAGCGCCGACCTCGTGGAGATCCGCAGCTATGGCTTTCGTGGCGAGGCGCTGCCGGCGATAGCCTCTGTCTCCGAGCTGGAGCTTGAGACGGCCACCGACGACGGTGCCGGAACGGTCGTTCGCGTCCGGGGAGGATCCGTGCACGAGGTGGCGGACGTCGCTCGCCGGCGCGGCACCACCGTCTCCATCGCTCGGCTGTTTCACAACGTCCCCGCGCGGCTCAAGTTCCTGCGCGGCGCGCGGTCGGAGTGGCGCGCGATAACCGACTCCGTGACGGCGACGGCGCTCGGCAGACGCGACGTCCGGCTTGACGTGAAGCACGATGGCAAGGCGGTGCTGGAGCTTCCACCCGCCGGCGACCTGCGGAGCCGCATCGCTGCCATCTGGGGCGCGCGCTACGCTGACTCGCTCGTTGACGTTGACTCGGTTTCAGGCCCGGTGCACGTCAGCGGCCTTGCCGAGCGGCCCGCGGAGGTCGGAACCGCGACGCGACGCATGTACCTGTCGGTGAACGGCCGCCCGGTGCGCGACGCGGGGCTGATTCGCGCGGCAGAGGCGGCGTACCGCTCGACGATTCCCGCCGGGGTTCGACCGTCGCTGTTCCTGGAGCTGGTCCTGCCGCACGAGCTGGTGGACGTCAACGTGCATCCGGCAAAGGCGGAAGTCCGCTTCCGCGACCGGTGGCCGATCGAGCGCGCAGTCGAGGCCGCCGTGCGACGCGCGCTCGGCACGATGGAGAGCGCTGCCGGAATCGGGACGCACCGTTGGACGCCCACACACTGGTCACCGTTCACGACGCCCTCCGGGGCCGAGCCGTTCCTGAGCGACGCCAACGCGTCCGAGGTCGCGACGATCGCGCCTGCGATGGGCGATCAGGCTGCCCGGTTCCCACACGCGGAAACCGATTACGGGCATCCTCCGCCGCTGCAGCTCAGGCGCAGCTACGTGACCTTCGAGACCGAGGAAGGGCTGGTGCTCATCGACCAGCACGCCGCGCACGAGCGGATCCTCTACGAGCAGTTTCTCCGCGGGTTCGAGCGGGGCGACGTCCCGTCACAACGCCTGCTGCTGCCGCTCACGCTCCACCTTGGCCCCACCCAGCTCGAGGCGCTCGACATGCACCGCGACGTTCTCGAGCGCATAGGCTTCGAGCTCGAGCCGTTCGGTGGGAGCACTGTCCTCGTTCACGCTGTTCCCGCGCCGCACCCTCGCTTCGATGCGGAGCGGTGCCTGCGCGAGACGCTCGACGCGCTCACTGGCGACCGCGCGCCGGGCAGCATCGCCCGCCACGAGCGGCTGCTCGCGACGGTCGCGTGCAAGGCCGCCGTGAAGGCCGGCGACCTTCTTTCCACGGCGGAGATGTACGCGCTGGTGCGCGCACTCCGCGACACAGATCTCCCCGCGCACGACGTCCACGGCCGCGCGGCCGTGGTGCACCTCGGCTGGGCGGAGCTCGAGCGCCGGTTTGGTCGGCGCTAGAATCAGGGTCGTATGCGGCCCGACGGCGGCCGGCAAGTCTGCGCTCGCGCTGAAGCTGGCCGAGCGTTACGACCTGTCCATCCTGTCAGCTGACTCGCGTCAGGTATATCGCGGCTTCAACATCGGCACCGCCAAGCCGACTGAAGAAGAGAAACGACGCGTGACGCACTACGGCCTGGATCTGCTCGATCCGACGGACAGGTACTCGGCTGCAGGCTTCGCGCGCGACGCCGAGCGGTGGATTGCGGAGGAGCATGCTGCCGACAGGGACGTGCTGGTGGTCGGCGGCACCGGCTTCTACATCCGCGCATTGGTTGACCCGCTGGCCGATTCTCCTGCGTTCGAGACGTCGCAGCGGCGCACGCTCGCCGCGGAGCTGGAGGATTTGTCGATGGCGGAGTTGAAACGGTGGTGTGAGCTGCTCGATCCGGGGCTGGCGCACCTCGGCCGCACGCAGCTGCTGCGCGCGGTCGAGACGGCGCTGCTCTCGGGGCGGCGGCTGAGCGAGTTTCACGCGGCCGGTCCGTCGTCCTCGCCGCGCGCCGCCGCGTACCTCCTGCTCGACCCGGGCCCTGAGCTCAAGGCGCGCATCGAACAGCGGCTGGACGCGATGATCGAGGCGGGATGGCTGGACGAGGCACGTGAGCTGGATCGCAGCGTCCCTGCCAACGCGCCGGCCTGGAGCGGCACGGGCTACCAGTTCATGCGCGCGGTTGCCCGCGGCGAGATGGACGTGAAGACCGCGCGGTCTCTCACGCTGACGGCGACGCGGCAGTACGCAAAACGGCAGCGCACCTGGTTTCGTCACCAGGTGGCCGCCGCGGACGTGACACAGCTCGACCCGACGGCCCCGGACGCTTACGAGATCGCATGCGAGTGGGTGGAGCGGCACGGATGAAGATCGGGATCACCTGCTACCCGACGTACGGCGGGTCCGGAGCGGTGGCGACCGAGCTGGGAATGGCGCTCGCCGAGCGTGGGCACGAGGTGCACTTCATCACGTACCGGCAACCGTTCAGGCTGCCCGCATTCCTGCCGCGCGTGTTCTTCCACGAGGTGGACGTCGGAACGTATCCGCTGTTCGAGTATCCGCCGTATGACCTGGCGCTCGCGGCGCGGATGCACGAGGTCGTTTACACCCACCAGCTCGACCTGCTGCACTGTCACTACGCGATCCCGCACGCGACCAGCGCGTGGATAGCGCGCGAGATGCTCCGGCAGGGAGGAGGGGACGTGCGCGTCATCACGACGCTGCACGGTACCGACATCACCATCGTCGGGCAGGACCCGTCCTTTCAGTCCATTACGCGGTTCTCGATCGAGAAGTCCGACCGCATCACCGCCGTTTCCAGCTATCTGAAGGACGAGACCTACCATGCGTTCGGCTGCACGGGGTGCAACGTCGAGGTGATACACAATTTCGTGGATCCGAACGTGTACGATCGCGCCAAGTACGAGCCCGTGCTCAGGGCGCAGTTCGGCGATGACGTGAAGGTGCTGATGCACGTGTCCAACTTCCGCGCGGTCAAGCGGGTCGCTGACGTCGTGCGCATCTTCGCCCGGGTTCGCGCCGCCATGCCGGCGGTCCTGGTGATGGTCGGCGACGGCCCCGAGCGGGCGATGGCGGAGGACGAGGCCCGGCAGCTCGGCATCGCCCGCGACGTTCACTTTCTCGGCAGGATCGATCTGGTCGCGCCGCTGCTCGCCGATGCGGACCTGTTCCTGCTTCCGAGCCGCAGCGAGTCGTTCGGGCTCAGCGCGCTGGAGGCGCTCGCGTCCGGAGTGCCGGTGATCGCGACCCGGACGGGCGGCCTGCCGGAGGTCGTCAGCAGTGGCGAGACCGGCTACCTCTGCACGGTCGGTGACATCGATGGGATGTCTGAAGTTGCGCTCCGGCTGTTGCGGGACGAAGCCGAATGGAAGCGCATGAGCGATGCAGGCGTTCGTGATGCGCGCCAGCGTTTTGCCGTCGAGCCAATCGTGAGCCGGTATGAGGCACTGTATGAGAACGCGCTCAACGGAGCAGGTAAGCCGTCTTGAGCGTCTTCCAGGCGCTGGTTCTCGGCATCATCCAGGGACTTACGGAGTTTCTTCCGATCAGCAGTTCTGGTCACCTCGTGCTGACTCCCTGGGTGTTCGGTTGGGGTGACAGCGGCCTGTCGTTCGACGTCTCGCTTCACCTGGGGACGCTCATCGCGGTGGTCTGGTACTTCAACCAGCAGTGGAAGCTGCTGTTCGCGGCCGCGGTCAACATCGTGCGCAAGCGGCGCGTGGAGACTCCGGAAGAGCGCCGGGTCGTCTTCCTGGTGATTGCGACGATCCCCGGAGCGCTCGGCGGCCTGCTTCTGGAAGACCTCGCGGAAACGACTTTCAGGTCATCAGCGCTCATTGCCACGAACCTGATCGTGTTCGGCCTGCTGCTGTGGCTTGCCGACAGGCTTGCCAGCCGGGAGCGCGAGATGGACGTGATGCGCCATCGCGATGCGCTGCTCATCGGGCTCGCGCAGGTGCTCGCGCTGATGCCGGGCGTATCCCGCTCCGGCTCCACGATCACGGCCGGCCGCGCCCTGGGGCTCACACGCGAAGCGGCTGCGGTGTTCAGCTTCCTGATGATCGCGCCAATCACGCTTGGCGCGACCCTGATGAAAGTCCCGCAGGCGGTGCGCGAAGCTGACGACATGCTCCCGCTGGTGGTTGGCGTGGCGGCGGCCGCCGTCAGCGGCTGGCTTGCGATCGCGGTGCTTCTGCGGTTCGTGGCCCGCCGGAGCTACGGCATTTTCGCAGTGTATCGTCTGGCGCTCGGCCTGGTGATCTTCGCGATGATGTACCTCCGTGGCTGAGCTCGCCTCGTACGACGGCGTCGCGCTCACGGAGCTCGCGGCCCGGACGGGCTCACCGCGGATGGTCGCGTTCGACTCGGTCGGCTCGACGATGGACAAGGCGCACGAGCTTGCGCGGGCTGGCGCGCAGCACGGCACGGTCGTGCTCGCCGGGGTGCAGACCGCGGGGCGGGGGAGAGAGCGGCGCGAATGGCGATCCGATGCGGGAGGGGTGTGGCTCACCCTCGTCGCCCGTGAGGCGGATGCGCGCAACATCGGCGCGCTGCCACTCCGGATCGGGATCGCCGCCGCCTACGCGCTGGAGTCACTCACGTCGGAGGCGGTCGGGCTCAAGTGGCCCAACGATCTCTTTCTCGGGGACGGGAAGCTGGGTGGTGTGCTCGTCGAGGCACGCTGGCGCGGCGAGCAGCTCGATTGGGCGGCCGTGGGCATCGGGATCAACCTCGCAGCCCCCGACGGAGTCGGCGCCGCGGGACTCGGCGAATCCGTACGGCGCGGGGAGGTCGTGGAGCGACTCGTTCCGGCGGTCCTGGCCGCCTGTTCGCGCGCTGGTGTGCTCACCGCGGCGGAGTTGAGTGAATTCGCCGCGCGCGACATCGCCTGGGGCCGGGAGATCTCCGAACCACTTGCCGGCGTCGTCGCGGGGATTGACGAGTCCGGTGCCCTGCTGGTTGAATCCGCCGGCACCGTGCACCATATCCGCAGTGGTTCCCTTGTATTCGCCGTCGAGCCGCAGTCGCTTTCCGCTAATCGCTAACCGCTAACCGCTGTGCTTCTCGCTTTCGACCTCGGCAACACCGAAACCACGGTAGGCATCTTCGCCGGCGACCGCCTGCGCGCGCACTTCCGGCTGACGACGGACGCTCCTCGCACCGCGGACGAGTTCGCCGTGCTCCTGCGCTCGCTGCTCGAGGCCGCAACCATCCCTCTCCGCCAGATAGATGGGGCGGCCTTCTGCTCGGTGGTGCCGCCCGCGACTCCGATCCTCATCGAGGCATGCCGTCGCGCCACCGGCGTGGATCCGCTGGCGATCGACGCGACCGCAGTGATCGAGGGCCGCCTTCCCGTGACCCTTCCGGTGGACGAGCCGCTCACCGTCGGCGCGGACCGCATCGCGAACGCGCTGGCCGCGGCTGCGATCGTCAAGCGCGACTGCATCGTAGTGGACATCGGGACGGCGACCACGTACGACTGCATCACGGCCGAGGGCTCCTTCTTTGGCGGTGTGATCCAGCCCGGCGTCCGCACCTCGGCAGCGACGCTGTTTCAGAAGACCGCCCAGCTCCCTCCGATTGCGATCTCAGATCCAGGTCCGGTGATCGCGACCAATACGGAGGCATGCATCCAGGCGGGCGTGGTGTACGGCGCCGCGGACTCGATCGATGGAATCGTCCGTCGCATCAAGCGGGAATGGCCGCGGAAGGAAGCGCCGGTGGTCATCGCCACCGGCGGACTCGCGAAGCTCCTCGCGCGCTATTGCAGCGAGATCGACCAGGTCGAGCCCTTCTTCACGCTGCAGGGGATCCGCGTCGGCTTCGAGGTGCTGACCGCGGACCGCGCGGCGGCCAGGAAGCGGCGGACACAGAAGACCTGAGCGCTCAGTCTTCCGGAAGCGAGAGCACGACGCGGTAAGCCTGTATGTCGTCCCGCGAGAAGCCCTCCGCGGACCCCCACAGGAAGAGGCGGAACTTGCGGTACTGAGCCTGCCCCCAGCGGCGCTCGATCTTGTCACGGTTCGCGTCCAGCCGCAGCGCCCACTCCCGGGCGGTGAGCGCATAGCTGTGACGGTCATCCCACACCCCTTCGAGTCGGAAGGGTGAGTCGGCCACGGCCCGCAGATAATCGTGCAGGCACATCGGCGTACCGTTCCCCGGATACACGTGCTTCTGGAAGAAGGCGGAAACCTGAAACTTCTTCCGCTTGGCGCAGGCGTCGAGGTACACTCTCCCGCCTGGCTTGAGCAGGGTGCGGTACTTCGCCAGCGACCTGTCGTAATCCGGCAGATGCTCGGTCACACCGAGCCCGACGATCGCGTCGTACTGTTCCGGCGGGGAGTGCTCGTAGAGATGCTCGTACAGCACCGTGCAGGGGATCTGCTCCCGGCGGACGAGCTCCTTGAGGAACCTCTCCGACTCCCGTGAGATCGTGAGCGAGGTGACGCGGATCCCCTTGCATCCGGCGTGCTCAGTGAATGCTCCCCAGCCGCCGCCGACGTCCAGGACGCGGTCGCCCGGTTTCGCGCCCACGGCATGGATGGCGAAATCCATCTTCCGCGTCATCGCCACCTCCAGCGACTCGTCGTCGTGCTCGAAGATCGCGTGCGAGTAGCAGCGATGCCGGGTGTCCATGAACGTCAGGAAGAAGTCCGCGTCGAGGTCATAGTGCTGCGAAATCCAGCTCTGGTCGCTCTTCACCTGGCCGCTGATCCGGGGCTTGATGAACCGCCACGCGCGTATCAGCGGGTGCAGGTCGGGGAAGAGGTTCCGGTGCCGAAGGAGGGTCGCCATGTCGCCCTCCACGTCGATGTGGCCGCTGAGGTAGGACTCCGCGATCAGCAGCTGGTCGAGACTGTTCAGCGCCTGGAGGCCGCGGTCGTCCGCTGCAGCGAGTGTGAACGCGGGCTGTCCATTGCCGAATCTGTGTTCCGTGCCGTCGGGGGCCCGGAGCGCAAAGTCCACCCCTCTGCTCCCGTTGAAGTAGCTGGAGCAGCGGTCGCTGAACCTCTGTATGACCCGATCGAAAGCTGGGCTCATGTGGGCGTGGATGCCTATAGCATCGCAGGCCGCGTCAACGCCTGCAACGCGCGACGCCGGGAGCCGCGTGCACCGGCCTGCTCAGCGCGTCCGGAAGCCACGCCGCGTGGCCCTGTCGAGGACGCGGGCCCTGCCCTGGGAATTGACCTCAAGTATTACTTGAGGGATGCAAGTCAATGTTGTGAGGGGGCGGGAGTTAGCAGTCGATTACGGGCGCAGGTTCCTGCCCTTGACCCTGCCAGCCGGCGGGGTATACTTCTCTCACTTAGCACTCTCAGCGTGGGAGTGCTAACACACACCGTCCCTTACAACTGAACCATACATCAGGAGAGACGCAGCTATGGCAGCAACAAAGACGAGCACGAAGGTCGCTCCGCTCGCTGACCGCGTCGTAGTCAAGGCGCTCGAGGAGACCGAGCAGATGCGCGGCGGTCTCTTCATCCCGGACACCGCTAAGGAAAAGCCGCAGCAGGGCGAGATCATCGCCGTCGGTCCGGGCCGTTTCGAGGAAGGCAAGCGCGTACCGATGGAGCTCAAGGTCGGTGACCGCGTCCTCTACGGAAAGTACAGCGGAACCGAAGTCACGATCGACGACGATCAGCTCCTGATCCTGCGCGAGTCCGACGTTCTCGCCGTCGTCAGCTGAACGGCAGCGATTAGCGACTAGCGATCAGCGATTAGCGACCGCACACGACTCCGATACCAACACCTCACTGGGAAAATTCATATGGCAGCTAAGGAACTTCACTTCGACGTTGACGCGCGCGCGGCCCTCAAGCGCGGCGTCGATCAGCTGGCCGAGGCCGTCAAGGTCACGCTCGGCCCCAAGGGCAGGAATGTCGTCATCGACAAGAAGTTCGGTGCACCCACCGTCACCAAGGACGGCGTCACCGTGGCCAAGGAGATCGAGCTCAGCGATGCGCTCGAGAACATGGGCGCGCAGATGGTGAAGGAAGTCGCGACGAAGACCTCCGATCTCGCCGGCGACGGCACCACCACCGCGACCGTTCTCGCGCAGGCCATCTTCCGTGAAGGACTCAAGAACGTCACCGCAGGCGTGAACCCGATGGCGCTGAAGCGCGGCATCGACAAGGCAGTCACCGCCACGGTTGACGAGCTCAAGAAGATTTCCGTCCCGACGAAGGGTCGGACCGAGATCGCCCAGGTCGGCGCCATCTCCGCGAACAACGACAAGGAGATCGGTGAGCTGATCGCCGAGGCGATGGAGAAGGTCGGCAAGGACGGCGTCATCACCGTGGAAGAGGCGAAGGGCCTCGAGACGAACCTGGAGACGGTCGAGGGCATGCAGTTCGACCGCGGGTACCTCTCTCCTTACTTCGTCACCGACGCGGACAAGATGGAAGCCGTCCTGGAGGACGCTGTCATCCTGATCCACGACAAGAAGATCTCCTCGATGAAGGATCTGCTCCCGGTTCTGGAGAAGGTCGCGCAGATGGGCCGTCCGCTGCTCATCATCGCCGAGGATGTCGAGGGTGAGGCGCTCGCGACGCTGGTCGTCAACAAGCTCCGTGGCACGCTCCGCGTCTGCGCCGTGAAGGCGCCGGGCTTCGGCGATCGCCGCAAGGAGATGCTGAAGGACATCGCCACGCTCACGGGCGGCCAGGTGATCTCCGAGGAAGTCGGCTTCAAGCTGGAGAATGCGGTCGTCACCGATCTCGGCAAGGCGAAGCGCATCGTCATCGACAAGGACAACACCACGCTGATCGATGGCGCTGGTGAGGAGTCGGCGATCCAGGGACGGATCAAGGAGATCCGCGCCGCGATCGACAAGACGACCTCCGATTACGACAAGGAGAAGCTGCAGGAGCGTCTCGCGAAGCTGGCCGGTGGAGTCGCCGTCATCAACGTCGGGGCCGCTACCGAGAGCGAGATGAAGGAGAAGAAGGCCCGCGTCGAGGACGCGCTGCACGCGACCCGCGCTGCGGTGGAAGAGGGAATCGTCCCCGGCGGCGGCGTGGCATTCATCCGCGCACAGTCGGCGCTCAAGTCGCTCAAGCTGGAAGACAGTGACGAGCAGATCGGCGTCGAGATCGTGCGTCGCGCGATCGAGGAGCCGATGCGCATGATCGCGCAGAATGCCGGCGCCGAGGGCTCGATCGTCGTGGAGAAGGTTCGCGGCAACAAGTCGAGCTCGTACGGCTACAACGCGCAGACCGACACCTATGAGGACCTGGTGGCGGCCGGCGTGATCGACCCGACCAAGGTTGCCCGGACTGCGCTGCAGAACGCGGCATCCATCGCCGGACTTCTGCTCACGACCGAAGCGCTGATCGTCGAGAAGAAGGAAGACAGGCCGGCACCGGCCGGAGCAGGCGCCGGCGGTGGCATGGGCGGGATGTACTAGAACGGCAGCGATTAGCGGTTAGCGATTAGCGGTTAGCCACTGACCTGCAGGTCCGCTGTGGCTTTCCGCTAATCGCTGACCGCTGACCGCTCATCAGGGCTCCCTTCCACCGGAGCCCTTTTTTTCGCCCCGCACCTGATAGAGAATTGCTCATCCCCATGGCACTCAAACACACGCTGTTCCTGATGACTGTCGTTGCGCTCATGCTGGCGGAGCTGACAGTCGCCGCCGGTCTCGACGCGCAGGTCACGTCGGGCCAGCGCTACAACCGGTTGGCGATCCGGAACGCCACGATCGTGGACGGGAACGGCACGCCCGCGCGCGGACCCGCCGATATCGTGGTCCAGGGCAACACGATCGCGGAAGTCGTGTGGCTCGACCCGGTGGCGCTCAGGTCGGCGAGCGCCCGCCGGCCGCAGGCGGACGTGGAGATCGATGCTACCGGCAAGTACGTGCTGCCCGGTCTCATCAACGCTCACGGGCATGTCCAGGACGAGCGCGGCGGGAAACCGCAGCCGGTGGACTACCAGCTCAAGCTGTGGCTGGCGAGCGGGATCACCACCGTCCGCGAGGTCGGAGCGGACAGCACGCACAACGTTCTGGCGCTGCGCGAGAGAAGCCGCGCGGGAACCGTCGCGTCACCCCGCATCTACGTGTACGCTCGCTTCCATAATCCGCCACGCCCGACATCCGCGGTGACTGCGCGCGAGCGCGTGCGCGCGCTCAAGCGCGCAGGGGTGGATGGAATCAAGATCACGGGGCTCGACCGTGACATCCTCGCGGCCATGCTGGACGAGTCGAAGAAGCAGGGGTTGCGAGTCGCGCATCATGCCGGGGTCGAGGAGACGAATGCGTGGGACGACATCCGCCTTGGCACCACCAGCATCGAGCACTGGTACGGGGTGCCCGACGCGGCGCTCCCCGGCCGGGTGCAGAATTTCCCGGCCGCCTACAACTACAACGACGAGGTGGATCGCTTCCGTTACGCCGGTCGCCTGTGGCGCGAGGCGGATCCCGACCGGCTGAGCGCTGTGCTGGACTCGATGGCCGCTGCCGGCGTGGCCTGGGTCCCCACGCTGGACATCTACGAGGCGAGCCGCGACTTGCAGCGCGCGCAGACACAGCCATGGTTTCGCGACTACCTGCATCCGACGCTGGAGGAGTACTTCAGGCCCGACCCGGGGAACCACGGCTCGTACTTTTTCGGCTGGACCTCGACCGATGAGACGTTCTGGAAGGAGAATTACCGCATATGGATGGACGCGCTGCGCCAGTTCGCTGCGCGCGGCGGCGTCATCGGCGCCGGGGAGGATGCGGGATTCATCTACCAGATGTACGGCTTCGGCCTGATACGCGAACTGGAGCTGCATCAGGAAGCCGGCTTTCATCCGATCACCGTCATCCAGCACGCGACGGGGAACAATGCGCGGATCCTGGGTGAGGAGTCGCGGCTCGGCAGAGTGCGACCCGGCTATCTCGCGGATCTCATCGTCGTGGACGGTAATCCACTGGAGAACCTCAAGGTCCTGTATCCCACCGGCGTCGAGGTGATCCGGGGCGGCGTCGCTGCAACGACGGGTGGGGTCGAATGGACCATCAAGGACGGCATTCCATACCACGGACCGACACTGCTCCGTGAGGTGAAGGAGATGGTCGCGCAGGCCCGGGCCGCGCAGGCGGCCGCTCGATGACTGCGCGGCGCACCGCGACGCCACGCACGGGGGCGCGTTCCAGCACCCCCTCGTGGGCTGCAGGTATGGTCGAGCGGGATTTCACCGCCGACGTCACAGCCGCGCTGGCCGACAGGTACGCGATCGAGCGCGAGCTAGGCTCCGGCGGGATGGCAACGGTTTACCTCGGGCTCGACCTGAAGCACCGGCGCGACGTCGCGATCAAGGTGCTCCGCCCGGATCTCGCTGCCACGATCGCGGGCGACCGGTTCATCCGCGAGGTGGAGATCGCCGCCCGGCTGCAGCATCCGCACATCGTCGGGGTGCTCGACTCGGGTCGTGTCGGCGACGTGCTGTACTACGTAATGCCGTACATCGCTGGCGAATCGCTGAGAGGCCGGCTGTCCCGACACGGCGAGCTGCCGCTTGGCGAGGGCATCCGGATCCTGCGCGGCATCGTCGAGGCACTGGCGTATGCTCACTACGAGGGCGTCGTGCACCGCGACATCAAGCCGGAGAACGTGCTCATCATCGAGTCCGGTGGGCGCGGCCCTTCACGGCTGCACGCGATGGTGGCGGACTTCGGCGTGGCCAAGGCGCTCACCGACTCGGCTGCCGCCGCGCACTCCAACGTCACGAGCGCCGGGATCGCAGTCGGGACACCCGCGTACATGGCCCCCGAACAGGGCGCCGCCGATCCGAACATCGACCACCGCTGCGACATCTACAGCGTGGGCGTCGTGGCGTACGAGATGTTCGTCGGGCGGACCCCGTTTGCCGGCATCACGCCTCAGCAGACCATCGCCGCCCACATCACGCAGACGCCCGATCCTCTCTCGCGCATGCGGCCCGCGGTGCCGCCGGCGATCGAGACGCTGGTGATGCGGTGCCTGGAAAAGCGGCCGGCGGACCGCTGGCAGAGCGCCGAGGACATGCTCGCGCATCTGGATCATGTGTCCGCATCGTCGGCCGCTGCCGCACCGACGTCGCGACCCACCGCCGACGTGGTCGAAGCGAGTTTCCGCCTGAGCGAACGGGTGTGCCGCCGCCTCAACCGGGAGACGCTCGATCCACGCGTCATCGGCGGTGAGATGCGGTACGCCGACAACCGCGTGGGCTCGGACACGCTCGTCTGCTACGTGCACGGCATCGGCCAGGATCACTCGCTGTTCGCGGAAGTGCTGGCTGGCTCGCAGTACCACGCCGTAGCCCCGACAATGTTCGGCTTCGAGCCGGCGGCCAGGCAGCGCATTCCGCTGTCGTTCGAAGATCACGCGACGCTGCTCCGCGAGTTCCTCCGCTCGGTGATCGTACGTGACAAGCCGCGCCACGTCGTGCTCGTGGGGTTCTCATCCGGCGCCGATCTTGGCTTCGAGATCATCGCGGGCGGGGCCAGCGACCCGATCAGCGTGGACGGCTTCATCACGCTCGGAGCCAACCTCTCGGTCGAGACGTGCTTCGCCTCGAAGGTGTTTGCCCGGATGGAAAGCGACGATGAGCGAGCGGTGCTGGCGGACCTGACGGCCATGGGCCTCGCTGCTCAGTCCATCAACGAGTGGCTCAACGTCCACAAGTACCTGGTCGAGACCGTACGGAAGTTCCGCTCCAACGCCGCTCCGCTCAGGAGCTTTGCCGCCGACCTGTATGCACGGTTCGAGACCGGCGGTACCACCCAGTTCGTGACGTGGTTCCGGGCGGCAAGCGAGCGCGTGAAGGTCCTGCGCTGCGTGTTCGAGGATACCGAGGTGTGCAACCGGATCGTGCACGACCTCCGGCTGCAGAACCTCGACGACGGCGTGCTGGGAGAGCGGTACTGCCCTGAGTCCCTGGTGATCGAGCCTGGCGCGGACCACTTCGCGCTGCGGGACGAGGATCGGCTCTCGGGACACGTAGAGGCCGTCCTGAACGAGCTCCGGGGCTAGGCCGCCGGCCGAGCTTGGCGCGGACCGGAACCAGCCACAGATTTCCGTCCGAGATGTCGCTGCTGCCGCGAAACGTCGTATCCGGAAGTCTGGGCTGCGCTTCGGCGCTGGCCCTCCTGCTGCTCGCAACGGCAGAGTTGCGCGCGCAGCAACCCGACGTGGGTTCTTCTGACTCCGCGTCCGGGAAGCAACCGCTGGCGGTGGAAGGGCTGCGGCTCCGCATGCCTGACCGCGTGCAGTTCCTCACGACGGCCGCCTTCGGGTCGCCCCAGCACGGCTGGCTCGGGCAGACTCCCGGACGTGACGTGTTCCTTGGCGTCATCCGCATGAACTGGCGACTCGCCGGCTCCGGCGGCTCGACGTTCGGCTATTTCGGCGAGTTCATTCCACTCGCGGTGGTGACGTCCAACCCGATAGTGGTCCGGCCGCTGGAGGATTGCGTGGTTGACCATCCGGAATGGGCGGACCAGGGGACGGTTCCGGCGATCGAGTACTTCGAGGCGTGTGCCGAGCGCAGCGCGAGCGCATACGGCGTCGGCGTCACTCCGCTCGGGATATGGGGCAGGTTCGCACGCGCCAATGGCACGGCCTTCGTCACCGACCTCTCGGTCGGAGCGGTCATGTTCGACAAGACGATGCCGTATCCGACCGCTACCAGGCTGAACTACAACATCACGCTTGGGACGGCGATCGAGATCCCGCTGGCGAACCGGAGGTTCATGTCGATCGGATATCACCTGCAGCATCTGTCCAACGCCGGGCAGGGCGACTTCAATCCCGGTGTTGCCGCTCATGCGATTCAGGTGGGGTGGGGCAGGCGCGCGCGGTGACGGAGGCCGGCGTGGAGCAGCTCCGGTTTCCCGTTGGACGATTCGTCTTTCCACCCTCGCTCGACGCCGCCGGGCGTGAGCGGGCAATCACCGCAATCGAGCGGCTTCCGACCGAGCTGGCCGCCGCGCTCGGCAATGCACGCGAGGCAGCGTTCGAGTCGCGTTATCGCGAAGGCGGCTGGACCGTCCGGCAGGTCGTTCACCACCTTGCCGACAGCCACATCAACGCCTACGTGCGGATGCGTCTGACGCTTACCGAAGACCATCCCACGATCAAGACCTACGAAGAGGCACGCTGGGCGGAGTTGGGCGACACCGCGCTCCCGCCCCAGGTGTCGGTACGGCTGCTGGAACCGCTTCACCAGCGGTGGGTCGCGCTGCTGCGGTCGATTCCCGCCGCGGACTTCGCGCGCACGCTGAACCATCCGGAGCACGGGCCGATGCGCCTTGACCAGCTGCTGGCGATGTATGCCTGGCACGGTGAGCATCACGTGGCGCACGTCCGCATCGCGCTGCGCTGATCGCCGCGAAAGCAGGCTTGGACCAGCTTACCCTCCCGCCGCCTCCCGGTAACACGCGCTGAGCCAGGCGCGCCCGCGCGTCGAAAGCTCGACGTGCCGTCGCTCCATCATCCGTGCCGCGACCTCAACGAACTTGTCCAGCTCGAACGTGTCGTACGGCTCGCGCTCGCCCCAGGCGAACGGCGGCACCCGCTTGGGCGGCGGGACGCTCCCGAAAACGTTCGCCCCCGCCCCCAGCACGGTGCCGGTGGTCAGCATGGTGCCGATCCCCGTTTTCACGTGATCGCCGAAGAACGTCCCGAGGAACTGCTGGCCCGTGTCGCGCGTCCCCTGGGCGGTGGCAAGCTGTACGGTGCCGTACGTGTTCTTGAGGTTGCTCGTGGTGGTGCCTGCGCCGAGGTTGACCCAGCGCCCGAGAATGGAGTGCCCCACGAACCCGCTGTGGCCCTTGTTGCTGTGGCCGAGCACGATCGAGTTGCTGATCTCGCCGCGAACCTTGCACACGTCGCCGATCGAGCACGTCGCCACCCGGTCGCCGATTATCGAAGTGCCCTCGCCGATGTAACACGGCCCGACGATCCTGCTGAACGCGGCAACCGAGGCGCCGCCGCGCACGAGTATCGGACCGGCTGTCGCATCCAGCACTACCCACGGCTCCAGCTGCGCCCCGCGCTCGCAGTACACCGGGTGGTCGCCGAAAACACGCGCCTCTGCCGGGTTGTGAATCGTCAGCCGGGCGGCGACCGCCGGTATGTCCTCCGCGAGCTGCTGGGCCAGCGACGCGATCAGGTCCCATGGCGCGTCGAGCCAGCGTCCCTGGACCTCGACTACTCCCGCACCGGAGACCGGCGTCATCGGCGCCGTATCGCGCGATGCGCCGCCGGCGGGCGCGCCGCGCGCTGACTCCGCGAGCGTCTCGAGCGTGAGCGAGCCGTCGGCGAAAAGCGCAGCCGGCGTCGCCTGCGTCAGCCTCACCGCGGCAATCCTGCCTGCGCATACCCAGGCTCGCGCGCCCTTGTCGCCTGCCGCACCCGCGAGCGAGACGACGCAGCGTGAGCTGGCCACAATCGTGCCTGGCTCGAGCTGCGCATCAGTTGCGACGGAGGGTGGGGCCCCCGGCTCCTCGAAGTTGCTCAGGTGGGGGGCACCAAGAAAACCGCTCGCGGTCAGCTGCAGGCGTGTCTCCCACCGCGCGCGGATCAGCTCCGCGCCCGCGCGAAGCTCCGATGCGGGACGCGTCAGGCTGAAGGGCTCGAACTGGCGCGCGACCGCGTCGTCGTACACGTACAGGCGCGTCACGCTCGCTCCCGCAGTTCTGCCGGCAGCGACTCCACGAGCCGCTTGAGATCCCCCGACCGATCCACGGTTGTCACGACCGTCGTCCCCCGTGCCGACACGACGACGAGATTCTCCACGCCGTACAGCACGATCGCGGCTCCGTCCGACCAGGCGACGTTCCCCGACGCGTCGAGCGAGTGGACTTCACCGTGGGTCACGTTTCCGGCTGCGTCGAGCCTGCGCGTGCGCACGAGCGCACCCCAGGTGCCGACATCGTCCCAGCCGAAGTCGCCCGGGAGCACGAGCACGTTGGAGGAGCGCTCCAGCAGACCGACGTCCACCGACACCGGCTTCACCGTGGCAAAGAACTCCGTGGCGGTATCGATCAGGAGGGCAGGAGCGATCTCGGGCGTGTGGGCAGCCAGCTCCGCAAGGAATACGTTCACGCGCCAGGCGAAGATCCCGGAGTTCCACAGCGCGCCCTGTCCCCTCAGCGCGACTGCGCTGTCGCGATCCGGCTTCTCCACGAACCGCGCGACCAGCCGCGCGCCGCTCGCATGCGCGTCGCCGGGAACGACATACCCGAAGCCGGTATCGTCCCGCGTGGGGACAATCCCCACAGTGACGAGAGCGCCCGCCTCGTCCGCCACGCGCGCAGCGGCCGTGAGCGCGTCGGAAAACGCAGCTGGATCGCGGATCGCCCAGTCCGCGTGGACGCAGAGCATCACGTCTGCGTCGCCGCCGCGCCGGCGGATCTCGAGCGCGGCCCACGCGAGCGCCGCCGCGGTACCGGCCGGCCGCGGCTCTGCCAGCACGTTCTCCGGGGGAAGCGAGCGGGCAACAGTTCGCGCAGCCTCCGTCAGCCCGGCATTCGTCAGAACCAGCGTTCGCTCGGGTGGCGCCACGGCCGTGAGCCGCTGCAGCGCGTCCGCGAGCAGCGGCTGATCTGTGACGAGCGGGAGCAGCTGCTTGGGCTCGGTCGGTGTGCTCACGGGCCAGAAGCGTGAGCCGACGCCGCCCGCCAGCACCACCGCCCAGGTCGTCACTCCCCGCCCGCCGGGTGCGGGTCCTCTCCCACCAGCTGCGCGATGAGCGCGTACAGCTTCTTGGGGCTGAACGGCTTGGTGAGGAACTCGTTGGCGCCGAGCTTGCGCGCCTTCGTCTGTTGTTCCTCCTCGCCGGCGGCAGTGAGCACGATGGTGGGGAGCTCCTTCGTGGCTGCCTCGCTCCGCAGCCTTTCAAGCACGTCCATTCCGCCGATGCCAGGCATCATCAGATCGAGCACCACGACTTCGAGGTCGGGGGCCGCACGGATCTGCTCCAGTGCCTGCTCTCCGTCCTCCGCGAGCGAGACGTGAAAGGGACCCTGTTCCAGCTTCATCTTGATGATCCGCCCGATGTGCGGCTCGTCGTCGGCAACCAGTATGTGGTGCCTGCGGGGGCGGCCTGCGGAGGGAGGGGTCAACGTGCCTCCCGGCTCAGACGAGCTCCGCGATCCGATCCCGGTAGCGCCGGAGGTCGGTGATCAGGGGTGCCAGATCGGCGCCCGCGCGGGCGAGTACGACGAGCACCGCGTCCTCACGGCTGAGCGACAGGTACAGGAGATGACCACCGGCGTGCTCGATGACGGCGGTGGAATCGCCTTCGGTGAGGTCCCGAACGGCTGCGATCAGCGGTGGGATGCGCGCCGCGGTCTCGTCCAGGTCCACGTGCGGCGAGGCATCGCCGGCAACGACCAGCCCGTCGCGTCCTGCGACGAGAGCCGCGTCTATGCCGGGCCGCTGCCGGAGTTTGCTTACGAGCTCCCGTAGGGTCGGCATCGGATGCGAATGCTAGACCGCCTGAAAAGTGAAGTCAAGCAAGACAATTCCTTGAATGGCCATAGGTTAGACAATACGTTTCACGCGCCATGCGAACTGTTTCCGCGCTACCTGGTACAATCATTTAATGCGACGCAGCCACCTTCGGTCCACCCTGCTCATCCTGCCGGCCTGCGCGTTGTTCGCTGCCTGCGGTGAGCCTCTCAGAATCCAGGCCACGGAGAACGTGATCAGCACGAACTTCGAGCTGCACGCCTTCTCGCTGGCGCCGCCGACGTACAACTCGGCGATCCTGACGCCCTTCGCCGAGCCCCGTCCGGTCACGGCCGCTGGCTCATTCGACGTCGCTCTCGATCTCGATGCCGAGGGCAGGATCCTGGTGATGCCGGTGAGCACTGTCGTGACGCCGCTGCTCGGGGCGACTCGTGTCGGGCTGCGCCACGCCGGAGGGTCCTATGACGCCGTCCTCAGCGCACCCACCGGAGAGTA
This sequence comes from Gemmatimonadaceae bacterium, assembly GCA_036374155.1. Lineage (GTDB taxonomy): Bacteria > Gemmatimonadota > Gemmatimonadetes > Gemmatimonadales > Gemmatimonadaceae > DASUUI01. The sequence goes on along the minus strand of DASUUI010000106.1, from coordinate 16,893 downwards.
TGTCCGCGACTCGGTGTTCGCCATCGTGCCGGGCGAGGTCGTCGTGATAGAGGCGGATCGCTCCGCCGACCTGTGCGCGTTCGCGATCTCTCCGTTCATCTATTCCAAGCTTTCGGTTCTTTCGGTCAACGAAGCGACGGGCGCGATAGCCGTGCGGTTCACCGTGGATCCGAACTGCGGCTTCCGGTCGTTCGAAGAAGGGATCCCGCAGAACTAGAGCAGTGCACGATCTGCGGATGGTCCGTGAGCAGGGGGACGCCCTCCGCGCCGGCATCCGCCGTCGGGGAGGCGACGACCTCCTCCCGCTGATCGAGCATGCGGAGCATCTCGAACGCGAGCGCCGCACCACGCTCCAGGCCGTCGAGGAGCGCAAGGCGGCACGGAACGCGATGAGCGCGGAGGTGGCGCGCCGCAAGCGTTCGGGCGAGGACGCCGGGGAAATACTCGTCCAGTCGCGCTCCCTCGGCGACGAGATCGCGCGACTCGAGGAAGAGCTGGAAGCCAGCGAGCAGCAGCTCCGCGGCATCCTGCTCGAGCTTCCCAACATTCCGCTGCCGGACACTCCGGACGGCGGTGCGGACAGCAATCGGGAAGTCCGGCAGTGGGGCACGCCGCGCACCGGCGAGACGTTGCGCCCCCACTGGGAAGTGGCTGAGGCGCTCGGCCTCGTGGACTTCCCGCGCGGGAGCAAGCTCGCAGGGTCCGGGTTCATTCTCTACCGCGGACTCGGCGCGAAGCTGGTTCGCGGGCTGATGACGATGATGATCGACATCCACACCCGCGAGCACGGCTATGAGGAAGTCTGGGTGCCGGTGCTGGTGAACCGGGCGTCGATGACCGGGACGGGGCAGCTGCCGAAGTTCGAGGAGGACATGTACGCGTTGCGGGACGACGAGCTGTTCCTCGTCCCCACGGCGGAGGTGCCCGTCACCAACATCCACCGGGACGAGATCCTGCCCGGGACGGAGCTGCCAAAGGGATATGTCGCGTACTCGCCCTGCTTCAGGCGTGAGGCCGGCGCCGCGGGCAAGGACACGCGCGGGCTGCTGCGGGTGCACCAGTTCGACAAAGTTGAGCTCGTGTGGTTCACGACCCCGGAACAATCCGCTGAGCAGCTGGAGGCGCTCACCGGGCACGCGGAGCGCATGCTGCAAGACCTCGGACTCCCGTACCGCGTGGTGCTCCTCGCCGCGGGCGACACAGGGTTCGCCAGCGCCAAGACGTACGATCTGGAAGTTTACGCGCCGGGCGCGGCGCAGTGGCTCGAAGTGTCGTCCTGCAGCGTGTTCACCGATTTTCAGGCACGCCGCGCCAACATCAGGTATCGTCCCGCCGAGGGCGGCAAGCCGCGTTTCGTCCACACGCTGAACGGCTCCGGCCTCGCGTTTCCGCGCGTTATTGCCGCACTGCTGGAGCACTTTCAGAACGCGGACGGAAGCGTGACCGTGCCCGACGCGCTTCGGCCATACCTCGGCGTGGACCGGTTGGGTTGAGCATGCGGCGCAGCGCGCCGGTGACCCTCGCCGTTCTGGGCGTCGTCGTCCTCCTCACGTGGTACGTGGTGTACACGCAGCGCGTCGTGGGCGAGCTGCGGCGGGAGGCCTCGCGCGTCGGGCTGATGTACGCGCGGGTGTACGACGCGCTGAGCGACCCGGACCCGGATGCGGCCAATGCCGCGCTGCTGGACCTGTCGCGCCACATACGCGAGGCGCGGGTGCCGCTCGTCGTCACGGACGCCGAAGGCACACCTACGGCCGCCGTGAACCTGCCGTTCGAGGCCCCGGTCAACTCGCCGGAGGTGCGTGCCTACATCGCGCAGCTGGACAGGGAGAATATGCCTGTCTCCGAGCCCGGCGTCGGCCAGGTGCACTTCGGCAATACCCCTCTCGTGCGCGGCCTGAAGGTGATCCCGTTCCTGCTGGCGGGCTTCATAGTGACGCTGCTCGTCTTCGGACTGTACGCGCTTCGGACCAGAAGCCGCGCTGACAGGGAACAGATCTGGGCGGGCATGGCGCGCGAGAGCGCCCACCAGCTCGGGACACCGCTCTCCAGCCTCAGCGGCTGGATCGAGCTGGTGCGCGAGCACGCCTCGGAGCCGGTTCTCGACAACGCGCTGGAGCACATGGAGGGCGACCTCGAGCGGCTCAAGCGGGTATCGCACCGCTTTGAGCGGATCGGGCGTCCTCCGAAGCGCGAGCCCGTTGACCTCGGGGAGCTGGTGGATCAGGTCGCCGCCTATTTCCGCGCGCGTGTCCCCACGCTCGCTCAGACGGTCGTCGTGACTTCCGCGCGCGACGGAAATGTCATGATCGAAGGCGACGCCGTGCTGCTCGAGTGGGCGGTGGAGGCGCTGGTGAAAAACGCCATTGACGCCCTCGCCGGCCGCGGCGGGCACGTGCACCTCTCCGCGCGGGCGCTGCCGGAGGGGCAGGTCCGGATCCGGGTGGAGGACGACGGTCCCGGCGTCCCTCCCAGAATCAGGAACGAGATCTTCGAGCCAGGGTTCTCCACGAAGAAGAAAGGGTGGGGAATCGGCCTCTCGCTCGCGCGCCGTATCGTGCAGGACAGCCACGGCGGTGACATCGTGCTGATGCCATCGGATCGTGGAGCCGTATTCGAGATTATCTTGGGGTGATGCCCGCTCCCGCTCGCGCTCCCGCCGCCGATCTTCTGACGAATCTGAATCCGGCGCAGCGCGAAGCGGTGTCGTACGGTGACGGACCGCTGCTCGTGCTGGCTGGTGCCGGCTCCGGCAAGACGCGCGTGCTCACCGCGCGCATCGCCTGGCTCATCGAGGAGCGCGGCGTGTCGCCGTCGGAGATCCTCGCCGTCACGTTCACCAACAAGGCCGCAGGTGAGATGCGCGAGCGCATCGCGCGACTGCTCGGCGCCGAGCCTGGCGGTATGTGGATCGGAACGTTCCACGCGATCGGTGCCCGCCTGCTCCGCTCCCACGCCGAGCTTGCAGGTCGTACGCGAGCATACACGATCTACGACGAGAGCGATCTGCTCGGCGTCATCAAGCGGCTCATGGAGCGGCACCGCATATCCCCGAAGGAGTGGACGCCGAAAGCGATAGCCGGACGAATCTCCGACGCGAAGAACGCGCTGGTAACGCCCGAAGAGTTCGCGACCACCGCCTACGATCCGCTCAGCCGCGCTGCTTCGCTGGTCTATGCCGATCTCGGCGCGGCGCTGCGTGAGGCGAATGCGGTGGACTTCGATGATCTGCTGCTGCTTCCGGTCGAGATTTTCCGCCGCCATCCCGAGGTCCGCGATCGGTACCGCCACCGGTTCAGCCGCATCCTCGTGGACGAGTATCAGGACACGAACCGCGCCCAGTACCAGCTGATCCGTCACCTCGGCGACGAGCACCGCAACGTCATGGTGGTCGGCGACGACGACCAGTCCATCTACGGCTGGCGCGGGGCGGACATCCGCAACATTCTGGACTTCGAGAAGCACTTTCCAGACGCGCACATCGTGCGGCTGGAGGAGAACTACCGCTCGACGCCGAAGATCCTCGAAGTGGCCAACGTCGCGATCAGCCTGAACCGCGGCCGCAAGGGCAAGACGCTGCGCGCGACCCGCTCCGGAGGGGAGCGTGTCATTGCGGTTGCCGCGCTGGATGAGCGTGACGAAGCCGAGTGGATAGTGGATGAGATCACTGCGCAGCGAAACACCCAGGGGCTCGCACTGTCCGAGTGCGCGGTGCTGTACCGGACGAACGCGCAGAGCCGGCCACTGGAGGACGCGTTCCGCCGGCATGCGATCCCGTATCGCCTGATTGGCGCGGTAAGGTTCTATGACCGCCGGGAGATTCGCGACCTGATGGCGTATCTCAAGCTGATCGCGAACCCGCGCGACGACGAGGCTTTCCGCCGGGCGGTGTCGGTCCCGAAGCGCGGGCTGGGCGACACCTCGATGGACACGCTCGCCGCGCGGGCGCGTGAAGCGGGGATCGCAATGCTGGAAGCGGCCGACCGTCCGGACCTGATCGCACCGCTGCGTCCGGCCGCGCGCTCCGCCCTTGGCAGCTTTGCCGGCCTCATCCGCCGCTTTCGCGAGCGCGCTGCGGAAGCCAGCGTAGACGAGCTGCTCCGCGAGCTGGTGGACGCTATCCGCTACGGCGACTATCTGGAGGCCGAGGGTCCGGACTCGGCCCGGGAAAGGGCGGAGAACGTGAGCGCGCTCATCAGCGGCGCGGCCGAGGTCGTGATAGACGAAGGTGGAGAGGTCGGCCTCACGCCGCTTGATCACTTCCTGCAGAAAGCCATGCTGGTGGCGGCCGTGGACACGCTGGATGCGTCCACCGACGCGGTCACGCTGATGACTCTGCATAACGCGAAGGGGCTCGAGTTCCCGCTCGTCGTCGTTTCCGGGCTGGAGGACGGGCTGTTTCCTCTGGCGCAGAGCTTCGACGATCCGTCCAAGCTCGAGGAGGAGCGCCGGCTGTTCTACGTCGGCATCACCCGCGCCGAAGCCCGGCTGTACTTCACGCACGCCGAGACGCGGCGGAGAAACGGCGAGCTGATGCCGTCGGCGAGGTCGAGGTTCCTGCGCGACATCCCAGCCGGTCTTCTGGAGGAGCGGGCCACTCTGCAGATGCGTTCCTCCGGGCGGAAAGCGTGGCGTGACACTTCGTCGGCTCCATCTGGTTGGACGCGGCGCCCGCCGCGTCGGGAGTACGAGGTTCCCGACTGGCGCAAGCCGCGGGAGCCCGAGGTCGAGGCCTCGCAGGACGAGGCGCGCTACGTCCGCGGCGAGCGCGTGCGCCACGCGCTGTTCGGCACCGGCAGCATCATGGAGCTGTCCGGCGCGGGCCGCGACGTCAAGGCAGTCATCCAGTTCGACGACGAGGCGGTGGGACGCAAGACGATCAAGCTTGCATACACCCGCCTCGAGCGGGGTTGGGACGAATGAGCATCCGCCCCGAGGACGTGCGTCACGTTGCGCACCTGGCGCGGCTAGCGGTTGACGAGTCGCGGCTGCCCGCGCTCGCGACGCAGCTCGCCTCGATACTGGAGCACATGGAAGTGCTGCAGCGAGTGGACACGAACGGAGTGGCGCCGGTGGAAGGGGTCGGTGCCGGGAGCACTCCCCTGCGACCTGACAGCGGGCCGCCGATCCCGCTGGGGCATCCGATCGAGTCGTTCGCTCCGGAGGTCCGTGACGGCCTCTTGATAGTGCCGCGCCTTGCCACGCACGGCGAGGAAGAGGCCGAGCGCTCGCCTTGAGCAGCAGCCCGCTCACCGAAATCCCGGTGCGGGACATCGCCCGTGGCGTGCGCGATGGGTCGCTCAGCGCGCGCACGGTCGTGGAGCGGGCGTTCGATCACGCCTGTGAGATCGGCAGCGGGGCAGGCGGGCTGAACATCATCCTTGCCGGCAACGAGCGCGCGGCGGATATGGCCGACGAGGTCGCGGAGACGGCGCAGCGAACCGAATTCGCCGGCCGTCTTGCCGGAGTACCCGTCGCGCTCAAGGACAACATCGCCACCCTCGACATGCCAACGACGTGCGGGTCGCGCATCCTCGAGGGATACGTGAGCCCGTTCGAGGCGACGGCGGTGACCCGGCTGCGCGAGCATGGCGCGATCCCGGTGGCCAAGACCAACATGGACGAGTTCGCGATGGGCTCGTCCACCGAGAACAGCGCGTACGGCCCTGCGCGGAATCCCGTTGACACGAGCCGCGTGCCGGGCGGCTCCTCCGGCGGCTCGGCAGCGGCTGTGGCGGCAGGTCTCGTCCCTGTCGCGCTTGGTTCCGAGACGGGCGGCTCGGTGCGGCAGCCTGCTTCGTTCTGCGGGGTGGTCGGAGTGAAGCCCACCTACGGGCGCGTCAGCCGGTTCGGTCTCGTGGCGTTCGGTTCTTCGCTCGACCAGATCGGCGTCTTCGGCAGGCGCGTTGACGACGCGGCGAGGGTGCTGCAGGTGATCGCCGGCCGCGACGTGCGCGATTCGACGACGGCGGACGTGCCGGTGGACACCTACTACAGCGCGGCAAACGCGGAGCGTCTCGACGGCGTCGTGGTCGGCCGCCCCGCCGAGTATTTCCCCGAATCGCTCGATCCGGGGATTCGCTCGCTGTGCGACCGCGCCCTTGACGCGCTGAGGGAGCGCGGCGCCGAGGTGCGCGACGTGTCGCTGCCGCACACCGATCTTGCGATCCCGGTCTATTACATCGTGGCACCCGCGGAGGCGTCGTCCAACCTCGCCCGGTTCGACGGGATCAGATACGGGCTGCGGGTCCCTTCGGAAAGGGGGCTCGCGGGACTGTACGAGGAGACACGCTCGCGTGGCTTCGGACCGGAGGTGACGCGCCGCATTCTGCTCGGCACGTACGTGCTGTCCGCCGGGTACTACGACGCGTACTACCGCAAGGCACAGGCGGCGCGCACGCTCATCGCGGACGATTTCCGGAGCGTGTTCCAGGCCGGCGTGCACGTGCTGTTCACGCCCACTGCACCCAGCACCGCGTTTCCGATCGGCGCAGTGACCGATCCCTACGAGATGTACCTGAGCGACATCTTTACCGCGACCGCCAACCTGGCCGGCGTGCCCGCGATGTCGCTCCCGGTCGGGCGCTCGGGCGGGCTGCCCGTCGGCGGCCAGTTCATCGCCCCGCATTTCGGCGAAGCCAAGATGTTCGAGGCGGCCTACGTGCTGGAGCGCGCGCTCGGCGAGGACGCGCACCGGTGACTACAGCACCGCGGCCCGACGTGTCGCCCCTGACGCCGGAAGAAAGCGCGGCGCGCCACGAGCAGTGGGAGATGGTCGTCGGACTGGAAGTCCATGTTCAGCTGCTGACGCGGACCAAGGCCTTCTGTTCCTGCTCCACGGAGTTCGGCGCACCGCCGAACACGAACGTCTGTCCTGTCTGCCTCGCTCTGCCAGGCGCTCTGCCTGTGCTCAACGACCAGGCGGTGGAGCTTGCCGTGCGCGCGGCCCTGGCGCTGGACTGCAAGGTGCACGAGACGTCGGTATTCGCGCGGAAGAACTATTTCTATCCCGACCTTCCCAAGGGGTACCAGATCTCCCAGTTCGACCAGCCGCTCGCGACCGGCGGCCGGCTCGTCATCGGCAGCAGCGAAGACGGCGCGGACGTGGCCGTGCGGATAACGCGCGTGCATCTGGAAGAGGATGCGGGCAAGTCGCTGCACGACCGCTACGCCGGCGCCACCGCCGTGGACCTCAATCGCGCGGGGGTGCCCCTGATCGAGATCGTGAGCGAGCCTGACCTCCGCTCCGCTGCCGAGTCAGCTGCCTATCTGCGATTGCTCAAGCAGCTTCTGGAGTACGCCAGGGTGAGCGACGTGAGCATGGAGCAGGGGAGCCTGCGCGTGGACGCGAACCTCAGCGTCCGCCGTCGCGGCGAATCGAAGCTGGGAACGAAGACCGAGGTGAAGAACATGAACTCCTTCGCGGCGGTTGAGCGCGCGCTGGTTTCGGAGTACGACCGGCAGATCTCCGTTCTCGAGAGCGGTGGCGTCGTGCAGCAGCAGACGATGCTGTGGGACGGAGCGCGCGGCCGCGTGCGGCCCAGCCGGGTGAAGGAGGGGAGCGACGACTACCGCTACTTCCCCGATCCGGATCTGCTGCCGCTCGTGATCGAATCGAAACGGGTGGACCGGATCAAACGCGAGATGCCGGAGCTGCCGGCCGCGCGGCGCGACCGGCTGGCGCAGGAGTACTCGCTTGCCCGGTCCGATGTGGATGTGCTCACGGCCACACCGGAGCTTGCGGAATATTTCGAGAGCGTGGCCCGCGCCGCGGGTGACGCCAAGGCGGCCGCGAACTGGGTGATGGGTGACGTGCTCGCCGCCGTGAACGCGCGAGGACAGCCACTGGAGACATTCCCGGTGCGCCCCGATGACCTGGGGACGCTCATCGGGATGGTGCGGGACGGGGTTGTGAGCCGTACTGCTGCCAAGCGCGTCTTCACGGAGATGATGGAGACCGGACGCCCGCCCGCACAGGTTGCAGCCGACGCAGGCCTGCTGCAGGTTGGCGCCGACGACCAGCTCACGCAGTGGATGGACGAAGTGCTCGGCGAGAATCCGCGCGAGGCGGAGCGGTTCATCGCTGGCGAGCGCAAGCTGCAGGGAGTTCTCGTCGGCCTTGTGATGAAGAAGTCCGGTGGCCGCGCCGATCCGAAGCGAGTGAACCAGCTGCTCGCGTCGCGCGCGCAGCAGGGGAAGTGACAAACCGAGGTGCTTTCATGCGACGACTCTACCGCACGCTCCTGGCTCTCTGTCTGCTCGCGCCGATGCATGATTTGAGCGCGCAGCGTACCGCCAAGCCGCCGCTGCACGCGCGGCACTGGATAGCGATCACCGGCAAGCCGCTCGCTGCCACGGCGGGCGCGATGATGTTCCAGAAAGGCGGCAACGCCGTGGACGCGGCGTGCGCCATGCTCGCGGCGACCAGCACGATGTGGGACGTGCTGTCGTGGGGCGGCGAGACGCAGGCGCTCATCTACCACCCGGGCGAGAAGCGCGTGATCGGGATCAACGCCCTCGGCGTCGCTCCAACGGGGGCGACCGCTGAGTACTACGCATCCCGCGGGATGCGCTATCCGCCGGAGTTCGGACCGCTCGCTGCCGTGACACCTGGCACGCCCGGCGGGCTGATGATCATGCTGTCGGAGTACGGCAAGCTGTCGCTCGCTGACGTGCTCGGTCCGGCCATTCAGATGGCCGACGGGTATCCGATCGAGGCGCAAACCGCGAACCGCATCCACTCGGCGCGCGACACGCTCAGCCAGTGGAAGTACTCGGCGGCCGTGATGCTGCCGCACGCGGACCGCGAGCGGCGGGCGCCGGTCGCGGGCGAGGTGTTCGTGCAGAGTGATCTCGCGGTCACGCTGCGCAAGCTCGTCGAGACCGAGCAGGAAGCACTGCGTGCCGGGAAGAGCCGGAAGGAGGCCATTCAGGCGGCGTACGATCGCTTCTACACCGGCGACATCGCGCAGGAGTACGTCCGCGGGCTGCGCGAAGAGGGCGGCCTCGTAACGATGCAGGATCTCGCAGCGTGGCGCGTACGCATCGAAGAGCCCGTCAGCACGACGTACAAGGGGATCCAGGTTTACAAGCTTCCCTTCTGGCAGCAGGGCCCCGCGATGCTGCAGGCCCTGAACATCCTGGAGAACGCGGACCTCAAGGCGATGGGTTACAACACTCCTCGCTACATGCACGCGATTTACCAGGCGATGAACCTGGCATTCGCAGATCGCGACTTTTACTACGGCGACCCGTACTTCCCGCCCGAGGAGCCGATCCGCGGACTGCTGTCGAAGGAATACGCGCGCGCCCGGTATGCGCAGATCAACTGGGAACGCAACGATCCGGAGGTGAAGCCCGGTGATCCGTATCCGTTCCAGGACGGCGTGAATCCGTTCAGGGCGCTGCTCGACCGCTGGACCGTCTCGCCCGCGCCGGACACGGTGCCGCGCAGCGGCCAGCAGGACCGTCCGCCGGAGACGTCCTCCGACGACGAGTCGTTCAGGCGAACGTTCTACGGAGGCACGACGACCATCGAGGCGGCCGACGCCGAGGGCTGGGTCGTTTCTGTCACTCCCAGCGGCGGCTGGATACCCGCTGTGATCGCGGGCCGGACGGGGATCGGCGTGAGCCAGCGGGCGCAGAGCTTCGTCACGCGCGCGGAGGACGGCCCGTACAACGTGATCGAGCCGGGCAAGCGGCCGCGGGTGACGCTGACGCCAACGCTCGCGCTCAAGGACGGGGCGCCGTATCTCGCCTTCGCCGTGCAGGGCGGCGACTCACAGGACCAGAACCTCCTGCAGTTCTTCCTGAACTTCGTCGAGTTCGGGATGACGGTGCAGCAGGCGGTCGAGGCGCCGAACATCAACAGCTATCAGATGCGCGCCTCCTTCGGCGAGCACGAGTCGCGGCCGGGGCGCATGCTCGTCGCATCGTCAACTCCCGACAGTGTCAGGACCGCACTGCAGCGGATGGGGTACACGCTCGAGTTTCAGCGCCTCACGTCGGGTCCGATCAATGCGATCTTCTTCGACCGCGCGCACGGCACGATGTGGGGCGGGTCGAGCAATCACGGCGAGGATTACGGGATAGCGTGGTGATCAGTGCCCGACGCCTGGCTCTCGCGTGTCTCGTGCTGGCAGCCTGCACGGCCACCGCGACTTCGCCTGCCCCCGACATTCCCCCCTGGCTTGCCGCGAAGATCCAGGAGTTCGACAGACCCGACGTAGCCAACAAGCCCCAGCTGGTGGCGCGGTACGACTACAAGGGGGCGACCGTGTACTACGTCGGCCCGAGGTGCTGCGACATCTACTCGGAACTTTACGACGCGGCGGGAGTGCTACTGTGTCATCCCGATGGCGGAATAACCGGCACGGGCGACGGACGGTGCACCGACTTTCTCGATCTGCGCAGCAACGAAGTGATCCTGTGGCGTCCTGACGCGGCCGGCAGCCAGCCGTAGCGCAGCTGAATCAACCGGGAAACCCAACGTGGAGAGAATTACAGTTTCTGCTGTGATACTTGCGGTCGGGCTTGCGCTCGCCGGGCTGCTCGCCGGTGCGGGGTTCGCACGCGGGCGCTCGGCGGACCGCTACGTGACGGTCAAGGGTGTCGCGGAGCGCAACGTGCAGGCCGATGCGGCCATCTGGCCGCTGCACGTGGTGGGCGCCGACAACAACCTCACCGCCGCGCACGCGAAGCTGACCGCGAGCATCGCGGGCGTGAAGGAGTTCCTCGCTGCCGGGGGCATCGATACGACGCAGGTGCAGCTCACCGGCTTCTCCGTGAGCGACGCGCTGGCGCAGCAGTACGGCCCCGACCGCGCGCCGGCGAACCGCTACGTCATTCGACAGACGCTCCTCGTTCGCTCCAACAGCCCGGATCAGGTGCTGGCCGCGAGCCAGCGGGTTGGTGAACTTGCCGCCATCGGCGTCGCCGTGTCATCCGGCGCCGGCGGAGAGTACGGTGGGCCGGGCACGGGACCAACCTTCGTGTTCACCCAGCTGAACGAGCTCAAGCCCCCGATGATCGCGGAGGCCACCGCGCGGGCGCGCGAGGCGGCCGAGCAGTTCGCACGCGACTCGCGCACTTCCCTGGGCGGCATCCGGCGGGCGAATCAAGGGGTCTTCGAGATCCTGGCCCGCGACCAGGCCCCGGGAATCGCGCAGGAGAGCCAGGTGGCCAAGACGGTGCGGGTCGTTTCCACGGTCGAGTACTTCTTGCGGTAAACCGCGGCGCGCTGCATTTCAGGGCTGGCAAGGATCTCCGGCTACCTGGGGGGCGGATGGCGCTGAGCGAATCGCTGCTGCAGTTCGTGAAGGAATCCCTGGGGCGGGGGCTTTCCCGTGACCAGATCCAGGATGCGCTGCTGCAAGCCGGATGGCCTTCCGATCAGGTGCAGCGCGCGCTCGGCAGCTATGCTGCCGTGGAGTTCCCGGTGCCCGTGCCGCATCCCCCCGTCGCGGCCGCCGGCCGCGAGCGCGCGACGTACCTGCTGCTGCTCGTCACCCTGGCCATCAGCTCATTCAACTTCGGGAGCCTGCTGTTCGAGCTGATCAATCGCGCATTCCCCGATCCTGCATCGGTCACGCGCCCGTTCACGCTCGAGGCCGTCCGCTGGTCAGTCGCTTCGCTGGTCGTGACGTTCCCGATTTTCCTGTACGTCCTGCTGCTGATCGACAGGCAGGTGCAGGCGGATCCCCTCAAGCGTGCATCTCGCCACAGGCAGAGCGCGACCTACGTTGCGCTCGTGCTCACAGCAGCGATACTCATCGGCGTGTTCATCACCCTTGTGTACAACCTGCTTGGCGGTGATCTGACCGCGCGGTTCCTGCTCAAGGCGCTCACGGTGGCGGGCATCTCGGGTGCGATCTTCATAATCGGCCTGCGCGACCTGCGCAGGTCCGAGGCGCAGCCGGAGACCTGAGGTGGCCGCGCGCCGGTATGTCGGAATCGCGCTGCTCGTGGCAGTCGTCGCCGCAGCGGTCATCGCCGGGATCTACGTGATCGGATCGCCGGCTGAGCAGCGCCTGCGGCGACTGGATGAGGCCCAGACGCAGGACCTGATCGCGACCAGTTACGCGCTCGACGCCTACTGGCGGCGCAACCAGCAGCTGCCGGGCTCTCTGGAAGAGTTGCTGCAGGACCGCGACGCATCGGCGATACTCGCCGGGATCGACGTTCAGTCGAAGCAGGAGTACATGCCTCGCGGGCCGGCCACCTACCAGCTCTGCGCAGTCTTCAATCGTCCCAGCTCCGAGTCGCGCGCCGAGCCGGGCGGGGTGTTCTGGACCCACGGTGCAGGGCGGCAGTGCTTTCAACTGGAAGTCGAAACCGCGGAGCCGTAGCGGCCCAGGCCGGCTAGTCCCTCACGACCTCCACGAGCGGCGCGCCCAGCGAGCGCGCGTAAGTGAGTCCCGAGTCCGGGAGCCCGAAGTAGCGGTCCGCTTCATACGGGATGCGCTCCTCGTTCGCGCGTTTGAGCACCCAGCGTCGCACGCGCTTCGACAGCCGCAGCTGGCCCCGCCCGGACGGGTCGTAGCGGTACGGCTCCGACTCGTCCAGCCGCGACAGGAGGTCGATGATGTAGTCGAACGAGCGTGTCATATACGCCCACGTGTCCTGGTCGGGAAGGTCCCAGCGGCTGTTCTCCAGCATGATCTGGAAAATCCGCTGCCAGGACTCAGAATCCGCGACCCGCACCATTCCGCGGAAGATCCTCCGATTTGTAGGGGTGCTGAACAGGGTCGGGGCGAGAATCCGGTCTAGGTGCGTGTCGGAGTGGGAATGGTCCCGCAGTATCAGTGACCGCGCGCGCGTGCTGAACCCCTCGGGCAGGTGCATCTCAAACCTGCTCTCCCAGTAGCTGTGGCCGAGCGCGGCAGTGGATGACGTGAGCGCGAGCTGGCGCGGCACGAAGAAATTGTGCGCGACCACGTCGGCCGCGAGGTGGGCCAGGTAGCCGAGCCCGAAAGCCCGCAGGTGGTCCTCCCGGGCCGCGTCGTGTATCTCGCGTCCGACTTTCCACGAGTGGCAGTGCCGTCCGGCGGCGGCGTACTTCTTTGCGATGCTGGTGTCGGCTGCGATGGAGCCGTACAGGAAATCGTGCGGGAAGGCCGCGATCAGCTGTGCGACGTTCGGAGGCAGCAGCTGCAGCGAGCGGAGGACGGCCTCGCCGAGGAATATGTGCGTGCCGGGCGTCCACGCGAGCGCGACGTCGGGGGTGACCGCGAGCATCGCGATCGCCAGGAGCAGCGACAGCCCGGCCCATCCAGCCGGGCCGCTCAGGCGATGACGCGCCGCTCCGCCTGCCTCGGCGGTGCCCCCGCCTCGCTTGCGATGAACAATCCCATCATCGCGTCGAGCCACGGAGGCACCCGCCGGTCGCGGCGGAGCAGGCGGCAACTTCAGAACAACCGCGGCGCCCACTCGTTGCGCGCGCGTTCGAAGAGGCTCCGTGCTGCTAGATCCCGACGCGCTTGCGCTGCCGCTTGATCGCCTTGCGCAGACCCTTGATCTCACTCTCGACGGTGTCGTTGATCGCTTCGCGCGCCGCGTCCATGTATTCGCGCACTCCCTCGGTCACGTCCTCGAGAGCGGGCAGCCGCTCGGCGAACTCCTCGCCGTGCTCGCGTGCCCAGCGGGCGCCGCGCCTGGCGCGCTTGCGCGTCCACTTGGCCGCCGGCTCCAGCGCTTCGCCGGCCCAGTGAGCACCGCTCAGACCGGCGACGCCGGCCATTCGCGCCCCGCGTCCCACGCCACGCATCACGGGCGTGATCGGTCGCACGCCTTCGGGTCCGCGCCTGAGGAGCAGGGCTATCCCTGCGCCCAGCGCCATTCCTATTACCGCCGCGGTGAGCAGATCGAACTGCTCTTCACGATCCAGATCCATGTCCAGGCCGTTGTCCTCCTGAGCGCGGCGCTTCGCGCCCGCTGTCGGCCGCGCTGCGTCCGTCATTGTCGCCATCAGTCAGTTCCTCCTCAGCAAATGAATCCTCGAGTGCCGGCCCCACTTCCTCGACTGCGTCGTGCAAGTCCTCATCTATCGCCGCGCGCAGCTCGGCCATCTTCGCGCGCAGCTCCCTGTCACGCTGCCGTGCACGGCGCGGGCCTCTGCGTCCTGCCAGCGCCGATGCGCCGGAGCTTATCCCCCGCAGCGCGGACGCCGTCGAAATGAAGGCCGCCTCGGCCTCCTCCTGCGCGACTTCCAGCAGCGCGTTGAAGTCGTTCACCCGATCCTCGGCCTGGTCAACAGCCGCCAGCAGCCGCCGGTTGACTGCAGTAACCGTCTGATTGACCTGCTGCACGTCCACCCTGATCGAGGTCGTGATGTAGTTCACGTCGTCCGCGATCGAGCTGGCGTGCCGCATGATCGGGGCAATGTCGTTCTGAATCTTGTCGAGCTGCTCCCGGATCATCTTATGGTTCTTCCTGAAGTTCCACGCGGCCGGGACCAGCGCCGCCGTGAGCACCAGGATTGAAATGGTCATGAGCCCGCTGGCGATGGTCGTCACCTGCTCGAACCACCCCGGATCGCGTTCCACCTGCTTCATCAGAACCGTATCGCGCGCCGCGACGAAAGGTGGCGGGGCGGATGCCGCCGGCTGCGCCGCGGCTTCCGCAGCGCTCTGCGCGCGAACAGGAGCTGAAACGAGCAGCGCGGCAGCTGCAAACGCGATTCGGACGTTCACGCGCACGCGGTGTGCAAGGGCAGGGCCAGATGTGGTCAGCGCGGTGTGCAGGAGCATCCGTGCGATCTCCGTATATTTCGCCACTTCAATTTCGAGCTCTCATGGCCGCAGTCCAGTACATAGTCGAAGGCGGTGCCCGCCTGAAGGGTAGCATACGCCCCTCAGGGAACAAGAATGCGGCGCTTCCCATCCTCGCGGCGGCGCTCCTGTCGCCCAATCCGGTGCGGCTGCGGAACGTCCCCCGCATCCGCGACATGGAGACGCTGGTCGAGCTCGTGCGCTCGCTGGGCGCCTCCGTGGAGTGGGCCGGCCAGAACACCCTTGAGGTGCACGCGCGGGACCTCACCAGCGGCGCGCTCGACCCGGTGCTGTGCGCCCGGATCCGGGCCTCGATCCTGCTGGCGGCGCCGCTGCTCGCCCGCTGCGGGGAGGTGACGCTGCCGTCGCCCGGCGGCGACGTAATCGGCCGCCGGCGCCTGGACACCCATTTCCTCGCGCTTCGCGAGCTCGGCGCGAAGACGGAGCTGCACGGCACCTTCGAGATGACCGTCAAACGGTTCAAGGGAGCCGATGTCTTTCTCGACGAGCCCAGCGTCACCGCCACGGAGAACGCTCTCATGGCCGCGGCAGCCGCGGAGGGCACCACGATCCTGCGCAACTGCGCCAGCGAGCCCCACGTGCAGGATCTCGCCGCGTTTCTCATCAAGCTTGGCGCGAGCATCGAGGGAGTGGGCACGAACACGATGACGATACACGGAGGGCGCGATCTCGGCCGCGACTCCGTGGAGCACAGCATCGGGCCCGACCATATCGAAGTCGGGTCGTTCATCGGGCTTGCCGCGGTGACCCGCTCCGAGCTCCGCATCGTGGACGCCGGGCTGGAGCACCTCCGTTCGACGCGACTGGGATTCGCCCGGCTGGGCGTCGAGTGCACCGAGGACGGGAATGACCTGATCGTTCCGGCCGACCAGAGCCTGGAGATCCAGCAGGATCTCGGCGGGCACATCGCCAAGCTCGAGGACCAGCCGTGGCCCGCGTTCCCTGCCGACACCATGTCCATTGCGGTCGTCACGGCCACTCAGTGCAAGGGGATAATCCTCATGCACGAGAAGATGTTCGAATCCCGGCTGTTCTTCGTGGACAAGCTCATTTCCATGGGCGCGCGCATCATCCTGTGCGATCCCCATCGCGCGATCGTGACCGGCCCGTCGCGCCTCCAGGGCAACGACATGGACTCGCCCGACATCCGCGCCGGAATGGCGCTGCTCGTCGCGGCGCTGTGCGCGCAGGGCACCAGCCGGATCAACAACGTCGGCCAGATCGAGCGCGGCTACGAGCGCATTGACGAGCGGCTCAACGTCCTCGGCGCGAACATCCGGCGTGTGCACGATCGGCGCGCGCAGTCCGGTGAAGGGTAGGGCTTGCCGCCGTTGACTCTCGAATCGCTGGAGACGATAGACGACTTCGCGGACTATGGAGTGCGCGCATTCACCACCACGCGCACAGCGGGAACCTTCGGACTACACGGTGAGGACCCCGTCAGTGAAGTGCTGGAGCGGTGGAGCGGGCTCCAGCGTGAGATAGCCGGCGAAGGACAGCGGCTCGTTCTCGGACGCCAGGTTCACGGTACCCGTGTCGTCGAGCACACGGGCGGGTGGACCGGGTTCCTGCTCGGGAGCGAGGCGGACGGGCATATCGCCTCGGATCGGGGCACCGGGCTGGCCGTGACCGTGGCCGATTGCGTGCCCGTGTTCATCGCGCACCACTCGGGGCTGGTCGCGCTGCTGCACTCGGGCTGGCGAGGGACTGCGGGCCGGATTCTGGACAGCGCGCTGGCTGCCCTTGCACGCGCTGGAAAGCCGCCGGAGGAGCTTCGCGTGCACCTCGGCCCCTCGATCTGCGGGCGCTGCTACGAGGTGAGCGCCGAGGTCCGCGAACAGCTGACGGGGATGCCGGCGAACAGGCCGGGGCATGTGGACCTCCGCCTGCTCCTCGCCGAGCACGCGCGCGCCGCCGGGGTGAGAGACCTCAGCGTGAGCGAGTTCTGCACCCGGTGCGACAACGACCGCTTCTTCTCCCACCGCGCCGGCGACACCGGCCGGCAGGTCGCCGTAATCATTGCCCGCCAATGACCACGCCGTTTCTGACTACTGATCAACTCATTACTCACGACTGACAGCTTGGCGCTTCCGTCCTGAGCCAG
>DASUUI010000105.1:0-11097 GCA_036374155.1 Gemmatimonadaceae bacterium | reverse complement strand
CTCGCGCAATTTCACCACCGAGGAACTGGAGGCGGTGATTCGGCGTGCCGTGGAGCTTCAGGCCGGCACTTCGGCGCGGGCCGAGGACGGCCTGTCCGACGTCGACATCGTCCGCATCGGCCAGGAGCTCGGACTCGAGCCTGCGACGGTTCGACGTGCGATGGCCGAGGTGCGCGGCCGCCCGGCCGAGGAGCGGGGCGCACTCGTCCGCGTGGTGGGCGAAGGAACCGTGCGCGCGGCCAGGGTCCTGCGGCGCCCTGCCGCGAGCACCGGGCTGCTGCTCGACCGCTACCTGCGCGAGTCGGAGCTCATGGTGGCGCAGCGCCGTTTTCCGGACCGCACGCGCTACGTCCGCGCCTCCAGCATCGCCGCCGGCTTGACCCGCTTAGCACGGGGGCTGTCACGGTCCCACCAGCCACTCAACCTGAAACAGCTGGACGTCGCCGTATCGGCCATCGACGCCGAGAGCTGTCTGCTCGAGCTCAGCGTCGAGCTGACCGGGACCCGCGGTGGACTCGTCGCCGGTGTGCTCGGCGGCGGCAGCACCGTCGCCGCCGGCTGGGTGACCGCGGTCTGGGCGACGGCCGTCGCAGACCCGCTCATGCTACTCGGAATCCCCATCGTGGCCGGTTCCTGGTATGGCATGCGCGCCATCTACGGAGCAATACGCAAGTCAGTCCAGGAAAAGCTCGAGTCATTCCTCGACCGGGTGGAACACAACGACCTCGCATTGTGACGGGGCACATGGACGAGTCGAGACGCCCAGCGCCTGCGTGATCGACCGATCCGCCGTCGCCGCAGGGATGCTCAGAGCCATCCCACGCGATGAGCGTGGGCGACGGCCGCCGCCTGGGTCGCAGCGCCAAGCTTGAGCCGGATGTTCGAAAGGTGACGATGCGCCGTGTGCGGACTGATGAACAGCCGGTCTGCGACTTCGCGTTCGCTCAACCCGCCGGCGACGAGCCGCAGCACCTCGAGCTCGCGGCGCGTCAGCGTGCCGTTCGCCGCCTCCACGCGTGGCGCCAGTGAGCGACGCGCCGCCGCCGCTTCCCACGCGTTGCCCGCCGCGTCGTAGAGCGCGGCGGCGTCTTCCATCAGCTCGGCCGCGCGCACGGACTCGCCGTCCGCGTCGGCGAGAACGCCCCGGGCGGCAAGCACGGCTGCCCGGAGCAGAGGCAGGCTGTGCCTCTCCGCCGCGCACTCGAGCTCGCGGAGCGCCGCCCACGCGTCGGCCGGTGCACCGCAGGCGACGGCGATCCGCACGAGCACTTCGTTCGCGGGCGCGCGTTCGAGGAGGGCGTCCTCGGAGAAGCGACGAAGGTACGCCCGCACCCGCTCGAGAGCCGGCGCAGGGTTGCCGCGCTCCAGATCCACCCATGCGCCGCCGAGCAGTGCGATCGGATGAGTGCCGGCCAGCTGGAAGAGTTCAAGCGCCTCGTCGGTACGCCCCTGGCGCCGCCGCAGCTCGCCGAGTCGTGCATACGCCGCGGGCAGGACCACCGGCCTCGACTCCTTCAGGTCCGCGATTGCCGCCTGCAGCTCCGCGTCCGCATCGTCCCAGGCGCCGCGCGAGGTCAGCACACTGCCGTATTGCAGGCGGCAGGTCGTAAGCAGGACCGTGAACCGCTGGCGGGTGGAGAATTCCCGCAGCCGGGCGCACCATTGCGCCGCGCGCTCGTAGTCGCGCACGCGATCACACGCGCTGATCAGGTAGCAGCACGTCAGGCCGGCGGCGTAGGCGTCAGAGACGTCGCCGCCCAGTGCGGCCGCCGCGGCCTCATCGAGCAGGGCGAGGCCCTCATCGGATTTCGCATCCATGACCAGCGCCAGCCCGTTCATGGCCATGCCCAGGACCTCCGCATCGGTGCAGTCGGCGGCGCGGGCGAGGCTCAGCCCTTCCTGGGCGAGGCGAAGACCGGCGGCGATGTCGTGCCGGCCGATCAGGGCGAGGCGTGCTTCCCAGACGCTCAGCCGCGCATGTTCGGCCGACGGCGGCAGCGCCTCGAGCAGGCGGCGCGCACGCTTGAACCACCCGTTCGCGACGGCGGCGTCCCCACGGAAGTCGAGGAAGTCATTGCCGAGAGCCACCGCCATGCGCGCCGCGGCGACCGCTTCTCCACAGGCACGATAACGCTGGTACGCGGCAAGCCGTGCGTCGATCATGAGCCTGGCGTCCTGCTGCAGCCAGGCAGCCTCCGCCAGCCCTTCCCATGCTTCCGCCGCGTCCGTGCTGCGGACCAGCTCGTCGAACAGCCCGCGCGCACGCGCCCAGTCGCCCGCCACGATTGCGGCGCGCGCGTCCGACAGCCGAGGGTCACTCGACATGGCTGGGCGTGTATGGGGGCTGAATGGGGGTGCCTCCGCGCGGACCTGCCCACCCCCGGTGATCACGCATGATCGCGCGGACGCCGAGGACTGGTCCCTGACTAGTAAACCGCCGGATGACCCGTGGGCAAGGGGCTCGTTCGCGGGGGTTCGCGCAGGTACCTCGCGGCCGCCGCGCCATACGACGGCCGCCAGGCATCCACGGGTGTTCCTTCCGGCGCTAAAAAGTCTCCGTGCTCTCGGCGTGCGCGCACGTGACGTTCGGATTCCAGTCCGCGAACACGCCTGCGGGATTCTGGCGCCAGAGCCAGATGTGCAGCTTGAAGATCGGCAGGAAGGAGTGGCGCGTGTACCGCTGCCCGAGCAGCTCCGGCACGTCCGAAGGGTCGTCGAGGTCGTGCCCTGCCCCGGCCCACGCCTCGAGCGGGACGATGTACTCCATTCCGACCAGCCGCATGTGGCCGCCCGCCAGCGGCTCGTACATCACGACCTCCGGCTCGAGCAGGTCGATCTCGGCGTCGAGCAGGTCCACCTTCCCGTAGTGGTACCCCATCGCTCCGGCCGAGTGGTGCGCCCAGCACGGCGTGATCTGCGTCTCGTACCCGGCCGACCTGGCCGCCTCCAGGTTGTGGAAGCGAGCCGTCACCTTCCGCAGCTCCGCGAGCTGCCGGGCGTCGACCCTCGCCGCGCCGCGCTCGCCCGCAGCTCCGAACGTCGCCGTCGGCGACGGCTCGACCGGTGCCGCCTGCGGGTCGCACGCGACGGGCACGGCACTCAACAGTACGATGGCGGCTGCCAGGCCGCGAAATGATGCGCGTTCCATGTCAGTGTCCCTTTCCGTAGGCGCGTGGGCGTCAGGCCGCAACGGCGGCGTACGCCATGGTGGGATCGATCATCGCACGCACCTCCGAGACCCGGTTCGCCGGGAAACCCGAACGCTCCGCGTGATCGCGGATGAGCTGCTCGCTCTGCGCGATGTACACGCAGTAGAGCTTGTCCTGCGTCACGAAGCTGTGGACCCACTGGATGTCGGGACCGAGCTGGTCGAGGACACCGCAGGAGAGGGCGGACGCGGCATGGAGCTCGTCGCGGCTCATGGAGCCAGCGCCTGGAATGTCACGCTCGATTACGAACTTCGGCATGTTGACCTCCGGTTCAAGTGAGAATGCATTGGTGAACCGAAGGTAGGTCTGGCACGGGATCGCAGCTTCGCCCGGACGTGCCATTTTCCTGGGTGCGGGCCGCTGGCCTCATCGGGCCATGGCGGGTCATTTCCGTGTCGAATACCAGTCCAGCACCCGCAACGCGTGCAGCGTGATCCAGCGGCTGGGCCGGTCCTCACCCTCGTCGATCTCGACCGGCATCACGCCGGGATACCGGCTCTCGAGCGGCCACCGTCCGTCGGCCGCGCGCTTCGATTCGACCAGCTCGATCGCCTCGGCCATCCGTCCATCGGGCGCGACGCCGGCGTTGCGCATGTACTCCAGCCCACGCAGCACGTCGTAGTGCCACCACGTCGGGAACGCGAAGCGCGTCCAGGCGCCGCTGCCCTTGCGATCCCGCTCGATCACTTCGCCGGTCGACCGCCGCCGGAAGAGCCGACGCTCGAGCAGGTACTCCTGCCCGCGCAGCCGGGCTTCGGTCACCTCTGCGCTGCTTCCGGTTGATCGCTCGTGCTCGAGCAATGCCTCCAGCACGCAGATCGTCGTATTGAACGACGAGCGCACAGAGCGGTGGGGGGCTTCGCAGTTCCAGCCGCCGTCCGCGAGCTGCTCGCCGAGCAGGCGGTCGACGATCCCGCTCACGTCCTCGCCGAAATAGGCGCCCGCCGCCGCCACCTGCCCGTTGATGCACGGCTCTACCTCGCCGGCGAAGAAGCGGTTGCCGGCGCACTCCTGCGGCCCCGAACCGTGCCACGTCACGTGGTCGCGCACGAGGCCGAGCGCGCGCCTAGCCTCAGCGCTCGCGGGGTCCAGCCCCAGGTGGCGCAGCAGCCACAGGACGTGCATCGTGGAGTTCCATCCGCGATTCCATGCCGCACCGCCCCATCTGCCATCGGCACCCTGCAGCGCGAGCAGCCGCGCACCCCATCCCTCGACGGCTACGCGCGCGCGCTCGGCCGCGACCTCGTGCGCCGGCGCGCCGGTCAGGTCGCGCATTACCCGCCAGCGGATCGACGGGTCTGAATCGAGCAGCCAGTGGATGACCGACAAGGTTGGGCCTCGGGCGTCTTGTTGGCGCGGCTGGGATGCCTGGAGAGTCGACGAAGAAACCGGAATCAATTAACTGGTCAGCCCGGCGATCCTGCAACCGCGCATCTCGAATACGTCGCAGAATGCCAGGTCCAGCAGCGTGCCATGGGTGCGTTGGGTTCAAACCGTGCCTTCAGCCACGACGATGTCGTCCTCTTCCGTCAACCGTGTTACCGAGATCTCGGGCTTGCCGGGCGGTACGGTCGCGGAACGCCCGCATGTACTCGGGGACAGTCGTCTTGTCCATTGGCCTCAGTCCTCAGCTGTCAGTGCTGCGGGTGAGCCACGGGCGTGGAAGACCGTGCCGAGGACCAGGGGTCCCCCGCCTCGCGGATGTACTTCCGCACGACGTAGCCCCACGGAATGGCAAGGGGGAAGATGACCAGTCCCAGCACGTTGGCAAACCACGTCTCGCTGAACGCGCCCACCAGTTGCCCCGTGCTGCGCAGCTCCAGCCCGACCGTAACCAGCCATGTAGTCTTCCAGACGAGCTCGAAGAAGAGCAGTGGCAGCATCTTCAACGGGTATCGCAATCCGAGCAATGCCAGCAACGCAACCGTGCTCAGCAGGCACCACGTAACGCCGCGGAAATGTTCTGCCGTTTCGGGAGCGCCGAGCAGGAGTGGCCATATCGTGGTGCCCAGGCCTACGACGATCAGGAGGTACGTTGCACGAAGGACGTAGAGCCTGAAGATGGATACCCCGGTCATTGGCAACTCCCACTGCTGCGCGGTCGAAGCGATGGAGCCGGACGGCTCTACGCGGTAACTACCGCCCCGGTTTCCGGCCGCCCTCACCGCCGAGCCAGCGGGTCATTCGAAGACCTGCGTCTGCTCCTTAACGATACCAGACCAGCGCTCCTGGCGTTGATCCTCGGTCGTGTCTTCCGTCCGGCTTGCGAGTGTCCATACGTGACCGGCAGGGTCCACAATCCATGCGGTACGATCACCCCAGAACTGATTGGCGGCCTCGATCAGAACGCGCGCTCCGTAGGACGCCGCGCGGGCGACGGTGGCATCGACGTCTTCGACGTAGGCGAAGATCGCGACCGGCGAGCTGTCGTCGCGATCCGGAGCGCGTGTGTGCCCGGCCGGCCACTCGGCGTCGACCATGATCATGCCGCCGCTCAGGGTCAGCAGTGCATGTACGGTGCGACCGTCGGGTCCCGGCCGCCGACCCAGGTCCCTGGCACCGAGCGCCGACACGTAGAAGTCCGCGGCGGCGTCCGGATCCCTGCAGATCAGGCGCGGTATGACCGGAGATGACCCCTCGGGTACGCCCTTGTGCGGCGACACTCTGGCCTCCTCCACGCAGAAGGTGGTTCCGAGCAGCTCGCGAGCACGCTAGCGATCCAGGATCGGTAGATACTCTCTCCACGGACCTGCTGCGGTTCGGTACTGCTTCGCCATGACGCGGGCAGTCTGGGCGAGGTGTCCCAGGTCATGCACCACCCAGGTAGCCAGAAGCTGGCGCAAGGTGACGGCACCGAGATCCGGATGCTCCCCCTGCAGGTCCAGCTGTGCCGGCGTCAGGTTCCAGCCCCGCAGCGTCTGAAGGTTGTCCGTTCTGAGAGCGGCAAACGCATCCAGTAGCTCCGCGAGCGTCCTGCCCTGACTCTCGCGCCGGTGACCAAACCGGTCGAATGGCTTGAAGCGCCGGGTCGAGCCCTGCCCGAGGATGATGCGGGCCCGAGGAATCCAATCGCTGTGCTCGCCGTGCACGAGGTGGCCCAGGTTGTCGATCGCGCTGAATGTATCCGGACCCTCGTCAGCGGTCGTCCACGGGTCCGGCAGGCCGGCGAGCAACGCGCGAAACGTGGCCGGCGTTCGCTCGAGCACTGCGATGCCTGTCGTCAGATCGAATTCCATGCTGCCATGCCCGTTCAGCGTTGTTCCGCTCCCGCGCCGCGCACGTCGCTGAGTGAACGTGCCGCGGTCCCCTGCTCCGTGACTGCGCCTGACTCGACTTCCAGCGCAACCGAATTGAGGAATGTCGTGATTGCCATGCGGCCCTCGTTCACCATGCCCGCGTACAGCGAGCGGAAGCCGCCGAGCCCTATCGCACCACCAGCCAATGCGCCCAGCCCGGCAGGAATCAGGAGCGCTGATCCCGCGGTAACACCTGCTGCCCCGGCGGCGAGCGCGGCAATCGTCCAGCCCGACCACGTCCCACCGACACCGCCCAGCGTCGTCGCGATACCGGCGATGCTCAGATTGACGCCCCGCCGGAACAGCGGCGCGCGGATACGCAGGTGCGTACCCTCCTGAACCGGCCGGAGTGTGACCAGCAGAACGCGGACATCCGCGAAATTGAGCGTGCTGTTGAACCGACCGAGGCCGCCCTGCAGTCTGAACACCAGGATGCGATCGACTGCGTCATCCGCGATCCCGACGGTATTCTCGAGAAGCATGTTGAATACAGGCTGCGCGGCAATTGTCTTCGCCGCAGCGACGACGGCTTCGGGCCGGCCGGCAACAAGCCTGGAAATTTCGATGGCGTCTACTTCCGACACCGCACCGCGGAGCCAGCGGGCTCGCCAGTTCTGGCGACGGATCTCGCCCGCGTCGGGTAGCTGGTCCTCGGCCCGTGCCATGAGCACGAAGTCGGGATGAATGCCGGCTCCCTCCGCGGCCTGCGCAACGTGCTCGAGGCTCAGGCGCGTCTCGCCCGTTTGTGAAACCAGGGATTGTGAGGAAGCGGACCGCTCGGCCTCGTCCTGGAGCTCCAGGGCCCGTTGCCAGAGTCGTTTTGCTTCGTCGTCGCCGATCTGCGATCGCGACCGAGTCATTTGCAGTCAGCCTCTGGCCGTGGCTACGTTCGCGCCGATCTCGTATGCGAAGCATCCGGCATCCGTGTGTGCGGCGAGCACGGACTGACTGTCGGAAACGATGAGCTTCACGGCCTCGCTGCGCGCCTCGTCGCTCAGGTCTTTCGCAGCGCTGCTCATCCCCACCAGCGCCATTGCATTGAGATGGAGAAACGCGGGGCCGTCATCGAAGCGAATCGTCCGGGTTGTCGGTGTCACATGTACGTCCGTGAACCCGGCACTCACCAGCAGATCCTCGAGCTCCTCGCTGTCCCCGAAGCTGTGCCGCCGATCCGCAATCGCTCCCACGCGCCGCTCCGCGATGGCCCGCAGCTCGCGCAGGACCGGCATTTCCTCGTCGGAGCGCCATACGCTGACGGCAAGTCGCCCGCCGGAGGTGAGGACCCGGCGCATTTCGGCAGCCGCAGCGGCACGGTGTGGGAAGAACTGCAACCCCTGCTGACAGATCACGACGTCAAAGGACCCGCCTCCCTCGACAGGGAGCGCGGCGGCGTCACCCTCACGCCACTCGATGTCCGGGCCGTGGATGCGGGCTACCGCCAGCATGTCTCGATTTGTATCGATACCGACGACCTGCGCCGCCCGACCGGCGCGCTCCCAGGCCAGGCGTGCGACAATGCCCGTACCGCATGCGACGTCAGCGACCCGATCTCCCGGGGCAACGTTGGCATGCTGCACGATCTCCTCCGCCCACGGTCGAAAGAGTGGCGGGACGAGCGCTCGCTCGTACATCTCCGGAAAGCCCAGCTGCACAAGCTGTTGCATAAGAGCCTCCATGAACGAGGACCTCACGCGGGTCGTACGTAACAAGGGCTGTCACGCGATTGGCTCCGCAGTACCGTCTCTGGCACTACGCCGATTCCTTCGGCCCGCGAAGCGCCGCCGCGATCTGCCGGATCGCACCCAGGTGGTACGCAAGATGAATCAGACTCCCGACCACGCCGTCGAGCTCGGCGCCGCCGACCTCTCGATCTGACTGGAGCGCGGCATGCCAGCGCTCCACTTCTTCACGGAGATTGCGTCGCAGCGCCATCCAGTCCGCATCGTTGACGGCCGCCGTCTTCCACGCCGCCGACCAGTCGGCGTCCCGGAACGGGTTCTCGCCTGACGACCACCGGTTCAGCAGCGACAGGCCGTACCGCAGATGGTCTACGTGCGCAGCCACCGTGGCACCACCGTTCGTTGATCGCGACGCTTCCCTGGCCGTGAGCGTATCGAGCGACTTCAGCAGGCCGGCGTCTCCGCGGTTCAGGACGAAGGCAGGCCCGTCCGGGACCCCGTAAACGAGTTCGCTGAAGAGGCTGGGCAGGCTTCGATGCAGGTCACTGGAACGCATCACACCAAGTCCGCTCAACAGGGGGTGGTAGGGCAGCGATCCGCAACGGTGGCGTGGATGACGGCTCGCCCGTTGCGGCGCTCTCGTCAGGCCGGGAGCTCGTCTTCCTTCGATTCCGACAGAGCAAACGTCATCACGGCATCCATGAACATATCCGGCGCCGTATCCATCGCGATGTGCTGCTGCCCGGGCATCACGTGTACGCGGCTACCGGGAATCGCTGCATGCAGTCTTGTCACGGCCTCACCGAAATAGTCCGGGCTGTCGCCGCCGAGCATCAGCAGAGTTGGAACGCGCAAACCACCGAAGCGGCTCAGATCGAGCCCATAGTCTGCCTCCTCATCCGCCTCTCGCATGATGGTATGCGCGGCCGCAACCCGGGCGGGCCACACCGGATGATCCTTCAACAGCGCCAGCTCCGAGTCCGGTACGCCCACCACTTCACGAAAAAAGCATAGCAGCGCACCCTCGCGATCCTCCCTGTCGAGCAATTGCTCCAGCTCACGGCGGGTCTCCTGCCTTACGAGGTTCCCGCCGATCGGAAGTGGAGGCTCGTACGCGATCAGCCGATGCAGTCCGGGGAGCTGCAGGGCGGCCTCCAGACAGCACAGCGCGCCGTACGAGTGTCCGAGCAGCGTGACTCGCTCTCCAGCAGATCGGACGACGGCGGCAACGTCGTCGGCTTCACGCTGGATGGAATACGCAGCGGCGTCACCGCTGCGGCCCCTTCCTCGTCGGTCCATCGCATAAAGGGAGAATCGTGCGTCGAGAAGCGGCGCGATCCGCGCCCACCGCGTGTGGTCGGCAGTTGTCCCGTGCACAGCGACGAGTGGCGGTCCGGAGCCACTCCGCCACACGGCCAACGTCGTACCGTCCGTCGAAGCTACGTAGCTCAACGCCATGTCGGCCATGGAGTACCTCCGCAGGCTTCCGGTGGCCGCAACCGCGTGCAGGACCAGGTCGGATCCAGGAGCGCTCGGATCAGGGGCGTACGGATCAGTGCTCCGATGGCCGCATGTCCCGAGATATTATCACGGAGCTGCGCCCGTAGCTGATCCGACACTCAGCCGCCGACCTCGCTTCCGCACCGCGATCACGTCGAACGCAGTCGTCTTGCCCCCGTTCCCGTCAGCGTAGCTTGACGACGAGGGCCTTCGCCAGGTTCACGGCGCCCGGCTTCACGTCGTCGACCGTTTCGTTCGCGTTTGCCTGCACGGTCAGGAGATACTGCCCGACGCGCACGTACAGCTCCGCGTATCGATCGCCGTTGTTGTAAAAGTACGCTTCGTCACCGACACCGCCGACGGTCTCCAACCCCCCCTTCTGTCGCGCGAGTTCGATCGTTCGTGGTGAGAAAGGCAGGACCTGGATGAACACCGACGGATAGTTGCACGAGGAGCCCGACGCCCCGACAGCTTCCTCCTCGATCGGCATCTGATCGAGCACTGGCGGCCACGGCAGGTACTGCTTCACCTCGTCCTTCGGCAGCAGCGAACAGGCGGCGACTGTCTGTGCGCCGGCTTGAGGTGGCTGCTGTCCCGCACCCGTCTGCGCCTGCAGGCAGGCCGGGAGGCCAGTCGCGATAACGGCTACGAGAGCTGCAACTGCGACGACGTTCGCACCAGTCATTGGTCCCTCCCTGCCTACTGGAACTCGATTGGGTTGAGCACGGCGAGCAGCATCCCGCGGCGAGTCAGCGCGTCTCCCGGGGCGAAGCGCGGGCAGCCGGCCTAGACCCGGAGCGCGCATCGGAAGCCCCTGGCGGCGTAGTAGGACTCCGCGCCGTTGTGATACACCCAGACAGTTCCAAAGCGGTAGTCACCGAAGATGGCGCCACCGAGCCTTCTGATGTCCGGCGGCGTCTGCAGCCAGCTCGACGTCTTCGTATCGAATTCGCCGAGCTTCTGCAGTTTCCGATACTCTTCTTCGCTCAGAAGGACCGCGCCCATGGCGGTCGCCATCTCGACGGCGCTGCCGTCCGGTTTGTGTTTCTTCCGTGCTTCCAGCGCCTCGCGATCGTAACAGACGCTCCGGCGGCCCTTCGGACTCTCCGCAGAACAGTCCATGAAGAGGTACTCACCGGTGTTCCTGTCCTGCCCTGTGACATCCGGCTCGCCGCCACTTCGTTCCATTTCCCCGAGGGACCACAGCTTGTCCGAGTTGCGTTCCAGTTTGAGGCGCACCTCCTCCCACTGGATGCCCCTGTGCCGATCCATGTGCTCTTCGAAACGAGCCTTCAACGTCGCCAGCAACTCGTCGCGTTGACTCTGCCCGAGTGTCCTTTCCTTCGCTGTCATGTATCCTCGCACCTCCATTTCATGCACTGGTGCGCGCGGAACGAGTTGCCGCGTGCAGTC
>DASUUI010000104.1:0-11991 GCA_036374155.1 Gemmatimonadaceae bacterium | reverse complement strand
GTCCGGGCTCGCTTCCACGTCGATAGGCCCGTTGATGGATGCGACGCGGACCCACTTGCCGGATTCCACGGCTCCCGACCAGGACCAGCTGTTGTCAGTGCCCTGCGCGCCGACAGCGACTGGCAGCGCCAGGGCGGCGAGTATCAGGGGAAAGCGCATTCGTTTGTCTCCAGTTGGGTGCGGGTGTGCGGCGGAACCGGCCGAGCCGAGCTGCCGATGCCTGCCTTTCCTTACGGCGGTGGCGTGGAGCTGGTTTCGCAACCGCGCGCCCGTCCGTGACGACAGGAATCACGGCGACCCCCGTCGGCCACCATCTGACACGCCCTTCCCGGAAACGGTTTAAAGCGTCGCTCCCGCGCCTGCCTGGCGCGGGAGCCGACGCTTAGCGCACTACTTCGGCGCGGCGTTCCCCTTCTGACGCGCGATCATCGCCGCCACTGGGGCGGGTGGCGCGAAAAGCTCCTCCGGGGCGGAATCGAATTCGACCGCAGTGAACCGCAATACCTGCTCCTGGCCTGCCGCGCGCTGCGTGGCGACCGTCGCCATCCGCACGCCGCCGAATTCACGGTAGTCCGCAAACGTGGTGGTGATGTCGAGCGCGCCGGTGGGGGAGAGCTGTGCGGTCTCGGTGCCGACCAGGAGCCCGCTTTCCATCGAATAGCAGTCGTGAGTCTTCCGCCCGGACGCCCAGGACACCCTCACGCGGTAGCACTTCTCGCCAGCCGCCTCCGAGACTCCGACGGTCTCCAGCGACTTGACTGCAGGCGGTTCCCGCAACGAGGCAAGGAAGCTCGCATCGTCCCTGATCTGCGCCAGCTCCGCACCCTGCAGCAGCCGCGGGCCGGTCATCGGGTTGGTGGACCAGGCGTGCTCGCCGTCGAAACCGCTCGCGATCTCGCCGAGCCCCGGCACGACCATCCGCATCACCATCGAGCCGTCCCGTGCCTGCACCGCGTCGAATTCTCCGCGAACGCCCATCGCCGGCATCTCGAACGTGCCCCGCGTGCGCACGGACTTCTTCGCGAGGAACGTGTCACGCCCGCCGATCGCCGCAACGTGCCTGGCCACGAGCTCTGCCGCCGCCGGCAGCTGGTCCTGTGCGTGCGCCGGTCGCGCAGCGGTGACAGTGATGAGCAGGCCCGCAAACGCGAGCGCCTGCCGGGCGGCGGGGACGAGGCGGAATCTCATGCAGCGGCTCCTATGGAGGTGTAATGATGGGGGTCTCGGGTGGCGACTCACTCACTGACGCCGGACCCCGCCCATTCGACGGCCATGTCCAGCGCCGGGTCACGACCTTCGCGCAGAGCCGCCCTGGTCAGCGGTGCCTCGCCATCGGGGGTCACTCCCCTGCCCTCGACCCGCGCACCGCCGGGAAGGGTGAAATCGGCGACGACGTGCATCAGAAGGTCGCCATTCGGGAGCCGGCCCACCTGCGCGGGCAGCGCGTGGCCGGGAGTTCGCACACCGAAGATGCGTGCTCGCCCCAGCGTCTGCATGGCGCCCGCAAATATCTCGCTGGTGCTTGCCGTGAGCTCATCCACCAGAACGGCCAGCCGCCCGCCGAAGGGATCCACGGCGCGCCCTGCCGCATCCACATAGCGTGGGTTGGCAACGAGATGAATGGTGGCCTCCCGGAGACGAAGCATGCCAAGCGAGTCGGGGCGTGAAAGGAAGTGGCCAGCGACGCCCATGACCATACCCGCGAGCCCGCCAGGGTTACCGCGCAGGTCGAGCACGATCCCCGCGCACTGATTGTGAGTCACGATCGCGCTGTCCAGAGCCGCCGCAACGGGCGGCATCCAGGTGCTCAGCCGCACGACCCCCACGCACCCGTGCCCGCGCTCGATCCTGTGATGCTCCACGGTCGCGTGAATCGTCGGCAGATGACCGAAGCTGATCGCCTGACCGCGCGCCGTGCCCCGCAGCATCGTGAGCCGTACGGGACGTCCTTCTCCGTCATGGAAGTCGGCTGCGAACGGCTCGCCCGCGGCGCCCGTAAACCTCGACTCGATGATCCTGACGCCGTGGGTGGCTGCAAACCGTGGGTCGGTCCGTCCGAGCGCTGCCTGCAACTGGCCGATGGTCGCGTCAACGCTTTCGTCATCGACCGAGATCAGCCGCCAGCCGGTTCTGACGCCCGCGCTCCAGGCGGGCCCGCCGGTATCGATGCGGGATACGAGCAGCTCGCCGTTTACCATTCGCAGCTCCAATCCCGCGTCGCCGTCCGCGACGCCCCCACTGTCGCTGGCGCTGGTCACCACGCGCGCGGCGTCGGATGGGATCAGCACGAAATGCGACTCTCCGAGCGACGCGAGCAGGCGTCCGATCACCTGACGCAGCTCGCCGACGCTTCCCGCCTTCACCGCCAGCGGCCGCAGCGTGTCGCGCAGGCCAACCCAATCCAGCCCGCGCATCGTCGAGTCGTAATAGCTGCGGCCGATCCGCGACCAAACGCTGTCGAACGTTGCCGCGAACAGCGCGGAGTCACTACGGTCCGATGACATCGCTGCCTCGGCTGCGACGGTCGCAGGGTTCAGCACGAGATAGCTCGCGAGCAGCCCCACCCCGAACAGACCCAGCGGCACGAGTCGCCGCAGGCGTCTCATCGTGCGATCGGCTCGAGCTTCGGTGGTCTCGCGCCCCGCCGGGCAGCGCCGACTATCGGTATGTAGCTGAGCTCGCGTCCCTCGCGGACGCTCCGCAGCATCAGTCCGCCGCGGCTCATGTCACCCCGGCCGACAAACTCCGAGGGGAACACCAGCCGCCCGCCGAACAATGGGAGCAGCACGTCCACGTACTTTCCGCTGGCGATGCTGCCGAGCAGGATGACAACCGCGGGGTCCGCCGCCGCCAGCCGCTCGGCGTCGGCGCGCAACGCACTGACGTACCGCTGATCCGCCAGATCGATGCTGCCGTCGGCGAAGCGGCGCAAGTCGTCGGCGGTGATGATCGTGTCGGGGGAAAGAAGACCGCGTCCGCTGGTGAGGACGTGGATCGAATCCCGCGCCCCGGCGAAAGCTCTCGCGTAAGCAAGCTTACCACGGAAGTAGAGACCGCTCACGAAAGCGAACGCGTCGCCGAGCTTGACGCCTTCGGCGCGCAGCCTCACGGCGAGGTCGAACTGCGCATTCGGGTTGAGCAGCTGTGCCGCACGCTTCCCAGTTGCGCTGGCGGGAGACAGGAGGAAAATCCTGCCGTTCATCGGTGAGTCAGGTCGTCCACCCTGAGAAAAACAAAATGAAAAACCCGCTCGTGGAGCGGGCGGAGTAGCAGGGGAGGGATTCGAACCCTCGACCTCACGATTATGAGTCGTGCGCTCTCACCAGCTGAGCTACCCTGCCCAACAAATCAGCCTTCACAAGATAAGAACGGCCGACCCGATGGGGCCGGCCGTTCTCGAGTAGCGGGGGCGGGATTTGAACCCGCGACCTTCGGGTTATGAGCCCGACGAGCTACCAGGCTGCTCCACCCCGCGGCAGGAACTGAATATAACCGAAACCGCGGACCGGCTGCAACCGTCTACGGCGTCTCGTCTTCCAGCCGTGCCGGCTCCGCAAACCGGTACAGGATCTCCCTGTCACCTCGCACCATTCCGAACTCCTCGCGGGCGATCCGCTCCTGCGTCACCGGATCGTTGAGCGCCGCATCGAGCGCCTTCTCCAGCGAGTCGCTGATCGCCTGCAGAGAGTCGATCGACCGCTCGAGACGACGCTCCTCGAACCGCTGCCGGACCAGGTCGGCCGTGGTGTATTCGCCGCCTTGAATCGCGAAGATGACGGCACCGGCAATCACGGCGATCCAGATGAAACGGCCGAGCCCGGGAGTCTTTGCCATCCGCGGCGTCGTTGCGGGTGCGCCGCGGCCTAAAGGCCGTAAACCGCGCCGCCGGGATACTCGGCGGCCGCACCGAGTTGCTCCTCGATCCGAAGCAGTTGATTGTACTTCGCCACACGATCGGTCCGGCTGGCTGATCCCGTCTTGATCTGTCCAGCGCCAGTGGCGACGGCAAGATCAGCGATGAAGGTGTCTTCGGTCTCGCCCGAACGGTGCGAGATCACTGACTGATAGCCGTTGCCGCGCGCGAGCTCGATCGCCTCGAGCGTCTCGGTCAGCGTTCCGATCTGGTTGACCTTGACGAGCACGGCGTTGGCCACGTCTTCCGCGATGCCGCGCGCAAGGCGCTCGGTGCTGGTGACGAACAGGTCATCCCCCACGAGCTGCACGCGATCGCCGAGTGCCGCCGTCAGCTGCGCCCAGCCGTCCCAGTCGTCCTCGGCCAGGCCATCCTCGATGGAAACGATGGGGTACGCATCCACCCAACCCTGGTAAAGCTCGATCATGCCGACGGCGCTCTTCGTGCCGCCACCGCTCTTCTTGAAAGTGTAGTTCCCTTTCGCGAACAACTCGGATGCCGCGACGTCGAGCGCAAGCGCAATCTCGCGCCCTGGCGCATAGCCCGCGCTCTCGATCGCTTCGATCACGACGCGCAGCGCTTCCTCGTCGTTGGCGAGATCGGGCGCGAACCCGCCCTCGTCACCGACCCCGGTGGAAAGCTTGCGCTTCACGAGCACCTTCTTGAGCGCGTGAAAAACCTCCGCCCCCATTCGAAGCGCTTCGGCGAAGCTCGATGCGCCGACAGGCACGACCATGAACTCCTGCACGTCCACGGTGTTCGTCGCGTGCGCGCCGCCGTTGAGGATGTTCATCATCGGGACCGGGAGCGTACGCGCCATGGGGCCGCCTATGTAGCGGTACAGGGGCAGGCCGACTTCATCGGCTGCGGCCCGCGCAACGGCGAGCGAGACCGCCAGAATCGCGTTGGCGCCAAGCTTCCCCTTGTTGCTGGTGCCGTCCAGCTCGAGCATGGCGCGGTCGATCGCGACCTGATCAACGGCCGCCATTCCGACGAGCGCGGGCGCTATCCGCTCCTCGACGCTCTGCACGGCCTGTTGTACTCCGCGGCCGAGGTAGCGATCGACATCCCCGTCCCTGAGCTCGAGCGCCTCGTGTCCGCCGGTGGAGGCTCCGCTCGGAACGGCAGCCCGCCCGAACGATCCGCTCGCGAGCGTGACGTCGGCCTCTACGGTGGGGTTCCCCCGGCTGTCCAGAATCTCGCGGGCGCGTATGTCAGAAATGATCGGCATGTTCGGATTGGGATTGGTCAACCTGCTGCGCGCGTGGGCTCCGTGGGCGCGGTCGAGCCTCCGGACGAATTCTGCGCCAGCGGCACCCCATGATGCTCGTGCAGCGCGGCGGCCATCCGGTTGTAAACCACCGCAACGAGCTTGTCACGGTCCTCGTAGGCGTAGCCCTCGGTGGGTACTTCCTCGAGAAGGTGCACGTGGACCACACCCGGGCGCACGCGCCATTCTCCCTTCTTCATCACTTCCATCGTGCCGTACAATGCGACAGGAACGATTGGCACTCCGGCTGTTATGGCCAGGACGAAAGGGCCCTTCTTGAACGGACGCAGCGTATAGGAGAATCCCCGCGTTCCTTCGGGAAAAACCACGACTGGTGTCCCTGCGCGAATCCGCTGCGCGGCGATCTCATACGAAGCAAAGGCCGATTTGCGGTTGGTGCGCTCGATCTCGATCATCCCGAGCGATCGCATTCCGAAGCCGAAGAAGGGGATTTTCCCAAGCTCAGCCTTCGCAACGTACTTCCCGCGCGGCAGCGTCCCGGCTACGGCCGGAACGTCGAACCAGCTGACGTGGTTGCAGACGAAGATCCGCGGCTCCCCGGAATGCATGAGCTCCGGGTTGTGCACCCTGATCCGCACCCCGGCGGCAAACAGTACTGTCTGCGACCACCATCGTGGGATCCCGTCGAAGAACCCCCCGGGAGTGTCGGGCACTCGGAAGAGGCGACCGAGGAAGATCAGGGTCGCGAATACAACCGTTGCAAGCGGGCCGACGATCGCGACGAGAACTGTGCGCATCAACGCGAAAAGTGGTCGTGGCCGCGGGGAGGGTCAACGCGCACTCCGGACTGCAGCACGACGACTTCGCCTCCAGCCGCACTGCCCGTGACCCGGCCGATGGGAGTCACGTCGAGCGCAAACACTTCGCGGAAGGCCGCGACGTCAATCTCCCCGGGGGTAGTGACCACCACCTCGTACTCCTCTCCGCTGCTGGCTGCGTCCGCGGAGGCGATTCCGGCCACAGCGGGAACGCGATCGAGGTCGATCTCCACGGCGACTCCACTCGCCGCGGCGACGTGACCTACATCTGCAACCAGCCCGTCTGAAACGTCGATGGCTGCCGTAGCGCCCGCAGACGCCAGCCACTGCGACTCGCGAATCCGCGCCTTCGGGCGCGCGAAACGCACACGATGCTCCGCCGCAGGCTCTCTCCCCTCCTCCAAGGCGCGCAGCGCCTCGAACGCTCCGCCCAGGCGCCCGGTGACGTAGATGGCATCGCCGGGGCGCGCACCCGAGCGGCTGAGAGGACGCGCCGAGCTTCCCAGTACGGTCACGCACAGCGACAGCGCGGCACCCCGCGACAGGTCTCCGCCGATGATCCGGGTGCCGCTCGCTTCAGCCGCGTCACCTATTCCTGCGGCGATCTCCGCGACATCGGGCAGCCACGATTCAGGAATGGTCAGCGCGACGAGCACGCCCAGCGGCTGCGCGCCCATGGCCGCGAGATCGCTCAGCGCAGCAGTGGTCGCTCGCCACCCGATGTCGGATGCATCGAGCCAGTCGCGCCGGAAGTGAACCCCCTCGACGGACGTATCGGTGCTCACCAGCAGGCGCATCCCCGGCGCCAGTGGGAGCTCGGCGGCATCGTCGCCCAGCCCCGCGGCGCGCGAGCCCCACTGGGCAGCCAGCCGGCGCACCAGATCGAACTCCGCGCCCGGCCCCAGTGCAGTCGCAAGGCTCCCCGCGCTCACGTGACCGCCGGCAGTTCGGCCACGATCCCCGCTGGAAGCTCCTCATCGGAAGGCACCCATACGTCGCGCAGTCTGGCGACGACGTCGTCGATCGTGATGCCGCGCGGCGTGCGATCGCCGGTAGCAAGCTCGGCCGCGCGGCCGTGCATCCATGCGCCCGCGGCCGCCGCGTCGAACGGAGCCACACCCTGCGCCAGCAGGGTCGCGATGATGCCGCTGAGCACGTCGCCCGATCCCCCGGTCGCAAGCGCCGCGGTTCCGGTGGCCGTCACGCGCCGGGCGCCGTCGGGGGCCGCGATCACAGTCGGCACTCCCTTGAAAAGCACGACCGCGCCGGTCTTCTTCGCGAGCTCCACCGCCACGTCGTACCGGTCGTCGATCAGCTGCTGCGCTGATTCGGCACCCAACAGTCGCTTCATCTCCGCGGCGTGGGGCGTCAGCACTGCACGAACGTGATCCCCCTTCGCCGCCAGGCGGTCGCGAAGCTCATCAACGCGGCCGGCGAGCAGATTGAGCGCGTCGGCGTCGATGACCAGCGGCCCGGCCCACGTCGACAGGAGGTGATCGAGCAGCTCCGGGGCCTGCCCTTCCGTCCCAAACCCCGGTCCGACGGCAATCGCCTCCGGCCAGTTGCCAAGGTATTTCTGGACGTCCGCCAGCACACGCGTCCACGAAGTTACCAGGGCAGCCGGAACCACAGTGTGCGCGACGGCGACGTTCTCATCGGCGACGCAGATCCGCGAAGAGCCGGCCCCCGAACGCAGGGCCCCCTGCGCCGCGAGCGCCGCTGCACCCGCCATCCCCGGGCCACCACCGAGAATGGACACTCCGCCACGCGAGCCTTTGTGCGCAGCCGCCGGAATTGGCGGCACGATCGCGTACGCTTGGCGCGCGGTGACGAGGAGCGGCAGGTCAGCATCGGCCTGCGGCTGCAGTCCGATGTCGGCCACGACGATCTTTCCGGAACGATCACGACTGGTCAGTAGCCCGCGCTTGACCGAGCCGAAGGTGACGGTGAGATCGGCGACAACGCTCAGGTGCGCCTCACCGGTCGTGGCGTCAACGCCCGTGGGGATGTCGAGCGCAACCACCACGGCATGCGACTGCGTCGCCCGCGCGATATCCGTCACCGCGTCTGCTATTGCGCCACGCGGCTCGCCGGTCGAGCCCGTTCCCAGGAGCGCGTCCACCACCACGCCTTCGCCCGACCACGCTTCTACTGTGGTGACAGAGTTCCCCGCCGCCTCGCGCGCGGCACGAGCGTCCCCGCTGCCGGCGGGGACGGCCTCGTTCACCCGCACGGCGACGCCGCGGCGCGACAGCAGCGCAGCCACGATCCAGCCGTCGCCGCCATTGTTGCCGGGCCCGGTAGCGACGTACACGCCCTCGCGGAGACGCTCGCCGTACTCGCGCTCGATGGCGTCCGCAGCAGCTTCGGCTGCGCGCCGCATCAGCGTCGGCGATGCCGTACCCTGGGCAATGGTGTGGGCGTCGAGCGCCGCGGCCTCTGAAGCGCTCGTGACGAGCACTGCGGGGCCTTTCGTGGAGTCCGGCTTCACGGTCGTGCCGGTGTCTGCGCCTGAGCTGCGGCTGAGGTGATCGTCGGCGCCGTCAGGCGCAGCGAGCCGCGCCCCAGGGATACTCGCGCTCGAAGGCCGTCTCGAAATCGTACACGTCCAGGAAATCGGCGACGTCGTCTGTAGGCTGCGACAGCAGGAACCCCAGCTCGACGAGCACGAACACCACGGCGCCGACGTCCGCGGTCGAGCGAATCCCCCAGTGGTCGAGAACCATCCGTGCCATGAGCCCCCACCGCTGGAGCGCCAGATCGCGACACGCGACCGCCAGCTCTGCGCCGGCGATGTGACGCCGCTCAGGCAGCTGCGCCTGACAGAACTCGAGCGACGACAGCACGAACAGGTATGCCTGCTCGTCGAAGCGCCGCTCGCGCAGGCGGATGCGATCCATCACGCCGTCGCGGAATGCGAGCCCTACCACCGTCTACTCGAGGTCTGCACGGTGGTATGATGAGGTGTAGAGCGGAAACCCGCCAGTCAAATCACGCACCTCCCCGCGCACTTTCCGCGCGACGGACTCGTCTTCCGGCGCCGTAAGCACGCTGTCGATCAGTTCGGCTATGGTGCGCATTTCTGACTCTCCCATGCCACGCGTGGTCACGGCCGGCGTCCCGATGCGGATGCCGCTGGTCACGAATGGTGACTGCGTCTCACCCGGCACGGTGTTCTTGTTCACGGTTATCCCGGCCTGGTCGAGGGCCCGCTCTGCGATCTTGCCTGTGAGCCCCCTGTTCCGGAGGTCCACGAGGAAGAGGTGCGTGTCGGTGCCACCGGAAACGATGTCGTAGCCCCGTTCCATCATCGCGGCAGCGAGTGCCTGCGCGTTGGTAATCACCTGCCGGCAGTACTCGGCGAATGCCGGCTCCAGAGCTTCCTTGAACGCAACCGCCTTGGCTGCGATGACGTGCTCCAGCGGCCCGCCCTGCGTGCCGGGGAAGACGGCCTTGTCCACGACTTTGGCATGCTCAGCCCGGCACAGAATCAGTCCGCCGCGCGGACCACGCAGCGTCTTGTGCGTCGTGCTGGTGACGGCATCGGCGTGCGGGATAGGCGAGGGGTGCAGTCCCACCGCAACAAGTCCCGCGATGTGCGCCATATCGACCACGAATTTCGCGCCAACCTCGGCGGCGACGCTGGCGAACGCTTCGAAGTCGATCACGCGGGCATATGCGCTGGCGCCAGCGATTATCATCTGCGGCCGCTTCTCGCGCGCGATCTCGCGCATCCTGTCGTAGTCGATGCGTCCAGTGTCCTGGTGGACGCCGTAGTGCACCGCGTTGTACAGCAATCCCGAGAAGTTCACCGGAGAGCCATGCGTCAGATGGCCGCCCTGCGACAGGTCGAGGCCCAGCACGGTATCGCCAGGGCGCAGGAATGCGAGATACACCGCCGCGTTCGCCTGCGCGCCCGAGTGCGGCTGCACGTTCGCGTGCTCGGCCGCGAACAGCTGCTTCACGCGGTCTATCGCGATCTGCTCCACCTGATCCACGACCTCGCAGCCGCCGTAATACCGTTTCCCGGGGAGGCCCTCGGCATACTTGTTCGTGAGCGGGGTGCCCATCGCCTCCAGTACCGCGCTCGACACGAAGTTCTCGCTCGCTATCAGCTCGATCCCGTCTCGCTGACGCTCGACTTCCTCGACTATCAACCTCGCAATGTCCGGGTCGGCCGCGGCAAGCGTGGGGAACGTGGAGCCCGCGCGGCTGGTAGCTCCGGCAGTCATGGAGCCTTCCCCGCTGCTCCCGACCGCGACGCGTGCGGCTCGATCTTCTCTACACGCCTTTCGTGCCGGCCGCCCTCGAATCCCGTGGCCAGCCAGCGTCTGAGAATCTCGACTCCGGCGTCCTCCGTGATGAACCGCGCGGGCAGCACGAGCACGTTCGCGTCGTTGTGCTTGCGCGACAGCTCCGCGATCTCCGGGTCCCACACCAGCGCCGCGCGCACACCGGGATACCTGTTGGCAACGATGTCCATACCGATGCCGCTGCCGCAGAGGAGCACGCCTCGTTCTGCGCTCCCCTCTGACACTGCCTGCGCGACCGGGTGCGCGAGATCGGGATAATCCGAGGGGTCAGGCGAGTGCGCACCCATGTCCTGCGGCTCGTATCCCAGCTCGCGGATGGTTCCCACAAGCTTCTGCTTGAGCGCGAAGCCGGCATGATCCGCGGCTATCGGGATGCGCTCACTCACGGCGCGCGCTCCTGCGCTGCTTCGCCTGCTCCAGGCGGCGCTCGGCCAGCCGGTCGGCAGCTTCGTGCGGAAGAAGCCCGTCTGCCTTTGCGATCTCGAAGACGCTTACGACTGTGTCGTAGATCTCGTCGGCCTTTTCCAGCGAGCGACGCTCGTCCCAGCCGCCGAGCTCGCCGTACACGTTGATCACGCCACCGGCGTTGGCGACGTAGTCGGGCGCATACAGGATGTCGCGATCGTGCAGCGCCTGCCCGTGCCGCTCCTCGAGCAGCTGGTTATTCGCGCCCCCCGCCACTATCTCGACCCGCAGCTTCGGGATCGTCTTGTCGTTCAGGATCCCGCCCAGGGCGCACGGCGCGAAGATGTCGGCTTCCACGTCGTAAATCGCGTCCGGTGCGACCGCACGCGCGCCGGTCTCGCTCACGACACGCTGCACGCGGTCAGCCTCGATGTCCGTGGCCACCAGCTTCGCGCCGGCCTCGTGCAGCTCGCCCGCGAGGTAACGCCCCACGTGGCCACACCCCTGCAGCGCGACGGTCCGCCCGCTGATGTCGTCCGATCCCCAGCGCGTGTGCGCCGAGGCAAGAATCGCGCGGAACACACCGTGGGCAGTCACCGGCGATGGATCACCGGATTTACCGGCAAGTCCGGCGACGTACTTCGTCTCCCGCGCCACGAAGTCCATGTCGGAGGTCGTCGTCCCGACGTCTTCCGCCGTGATGTAGCGGCCGCCCAGCGTGTCCACGAAACGGCCGTGCGCCCGGAAGATCGCTTCCCGGTCCGTCGTCTTCGGGTCACCCAGGATGACCGACTTGCCGCCCCCGAGGTTCAGCCCGGCGACGGCGCTCTTGTATGTCATGCCCCGCGAAAGACGAAGAGCGTCAATCAGCGCGTCTTCGTCGGTGTCATACCGCCAGAAGCGGGTTCCGCCGAGAGCGATGCCGAGCGTCGTGTCGTGGATCGCGATGATTCCACGATAGCCGCTGGCCGGATCACTGCAGAGCATGACCTGCTCGTGGCCCATCTCAGCAAGGCGATCGAAGATTTGCAAGGGATCAGGAGTTGTGGTTGTGTTGTGCCCGCCGCAACCAGCCTACGATGTCGCGTACAGCTCCCGCGCGATCACCACACGCTGGATCTCGGAGGTGCCTTCGTAAATCTCGGTCGCTTTCGCGTCGCGAAACAACCGTTCGAGCGGATAATCCTTCATGTAACCATAGCCGCCCATTATCTGAATTGCCTGGGTGGTCACCCACATCGCCGTCTCACTCGCAAGGAGCTTGCTCATGGCGCTGAACTGGGTCACGGGCTGGCCGCGATCCTTGGCAGC
>DASUUI010000103.1:0-3951 GCA_036374155.1 Gemmatimonadaceae bacterium | reverse complement strand
CGCACCCTCCTTGTAGCGCCAGTGGGCGGCGATACCGTGCTCCGCCGTGCGATGCATCTCCTGGGTTCGGATCTGGATCTCGTACAGCCGCCCGCCCGGCCCGAAGATGGTCGTGTGCAGCGAGCGGTACATGTTGGACTTCGGCGTTGCGATGTAGTCGTGGAAGCGTTCCTGGAGCGGCGTCCACTTGTTGTGGATGACGCCAAGCGCATGATAGCAGTTGGCTATGGTGTCCGTGACCACGCGGATCGCCATCAGATCGTAGATCTCCTCGTACGGACGGCTCCGCTTCTGCATCTTGCGATGGATGGACCACAGGTGCTTCGGTCGGCCGTACACCTCGCACGGAATGCCCGCATTGCGCAGCTCATCCTCCAGCGGGTGGCGCAGCGCCTCGATGTGCTCTTCCCGCTCGGCGCGCTTGTCCGCGATCTTCTTCGCCAGCTCACGGTACGCCTCTGGCTCGAGGTGCTTGAACGCCAGGTCCTCCAGCTCCCACCGGATCATCGCCATACCGAGCCGGTGCGCGAGCGGCGCGTAGATCTCGCGCGTCTCCTGTGCGATGCGCCGCCGCTTGTCCGGTCGCAGGTGCTCGAGCGTCCGCATGTTGTGCAACCGGTCCGCGAGCTTGATCAGGATGACGCGCGCGTCCTGGGCCATGGACAACATCAGCTTGCGGTAGTTCTCGACCTGCTGCTCGGTGGTCGAACGGAACTGCACCTTGCCGATCTTCGTCACGCCATCGACGATGCGCGCCGCCTGCGCCCCGAACTCCCGCTCCACGTCTTCCAGCGTGAAGGGCGTGTCCTCGACGACGTCGTGGATCAGGGCGGTCGCCACGGAGAGTGTATCGAGGTGCAGATCGGCCAGGATCTTCGCGACCTCGACGCAGTGCTCCAGATACGCCTCGCCGGACGCTCGCTTCTGCCCCTCGTGCCCCGCCTCGCTGAACCGGTAGGCGCGCGCGATCATCCCCACGTCGAGGCGGTCGACGTACGGCTCGATCGAGTCGCGCAGCCGCGCGGGCAGCGCGGCGAGCGCGTCCCGATCCGGGACCGTGGGAGCAGTGGTGGCCATGAGCTATCCTACTCCGCTCCCTGCCGCCGGTTCAACCGCACCCGCGCCGAGCAGCGCGTCCAGGATGCGCTCCCCGGCGCGGCCATCCCATCCCTCCGGGCGTGGTGCCGGCACCTGTGTCCCACGAGCGAGCGCATCCTCGGCGCCACGGAGAATGCGCTCCGGGGTGAGCGGCCACTCGACGAGTCGGTTGGTCCCCTCCGTGATCGTGATCGGGCGCTCCGTGTTCTCGCGCAGGGTCAGGCAGGGCACGCCGAGGGCCGTCGTTTCCTCCTGCAGCCCACCCGAATCGGTGATCACGGCAGCGGCCCGGCTGATCAGGTGCACCATGTCGCGGTAGCCCAGCGGGTCCACGACGTGGATGTGTTCGCTGAGCCGTCCGCCGAGATCGGCGAGGCGGGCACGGGTGCGGGGATGTACCGGAAACACGACGGGAAGCTTCTGCGCCGCCCGCTCGATCCCCGCCAGGGCAGTGCTGAGCTGGCGCTCGTCGTCCACCAGTGCAGGCCGATGAATGGTCAGGACCATGTAGCGCTCGGGAATCCCGAGCGACAGCCCCGCCCATGGCTCGGACACGGTGCGCAGCAGCGAATCGATCATCACGTTGCCGACGAAGCGGACACGCTCGGCGGGGATGCCCTCCGCGACCAGGTTGTCATGCGCGTCGCGCGACGGCGTCAGCAGGATGTCGGACAGCCGGTCGGTCAGTACGCGATTCACTTCTTCCGGCATCCGCCAGTCGTGGCTCCTCAATCCGGCTTCGACGTGCGCGATGCGCGCCCCCCAGTCGTGGCGCAGCTTGGCCGTGACCAGGGCACAGGCAAGTGTCGAATTCACGTCCCCGACGACCACTACCCAGTCCGGCCGGTGCTGGAGCAGGACGGGTTCGAAACGCTCCATCACGCGCGCGGTCTGCACGGCGTGCGATCCGCCGCCACACCCCAGGAAGTGATCCGGCTCGGGCAGCGCCAGGTCGCTGAAGAAGGCGCTCGACATGCCCTCGTCGTAGTGCTGGCCGGTGTGGACCAGCACCGGCTGCACGCCACGCTCGCGGGCGGCCCAAACGATGGGTGCGATCTTCATGAAATTGGGGCGGGCCCCGGCGACGAGCAGCAGCCTGGACGAAATGGGTTACTCCTATTGCGGGGCGGCGCAGACATGCTCGCCTGCTGCCGCGTGACACACTAGCTTGGGCTCCGCCAACAACCCACCTGGAGAGGCGATGCGGATTCTGATCACCGGCGCAGCGGGCTTTCTCGGCTCCCATCTCTGCGACCGCTTCCTCGCCGAAGGCCACGAGGTCATCGGCATGGACAACTTCATCACGGGATCGCCCGACAACATCGCACACCTGATCGGCAACCGCGCATTCCGCTTCATCGAGCACGATGTCGTCAACTTCGTGTACGTCGAGGGGACGCTCGATGGCGTGCTGCACTTTGCCAGCCCTGCGAGTCCGATCGACTACCTCGAGCATCCCATCCCGACCCTCAAGGTCGGCTCGCTGGGCACGCACAAGACACTCGGTCTCGCCAAGGCGAAGGGCGCCCGCTACCTGCTCG
Source organism: Gemmatimonadaceae bacterium (assembly GCA_036374155.1). Lineage (GTDB taxonomy): Bacteria > Gemmatimonadota > Gemmatimonadetes > Gemmatimonadales > Gemmatimonadaceae > DASUUI01. The sequence goes on along the minus strand of DASUUI010000103.1, from coordinate 1,312 downwards.
CGTCGACATCGGAGGTCTACGGGGACCCGCAGGTGCACCCTCAGCCCGAGAGCTACTGGGGTCATGTTAACCCGATCGGACCGCGCGGCGTTTACGACGAGGCGAAGCGCTTCGCCGAAGCTCTGACCATGGCGTACCACACCTATCATGGGATCGAAACGCGCATCGTCCGGATCTTCAACACTTACGGACCGCGCATGCGACCCGCGGACGGTCGCGTCGTTTCGAACTTCATCGTACAGGCACTGCGGGGTGAGGCATTGACCGTCTACGGTGACGGCTCGCAGACGCGCTCGTTCTGCTACGTTGCCGACGAGGTGGACGGCATCTATCGCCTGTTCATGTCGGATGAAGTGCAGCCCGTGAACATCGGCAACCCGACCGAGTTCACGGTGCGCCAGCTGGCGGAAAAGGTGATCGCGATGACCGGGAGTCGCGCCGAGATCCGTTCCCTGCCACTGCCGACTGACGATCCCAAAGTTCGCCGACCGGACATAACGCGAGCCCGCCAGATCCTCGGATGGGAGCCCGCGCACAGCCTGGAGGCCGGGCTCGAGCGCACGATTCCCTACTTCCGCGCGCTGGTCGAGCTGGGCGCGACGGCGCGTGTCCTGATTTAGGCGTCCTTCGGACGGCGCGGCTGGTCCCGCTCGAGGAGCGCCAGGTACGCGCGCAGCTGCGGGGAATCCTCGCCCTCACCGCGGCAGGCGTCCCACTCCGCACGCGCTGCGTCCGGCTGTCCGTTGCGGTAGAGCGCGAGACCCAGGTCCAGCCTTGCCGGCATGTACGAAGGCGTCTCCAGCACCACCCGACGCAGCATCCGCACGGCCTCTTCGGTGCGCCCCAGCTCGAGCATCGCGCGTGCGGCCTTGTGACGCACGTCGGGGAACGCGGGACGCAGCTCCAGCGCGGAGCGGTACTCCTTCAGGGCGCGCGCGTAGGCACCCGCCGTCATGTACAGATCCCCTACATCGACGTGTGCGTTAGCGATGCGTGCAGCCGCGATCGCCGGGATCCCCTCGAGCGCGGATTTTTCACGCGCCCCGGCGCGCTCGAGGGATGCCCGCGCCTCGTCGAAACGACCCAGGTCGTTCAGGACGAGCGCACGATTGAGCAGCGCCTCGACGTACTCGGGGTTGATCGCGATGGCGGCGTTCAGCTCCTCGAGTGCGGCCTCGGAGTCGCCCAGGAGTGCGAGCGTGATGCCCGCGAGGTTGCGCATGTCCGCGTACGCGGGACGTACCGTCAGAACGCGCCTGCACAGCTCGAGCGCGGTCGCGTATTCGGCACGCTCGAAGGCGAGCTGAGCTTC
>DASUUI010000102.1:0-30593 GCA_036374155.1 Gemmatimonadaceae bacterium | reverse complement strand
GGCGAGAACGTCCAGTCCACTCGGGTCGTGAGCGACAGCTCCTGGTACCGCAGCGCGCCGAACACGTACCGCCGTCCGAACGTGCCCGTGGCCGACGCGTCGCTGAACTGCGTGACGTACTGCGCAGTCGCGAGCCGGTTGACGTAACCGGGGCTGGCGTTGAGCCGGAGCTGCGAGAACGGCCGCCAGTCGAACGAGGAATTGAAGGAGTGGAGCCACGAGCCGGTCTCGTCTGTATCGCGAACGTAGCCGATGTCGGTGGACCAGGCCTTTCGCCTGTCGGAGATGAGCGCCACGTCGAGCCGGTCGAGGTCCGGCCTCCGCATGGCTGGACCGCCGCGAGCCAGGTACGGGTCGAGCCCTCCCCGGTTCCATTCCGGGCGGATCATCACCTGCCAGAAGTTGTTGAACGTCCACTCCGCGGACAGCCCCACGAGGTTCCGGCCCAGAAAGCCGTCCCAGTTGTGCGCCACGAGGCCGTGCGGACGAATCATGTAGTTGCGCACGAACCTGCCGGGCGCGTCCTCCTTGTACGCGATGCTCCAGGTGAAGGCGCGAAAGCCGGCAATGGTCTGAAATCCGACGTCGTTCACCTCGAGGCCGGGCGACACTTCCCGGTAAAACAGATTCCCCAGCCAGTGTCGTCCGGAGTTCTTCGCGAACCCCGCGTGCCACGTCGTGCCATCGAGCCGTCGCAGCGTCGGGTCGAAGCGCTCCGTTCTGCGATCTGGCCGCTGCAGGTAGCGCACGGATGATTGCTGCGTCGCCGCGATCGCTTCTTCCGTCCCGGCCACCAGGCTTGCGCCCGCTGCCGCATCGAACGACCACTCCCGCTGCCGCCAGCTCTGCTGAAAGTCGAGTCCGGTGAAATACGAGTCGCGCCTGAGCGCCGCGGCCGTCGCTGGATCGCCCAGGTCGCGGTTCACCGCGGTGAGCAGAGCGCCGGCCACGGTGTTTCCGCCGCGCATCTCCTGCCGCGCGCGGGCGACGAGATAGTTCGTCATCGGCTCGACCGTCGCGGTACCGCGCTGTCCGTCACCGAGCACGACGTCGGCTTCCTCGCGCATCGTCACCGCGTCGAGCACGCCGATGCTCAGCCCGCGCGCAGTCCGGCCTGTGAGCTTCACCGCTCCGGCGATCGTCGCCTCTTCCGGCGTGTCCACAAACAGATACTGGCTTGCCACGTTCAGCTGTGGCGCGCGTCCGATGCGGCGTGAGTGGAATGCGTCGAAGCTGAAGGGATTCAGCAGCGATGAAGCTGAGCTGACGTTGCCAAGCGAGTGGAACTGAAGCGGCGACGCAGAGGCGAACCGCGCCTGGCCGAAGCGGAACGTCTCCGCGCGCTCGACGAAAAACGGCCGCCGCTCCGGAAAGAACAGCTCGTTGTGCGTCAGGTTGATCCTGGCAAGATCCACCTCAACCTGCCCGAAATCCGGGTTCACGGTCGCGCTCAGCGTCAGGTTGTTGGTGACGCCGTAGCGCAGGTCCGCACCCGCGGTGAGCCGCGTCTCGCCACCGCCGCGGAACGGGTTGCCGGGCTCGGAGCCGAGATACTCGGAACGGGTCGCGACGTACGGAACCAGCTCGACCTGACGACGGCGGGGCAGCTCACTGAGTCCCACGAGTCGCGCCCAGTCCGCGGGGCTCTGCGCGCTCGTTTTCGGGCGGGCGGGAAGGAACGACGTCTCCGCCCGCCAGCCGATGACCCGGCTGAACTGGATCCCCCAGACGGAGTCGGCCGCGCCCGTGGTGTAGCGCAGCTGGCCAAAAGGGATCCGCAGCTCCGTGCTCCATCCAAGCGAGTCCATCACGGCGGCGCCTTCCCACACGGCGTCCCACGAATTGTCCTGGCCGAGGTTCGCGTCCATCGTCGCATCCCGCATCGCGCCGGCAGGAGTGATGCGGAAGACGTACGCGCTCAGGCCGTCGTTCTGCGAGTCTATGTAGACCTCGAGCACGTCGGCGTTCCAGATCGGCTCGTCGCGGCGCGCGAGACGCGCCCTGATGCGGCCGGGGTCCCTGTCGAACAGCCGGCCTCCCACGTACAGCGCATCGCCGTCGTACAGGACGCGCACCTCGGTCAGCTCGGAGGACGGCTGGCCTTCGTCGGGATCGCGTTGCACGAAACCGGAGTGGACCGGTGCCGCCGCCCACGCCGTTTCGTCCAGGCGGCCGTCAATCTGGATGGCGGATGACGCGCGCACCGCCCGCACGATCCCCACGTCCTGCCCGGCAGGGACCTGCGCAGCGGCAGTCGCCCCGCACAGAAGCGCGCAGCAGCAAAGGAGGGAAATACGGAGGGGCCATCGGGCTCGGTGCATGGGCGGTGGAAGATGTCCGCGCGTCCGATATACTTCCAGAGCGTGTCTTCCCTTCATAGCCGTCGCGACTTCCTGCGCACCGCATCCGTCGCTGCCGCTGGTGCGGCCGTGCTCGGTGCCTGCCGTCCGGTTCCCGGCACCGTCGTCGCCGCGCCCGCGCCGCAGGCCAGCGCCGGCGATGCGGGCGTGCGGGAGCTGGCGATGCTCGCCCTCGAGGCGGCGAAGGGCGCGGGCGCCAGCTACGCGGACGTCCGCATCTCCGACCGGCAGGACGAGAACATCGGGACGCGCGATCGCCGGGTGCAGTTCAGCTCGTACAGCAGAACGTTTGGTTTCGGCGTGCGCGCGATGGCCGGTGGCGCGTGGGGATTCGCCGCGTCCAGCCGCCTCGAGCGCGACGAAGTGGTCCGCGTGGCACGGGCGGCAGTGGCCCAGGCCCGGGCGAACGCCGCTACACTGATCCGTCCCAACGTTCTCGCGCCCGTCACCCCCGTGCCGGCCGGCGAGTGGCGCAGCCCCGTGCGAATAGATCCGTTCACGATCTCCCTGGAGGAGAAGGCGAACCTGCTGATCTCCGCGAACGAGGCCGGGCTGGCGGTCAAGGGCGTGCGCCTCGTCACCTCGCAGGTGGCGTTCGTCAAGGAGGAGAAGACGCTCGCCACCTCCGATGGCAGCTACATCGTGCAGACGGTCATCCGCTCCAACCCGGGAATGACGGTCACGGCGGTGGACACGCAGCGGGGCGATTTCCAGACGCGGCAGTCCACCGAAGTGCAGCCGATGGGGCTCGGCTACGAGCACGTCCTCGACTCGCGGTTCGTCGAGAACGCCCCCCGCTGGGCGGAGGAGGCGGTGCAGAAGCTGAGCGCGAAGCCGGTCGAGGTCGGGCGCTACGACCTGGTGCTGCACCCGACTCATCTCTTCCTCACGATCCACGAGTCCATCGGCCACGCCACCGAGCTCGACCGCGCGATGGGGCACGAGGCCAACTACGCGGGCACCAGCTTCCTGGCGCCCCCGGAGCAGCAGCTCGGCAAGTTCAGGTACGGCCCCGAGTTCATGAACGTCCAGGGGAACCGGTCCGAGCCCGGCTCGCTGGCGCAAACCGGTTGGGACGACGAAGGTGTCAAACCCGACGACTTCATGATCGTGAAGGACGGCGTCTTCAACGACTACCAGACAACGCGCGAGCAGGCTATGTGGCTCGACTGGTGGTACAGGTCGCAGGGACAGGAAACCCGATCCCACGGTTGCTCGTATGCGGAATCGTGGTCGGACGTCCAGTTCCAGCGGATGCCGAATGTTTCGCTGATGCCGGGCGAGCAGGATCTCAGCTGGGAGGACGTGATCGCGGCCACCGACCGCGGCATTGCCATCCTGGGGCGCGGGTCCTACTCGATCGATCAGCAGCGGTACAACGCGCAGTTCGGCGGGCAGGTCGCGTACGAGATTCGCGGGGGCCGGATCGTCGGAATGCTCAAGGACGTGGCGTACCAGATGCGCACTCCCGACTTCTGGAACGCGATGGACATGATCGGCGGCAGGAGCAGTTACCTGCTGGGCGGTACCTTCAACGACGGAAAGGGACAGCCGGCACAGTCCAATGCCGTCAGCCACGGTTGTCCGGCCGCTCGGTTCCGGCAGATCAACGTGATCAACACAGGCAGCTAGCGCTCAAACTGTCTCACGAAGAGAGGTAAGCTTGTCGCACAATCGCAGAGATTTTCTCAAGACAGCCTCGACCGCCGCGCTGGGCGCGGTGGTGCTGGGTGGGTGCCGGCCGACGCCGGGAACCGTCGCGGCGCCGGCCACCCCGCAGGGCAGCGTCGGCGACGCGAGCATTCGCTCGCTGGCCATGCTCGCGCTCGACGAGGCGCGCACTGCCGGCGCGCAATACGCCGACGTCCGGGTTTCCGACCGGCGCGATGAGTTCATCTTCACCCGCGAGCAGCGCGTGCAGGCGACTCAGTCGAGCCAGACGTTCGGCATCGGCGTCCGCGCACTGGTCGGCGGTGCCTGGGGGTTCGCCGCCACCAGCCGGCTCACCCGCGACGACGTCGCGGCGGTAGCGCGCCAGGCGGTTGCTCAGGCGCAGGCGAACAGGGCCGCGCAGGTGAAGCCGCACGTGCTCGCACCAGTAACGCCCGTTGGCGATGTCGAGTGGCGCAGCCCCGCACGGATAGATCCCTTCACCGTGCCGATCGAGGACAAGGCCCAGCTGCTGCTGGCCGCGAACGCAGCGGCGCTGCAGGTGCAGGGTGCCAGGTTCGTGAATTCCTTCATGAACTTCATGAAGGAAGAGAAGACGCTAGCCACGACCGACGGCTCCTTCATCGTGCAGACGGTCATCCGCTCCGCGCCAAACCTGACGGTAACGGCGGTGGACATGGCGCGCGGCGATTTCCAGACCCGGCAGGGGAACGACGTGCAGCCGCGCGGGCTCGGCTACGAGCACGTCCTGGATGCGCGGTTCGTCGAGAACGCGCCGCGCTGGGCGGAGGAGGCGGTGCAGAAGCTCACCGCCAAGCCGGTGGAGGTCGGACGGTACGATCTGGTGCTGCACCCGACACACCTGTGGCTCACGATTCACGAGTCCATCGGGCATCCAACCGAGCTGGACCGCGCCATGGGATACGAAGCGAACTATGCCGGCACCAGCTTCCTCGCTCCCGCGGATCAGTTCCTCGGGAAGTTCAGGTACGGTCCCGACTTCATGAACGTGCAGGGCAACCGCTCCGAGCACGGATCGCTGTCGCAGACCGGCTGGGACGACGAGGGCGTCAAGCCCGACGACTTCATGATCGTGAAGGACGGGATCTTCAACGACTATCAGACCACGCGCGAGCAGGCGATGTGGCTCGACTGGTGGTACAAGTCACAGGGGCAGGAGACGCGCTCACACGGCTGCTCCTATGCGCAGTCGTGGGCGGACGTGCAGTTCCAGCGCATGCCGAATGTGTCGCTGATGCCGGGCGAGCAGGACCACACGTGGGAGGACCTGATCGCGGCGACCGACCGCGGGATCGCGATCATGGGTGAGGGCTCCTTCTCGATCGATCAGCAGAGATACAACGCGCAGTTCGGCGGCCAGGTGTTCTACGAAATTCGCGGAGGCAAAATAGTGGGGATGCTCAAGGACGTCGCGTACCAGATGCGCACACCGGAGTTCTGGAACGCCATGGACATGATCGGCGGCAAGGGCAGCTACATACTTGGCGGGGCAATGAACGATGGTAAGGGCCAGCCGAGCCAGTCGAACGCGGTGAGTCACGGCTGCCCGCCGACGCGGCACCGGCAGATCAACGTGATCAACACCGGGAGGACAGCGTGAGCCGCCCGAAATCTCTGTTCAGCCAGGGCCCGGCGCTCTACCTCTCGCAGGAAGAGGCGCAGCGGATCGGCCAGCAGGCGCTTCGCTCCGCCACCGCGGACGAGACGCGCATCATCATCAACAGCGGCGCGCGCGCCAACACACGCTTCGCCGAGAACCAGATCTCGACGTCGGGTGACAACTACAACGCCACGGTGACGGTGCGCAGCGTGTTCGGCCGCCGGGTCGCGTCCGCGAGCACCAACCGCCTGGACGACGAGTCGCTCGCGCAGGTGGTGCAGAGGAGCGAGGCGCTCGCGCGACTTGCGCCGGAGGATCCGGAGAACATGCCGGAGCTGGGCCCGCAGCAGTATCAGCCCGCACAGCAGCCACCGGAAGCCGCTCCTCCGTCTCCGGCACAGCGCGCCGAGGCCGTTCGCGCGATCACGGAGCAGGCGCGCGCAGCGAACCTGGTATCGACCGGTTTCATCGTGTCGAACATGGGGGCGTTTTCGCTCTCCAACTCGAAGGGATTGTTCGCGTACAACAGGAACGCGCTGAGTGCGCTCACCACCACGGTGCGCACTCCCGACGGCACGGGCTCCGGATGGGCAGGGGCCACGCACAACAACTGGGCGCAGATGAACGCGGCGGAGCTCGGGCAGATCGCCATAGAGAAGGCGGTGCGCTCGCGCGATCCTGTGGCGATCGAGCCGGGCCGCTACACCGTCGTGCTCGAGCCGACGGCGGTCGCAAACCTGGTGCAGCTGATCCAGGGTTCCATCGGTGCGCGCAATGCTGACGAGGGGCGCTCGTTCTTCTCGAAGGCCGGCGGCGGCAACAAGATCGGCGAGAAGATCGTTGACTCCCGCGTGACGATCGTGTCGGATCCAAACGACCCGGAGCTGCGGGTCGGGGCCTTCAACTTCGAGGGCCTGCCGACGAAGCGGGTGGTGTGGATCGAGAACGGGATCGTCCGCAACCTGAACTACGACCGGTACTGGGCGCAGCGGCAGAACGTCGAGCCGACGGCCGCCGCGGGTGGCTTCCGGATGAGTGGCGGCGACGCCAGCATTGCAGACATGGTGGCGAGTACGCAGCGGGGTGTTCTCGTCACGCGCTTCTGGTACATCCGGCCGGTGGATCCGCGCACCATTCTATTCACCGGGCTCACGCGCGACGGGACGTTCCTCATCGAGAACGGCCGTGTCACGCGCTCCATCAAGAACATGCGCTGGAACGAGTCGCCGATCTTCCTGCTCAACAACATCGAGATGCTCGGCCGTCCGGTGCGCGTGAATTCGGACGAGAGCGGCGACGGCTCGAACGTGATCGTCCCGCCGGTGAAGGCGAGGGACTTCAACTTCACCAGTCTGAGCGACGCAGTCTGATACGCTGGAAACGGCCGGCAGGCAGGTGGCGCTCTCCGAGCACCACCTGCCTGTCAGCCGTACCGCCCGCTACGTCATGCTGGGCGGGGCCGGCGACAGCGTACGCGAGGTGTGGGTCGTGTGCCACGGCTACGGCCAGCGCGCCGTGCGCTTCGCGCGGGGGTTCGAGGCCATAGCCACCGACGCGCGCCGGATCGTGGCGCCGGAGGCGCTGTCGCGGTTCTATCTGGATCCGCCCGGAGGCGAGTCGCACGGCACCGCGCGCGTGGGCGCGTCGTGGATGACGCGCGAGGACCGGCAGGCGGAGATCAACGATTACGTCGAGTATCTCGACGCGCTCTGGCGCCAGGTGAAGCCCCCGTCAGACGATGTGCGGCTGATTGCCTTCGGCTTCTCGCAGGGCGCGGCGACTGCTGCACGGTGGGCAGCGCTCGGCAGTGCCAGGCCGTCGCTCCTCGTGCTGTGGGGTGGGTCGATGCCCCGCGACCTGCTGGCGGGTCAGCCGCTCGCCAGGCTTGGCGCGATTCCGCTGGTGCTCGTCGCTGGCCGTGACGACCGGTTTGCGCCCGACGCAGCGGTCGAGGAAGAGGAGCGGGTCCTGCGGGGACACGGCCTCGATCCGCGAATGATGCGGTTTGAAGGAGGACACGGTCTGGATGCAGCCGTCCTGGAGTCCCTCGCCGGGGAGCCAACGGCGTAATCGCGGGGCTATGGCAGCGGCTGGCCCAGTGCTTCCGGTGCGGGTGGCTCAGGTGACGGCGGAAGTGCGGCGACGCGCTGGCGGAACCGCGCGTACTCCGCGTCGTCGGTGCGGAGCCCCTGCAGCTCCTCCGGCGCGAGACGCGCGATCAGCTCCATCGCCGCGTTGATCCGCGACTCCTCCAGCGGATGGGACGCGAACCAGCTCTCCAGCGCTGACGGTGCTGCCTCACGCGCCTTCACCAGCCGCTCGAACAGCTGCGGCACTCCTGAAGGGTGAATGCCCGCACGCATCACGTTCACCACCGCTTCGGAGTCTGCTTCCAGCTCGTCGCGCCTGCTGTAGCGCGCGAGGACGAACGAGCCGCCGACCTGCACTGCCGCTCTCCCGACCTCGCTCTCGCACGCGTTGGTCACGGAGCACAGAATGGCGATCCCGACGCTCGCTCCGGTGTGCTTCTGCATCTGCTCGATCGAGTGGCGCTGCACGATGTGGCCGATCTCGTGGCCGAGCACACCCGCCAGCTCGGATACCGAGCCGGTCGCCTCGATCAGGCCGCGGTTCACGTATATGTAGCCGCCGGGGAGCGCGAAGGCATTGATCTGCGGGCTGTCCACCACATGGAAATGCCAGGTAAGGCCGCTCCGCTCGGTCTGGCCGGCGATCTCCTGGCCAAGCCGCTGCACGTAACCCACCACGTAGGGATCCTCGATCAGCGGTACCTGCGCGTTGATCTCGCCGGCCGCCTCCGCACCGAGTGAGATCTCCTGCTCCTCGGGAACCGTGCAGGCAGCAGCCACGTACAGCGCTGCCGCGAGGAGAACCCGTTGCTGCACTACGCCGCGGCCGACGGTGCCCCGCGGTGGACCCGGAGCGCGGCCACGCGCCGGCCGTCCATCGCGACCACCTCCAGCTCGCCGCCGGGGAACCCGACCCGGTCGCCTACGCGCGGCAGTCTGCCGAGCTGGGCGAAAGCGAAACCTCCCAGCGTCGTCCACTCCCCTTCGGGAATCGGGAGCCGGTGGTCGGAGCGCACGTCTATCAGCGACAGCGAGCCGGCCAGCTCCAGAACCCCGTTGTCCTCGAACGCCGTGCGTGCAGCCAGGTCGTACTCGTCGGAAATGTCGCCGACCACTTCCTCCACCAGGTCCTCCAGCGTGACGATCCCCGCCGTCCCGCCGTACTCGTCGAGCACGACCGCCATGTGCGCCCGCGTGCGGCGGAGGTCGTCGAGCACGCGCGTTGCCGGGCGCGTGTCCGGCACGTACAGCGCCTCGCGCAGGAAGTTCTCCAGGACGAAGGGAGCGTTGCCCTGTCTCAGCCACAGATCCTTCGCCAGGAATACGCCGATCACGTCGTCCAGCGTCTCCCGGAAAACCGGATATCGCGAGTACCGCTCGTTCCGCAGGATCTCGCGCACCTCCTCTTCCGACGACTCGATGTCTATCGCGACCACGTCGGTTCGCGGGCGCATCACGTCCACCACCTTCTTGTTGTGAAAGTCGAAAACGCCGGCGAGCATCGCGCTGTCCGATTCGTTCAACGCGCCGTGCGCGCGCGACTGCATCACCAGCAGTCGCAGCTCATCCGGCGAGTGAACCGAATGCAGCTCCGAGACCGGCTGGATTCCCACGGCCCGGAGGATCAGGTTCGCGGCGCCGTTGAACAGCGATATCAGCGGCGACATCAGGCGGGAGAAGAGCACCAGTGGCGCCGTGACGAGCTTGCTCGTGGCCTCGGGGAGGGTGAGCGCCACCGATTTCGGCGCCAGCTCTCCCAGCACTACGTGCAGGAACGTGACGATGAAGAACGCGAGGACGACGAACGCGGTGCCATGCGCGAGCGCCTGACCTCCGGGCACCCCCACGACGTCGAAGACGTAGCCGAACAGGGCAGCCATCGCGGGCTCGCCGATCCAGCCGAGCGCCAGCGACGAGACGGTGATCCCCAGCTGCGTCCCCGAGATGTACCGGTCGAGGTGCTTGAACGCCTTCTGTACTGTTTTCGCCCGGCTGTCGCCGGCGGCTGCTTCCCGGTCAATCCTGCTGCGCCGCGCCGCCACGAGCGCGAACTCGGCCGCTACGAAGAAGGCGTTTGCGAAAACCAGCAGTAACACGAAGAGGAGTTGCAGGATCAACTCCCCGCCGCCTATCGCCTCCGCATGCTCCACGAGCTCTCCATTTCAGGACACCGGCCAGGCACCACGGGGCCATCCCCGCCAGGTCAGGGGCTCCCCGGCGACCAGTCAGGCCGGGAAAGCTATGCAAGACCTGTGATTGACGGCAGACCACTCGTCTTGCATTTTGCACGCCGCTGACTGCAAGTAACCGCCACGCGGGTGGGTATGGAAGCGCCTACTATTGAAGTGCGACGCGTCCTGCGCTGGATCTACGCAGCCCGGCTCGTCCTGGCGGCGGCCATGTACTTCGCGGCCGTGTCGGTCTGGCTCCAGGCAGCCGGCGCCTCGACTCTGATCGCCTCGGCGGCCCTCATAGCCGCCCTCGTCTTCACCGGGGCGTCGTTTTTCTACACGGATGTATACAACGGACAGCCCGGGACGACGTTCCGCTACCTCCAGTCGCTGTTCGACCTGTTGCTGGTCACGGCCATCGTGCACGTCACCGGCGGCGGCGAGTCCCAGTTCGCCGCGCTCTACATACTCGTCATCGCAGCGGCCGCACTGCTGCACGATGCGCCGGGGGTGGTGCTCGTCGCAGCGCTGGGGATCGCGCTCTATTTCGGGGACGCGTTGCTCGCACACGAAGCCGTCTTCGACACCGCGCTCGCTCTCCAGCTGCTGCTGTTCGCGGCGGTCGCCTTCGGCAGCGGGCTCATTGCCGCGCGGCTCCGGGCGCACGGCGCTGCCCGCGACGAGATGGCCGCGGAGCTGGCGATGTTCCGCCTGCGCGAGGCAGACGTGCAACGGCTGCGCGCGCGTGCCGACCGGCTCGAGGCAGTAGCTCAGCTGAGCGGCTCCCTGGCACACGAGATCAAGAACCCGCTGGCCGCGATCAGCAGTGCGGTCGAGCAGCTGGGCACGAGCGCACGGGCAACCGAGGACGAGCGCTCGCTCGCAGAGCTGGTCACCCGCGAGTCCGACCGCCTGTCGCGCCTGCTGGGAGAGTTTCTCGACTTCTCCAGGCTCGATCTCGCCGAGCGCCGCACGCTCGACATGCGTGAGATCGTGCGGGGCGCGGTTCAGCTTGCGGAGTCGCATCCGGAGCAGGAGCGGAACGTCGCGCTGGCGATGATGCTTCCCGACCGCGAGCTGCTGGTGGATGGCGACGGCGACGTACTGCACCGCGCCATCTTCAACCTGGTACTGAACGCGATCCAGGCATCGCCGGCAGGTGGGGTCGTGCTCGTGGAGGCCGAGGCGCTCTCACCGCGGCAGACTCCCGTGGGCGAGGCTGCGTTTCTCCGCGGCAGCGTCGCGGTCCGCGTGAGCGATCAGGGGCCGGGAGTGCCGCAGAACATCCTGGACCGCGTGTTCGATCCGTTCTTCACGACCAAGGAGCGGGGAAGCGGGCTCGGGCTCGCGATCGTGCACCGGTCCGTCGCCGCGCACGGCGGCCACGTCGTCGTGGACAGCAGCAGCTTCGGTGCGCGCTTCACCGTCATTCTTCCACGCACCGCCACGCCGGCGAGGGCACAGAGGACAATGCATGGCTGATCGTCTCCCCACGGTTCTCGTGATAGATGACGAGGCCGCGATACTTGAAACGGTGCGCATCCTCCTCAAGAACGAGGGGTTCGGCGTGCACACGGCGCTCGGCGGCAAGGTGGGGCTCGAGCAGCTCGCCACTTTGCAACCGGAGATCGTCATCACCGACGTCCGGATGCCGAACGTCACGGGCATAGACGTGCTCACGGCCGCCCGCGCCCAGGATCCGGAGACGCCGGTGATTCTGATGACGGCGCAGGCCAGCCTGCAGTCGGCGGTGGAGGCGGTCAACCAGGGTGCGTTCTACTACCTGCACAAGCCGTTTCGCAACGAGGAGCTGCTCACGCTGCTCCGGCGCGCCGCCGAGCATCGGCGCCTGCGCGTCGAGAACAAGTCGCTCAAGGCGGAGATCCGCCGGCAGGCGCACGGCGACCGGCCGGTCGGGAAGAGCGCCACGTGGATCGAGGTCCTCCGCGTCGCGGAGACTGTCGGCCCGACCGAGTCCATCGTGCTGCTGCAGGGAGAGTCGGGAACGGGTAAGGAGATCCTTGCGCGCTACGTGCACGAGATCTCGGGGCGGTCGTCCGGGCCGTTCGTCTCCATCAACTGCGGCGCACTCCCGGAGAGTCTGCTCGAGAGCGAGCTGTTCGGGCACGTTCGCGGATCGTTCACCGGCGCGCACCGGGACAAGACGGGGCTGTTCGCGGCGGCAACAGGCGGCACGTTCTTTCTCGACGAGGTCGGAGAGATGTCACCCGCCACGCAGGTCAAGCTGCTGCGCGTCCTGCAGCAACGCGAAGTGATCCCCGTCGGCGCCACGGAGGCGATACCCATAGATGCCCGCCTCCTCGCCGCCACCAACCGGGATCTCGAGGAGGAAATCCGGCGCGGCAACTTCCGCAGCGATCTGTACTACCGGCTGAACGTGATCTCGCTCCACCTGCCACCGCTGCGCGAGCGGAAGGACGACATACCGCTCCTGGCCGACCTGTTCCTGCGCAACGTCGCGGAGCTGCGGGGGGAGGAGCTGAAGACGCTCGGCCCCGCCGCGCTCGCCGCGCTTCAGGCCTACGATTGGCCGGGCAACGTCCGTGAGCTGGAAAACGCGCTCGAGCGTGCCGCGCTGCTCACCACCGGAACTGCGATCGAGGTGGACGCGCTTCCGGAGCGCGTGGTGCAGCGGCGCGCGGAAGCCATTGTCGCCGACCGTCCGCCCGCGAACCCGACGCTGGAGACGATCGAGCGGGCGTACGTCGAGTGGGTGCTGCAGCAGGAAGGCGGTAACAAGACGCGGGCGGCGGAAGTTCTTGGAATAGATCCGTCCACCCTGTACCGGAAACTGTCGAGGTACGGCGGCCAGGCCGCAGGCTGAATCAGTCAGTCACCCCAGAGCTGCCGCGCGGCTTCTGCGTAAGGCACCAGCACCGGCTCGGACTCCGGAGTCGGCCGGTGGTACATCAGCGTGACCAGGCCGGGGTGCGCGGCGATCAGCTCCGCGTTCTCCTCGGGCCCCATGTCGCGCACGACGATGGCGCCACCGGACCGGAGTCCCGGCACACGCACCTGCCACAGCATGGGCATCACGTCCAGAGTGCCAAGCCGGTCTGCGTGCAACTCGCGCGCGCACCCGGTCGGCATGGCGCCCGCGCCCGGACGGATGGTGTACTCTCCGCGCACCGTCTCGTACGGCAGCTCGCGCGGAATGTCCGCGTTGAAGTCGAGCCGCGGGAGCGAGGTCGCAACGCGCCCCCGGCTCCGCTGCGAGTACAGACGGGAGAATGCGTCCACGTCGCACGTCGGGTTGTGTCGCATCGCGGTCTCGATCGAGTCGAGCCGCATCCCCGCGGCGGCAAGCCGCATCACGATTCTCGAAGTCCACGCGCCGTGCACGAAAACGACCGACGAGTCAGGTGCCTCCGGCGGCGCGATGCGACTGCTCGGCATGAACGTGCCGTACGCCAGCATCCGCTCGGGCGCCAGGTAGAAGACACCGGCCGCGAACGTCGCGACAGCCGCCACTGCCGCCGCGGTGCGGGCGAAGTAACCGCGGAAGTTCATTTCGGGTGAGAGGCTGCGGACGATTCCCGCAGCGCTCACCGCGACGAGCACGCACCACACCGGCGCGACTTCGTTGAGCATCCGCGGTCCCATGAAGATCCCGTGATGCCAATAGAAGAAGTTCGCGAGGAGCGGCAGCAGCGCCCACGCCGCGAGGATCTTCTCGCCGAATGCCAGGCGCCTTGCGACCAGCAGATAGACGCCGACGATCGCCACCGCGGAAAGCGGGGTCTCCAGGAGGTTCTGCCCCAGCGTGGTGAGGTCGCTCGCGGTGTAAGCCAGCGCCTCGACCGGCCCGAACTGATTCCCCCACGGGTCGCGATGAAAGCCGAGGCCGACCGAGGGACCGTACGAGTACTCGTAGCCGAACCGCAGCGCGGACCCGAAGAACCGCTGGTTGTACCAGGCAATCGCGAGCCCGAACGGCAGCGCGCCCAGCAGGCCGTACAGGGTGCGCAGCGCCGGCCGCTTCCATCGGGAGCGATCCATGCCCTGAAACGCGATGGCCAGGGCCGGCACGGCGCCGACGATGGCGGCGAACGGCCTTATGGTGAAAGCGGCACCGAGCGCCGCTCCGGAGAGCAGTGCCCACCCCGCCCCCGATGCGGCGCCGCGCACCGCGGCGTACATCGCCAGCGCGATGAATGCAGCGGCGCCGACGTGGTTCATCTGCGCGCCGGCCAGGCCGATGAGGAACGGGCTCTGCGCCGCGAGCAGGACGCCCACGCGGACCGCTGCCTTTCGCTCCGGGAGAAGATGCTCCGCTGCCAGCGCAGTGAAGAAGACAGCCATTCCGGCCATCAGCGCGCTCACCAGCCACGGCATTCCCAGCAGGTGGCCGACGGCAAGCAGCACGGGGTATCCCGGCGGAAAATGAGACACCCACCCAGGCTCCGTGATCACCGAGTTCTGCATGTGCCAGAAAGACGTCGGCACGGTCGTGGGGCCGGCGAGTGCGCCTTCGGCCATGAACCGCGCGTGCAGCAGCTGCACCATCGCGTCCACCAGGTTCGGCTTGCCGTCGAGCACGACGAGCGCGAACAGCGCGGTGAGGATGGTGCACACGATCGCCGCGCCGGCGGCAAACTTTGCGCGGGATGGCGCCGTGAGCGCGCGCGCGATCCGCTGCAGCCAGCCGTCAACGGTGTCCCACGAGATAATCCGCGAGGCGAGCACGGAGATCGTGAGAACGATTACTGCCCCGAGCAGCATTATCTCCCAGGCACGCTCCGCTGCGCCGAGTATGTCGTGACCGGCGACCCCGACCTGCCGGCCGCGCAGCAGGCGATGGACCGGAAGCAGGGTGAGCGCCAGCAGGGCCGCGCCTGCCACCCGGTGGAAGCCGGTGCCGATCCTCAAGTTGACCGCCCGCCCGCGGGGAACCGCGTCAGGTGAGCGCTCGCTGCTGCGTGACCGGCGTGAGCTTGCGCTGCATCGTCGGGTTGGCGCGCCCGCGCACCGGCAGCGCCAGGGTGGCCTGACGGCTACCCGTCAGCGCCGCCCGCACTATGTGGTAGATGGCAGCGAAGCCGTCACGCCACGTGATCTTCTTACCCTCGGCGTACGTCCGGCCGTAGTAGCTCACCGGAACCTCGTAAACGCGGGCGCCCATCTGCGACAGCCGCGCGAGCATCTCGGGCTCGATTCCGAACCTGTTGTTGGTCAGGTGCATCGCGAGGAACGCGTCCCGGGTGAACGCCTTGTACCCCGTCTCCATGTCCGTCACGTTCAGGTTGGTGAACATGTTGGAGAGAAGCGTCAGCCAGCCGTTGCCGACGCGGTGCCAGAAGTAGAGCACCCTGTGAGGGCCGCTCCCGCCGAAACGCGTGCCGAGCACAGCGTCGGCGAATCCGTTCACGATCGGCTGAACCAGCAGCGGTATGTCCGACGGATCGTATTCCAGGTCCGCGTCCTGGATCACGACGATGTCGCCGCTCACCAGCGATCGCGCGGTCTGAATCGCGGCGCCTTTTCCGCGGTTTCGTGGATGAGTCTCGACCCGTATCTTGGCCGGTCCCGGAACGCCTTGCCGGAGTCGTGCTCCCGTGCTGTCGGCGGATGCGTCGTCAACGGCGACGATCTCCATCGCGATCCCGTCTGCGGCGAACGCCTCCGCCAGACGCTGCAGCGCGATCAGGGTCTGCTCGACCGTGGATTCCTCGTTGTAGCACGGCAGCACAATGCTCACGGTTTTCCCGGGTACCGTCACGTTTGCTCCGCTATGGGGTTGGTGCAGATGACCGCAAATCGAAGAGAGTGCGTATGACCGACATCGGACCTGCGGATCCGGCCGGAGCCGAGACCCTCGACATCATGGCTGCGGCGCCACGATACAACGAGTGGCAGTACCGGCAGATCGAAAGGTTCATCGGCTCGCGCGTTCTCGAAGTCGGCGCCGGAATCGGCAATATGTCGCAGCATATCGTAACGGGCGACAGGGAAATCGTGGTCCTCACCGATCCGGACGAAGCGTACCGATCCGCACTGCAGCAGCGGTTCGCCGGAGCGAGCAATGTGCTTGTCGAGCCTCTCTCTGTTCCAGACGCCGCCGCCGTCGGCCATCTGGCCGCGATGCGCCTCGACACGGCGGTCGCGCTGAACGTCGTCGAGCACGTCGAAGACGATGTCGGCGCGCTTCGGCAACTGGGCGAGGTCGTGGGCCCGGGCGGCAGTGTGGTGATTCTCGTCCCCGCGCTCCCTTCCATATATGGAACGCTCGATCGCGAGCTCGGGCACTTCAGGCGGTACACCCGCCGGTCGCTCGCCGGCGCGTTCACGGCAGCGGGCCTCGAGGTCGCTCACATGGCGTGGTTCAACCGCGTGGGGGTGCTCGGATGGTGGTTGAACGCCCGCGTCCGGCGGCAGCAGCGCATACCGATCAGCCAGCTGCGGCTGTTCGATGCCTTCGTCCCCCTGTTCCAGGCCGAGCGGTTCGTGCCGCTGCCCTTTGGGCAGTCGCTGATTGCCGTGGGCCGCCCCCGCCACGGGGTGGGCAGCCGGGTCTGACCGCAGGGGGTGTCCGGCCGCGGTGATCCGGCTGCGACCGCCGTATTGTGGTGCCAGCCCGGCCCTGAGACAGATGTATGATGCCGCAGACCGCGACGAATCCTTGCAATCTGCAATAGCAATTCAGAGGGTGGGAGAGGCCGTCGCGGGCTAAGCTGTTGTCTTTACAGGACTTGAGTGCGTGCCACGATTTGGCTCGGCCCCTGCCTTAGTGCCGGTCGTCCGGCGGGGGTCGTGCTGGACTCGGTACTCGCCGTCCGTTTTCGGCCGCCCCGCCGGTTTCACCCACCTCAGCAAGGAGCAGGGAATGAGCAGGAACCGCAAGGGTTTCACGCTGATCGAACTTCTGATCGTCGTCGTGATCATCGGCATTCTGGCCGCTATCGCGATTCCGAAGTTCGCCAACACGAAGGAGAAGGCGTACATCGCGTCGATGAAGTCCGACCTTCGCAACATCGCAACCGCGCAGGAAGGCTACTTCTCGGACAACCAGGTCTACACCAACATGACCGCCAGCAACGTTGCTGGTTCGGCCACGGCTGATGCGAACACCGGTTTCGTTCCGTCGGCTGGTGTGACGATCTCCGCGACTGCGGACGCCGGCCTCGGCTGGCAGGCAGAAGCCACGCATGCCGCGACGACCAAGGGATGCGACATCTACATCGGTACGTCCCCCGGTTCGGCTGGTCTCGCGACGGTTGAAGGTGAGCCGCGCTGCGACCCGTAATCTGAACGGTTTCTCCTGATGTAACAGAAGGGGTGGGTCCCGCTGGAGCTGCGGCTCCGGCGGGCCTTCCTTCTGAAAGTCGCCGAAATCGCGGGCCCCGCGCCCAGGAGGTTCACATGCGAACACGGCGAGAAGGCTTCACCCTGATAGAGCTGCTGATCGTCGTCACCATCATCGGTATCCTCGCGGCGATGGCGATCCCCAAGTACACCGAAATGCGCGCCCGCGCGTTCCTCGTGACGATGAAGGGCGACCTGCGGAATCTCGCGGTCTCCGAGGAAGCCTACGCAGCGAACAACATCGGCTCGTACATGGATGCCGCCACCGTCACCACGGCCGCACCGCACCCGGAAACGCTGTATCAGCCGTCCTCCGGCGTCACCGTCGTGATAGATCCGCCGGGGATCGGCACCTGGTCCGCAACGGCCACGCATCCGCTGGCCGGCGGCAAGACCTGCGGCATCTTCATGGGAGACACCCCTCCCGGCGGCGGCAACCCGGCAACCGTCTCGGGCGAGCCGCGCTGCGACTGACGCAGCCCTCACGATAAGCGGCGCGAATCCGCTGTCGTACGCAGCAGAAGGATGCCGCGGCCTCGCTCCGGCCGCCTCATTCTCTCGCCGTGCGACCATCGCGACGGCAGCGCTCAACTCCACGTAAGCTGATCGGAAAAACACGGCCCGCCTTCACGCTGGTGGAGGTGGTGGTCGCCTGCGTCGTGTTCGTGACAGGGGTCCTCGCTCTGCAGGCGGCGATCACCGTGGTGCTGCGTCAGGCGCAGGACGCGCGCCTCCAGGCGCTCTCCTCGGAGATCGCCATGGCCCGGTTCGAGAGCCTGGTGCACTCCCCGTGCGCGGACAACACGACCGGAAGCGAGATCGCCCGGGGCGTGCGCTCGGAGTGGAGCACGGCGGCGCTCCCGGGCACGCCGGCCCGCCTGTCGAATCAGTCGGTCACGGTCATGCGCCGCGGCGTCGAGCGAACGGACACGTATCACGGCGCGTACCCGTGTCGCTGAAGGCGTCCCGCGGCTGGACGCTGCTCGAGCTCGTGATCGCACTCGTGATATTCGGAGTCGTCGCGGCGCTGGGCATGGCTGCCATCGCCTCGGAGCAGCGTGATGCGCGTGCTGCATCGCGCATTCGTGCCATGCGTGCCGAGCTGCGCGACGCGACCGGCGTACTGGCACAGGAGCTCCGCGGCGCATCGCCGGCGACCGACACGCTTCGGCTTGCCGCCGACACGGCCGTCGAGTTCTTCGCGCCGCTGCTCACCGCGATCACCTGCGCGCCAGGAAGCGGCGCGCGCCTGCTGCTCGTCCCGCCGCTCAATTCCGCCGCGATGCAGCCCGCGGTCGGCCCGCAGCCGGATACGGGCGATCTCGCCTGGATCTGGGAGCAGGACTCTGTGCGCACGCCAGGAAACTGGCGTCGCTGGCGCGTCGCCGCCTTCGGAGGCGATGCATCCGAGAACTGCAACGCCGCGCTCGCTCCGCTGGCCGGACAGCCGCGTCTGCTCACTGTTGCCGGCGATGCCGGCATGGTGCCGGCAGGCGCTCCCGTCCAGCTCGTCCGTCGCGGGAGATACAGCATCTATCGCGCGTCCGACGGCGACTGGTACCTGGGTTACAGGCGGTGCGACGCGCTCGGCCCGTCCCGCTGCCAGGCCGTGCAGCCCGTGGCAGGGCCGTACCGCGCCCGATCGGGCGGCACCGCCGGCATTCACTTCCGGTATTTCGGCGAGGGCGACACTGAGGTCGCTGGACCGGCAACAGCCACCGGAACATGGCGCGTGGACGTCGTCCTCCGATCCGACACCAGCCTTTCCTCCATCCTCGCACGGCGCAGCGGGGCGCTGGACGACTCAGTGCTGATGTCCGTCGGGCTGCGAAACGCACGGTGAGCGTGCGTCGTGGCGCCGCGCTGTTACTCGTTGTCCTCGCGATCGTCTGTCTCGGGGTGCTTCTCGCCGGGATGGCTTTCGCATCGCGCGAGGACCACGCACTCAGCACGGCCGCGCGCTCGTCGCAGCGCGCGTTCACGATGGCGGAGCGTGCGGCATGGCTGGCGGTCGCCGCGCAGGACAGCTCACTGCTGCAGCTGGCGTTGGGCGATCAGCGCATTGTCGCACTCGTTCCCGTCTCAGCCGACACGGCTGTCGCGGTGGTGCGGCGGCTGGCGCCCGCGCTGTTCGTCGCGGCCGGAGAGGCCGGTGTTCGCGCGGCCGGCGGCGGCAACCTGCGGCGCAGCTCAGCCGTGTTCACGAGGGCAGTGGTGGACTCGCTCGGCGCCGTCACGTTCCAGCCGCTGCCGGCCCGTGCCTGGGCCGAGCTTCCGCGCCCGTAGGCCGGCGGCGCCCTCCCGTCCGGGGTGCGGTTTCGTGACCGTAACCGGCGATGCCGTTGTTACTTCGGCCCCGCGTGAATCGTTAGAACCCGCGGACGCACGAATCGAGCTCAGTTCCTTGTTCATCGGATCAATGGTGCTCCGGTTGTTCAGCCGACCTTTCAGCGGGTGACGTCATGGCCCTCTTTGGCCGCAGGAAACCAACAGTAGGACTCGATATCGGATCAGGCCTGGTGAAGGCCGCCGTCATCGACCACTCCGGCGCAGAGCCTGAGCTCATCGGCGTCGCCGTCGCTCCTCTTTCCACTGACGCGATCGTGGACGGCGAAGTGATGGATCCCGCGATGGTCGCCGAAGCGATCCGCTCCTGTCTCGACCAGCTGGGCGTGAAGGCCCGCGACGTCGTGACGGCCGTGGGCGGACGCGACGTGATCGTCAAGAAGATCCAGGCCGAGCGCGCGTCCGAGAAGGAAGCGCGCGAGGTCATGCGCTGGGAGGCGCAGCAGCACGTCCCGTTCGACGATCTCGATTCCGTGGAGCTCGACTTCCAGATCCTGGATGCCGACGACTCGCGGAATCCGCAGATGTCGGTTCTTCTGGTCGCCGCCAAGCGCGAGCTGGTCGAGGCCAAGCTGCAGCTGCTTGCCGAGGCCGGCGCCAACGCGGCGGTCGTGGATGTGGATGCATTCGCCCTGCACAACGCCTTCGAGCTGAACCATGGCGAGGCGATGTCGGGGATAGTCGCTCTGGTCAACATCGGGCATGAAGTCACCAACATCAACATCGTCGAGGATGGCGTTCCGGTCCTGACACGCGACGTCGCCGTTGGAACCCGCAGGCTGCGCGAGGATCTGCAGCGTGAGCGCGGGCTCAGCGTGGACGACGCCAATGCGCTGCTCACCGGTTACGACCGCTCGCCGCACGTGGACGCAGTCCTTCCAGAGCGTGTGGAAGAGATCGCGCTCACGGTCGAGCGCGCGGCTGCCTTCCTCTTCTCGAACATGCGGGCGGGTGCAGCACTCCGCTCTGTATTCACCGCCGGCGGCGGTTCGCGCACCCCCGGACTCAATGCCGCGCTGGCGCAGCGGCTTCGTGTCCCCGTGGAGCAGGCGAACCCGCTCGCCAGTCTCAGCGTCAAGCCCGGCGCGCTCGGCAACCTCATCGTTGACGATCTCGCACCGCTGCTGATGCTGCCCGTTGGCCTCGCGCTCAGGAAGAACTGACGCATGATTCGCATCAATCTCCTTCCCGGCGCGACGCGCAAGCGGTCGTCGGGTACACGTTTCGATTTCCGCGCCGCGCTCGCTGGCGCGACGTCGCACATCGACAAGTTCGCGGTTGGGGCCGGCGCGGCAGTGTTCGCGGCGGTCGCCATCGTCGCGTTGATGGTGCTCACCCAGGGGGGCCGCGCCCAGGATCTCGCCGAGCGCGAGCGACGCGCGGTCCAGGACTCCGCCAGGTTCGCGGCGGTGCTTCGCGACCGGGCGCAGGCTGAAGCCAGCCGCGACATGGTGCTTCGCCAGCTCGCCATCATCCAGTCGATAGACGACAGGCGCTACGTATGGCCGCACATCCTGGAGGAGGTCAGCCGCAACCTGCCGCCCTTCACCTGGATCTCGACCATCACGCAGACGAGCGCTCCGCCGAGCGCCGCGGTGTCCGATTCGGCGACGGTGGCTCTGCAGCAGAAGGGCGACACGTCAGCGGCCGGCCGGGCAAGGCTGCAGGAAGCGCGTCGCGCTTCGGCAGTGGCCGCGGCTCGCGCATCCACTCGCTTCCGCATCGTCGGTAATACGGTGGACATCCAGGCGCTCACCCGCTTCATGCGGGACCTCGAGGCGTCGCCGTTCATCCGCAACGTACAGCTCAACCGTTCCGACCTCGTCGTCGTGGAGCAGAAGGAAGTCACTGAGTTCCAGCTCGACGCCGAGTCCGAGCGTCCTGACAGCACGGTGATCGAAGTGCAGGCCCTTTCCATGGAGTCACGCTAATGGCCATCGGCGACTCGCTCACGAAGCGTGAGCAGACCTTCATCGGCGTGGCGGTGATCTCCCTGCTGCTCGCGGCCGCGTACTGGTGGTTCATGTATTCCCCGAAGAGCGACGAGCTCGCCGCTCTCGAATCCCGGCTCGTCCGGCTCGAGACCGCGAACCAGCGCGCGCGCTCGGACATCGCGAAGGGCAGCGTGGACAAGCTCCGCGCCGAGGTCGCGAAGGATGCGCGCACGCTCGAGATCATGCGCACCCTGGTGCCCACCAGCAACGAGGTGCCGGCGCTTCTCGAGGACATCTCCACGGCCGCGCGCCGCGTCGGCCTCGACCTGGCATCGGTCGAGCCGCTGCCGGTGATCCGCGGCGAGGATTTTGACACCTACCGTTACCAGCTCGCCGTGATCGGCAGCTATCACACCATCGGCGAGTTCCTCAGCAACGTGGGCTCGCTCCGCCGCATCGTCGCTCCGGTCACGCTCGAGATGAAGCCGCAGAGCGCGGGCGGCCGGCAGCAGCAGCGCATCCGGGAGAACCCGGAGCGTCCGCGGCTGCAGATGACTTTCCAGGTTCAGACCTACGTGTCGCGCGCGCTGCCCGCCGAGAGCGTGGCCGTCGCCGACAATACAACGACTCCGGGGGCCTGATGCACGTAGCGCTCTTTCTCTCCGCCTTCGGAATGTGGTTCGCCTCGCAGGCTGCCACCGACCCGGAGACCAACGTCCCTCGCACCGTGTATCGCGAGGTCTATGACTACGATGCCGGCGGCCGGCGCGATCCGTTTGCGTCGCTGATCGGCACCGGCGACATCCGCCCGATCATCACCGATCTGCGGGTTACGTCCATCCTGTTCGACCCGAGTGGGAGCTCTGTTGCCGTTCTCAGGGATCTCACGTCTAAGGAGCAGTACCGCGTGCGGCCCGGGCAGTCCATCGGCCGCCTGCGGGTAGTCGCGATACGCCAGAAGTCCGTGACGTTCGCGATCGAGGAGTTCGGATACAGCCGCCAGGAAACGCTGACAATCGGCGATACCGCCAATACGAGGACGCCATGAAGGCAACACACAGACGGGCTGCGGTGACGGCACTCATTCCGCTGGTCGCGATGACAGCGGGCGCCGGGTTCGCGGCGGATCTCGCTGGCAAACCGCACGCTGCCAGCGGCAGCGTCACGGGTCTCACCCTCGCGCCGGCCAGCGGTCGTGCCGAGGTGGTGATCGCAGTGGATCCCGCGGTCTCGGTGAAGGATTTCAGGCTGCCGTCGCCTGAGCGCGTGGTCGTCGATCTCAGCGGCGCGCGCCTGGAAATGCCTGCGCGCGGCTACGACCGCGTCTCGCGCGGCGGTGTCATCAACGTTCGCTACGCCCAGTTCCAGCCCAACGTCGTTCGCGTGGTGCTGGAGCTTTCCGGTCCCTACGCGCACGAAGTGACGCGGGACGGGGGAGAGGTGCGTGTATCAATAGTCGGCAGCTCGGCATCGTTCGATCCGTGGACCGTTGGGAACATGGATATGGCCCGGTCCAGCGTCGTGGCCGACGCCAGCGCGACTGTCGAGCCCGAGCCCGAGCCGGAGCCCGAGGCGGAGCCAGTGCCGATGCGGTATGACCCGGCCCCGGCCCCGTCGGCGAGCCGCGCCGTTGCCCGACCGGTCACCCAGGTCGCGCAGCAGCCGCAGCCCCGGATCACAGTTACGTATGAAGATGCGGACATCCGCGACGTGATCGCGGCGTTCGCCACCTTCGCCGGCCGCACGATCGTCGTTGGCCGCGAAGTCGCAGGAACCGTCACCGCCGAGATCCGCAATCAGCCGTGGGACGTGGCGCTGCGGGCGATCCTCTCCGGCCAGGGACTCGCCGCCAGCGAGGACCCGATCACGGGGATCATCGCGGTGGACAGCTACCAGAACATCGCGTCGCGCCAGGCCACCGAGCCGCTCACGACGCAGATGGTTCCGATCAACTACTCGAGGGCGGCTGCGCTTGCGCCGCTCGTCCGCGAGCTCCTCACGCGTGAGTGTGCTCCAGGTGGGGTGCCCCAGGCACCCGGTCAGACCGCTCAGACGAGCTGCGTCCCCCGGGGAGGAGTCGTCGCGGACACTCTTACAAATTCGCTCCTGATCACCGAAGCGCCGTCGCGCATGGGCGGGTTGCTGGACTTCATCCGCAACCTCGACCTCCGGACGCCGCAGGTCGCGATCAAGGCGAAGATCATTTTCGTCAACCGTACGGACATCGAGGACATCGGTATCTCGTACGACCTCGGTACCCGTGACCAGTTCTTCTCGCGGCTCGCCCCGCGCGTGGATCCGAGCACGCTCACGCCGGTCGATACCGACGGCGACGGCGTCCCGGACGCTTTTGGCGGCGGCACGCCTTTCACCGGCGACCGCATCCTTCTCGGCGGCAACACGATCTCCGCGATCGCCAACGCCAATCAGCGGGTCACGAACCCGGCGCTGTCGGTCGTCTTCTCGACCGCGCTCGGACGGTTCAGCCTCACGTCGTTCATCGACGCGCTGCAGGAAGTCCGCATGGCCGACCTGCAGGCAGAGCCAAGCGTCGTGACGCTCAACAATCGCCGGGCCGAGATCCTCGTAGGCCAGGAAATCCCGATCCGCGTGCTCGATGCAGGCGCAGGGCAGGGCGCAGGCCAGGTGGGCGGTCAGCAGAACATCCCGCGCGCCACCGTGCAGCTCAAGGAAGTCGGAATCATCCTCAGCGTCGTGCCGCAGGTCACCAACAACAGGCAGATCCTGCTCACGGTGCACGCGGAGAACTCCGACGCGCAGCTCGCCTCCTCGGACGTTGGCTTCATCTTCGGGAAGCAGCGCGCGGACAACCAGCTCCTGGTGAACGATGGCGAGACTGCGGTGATCGGTGGGCTCACCGTCACGCAGGTCACACAGGCGAAGGCCGGAATCCCGCTGCTCGTGGATCTCCCCTTCGTCGGCCGGCTCTTCGGACAGACTCGTACATCCGAGGAGAAGCGCGACCTCCTGATTCTCATCACGCCCCACATCGTGGACGAGGGTGAGCGGATGGATGCCACCCTCTCCCGCTGATTCTTATGCCGCCGCTCCACATGCGTTCCGCCATAGGCGCAGTCCTCGCGTCCGTCCTGACTCTGGCATGCAGCGATGCGGCCAGCACCGAGTTCGGAGATCTGGCTCCCCCGACCGTGACGCTGGCGGCCGGCAATGCCCAGGACACGACGCTCGCCTTCTCCGCCGAGGTGCGTGACAACCTCGGCATCAAGCGAGTGCAGGTAAACGTGACGGGCGGCGTGACTGCCAGCTTCGACACGACTTTCACGACCGCCGTGACGCAGACGGTCATACCTTATCGCGTCGAGGTCTCCCGCAGCGTGCCTCCGGGCACCGGGGTGGTGGTCACTGCGCAGGCGTTCGACGGCGCCGGCAACGAGTCGGCTATCGCCGCGCTCGTGCTTGGCGTCGGTAACCTCACGCCTTCCGAAGTCATTCTCACTTCGCCGCCGACCGGCACGATCGCGGTCATCGGCAAGTCGCTCGTTCTTTCCATCAGCGCCAAGACGCCGGTGGGGGTGAGGTCCGTGGGCTTCTTCACGACCGGTGTCGTGACCACCACGGACTCGTCCATCTTCAACTCGCCGCTGCTCGACTCGGTCTCCGTGAGCGACACGCTCACCATTCCGGCGAGCTCGCTGCCGGGCCAGCTGATCATCACGCCGTTCGTGAGAGATTCGCTGGGTCAGCGGTCGCTCGGACCGGCGGTCCCCATCGCGGTGCAGAGCGCTGCGACGACCAGCGCCGTCCCGGTCGTGAACTTCGGGCTCAACAAGCGGTCCGAGGTGAACGATACGATTCACGTGACCGCGAATGACCCCACGGGCATCACGACCATGGGTTACGAGGTTCGCAGCGTGCCCGAGGGTGCCATAGACGTGCGCGACTCGGTGCTGTCGAGCGGCGACTTCACCACGCTGACGCATACGTTCACGATGAGCCTGCCGTACACCGTGTTCCCCACGACGGTTTACGTGAAGGCGTTCGCGGTGAACTCCAATGGTGTCCGCGCCTACGCCCGGCTCGCGAGCGGTGTGGACCGGGTCGATACCGTCACAGTGGTGGCGGGCGCGACCAAGCCGTTGCCGCTGGGCGGCGTCATCGCGGACGCGTACTACCATCCGAATACCGACCGGCTGTACCTGACGAACATCGAGCGGAACAGGCTCGAGGTGTTCGCCATGGCCGACACCAGCTTCAAGCCGTCCATCTCCACGGGCTCGCGCCCCTGGGGCATCACGGCCTGGCCTGCTGACCACTCCGGCGCGGTGACGAATCGTCTGCTCGTCGCCAACTCGGGCGGTACCTCGATCTCCTACGTGAACGTCGGAGCCGCGGGCCCGCTGTCGCCGTCCGGATTTGTCGAAAGCACGTACGCACTGCCGAACATCGTGGTGTACTCCGTCACGACCGTGCAGTCCTCGACTGCCCCCGGCGTCAACATCGCCGAGCGCACCAAGTATGACTTCAGCGACCGTCCGCAGTTCGTGGCGGCCACCTGCCGTGGCGTTGCCCCCGGGCCGTGCGGCGACGTGATCCTGGTGTACTCGACCACGCCGACGGGCGGCCAGTCGCGGCCGTTCCCCAACATGGGCACGATCCGCTGGGAGAACCTTACCAATCAGACCTCGCACTTCTTCTTCGAGCAGGCGATGGGCCAGACCCAGGGCCGGTCGGACACGCTCGAGGTCGAGCGGCTCGCCGCGGCCGGATTCGGCAGCGACGCCATGCTCGTCAGGCAGCACAACCCGCTGTCGGGCGGAGGGTTCGCCTCGATAGTGGTGGACCTGCCGAAGCTGGCTTTCCGCGATACCACGTTCGTGCGGAACTCGGGCGACTTCCGCCGGGCGATCATCGGTGAGGGTGGCGCCGTGCTCGGCAGCCGCGCGCTGATGTACGACGCCCAGTTCGGGCCGAGCACGACCGCGACGATCGGAGGCACGACGCTCAACTTCGTGGACCCGATCATAGACCCGGGCGTATCACGCGCGTCCGACGTCAGCGATTTCATTGGCAACTCATTCGCCCGCGTCCGCGGCGCAGCCATCAACTTCGATGGCGAGCTGGCGGCTATTCGCGGCGACTCGACCTACGTGCTCGACCGCACACTCAGGCTCCAGGGGCTGTTCCAGACCTCGGGCGGAAACCCAGGGTTCGATTTCCATCCGTTCAACCGCGGCAACGGCCTCGACGTGCCTCGGCAGTCGTGCCTCTCGTTCGCGGCCTCCACGGAGCCGGTGATCGAGGTGTACGAGAACCAGTTCTACTCGCGGGTTGCCACGGTCCCGGTGCGCGATCCGATCATCGGGCCGATCAAGGCCGCGATCCGTGGATCGAGCCAGATAGTGCTTGTCGGCGCGACCGCGCGGGGAATCGTCGTGGTCAGCCTGTCCACCAGTCAGCTGCCGACCTGTCCGTAAACGGCCTGGCAGGGTAGCAGGTGAGGGATAGGGAGTTATGTTCGGAGCCCGCCGCGAGGCGGGCTCTTCTCTTATTCAACCCATGTGGGCAGCGCTGAGTAACGCCAAGCTCTCAGTACTGAGTTGAGTCAGTCATCAGTAGTTAGTGAACGCGGTTACTGACAACTGAGGACTGACGCGCTCACGACTGACAGCTTGGCGTTATCAGGCAATGCCCCCGTAGCCACAATCTCTTGCTTCGATTTACCACCGCCGGCGAATCCCACGGCCAGGCTCTCGTCGCCCTCCTCGAGGGCGTGCCCGCGGGGCTTCCGCTGCTTGCCGCTGACATCGACCGCGAGCTCGCCCGGAGGCAGCAGGGCTACGGCCGCGGCCGGCGCATGCAGATCGAGTCCGACAGAGTCGAGATCCTCGCTGGCGTGCGCGCGGGCGAGACGATGGGCTCCCCGATTGCGCTCGTCGTTCGCAACCGCGACTGGAAGAACTGGCAGGAGGTGATGGATCCGGAGCCGCGGGAAGGCGATGCCGGCGGGCGGGCGCGCGCCGTCACCCGCCCGCGACCGGGCCACGCGGACCTGGCCGGCATGCTGAAGTACGACCGGCACGACGCGCGCGACGTGCTCGAGCGCGCTTCTGCCCGCGAGACGACTGCCCGTGTTGCGGCCGCGGCCGTCTGCCGCGTGCTGCTCGAGCGATTCGGCATCGAGATCGGCAGCCACATCGTGCACCTCGGCGGGGTGGATGCCGCCCGTCCTGACATCTTTCCCGATGACCTCAACGCCGCCGCCGACGAGTCGCCGGTTCGGACACTCGATCCTGAGGCCGAGGGCCGCATGCTCGCGCTCATAGACGAGGCGAAGTCGCAGGGCGATACCCTTGGCGGGATCTGCGAAGTCGTATGCACCGGGCTCCCCGTCGGACTCGGCTCCTACGTGTCGTGGGACCGCAAGCTCGACGGCAGGATCGCAGCTGCATGCATGTCCATTCCCGCGGTCAAGGGAGTCGAGATCGGAATGGGATTCGAGGCGGGACGGCTGCGGGGCTCGCAGGTGCACGATGAGATCGAGAGCGACGCGCGCGCAGGACGCGCCGGGAAGGTGAGGCGCCGGACGAACAGAGCCGGCGGGCTCGAGGGCGGAATGACGACCGGCGAGCCGCTGGTGGTCCGCGTCGCGATGAAGCCGATCAGCACGCTGATGCGCCCTCTCGGCACCGTCGAGATGAAGACTGGCGAGCCAGCCGCGGCGGTTGCCGAACGGAGCGACGTCACCGCGGTGCCGGCCATGGGAGTCATCGCCGAGGCGATGATCGCGTTCGTGCTCGCGCAGGCGCTGCTGGAGAAATTCGGCGGCGATTCGATCGGCGAAGTCGAGCGCAACTACGAGGGATATCTCCACCATCTGGGCCATCGCGGCCCAGCGTGACTCCACGGCACGTCGTCCTCGTCGGCCTGCCCGGTGCGGGGAAGACGACGATCGCGCGCGCCGTCGGGGCCCGCATCGGACGCGACGTCGTCGAGCTGGATGAGGAGATCGAGCAGCTCGCCGGAACAGCGGTAGCGCGCATCTTCGCAAGCTTCGGCGAGGCTGGATTCAGGCGATTCGAGGTCGAGGCGACTCGGCAGCTGCTCCAGCGCCGGCAGTCAGCCCTCGTTTCAGCGGGCGGGGGATGGATCGCTAACCGCCGGGCGCGGGAACTTGTGCCTGGGGATTGGCCTATCCTATACCTTAGAGTGTCCCCCGGGACCGCGGCCGCCCGGCTCGCCGAATCGGCGGCCGCTCGCCCGCTGCTTGCGGGGGCGGGGGCCCGCTCCCCGGAACGCTTGACTCACCGGCTGGAGGAACTGGCCGCCGAGCGCCGGCCACTTTACGAGCGGGCGGACGCGGTCGTCGATACCGAGTCGGAGCCGATCGATTCGGTGATCGAGGAAGTCGCCCGGCTGGTCGAAGCATGGCTCGGCAGACCATCGCAGTGATGCACCAGTCATTTCACACCGTCAGCAACACGTGATTAGATAGATCGTTCAATGGCAACCACGAAAAAGAAGACCGCCCGCAAGAGCACGAGAAAGAAGGCAGCTCCGCGCGGGTCGGCTGCGAAGACGACGCGCCGCAAGCGGGCGCCGGTCATCGAGGAGGATGACGGCGCGCCGGCAGGCACGCGCGCGCTCGTCATAGTCGAGTCGCCTGCAAAGGCAAAGACGATCGGGCGATACCTCGGCAGCGGCTATCGCGTGCGCGCGACCGTCGGTCACGTCCGCGATCTTCCGGAGAAGAAGCTCGGTATCGACATCACGAAGGGATTCGAGCCGGAGTACGTCACGATCCCGGGAAAGGAGAAGACCGTCGCCGAGCTGAAGCAGGCTGCAAAGGAGGCGAGTGAGATCTTCCTCGCGACGGACCCTGATCGCGAGGGCGAGGCGATCGCGTGGCATGTCGCGGCCGCGGTGAAAACGAAGAACACGCCGCCCATCCGCCGCGTGCTGTTCAACGAGATCACGCGCGACGCGGTGCACGAGGCGATGGCGAAGGCAGGACGCATCGATGGCAACAAGGTGGATGCGCAGCAGGCACGGCGGGTGCTCGATCGCCTGGTCGGCTACAAGGCGAGCCCCATTCTGTGGAAGACGGTTCGCAAGGGGATCTCCGCGGGGCGCGTCCAGACGGTTGCGCTGCGGCTGCTCGTGGAGCGGGAGCGCGACATCAGAGCGTTCGTCGCAGTGGAGTACTGGAGCATCGAAGCGCTGCTGCAGGAAGGCGATCAGCAGTTCACCGCGAAGCTGCACGCGATTGACGGCGCAAAACCGGCCATCCCGAACGAGATGCACGCGCAGCAGATCCTCGACGATCTGCGCCGCTGGAAGAAATTCCCCGTAACCGAAGTCAAGCGGCGCGAGCGCAGGAAGAATCCGGCGGCGCCGTTCACCACGAGCACGCTGCAGCAGGAGTCGGCCAAGCGGCTCGGTTTCGGCGCGCGCAAGACGATGCAGACTGCGCAGCGGCTGTACGAGGGCGTGGAGCTGGGCAAGGAGGGCGCAGTCGGCCTGATCACGTACATGCGCACGGACTCGACGCGCGTGAGCGAAGGCGCCGCGGGCGAGGCGCAGAAGTGGCTGCGGCAGACCTTCGGCCCCGAGTCGGTGGCGAAGGCGCCGCAGCTGTACGGCGGCGGCAAGGGGAAGGCGCGCACCCAGGATGCGCACGAGGCGATACGCCCGACCGATCCGACGCGCCGCCCCGAGGACGTGAAGCGCTGGCTGAGCGACGAACAGCATCGCCTGTATCAGCTCATCTGGGAGCGGTTCATGGCGTCGCAGATGGCGCCGGCCGTGTTCGACACCACCACGATCGATTTCGAGCTCGCGGCTCAGTCGGACAAGCAGACCCGCACCTATCTGTTCAGGTCCACCGGCAGCGTCATCAAGTTCCCCGGCTACCTGAGGCTGTATCACGAGACGCGCGAGCCGGGCGAAGGGCGCGCGCTCGAGGACGAGCAGGCGCTGCCCGTCGTGGAGAAAGGAGAGGAGATCCCCGTACTCTCGATCACGCCTGCGCAGCACTTCACCGAGCCGCCGCCGCGCTTCTCCGAAGCGAGCCTGGTGCGCGAGCTGGAGCGCCTGGG
>DASUUI010000101.1:0-5617 GCA_036374155.1 Gemmatimonadaceae bacterium | reverse complement strand
CGACTCGGCGGGGATCGCCGTGACCAACGGCAACGGGCTGGAGACGCTCAAGGCGGCCGGAAAGATCTCGTTTCTGGAAGACGCGATAGCGGCCGCGCCACCGGGCGGAACGGTCGGCATCGCGCACACCCGCTGGGCGACGCACGGTGCGCCCACGGAGTGCAACGCCCATCCGCACGTGGACTGCAGGAATGAGATAGCGGTCGTCCACAACGGGATCATCGAGAACGCGACCACGCTGCGGCGGGAGCTGGAGGGCCGGGGACACAAGTTCGTGTCCGAGACCGACACCGAGGTGCTGGCCCACCTGATCGAAGAAGCCGGCGGACCGCTGGAAGAAGCGGTGATCGATGCGCTCCGCAACGTGGACGGCACGTACGGCCTCGCCGTCGTCTCCAGCGCCGACCCCAACAAGGTGGTCGCGGCGAGGAAGGGCAGCCCGCTGCTAATCGGCGTCGGCGACGGCGAGTACTTCGTGGCCAGCGACGCCTCGGCGATACTCGCGTACACGCGAGACGTCGTGTACCTGGACGACGGCGACATCGCCGTTCTCGATCGCAATGGCTATCGCGTGCTCAATCAGCAGGCACAGCGGACCACGCGGCCGGTGAGCCGGATCGACTGGGATCTCGCGCAGATCGAGCGGGGCGGCTTCGACCATTTCATGCTCAAGGAGATCTTCGAGCAGCCGACGACGATCGAGAACACCATGCGCGGCCGCCTGCTGGACGCCGAAGGGACGGCGAAACTTGGCGGCCTGACGCTCACGGACGAAGAGCTGCTCGAGTTCGACAACATCGTGATCACCGCGTGCGGAACGAGCTGGCACTCCGCGCTGATCGGCGAGCACATGCTGGAGGAGTTTGCGCGCATCCCGGTGGAAGTCGAGTACGCGTCCGAGTTCCGCTACCGCAGCCCGGTGATAACCGACCGCACCTTCTGCATCGTGATATCGCAGTCGGGCGAGACGGCGGACACGCTCGCCGCCATGCGCGAGGCCAAGCATCGCGGAGCATTCACGTACGGGATCGTCAACGTGGTCGGCAGCACCATCGCGCGGGAATCGGACGCCGGCATCTACGTGCACGCCGGCCCCGAGATCGGCGTCGCCTCCACCAAGGCCTTCACCTGCCAGGTCGTCGCGCTCGCGCTGTTCACGCTCAAGCTGGCGCGGCTGCGAAACCTCTCGATGGTGCGCGGCCTGGAGATGATCAACGCCCTGCGCGCGCTTCCGGCGCAGGTGCAGTCCATTCTCGACCGGGCGGCCGACGTCGAGAAGCTGGCCGAAGAATTCAGGTCCGCGACGAACTTCCTTTACCTCGGGCGCGGCTACAGCTTCCCGACTGCTCTCGAGGGCGCGCTGAAGCTGAAGGAGATCAGCTACATACACGCTGAGGGTTATCCCGCTGCGGAGATGAAGCATGGGCCGATCGCCCTGATTGACGAGAAGATGCCGGTGGTGTTCATCGCGCCGCACGATTCGGTGTTCGACAAGGTCGTTTCCAACGTCGCTGAAGTGAAGGCACGGAGCGGAACGGTGATCGCGATCACGACGCGCGACGAGCCCGCACTCTCGGAAACCGTGGATTACGAGATCCGGATCCCGCAGACGATCGACATGCTGACACCGGTGCTCGCCGTCATTCCGCTGCAGCTGCTGGCGTACTACATCGCGGTGAAGCGGGGGGCGAACGTGGACCAGCCGCGCAACCTGGCCAAGTCGGTGACTGTGGAGTGATCAGCTGATCGCTGGAGCCTGATCACAGCGTGCGCCTGATCCTGCAACGCGTCTCGAGCGCGCGGGTGCGGGTGGACGACCGCGTGACCGGCGAGATAGCCGAAGGGTTGCTCCTGCTCGTCGGGTTCACGCACGACGACACCGCCGAGCAGGTCACCTGGATGGCCGACAAGGTCGTGGGCCTGCGCATCTTCCGCGACGACGAGGGGAAGATGAACCGGGCGCTCGACGAAGTCGGTGGCTCGGCGCTCGTCGTGTCGCAATTCACCCTGTACGGCGACGCGCAGAAGGGGCGGCGACCCAGCTTCATCGACGCGGCGCGTCCCGAAGTCGCCATCCCATTGTACGACAGGTTCGTCCTCGAGCTTCGCGCCCGCGGCGTCACCGTGCAGACCGGCGAGTTCGGCGCCATGATGCAGGTGGAGCTGGTGAACGACGGCCCGGTCACCCTGTTCCTCGAGCGCTGATGGGGGAGCGGCCAGCGACAGTCCCGGTTCGTGTCGTCCTCGCCTCAGGCTCGCCGCGGCGGCGCGATCTCCTGACGCTCATCGGCTTGCGGCACGAGGTCATCCCCGCGGACGTGGACGAATCGGCGCACGACGCCGAGTCCCCATCGGCGCACGCGGAGCGGCTCGCGCTGGCCAAGGCGGAGGCGATCGCCGCGCTGCATCCGGATGCGCTGGTCCTGGCTGCCGATACGATCGTCGTCGTGGACGGCGACATACTCGGCAAGCCGCGCGACGAGGCCCACGCGCGCCAGATGCTCTCCCGGCTGAGCGGGCGTACTCACACAGTGATCACTGGCGTGGCAGCTGCCCGGGGCGGTGAAGCGCACTCCGACGTCGAGCAGGTTGCGGTCACGTTCCGGCCGCTCTCCGAGGAAGAGATCGCGAATTACGTGAGGACCGGTGAGCCGATGGACAAGGCCGGTGCCTACGGGATCCAGGGATACGGCGCGACGATCGTGGAGCGGATAGACGGCGACTATTTCGCGGTGATGGGGCTCGCGATCGTCAGGCTGCTGCGGCTGTGCGCGCGACTGGGTTACAGCTACGCCTTCCCCGGTACCTTCCGCGCGGCGTCGGACGCGTAACGCTCCCGCCAGACCTCCAGCTTCGCGAGCACGTCTTCCGGCTGGATGCGCAACATCCTCCCGGGGCGGTTCTCCATGGTCGGGACGTACTCCTCTCCAGGCTCGCCGTAGGCGTCCACGATCAGGTCGTGGTACAGCCGGTACGGGCCGGTGCGCTTCGGGTTGGTGTAGCCGAACAGGCTGATCACCGGCGTTCGCAGCGCGACTGACATGTGCATCGGGCCCGTGTCGGGCGCCAGGGTGAGCACCGAGCCGTCTATCACGCCGATCATCTCGCGCACGCTCATTCCCAGCGTGGAGATGCAGGGAGCGCTGCTGCGCTCGAGGATCACCTTCTCCGCCGCGAGCTCTCTCTCCGATCTGCCGCCGACGAGCACCGGCTGCACACCGTGGTCGTGCCACAGCGCATCGCAGACACGTGCCCAGTGTTCCGGCGGCCAGTCCTTCTCGGGCTTGCTCGTAGCCACGACGACCGAAGCGACCGGATGCTCGACCTTGCTGAACCATTCGCGCTGCCAGTCGCGCTCGTGGCGCCACGGTCCGATGTCCCACTCCACCGGCTCGCTCGGCACGCCGAGCGCGTGGAGAAACTCGAAGTACTGGTCCTGCACGTGCTGAACCGGGTGGGCCGGAATCCTGTGGGTGGTGAACAGCCAGTTGAGGTCGCGCGCGCGGGTGCGATCAAACCCGAGCTTCACCGGAGCGTTCGCCATGGCGGTGATGACGCCGGCCTTGAAGTACACCTGCAGTGCGAGAACGAGGTCGAACCGTCGCCGGCTGAGTCTCTCACGGATGTCGAGGAACGCGCGCGCTCCCCGCCTTCGCTCGAAGAGAACGATCTCGTCAACGCCGCTGTGGCCCCGGGCGAGTTGGGCAGACCCGGGCTGCAGCACCCACGTTATGTGCGCCGAAGGATGGTGGCGCTTGATGGCGGTAATCACGGGCAGCGTGTGAACCGCGTCACCCAGCGCGCTCATCATCACGATGCATACGCGGTCGAGCTTTGCGTGAACGGCGGGCGTCATGCCGATGAAAGCTCCTGCCTGCCCGCGTCCGGGCCGCCGGCGTACAGCTGCCGCGCTTCACGCCGAAGCGTCGAGAGCTCGGCCTCACTCAGCGGGAGTCCGCGGTCGCGCAGCTTCCGCAGCGACCGCTCCAGCCGCTGCAGGTTGGCGTCCATCACCATCGGCGAGCGCGGCACGTGGAACCGGACGCGATCCACGTCAATGACGAGCGCGTCGAAGCCTCCTCCGTTCTGCATGAGCAGGATGTTCTTCGCGTTCAGGTCCGAGTGGTGTGCGCCGGCCTCGGCGAGCTTGTGAATGAGGGCTGCGGCAGCGCGGATCAGGCTGCCGCGCGCAGCGGAATCCGTCGTGCGCTCGAGCCGGGCGGCCAGATCGGCTGCGTCCTGCACCTCGCGCGTGGCTACGTCGTAGCGAAAGAAAGGCGTTGCCGGGTAGGTCACGTATGCGATGAACTCCGGCGTGGGAACGCCGAGCGCACGCAGGCGGAACGACGCGATCAGCTCCCTCAGCGGTCTCAGCCGCATGAGAAACAGGTCGGAGGCGAAGTGCCTGGGAACTCCGCCGCGGTGCGCGTGCCGTACGACCACGCGCCCACATCCGGGGATCCCGACCCCGTAGGTCAGCCCACGCCCCTGAAACACGCGCGCGTCGGCCTGCAGCCCCGCGAATTTGTGCAGCGACTGCTGCTCGACGATGGTCCTGATGCTGCTCATGCACGGCGCCAGAGCCACGACCTTCACGCCGCTGATCGTCGCGCGTTCGTAGCCCGGGATCACGAACTTCACGCGAGCTCCTTCGCGAACGACGCAGCGCGGTTTGCCCGCGCATGAGTCCGTGCGTGCGAGATGGCGACAAGAACAGCCTGCGCCTTCTTCTCGGTCTCTTCCCACTCCTTCTCGGGGACGGAGTCGGCGACGATCCCGGCACCCGCCTGCACGAACGCGCGATCCTTCTCGATCACGCACGTCCGGATGGTGACGGCCAGGTCCATGTGCCGCCCTCCTGCACCTATGAAGCCAACCGCTCCGGCGTACGGGCCACGCCGAACCGGCTCCAGCTCCTCGATGATCTCCATCGCGCGGACTTTCGGCGCGCCGCTCATCGTCCCCGCCGGAAACGTCGCGCGCAGGGCGGCGATCGCGTCCTGCGAGTCCGCCAACTCCCCCGAAACGTCGCTCACCAGGTGCAGCACGTGCGAGTAGCGCTCGACCTCCAGCAGCTTGTCCACGGTGACGCTGCCGTAGCGCGCGACGCGTCCAATGTCGTTGCGGCCGAGGTCCACGAGCATCAGATGCTCGGCGCGCTCCTTGGGATCGGAGCGGAGCTCCTCGGCCATGCGCACGTCCGCTTCGGGATCGTCCGGGCGAGGCCGCGTTCCGGCTATCGGCCGCACGGTGACCTGCCTGTCCGCGACACGCACCAGCAGTTCCGGCGAGCTGCCGACGAGCTCCACGTCGCCGAACGCCAGGTGGTACATGTACGGAGAGGGATTGATCGCCCGCAGCGCCCGGTACAGGATCATCGGATCGAAGTCGCGCTCGAGCTCGATCCGGCGCGACAACACTATCTGGAACGCGTCTCCCGCCCTGATGTATTCCTTTGCGCGTTCCACGTCGGCGATGAACTCCTGGCGCGATCTGCTGGAACTCCCGATCGCCGGGCCTTCCTCGCCCGCGAGGTCCAGCGGCGGCAGCGTTATCCGGTCGCCCCTCAACCGGTCGATCACGCGGTCGACTTCGGCGCGCCCGCTGTCGAAGGCGA
>DASUUI010000100.1:0-49769 GCA_036374155.1 Gemmatimonadaceae bacterium | reverse complement strand
GGAAGGAAGCGACGTGACTCTGGTGACCTACGGTGCGACGGTACAGCGTGCGCTCACCGCGGCCAATGCGCTGGCTGAAGAAGGCGTGAGCGTGGAGTTGATAGATCTCCGTTCACTGAGCCCGTGGGATCGCGAGACAGTCTTCGCATCGGTGAAGAAGACTTCACGCGTAATCGTGGCCTACGAGGATTCGCTGTCGTGGGGGTACGGCTCGGAGATCGCCGCCGCGATCGCTGATGAGTGCTTCGCCTGGCTGGACGCTCCGGTGGCGCGCGTGGCTTCGACCGACACGTTCGTCGGGTACGCACCGAGGCTGGAGGACGCGATCCTGCCTCAGGTGGACGACTTCCGGAAAGCAATCGAGGAGATAACGAGATACTGACCCGCAAAAAGTGCGGATGCAGGAACGAGGGGCGGCGATGAGCCGCCCTCGTTTTTCCTGGTGGAGCAGGTCGGGGCTCCAGCCACAATAAACGGTTGACGCGAGCTGTCTCGACGACTGCTGGTGCGAACGTGGATGGCCGCGCACCCCTTCCCCGAGCCACGCGACCGGCCGCGGCTGCCGTGGCTCAGTTGAGTATTGCCTGCAATCCCATAACCGGCACATTTGGCACCGCCGGGCGCCACGACTGTGGGCAACCCGGCTGGTTACCACAACCCAGGAGGCTTGGTGGGCAAGATCAACTATGGCAGGGTTGTTCTTGGTGGCGTTGTCGCCGGCGTCGTGCTCCTCCTCATGGACTTCGTCGGGATGCAGATCATTGGCTTCGACTGGGAGGCCTGGGCAGTCGAGCGCAACCTGACAATGCCGCCGATGGCGACCTGGATCGTGATGGACGTGCTGTACGGCATCCTGCTCGTGTGGCTGTACGCAGCGATTCGCCCGCGCTTCGGTCCGGGAGTCAGGACCGCGGTCATGGCGGCCGTGTGGGGCTGGATCTTCTTCTCCATCACGCAGTGGGCCCCGACGGCGATGGGTCTCTGGCCGATGAATACCTACTGGATGATGGCTGCGTGGGGCCTCGTGCAGGTGACCGCAGCGGTGGTCGCAGGCGCCTGGGTGTACAAGGAGGACGGCGGACAGATGTGAGCGCGCCAGCTCTGGCGGCGTGGAGGGGCCGGGGCAGCAGCTCCGGCCCCTCTGCATTTCACTCTGTCAGGGCGCCTCGTACACGACACGGCCTCCCACGACGGTCAGCAGCACCCGCGTATCCCGGATCGTCTCCGCGGGGACGCGCGTGATGTCGCGATCCAGCAGCACGATGTCAGCGAGCTTCCCCACCTCGAGCGATCCCTTCTCGCGCTCCGAGAACTCCGCGTACGCGGCATCTATCGTGTAGGCGCGCAGCGCTTCTTCGACGGTGATCTTCTGCCCCGGAACCCAGCCGCCCGGGTTCAGGTTGTCCAGCGTGCGTCGCGTCACGGCTGCGTATATCCCGCCCAGTGGCGTGGCAGGCTCCACATCCCAGTCGCTGCCGAACGCGAGCCGCGCGCCGCTGTCGAGCAGCGACCTGAAGACGTATGCCTCGCCGATGCGATCCTGACCCACCCGCCGCCCGGCCCACCTCCCGTCGTCGATCGCGTGATACGGCTGCATGCTGGCAATCACGCCGAGTGCGGCGAACCGCGGGACGTCGGCCGCGTTGAGGTGCTGCGCATGCTCGATCCTGAACCGCCGGTCGCGCGCACCGTTCTCCCGCGCCACCTGCTCGAACACATCGAGCTGGATGCGATTCGCCCGGTCGCCGATCGCGTGCACCATGACGTGCAGTCCCGCCGCGTCGGCGTCGCGCGTCCATCGGTGGAGTGAATCGCGCCGGGTGACCAGCACGCCCGTCTCGCCAGGCGCGTCGTCGTACGGCTCCAGCATTGCGGCCGTACGGGATCCGAGCGACCCGTCCACGTACGCCTTCAACCCGCCGATCCGGAGCCAGCTGTCACCGCGGCCGCGTGCTGCCACCTCATCCCGCAGCCGCCCCCATGTTGACAGCGGTACGGCCGCGTAGATGCGTGTCCTCAGCCGTCCGGTCTCGTGCGCGCGGCGGAAGACCGCCACGTCCCCCCACGTGCCCATGCTGGCGACGGATGTGATCCCAAGCGCGGCTACGTAGCTCATTGCCGCATCCAGCGCCCTGTCGTCGATCTCCGGCTGCACCGGCGGAACGACGCGCCCCACCAGCGACTTGGCGTTGTCCTTCAGGATCCCGGTCGGCTCGCCTGTGGCCGTCCGCTCTATGACCCCGCCCTCGACGTCCTGAGTAGCACGCGTGACCCCCGCCGCAGCCAGCGCAACGCCGTTCGCGAGGGCCATGTGTCCATCGAGCCGGTTGATCCACACCGGATTACTGGGCGTTATGGAATCGATCCACGTCCGGGTCGGGAGCTCGCCTCCCCAGTTCTCGTGATCCCAGTTGCCGCCAAGAATCCAGGTCCCCGCCGGAAGCGTTGCAGCGAAGGCCTTGATCCGGGCCACGAACTCGGCAGGTGTGGCTGCATCACGGAGCTGAACGGATGCGAGTGTATGCCCTCCATCCACGAAATGCAGGTGCGCGTCGAAGAAGCCCGGAGTGACCATCCGGCCACCGGCATCCACCACGCGCGCCGCCGGTCCCGCGAGTTTCCGGACTTCCGCGCTGGACCCGACCGCCACGATGCGGTCGCCTGCAACGGCCACAGCCTCAGCCCATGGCCGCCTCGCGTCCGCAGTCCACACGCGACCGTTGACGACTGCAAGCGTGACGGGGTTGGAGCTCACGGCCGACACGCACCCGGTTGAGAGGAGCAGCAGTCCGGCGAGCGCGCTTCGAAGTGATGGATGCATGATGGTGGCTTTGAGTGGACCGGGCTGCTCACCGATCGGGACGACCCGCATCGTCCGACGCATGACCGGCACCGGAATGATGCTCGTGATGCTCCGAGGCAATATGCGCCAGCGGCGGGATGCTCGGAGGATGGCGCCGCGGCCACAGCAGCGAGGCTGCCACGGATGACGCCAGCACCACCGCGACGACGGCGAGAGAAATCATCGTGGGAATCGCGTACAGCTCCTCGATCAGCATCTTCCCGCCGATGAACACCAGCACGACGGAAAGCCCCAGCTGCAGGTAATGGAAACGGTCCACGATCCCTGCGAGCAGAAAATACAGGGCGCGAAGTCCCAGCACGGCGCAGACGTTGGACGCGTACACGATGAACGGATCCCGGGTCACGGCGAAAATGGCAGGAATGGAATCCGTCGCGAAAATGATGTCGGTCGTCTCGACCAGGGCCAGCGCGACGAAAAGCGGCGTAGCCACGAGCCGACTCTCCGCTCCGCGCTGCTCCCGCACGAAGAATTTCTGTCCGTGGTACTTCGTCGTCACGGGGAAAAACCGGCGCACGAGGCGAAGGGTCGGGTTCGCCTCCGGGTCGTACGTGCTCTCCCTGTTCTGCATCGCCATCCTGATGCCGGTGTAGACCAGGAACGCTCCGAACACGTACAGGATCCAGTGAAAGCGCGAGATCAGCGCGGCACCGATGGCTATCATCGTCCCGCGGAAGATCAGCGCCCCCAGTATTCCCCAGAACAGAACGCGGTGCTGATACTCGGCAGGGATCCGGAAATACGAGAAGATCAGGACGAAGACAAAGATGTTGTCCACCGACAGGGCGTACTCGATCAGATAGCCTGTCAGAAACTCGAGGCCCTTGTCCCTGCCGAGCACGATGTACACGCCGGCACCGAACGACAGGGACAGAGTGACCCAGACCGCGCTCCACGCCGCGGCCTCGCGCACGCGCACGCGATGGGCACGCCGGTGGAATACCCCAAGGTCCACCGCGAGAAGTGCGAGGACGACCGCGTTGAAGCCCGCCCACCACCAGATGTTCGTCATGCGACCCGCCGGCTGGCCGCTAGCGGCGCTCTACAGCGTCACGGATGTCGAGCAGAATCTCGAGGTAGAGCTGCTCCCGGCGGTAGGCAAAGTCGAGCGCTGCCATCTGCTTCTCGTCCCCCGTCTCTCGCGCGCGCTCGAATGCCTCGCGATACATCTCGTCGAGGTTCGTCATGATGTGGTCGCGCGCTCTGGACATCCGTGCTCTCTCCATCGCCCTGGGGGTGAGCCGCGGGACGTCGCTCGTCGTATCGATGTCAGCCACCCGTCCGAGAACTTCCTCAGGGTCGCGCCCGTCGAACAGATACTTCCGGGCGGCGCCGATCATGAGTCTGCGAGGATTTACCGGGCCCGTCATTGTGCAGTGTCCACCTGGGGAAAAGCTAACACCCGCGCGATGGGGTCATGCACCATCGGGAAGCCGGTGGAAGACAGCATCCGCCACCGGCTGGTCGTCCCGCAGGTGCCCGGTCACGATCCGCTCCAGGAGCTCGCGGGTCACGCCGCCATACCAGACGCCTTCGGGATACACCACGACGATCGGCCCGCCGGCACACACTCCAAGGCAGGGAGTTTCTCCCCGCTTTACGCGCGCGGGTCCAAACAGCAATCCCTCCCTCTCGAGCAGTCGCGGCAGCTCCTCGTACAGTTCCCGCCCTCTGCCATCCGGAGCGCAGAACCCTCCCGTGCAGACGAGCACGTGCCTTCGATACGGGTCCATTCGCGGCAGGTCCGTCATGACACGCGACCCGCTGCTATTCTTCGCCCCATGACTGAAAAACAGGATGGCCCTGGCGCGCCCGGCACGCATACGAGTGAAGCAGGCGCTCCATCTCTCGTCAGCGTGGCATGGAGCGGCGACCAGCGCTTCGAGTTCGGGCGCCCGAACCGCCCATGGGTGACGCTCGATGGCCGCGGCCAGGCTGGGCCGAGCCCGTTCGACGCTCTGCTAGGCGCGATCGCGTCGTGCGCAGCCATAGACATCGTGATCATCCTGGAGAAGCGCCGCACCCCGGTACGCTCGCTCCAGGTCGAGGTCGTCGCAATGCGCGCGGAAGGCGTGCCCAGACGCCTCGTGTCGGCGGAACTGCATTTCCGCATCGCGGGAGCGAGCATCGAGAAGGAGCAGGCGGAGCGGGCGATCGACCTGTCGATCAACAAGTACTGCTCGGTACGCAGCTCCCTCGACCCCGAAGTCCCGATCACGTGGACGCTCGATCTGAGCGAATGAGCTGAGCGACGGGGGAAAGCGGCGAGCCGCCGTCCCCGCTCACCTGCGTCGTCCGTCGCGTCGGGTGTAGGATGCAAGAGCCTCTTCAGCCTCCTCCAGCTCGCCGCGGAGCTTGATGTAGCTCTCGTACCGCTCGCGGCTCACCTGGGCTGCGTCCACTGCCGCACGCACCGCGCAACCCGGCTCCGCGATGTGCGTGCAGTCTGCGAACCTGCAGTCGTGCAGATGCGCGCGAAACTCCGGGAAGCACCCCGGCAGATCCGCGGGTGGAAGCCCCCAGAGCCCCACCTCACGCAGCCCGGGGGTGTCCACCACGTACCCGCCCGCAGCGCCGGGAAGCGGGTGGAGCAACCCGCCGACGGTCGTGTGCCGCCCCTTCTGAACCGACTCGCTGATGTCGCCGACACGGAGGTTCAGCCCCGGATACATGGCATTGAGCAGCGACGACTTTCCCACGCCCGACGGGCCCGTATAGACAGAGACAAGACCGTCCATCGCCTGGCGCAGCTCCGGCATCCCCGTTCCAGCCTTGACGCTCGTCAGGTGGACGGTGTACCCGGCGTGCCGGTAGTCCGCGAACTTGTGGAACGTCTGCTCCTGATCGACGAGATCGATCTTGTTGATCACGACGCGCGGCAAGAGCTCGTTGGCCTCCGCGATCGCCAGGAACCTGTCGAGCATGCGCAGGTGCGGTTCCGGCTTGATCGCCGCCATCACGACGACGACCTGATCCACGTTCGCGGCCAGCACCCGCTCCCCGAACCCTGCGCCCGGCTCGCGCCGCGTGAGCTGCGACCGGCGTGGAAGGATCTCCGAGATCCGCCACGATCCCCCACGGGTGTCTTCCTCGATCGTGACGTTGTCGCCGACCGCCAGCTTGAAACTGGACGCGTTCTTCACGCGCCCGGACAGACTCACCGGCACCACCTGCCCGTCCGCGGTGCGCGCATGCCACACACCGCCGGTCCCATGCAGCACGACGCCATGCCTTCTCGCTGGGTCTGTCACGAGCCGTGACCGTTTCGGGTGGCAGGTGGCGTCTGCTCCCGCGCCAGAATCAGACGCTCGAGCTGCTCCCGCGCCGACTGCAGCGGCATGTGTCCCAGCCGCTCGATCACTTCACCCTCGCTGCCGCCAAGCTCGATGTAGTCCGACTCGAGATGACCTTCCGCAACAGGATCGCTCGCGCGCCATCGGACAAAGAGCAGATAGGCCGCGTATGGAGTGGACGGATTCCCTGTCGTGTCGGAGACGACCTCGACGCTGTACGACGCACCGTCGCTGCCTTCGAACGCCGGCGGGCGGCCGTGCGCGGCGCGATACCCGCCCACGGTGTTCGGATCACCGCGGCTGAAATCCGCCGGCTCGAAGCGACCCACTCAGCGCCGCCTGCGCCGCGCACCTGCAATTTCCCGCAGGACGTTGCCGGTGATGAACGCGACGTTCGCGGGCCGCTCTGCCAGGCGCCGCATCAGATACGGATACCACTGGGTACCGAACGGCACGTACACCCGCATGCGGTATCCGTCCGCGACGAGCGACTGCTGCAGATCGCGGCGCACGCCATACAGCATCTGGAACTCGTAGCGGCCCGGCTCGATGTCGTGCTCCCGCGCGAACCGCTTTGTTTCCTCGATTATCCGCTCGTCGTGAGTCGCGATCCCCGGATAGTTCCCTTCCAGCAGCAGCAGCCGCATGGCGCGAAGATAGTTCTCATCCACGTCCTTCTTGTCGGGATACGCCACAGACGGCGGCTCCATGTACGCTCCCTTGCACAACCGCACACGTGCGCGAAGCGCGTTCGCCCAGGTGACATCCCCCAGCGTCCGGTACAGGTAACTCTGAAAGACGACGCCGACGTTCTCCCGGTGGTTCGGGAAGAAGCGATGCTCGAACAGGTCGAGCGTTCGCTGCGTGTACGCGCTGCTCTCCATGTCGATCCGGACGAATGAGTTGCACTTCCGCGCATACTCGAGCAGCTCCTGCATCACCGCGACGCAGAGCTCCTCGGAAACGTCGAGCCCCAGTG
Source organism: Gemmatimonadaceae bacterium (assembly GCA_036374155.1). Lineage (GTDB taxonomy): Bacteria > Gemmatimonadota > Gemmatimonadetes > Gemmatimonadales > Gemmatimonadaceae > DASUUI01. The sequence goes on along the minus strand of DASUUI010000100.1, from coordinate 42,634 downwards.
CCGTGAGCTTCACCGAGACATTCGCGTCCAGCCGCTCCGACCGGATCCGCTGCAGCATCTCGTGGTAGGCACGTCCCGTGGCCCGCGCCTCCGCCTCGTTCCGCACGCTCTCGCCGAGAAGATCCAGCGACGCGGTGATCCCGTCGGCGTTCAGCCGGCGCACGGCTGCGAGCGCTTCCTCCAGCGTCTCTCCCGCCACGAACCGGCTGGCAAAGCCGCGCGCGAGGCGATTGCGACGGAGAAACCCTTCCAGCCGCTGCTGGCCGGAGAGATACAGCAGCGTGCGACGCAGCATCAGGGAGATCCAGCGGGGAGAAGCTGCAGCACGGGAAGCGGCGTCCCGGCAGAGACGTCGCCATACAGATTCCACGTCAGCAGACCGTCGTCGCTCTGCGGCTCCAGGAGATACGCGGCAAGTCTCCCAAGCGGCTGCGCCAGCGGCACGAGGTGGTCGCCCACGGCCGGCATGCTGCCGGAACTACGCCAGCTTCCCTCCACGCGTGTCTGCCTGTGCCCCTCGAAGGGCTGCGCACTCCGCTGCACCGAGTCCACGAAGAATTCCCTGACCAGCTCCCGGGGAAGCGCGGCGACAGCCGCTGCATCGAGACGGTGCAGCTGTACGCCGTGGGCGCGCAACGCGGCAACCGCGCCCTCCAGGCGAGCGGAGACGATGTAGGCCCGAGGAAGGCGCGCGCTCAGCGCAGGCTCGAAGCTGACGAACGCAGGCATCTGCACGCCGCGGAACCTTCCCGTGCGCCGCAACCCCGGCCTCATTCCCGCCTCGTGCACAACACTGTCGCCCGTTCGCTCGATCTCCTCAACGCGCACTTCGTGGATCGGCGGGTTCGAAACGTGGCGCGCGCGAATCGGCAACATGCTCCCGGTCGGATCGGATCCATCCGCAGCCTGCCGCGCCGCCGCGAGCGCGGGACCCTGTTCCGCGACCAGCGACAGCAGCTCGCGGGTGAAAGCGTACGTGACGGCGACCCGCCTGGCAAAGGGATCGTGGGAATACGCTTCTGCGAGAATGCCGATTCCGTTTCTCAGCCCGTAGTAGTTCGTGGAAAAGCGGGGACGCGAATCGAAGGTGGTCCACGCGACCGCGGCAGTGTCGAAGATGAGCCGCTCCTGCCATGGCGTGCTGTCCGTTCCAAAGTTGCCGTAGTCGAAAGTGTGCATGCCGTGCCGCCGCAGCATACGCGCGCGCAGCGCCGGGAGCCAGCCATCGCGGGCCAGCGCGCCGAGCGGAGACGCCGGGTTCAGCGGCGGCGAGTACGTGAGGGCATAGCCGTGCATGCTTCCGTCCGTGGTGTGCAGGTCCACGAACACGTCGGGGGCCCACGAGTTGAACATCGCAAGCGAAGCACGGGTCTCCGGTGCCTCCGCCTTGATGTAATCCCTGTTCAGGTCGCGCCCCGCACCGTTTGGCCGTCGCCCGATGACCGCGGGGCCGTTCTGCTCCGGCCGGTTGCGCGCCTGCGGACCAAGGTCCTCGTTGCCGTCGATGTTGTAAACGGGAACCGCTATCAGGACCAGCGAATCGAGCACATTGGACCGCTGTTCGAAGGCGAGATCCCGCAGCAGCATGAGCAGCGCCTCTTTCCCCTCCACCTCGCCGCCGTGGATGTTGCCCTGCACGTACACGACGGGCCGGCGCAGCGCCCTCGCCTCTCCGGGCGTGCGCACCAGCGGGCGGGAGGCTATCGCAAAAGGAATCCGACGCCCGCCCGCGGTCGCCCCGATCTCGCCCAACAGCAGCGGGGCGTCCAGTTTCCGCAGTGAATCCAGGAAGGCGGACGCGTCTGCGTAGCGCGAGGTCTCCGTGAAGCCGCTGGATTCGGCGCGAGTCACCGGCAGCGCCGCGCGGGCGGGCACGGAGCGCGCGAGCGGGGCACATCCTGCTGTCACGATCGCGGCAGCCAGCGCCCACACGAGGCAGCGCGCTGTCACGGCCTGCACTCGCGCACCCTCACCGCGGGACCAGCTCTGAAGCAGGGCGAATCAACAGCGGCTGCCGACCAACGCTACGGATGGCGTGACCGATGGATCACGGACGCGACCCTGCCGGATGGAACTTCGCCCCGCTCCGGGCCATTCTCGACAGGAGCTCCGCGGGCTGAAACCGACCGGGGAAGCGGACATTCAGTTCATCCAGCTGCTGAACGAGGACCTCGACGCCAATGGTGTCGATGTAGCGGAAAGGGCCACCGCGGAACGGGGGGAAGCCGATGCCGAACACAGCTCCCACATCTCCATCGCGGGGAGAGCGAATGATTCCATCTTCCAGGCAGCGGGCAGCCTCGTTCAGCATCGCGAAGACGCACCGCTGCTGGATCTCCTCGGCGGAAAACTCCGAGCGCATGCTGCCGGCAGGGGTGAGCTCGTACACCGACTCGTCCACTCCGCCCTTCTTCCCCTTCTCGTCGTACAGATAAAAGCCCTTCTGCGACTTGCGTCCGTAGCGACCGGCCGCGACCGCGGCATCGAGCGTCTTCGACGGCTCGAACCGGTCGCTGAAGGCGTCGAACATGATGCGCGCCGCGTGGCTCGCCACGTCGCCGCCAACCTCATCGACCAGCGTGATTGGACCCACGGGGAAGCCGAAGTCCACCAGCGCTCGATCGACGACGTCTATCGCTGCTCCCTGGTCAACCAGGCGGCCCGCTTCGTTGATGTAGGGGAAGAGGATTCGATTGACGTAAAAACCCGGTCCGTCGTTCACCACGATGACGGTCTTGCCAAGCTTCTTGCCGTACGCGACCGCCGTTGCGGTGACGTCCGGAGCCGTCGCGTCGCCGGTGATCACCTCCAGCAGCGGCATCTTGTGCACCGGCGAGAAGAAGTGCATGCCCACGACCTGAGACGGCCGCGCGGCGGCCTCCGCGATCCGCGAGATCGGAATCGTGCTGGTGTTGGTGGCGAAGACTGCATGCTCCGGAAGCACCGCTTCGACCTCGCGCAGCACCTGGTGCTTGACGTTGATGTCCTCGAACACCGCCTCGATCACGAGATCGACGCTGCCAAAGCCGCTGTAGTCCACCGTGCCGCCGAGCAGCGCCAGCGTGTCCTCGAACTGCGTGCGCGTGATCTGACGCTTCTTCAGCCGCTCCTCCACCACCTTTCGCACTGCGGCGAATCCCTTTCCCACGCGCGCATGATCGGCGTCCTTCATGCGCACCAGCGTCCCCTGCTGCACGGCGACCGACGCTATGCCCGCGCCCATGAAGCCGGCGCCGAGTATCCCGAGCTTGGTGACCGGTCGCGGCTTGATTCCCGGCTCGTCAACGCCGGGATCCTTCTTGAGCGCCGTACTGGCGAAGAAGAGATAGACCAGCTGGCGCGACACGTTGGTCACCGCCATCTCGCCGAACAGACGCGCTTCTTCCCTGTAGCCCTCCGCCGATCCACGCGCGAGCCCGGTCTCGACCGCCCGCAGCGCAGCGAGGGGAGCCGGGTAGTGGCCCTTCGTGCGGGCCTCCACCGCCTCGCGCGCCTTCTTCAGCACGAGCGCCCGGCCAATCGGGTTGCGGTCCATCAGTGCGGCGCGGGCGCCGGTGGCGCCCCGGCTCGGGCGCCGCGTACCGCGGACCAGCTCCCGCGCACGGCGGACGGCTACCTGGCGGAGAATCGCCGGGTGCACGACCTCGTCCACCAGGCCCGTCTTGAGAGCCTTCTTCGCGCGCACGTTCCGGCTGCTGAGAATCATGTCCAGCGCTTCCGGGAGCCCCACGAGCCGCGGCAGACGCTGCGTGCCGCCGGCGCCCGGAATGATTCCGAGCTGGACCTCGGGAAGGCCGAGCACCGTCTTCGGATGGTCGGTGGCGATTCGATAGCTGCACGCCAGCACTGTCTCCAGACCGCCCCCGAGGCAGGAACCGTGTATCGCCGCCACGACGGGCACGCGCACGCGTTCGAGCGAATCGAGCAGCGCCTGTCCCGACCTGCTGAGACGCTCGGCGTCCGTCGCCGTCTCGAGAGGCAGAAACTCCTCGATGTCGGCGCCTGCGATGAAGTTCTCCGGCTTGCCGCTTATCAGCACCGCCGCCTCTATCGAGGCGTCCCGTTCGAGGCGGTCGATGATCGCAACGAACTCGTCCCGCACTCCCCGGTTCAGCGTGTTCACTGGCTCGCCCGGAACGTCGAGTATCAGCACGGCGACGCCGTCCTCGATCTCGGTCCGTACGGCGTGCGATGGAAGGCCGCCGCCCGTCATGCGTCGCGCTCGATCACGGCGGCAAACCCCATTCCGCCCGCGGCGCACACGGTCATCAGCCCGTACCGTCCGCCGCGACGGCGCAGTTCATTGCACAACGTCGTCGTGATCCGGGCGCCCGTCGCGCCGAACGGATGTCCGATCGCGATCGATCCGCCCATCACGTTCAGCCGCGCGCGATCCACTTCCCCGACAGGCTCGCTGAATCCGGCGCGTTCCGCCCACGCCTGCGACTCGAATCCCTTGAGCGTTGACAGCGCCTGCGCAGCGAACGCCTCGTGCATCTCGATGAGGTCCATGTCCTCGAGCGTCAGCCCCGCGCGATACAGCGCCACGGGCGTTGCGAGCACAGGGCCCATCAGCAGCTGTTCACCAGGATCGAGGGCAGCGTAAGCATAGGATCGGATGTAGCCGAGCGGTTCGTAGCCCAGCTCTTTCGCTCTCTTCTCGCTCATCAGCAGCACGGCTGCGGCCCCGTCCGTCAGCGGCGACGCGTTCCCGGCCGTGATGGTGCCGTACTTCCTGTCGAACACCGGTTTGAGCGTCGCCAGCTGCTCATAGCTCGTGTCCGTTCTGATCCCGTTGTCGCTCGCCGCCACTGTGTCGTACTTCGGCGGCACGAACACCGGCATTATCTCGGCGGTCAGCCGGCCGTCCGCCGTTCCCGCGGCCGCCATGCGATGGGAGCGAAGCGCGAACTGGTCCTGCTCCTCCCGCGTGATGCCGTTGATCTTCGCCATCTTCTCCGCCGACTCGCCCATCGTCTCGCCCGTGGACGGCTCGGCGATCGCGGGAGTCAGCGGCACGAAGTCACGCGGCCTTATCCTGGAGAGTATCCCGAGTCGGCCGCGGAGCGACTTGGCGCGCGAGGCCATGACGAACTTCTCCGCCATCTCGCGCGAGTGAAGAACCGGAATGTTGGACAGCGATTCCGAACCGCCGGCGATCGCAACGTCCACATGTCCGAGCGCGATCTGATCGGCGGCGTCCGTGATTGCCTGATTGGCTGAAGTACACGCGCGGCTCACTGTGACGGCCTGCACGCCCCGCGGAAGCATCGGCATCAGCGCGATCTCGCGCGCGATGTTCGGCGTGATCGGCGTCGGGATCACCGTGCCGAAAACCAGGGTTTCCACTTCCTGCGGATCGACATCCGACCGCTGGATCAGCTCGGCCACGCACAGCTTGCCCAGCTCCAGGGCCGTCAGGCTGCGCAGGGAGGTCCCCGATCGCGCAAATGGGGTTCGAACCCCGGAGACGATGGCCACCCGCCGGCCGTTCTCGGACGGAAACATGCCGAAAAGGTAACCAGCCGCGAGACTAGGTTACTAGGATGGCACAGCAGACCGCCGCCCTCGGCCGGCTCGAAGTCCTGCACCAGCTGGGCGAGCGGACCTTCGACGTGGTGATAGTCGGAGGTGGAATCAACGGCTGCGGCATCGCGCGCGACGCAGCGATGCGCGGGCTGTCAGTGGCGCTGCTCGAGAAGAACGATTTCGGGAGCGGGACCTCCGGGCGGTCCTCACGGATGATTCACGGAGGCGTGCGCTACCTGGAGCACGGCCATTTCCGGCTGGTTGCCGAAGCCAGCCGCGAGCGGCGGACCCTGCTGCGCATCGCGCCGCACCTCGTGCGCCCTATGCAGTTCGTCTGGCCGCTGTTCACCGGCGATCGCATCCCCAGATGGAAGCTGCTCGCAGGCCTCGGGCTGTATGATGCCTTCGCGGTTTTTCGCAACACCCGACCACACGAGCGGCTGTCAGCCGCCGGCGTACTGAGGCGCGAGCGGGCAATCCGCGGTGACGGACTCTCCGGGGGCGCGGTGTACTACGACGCCGTCACCGACGATGCGCGGCTCACGCTCGCCAACGCGCTCGCGGCCCGCAGCGCCGGCGCCCTCGTGCTGAACCACGCCGAGGTGGCCGGCGATGGATCGTTCGCGTCGCCGCTGCTCGTGCACGACCTCCTCACCGGCGAGGGGGTGCGTGTCACCGCCCGGGCAGTGGTGGTCGCCGTCGGGCCGTGGGATCCGGGCGTGAGGGGAACGAAAGGGTCGCACGTGCTGGTGCCCCGGTCGCGCACCGGGCAGGAGCACGCCATCACGTTCCTCTCCGCTGAAGATCAGCGCGTCCTGTTCATGGTTCCGGACGAGGACATGACGCTCATCGGCACCACCGATCTCCCGACTGCGCAGTCGCCCGAGGCAATCACCGCTTCGATACCGGAGATCGACTACCTGCTTCGCTCCGCGAGTGCGGTGCTCGCATGCGACCCGCTGAGGACAAGGGACGTGGTGGCCGCGTGGGCGGCGATCCGGCCGCTCGCGGCGCAGCCCACCACCGGCGAGCCCGCCAGCCTCTCCCGCGAGCACTCGATCGAGCAGCGTGACGGCACGATTGTCGTCACGGGCGGGAAGCTGACCACGTATCGCGCCGTTGCCGCGGAGGTCGTGGACCGGGTGGTGAAGCAGCTGCGGATGTCGCTCCCGGCAGCTGCAACGGACCGCGTCCCATTGCCCGGCGCCGACCGGCAGGGGCGCGTCGTCCAGGCGATCTCGGAGAATCCCGAGCTGTCCGGGCGCATCACACCTGAGAGCGCACACCGGAAAGCCGAGCTGGTCGTGGCCGCGCGTGATGAAGTTGCGCAAACCCTGGGTGACCTTCTCATCAGGCGGACCCGGGTCGCTTTCCGGCTCCAGGATCGTGGCCTGAGCCTCGCGGCTGCCGTGGCGGAGATCGTCGCCCCGGTGCTCGGCTGGGACAAGGCTCGCAGCGACCTCGAGGTCGAGCGATACAGGGCCGAAGTTGCGGCGATGTTCACCGTGGGGACGCCGCGCGGGGACCGGCCGCGGGCGGTGTCCGCTAGCCGCCTACCGCATCGTGTATCGTCCTGAGCTCGACAATCGAGAGCTTGCGCGTCAGGGCCGGCAGCTTGAGGTGCGCGACTTCTCCGATCGCCTTCCCCACCAGCGCGCGTCCGATCGGTGATGACATCGTGACGTGGCCCTCTTCGAACTCGACCGCATCACCGAAGACGAGCTGGTAGGTCTCGCGCTCGCCGGTTGCCTCGTCCAGCACAGTCACCTCGGAGCCAAGGCCGACCCGATCGGGCGGGATCTGTGACACGTCGATCTGGGACAGTTTGCTCAGCCGCTGGCGCAGCTGGCCCAGCCGTGCCTGAACGAACTGCTGGCGCTCGAGAGCAGCCTTGTACTCGCTGTTCTCGCGAAGATCGCCGTGCTCGACGGCTTTGCGGATCTCACCGGGCAGGACGACGTTCAGCTCGTGCTGCAGGCGCTCCACTTCCGCGCCAAGCTTTGCCTTCAGCTCTTCAATCATTGCAACCGACTTCCTTGTTGGTGAACGGGCCGCAGGCCCGGGGGCTTGTGGCCTGAGAACCAGGTTCGCGGACCCGCGCCCCGGCTGCCTCCCCGGCTGCTGCGGGAAAGCCACGGCGCCCGACCTAGCCGGCCGGGCGCCGTGTGTCAGTTCGCGGGTGTCCGGTGGGGACGGCGCACGCCGAACCGACGTTCTGAAGCTATCTCTGTCTTCGCGGCGGAGCAATCGCCCGCTGTGACTCGTACGCCGTTATCACGGCCTGTGCCGCTTCGGCGGGGTCATCCGTGAGGATGAGCAGGTCGAGGTCCCCCGGGCCGATCTTCCGCTCGCGGGCAACGCGGGTCTGCAGCCAGCGAAGCAGGCCGGCCCAGTAGGCGCGACCGAACAGAACGACCGGAAACTGGTGGATCTTGCCGGTCTGGATGAGCGTGAGCGACTCGAACAGCTCGTCCAGCGTTCCAAACCCGCCGGGGAAAATGATGAACGCCGACGAGTACTTGATGAACATCGTCTTCCGCACGAAGAAGTAACGGAAGTTGATGAGCGTCTCCACGTACGGGTTCGCGCCCTGCTCGAACGGCAGCTCTATGTTGCAGCCGATCGAGTGACCGCCGCCAAGCTGCGCGCCCTTGTTGGCGGCCTCCATGATTCCCGGGCCCGCACCGGTAAGGATCGCGAAGCCGGCGCTGGCGAGCAGCCGGGCCACTTCGCACGCGTGGTCGTAATGCGGGTCGTCCGGTCCAATGCGCGCGGAGCCGAAGATCGTGACTCCTTTCTCGACCGCCGCGAGGGTGTCGAACCCCTCGATGAACTCGCCCATGATGCGCAGGACGCGCCAGGGATCGGTGCGCGTGAACTCCGGCCCGCGGGGATGCTGCAGAAGCTTTGCGTCTTCCGTTACCTGGTACGCATCGCGCAACGCCTCGTCCACGATGCGCGTGGCCCCCGCCACGCGCGCGTCGCTGCGCTGCGAGGGTGGCACCCTGCCGGCTTTCCGGTGCCCTTCCTCAGCACGCTCCCGCACGCCTGCGACTGCCTTCTGCTCAGCGGATGCGAGTACTTTGGGGTCGGCATGCTTGCCGGATGGCGTGCGCGGTCCTTTCCTGCTGCGGCGCGCAGCCGGTTTCTCACGCTTCGACTTCCCACGACTTCCTTTGCGCGTCGCCATCAGTCGTCACACCGATCCGTGTGCGGGAGAGCACAATTTACGCATTGATTACGTGAGCCGGGCCCGAACCTGCCGGTAATCGTCATCGTCGCCGACGGCGCGCGTCCCGACGCTGTCGTGGCAGGGATGGACGCCGGTGATCTGCCTGCGCTCGCCTCGCTGCGGACCGACGGGGGCGCCTACGAGGTCACCACGTGCGCGCCGTCAGTCACGGGGCCCGCGTATGCGCCGTTCCTGCTCGGCCGTTATCCGGCACCGATCGGACTGCCCGGGCTGCGCTGGTACGATCGCAGCCGGAAGACCTGCCGCATGCCCGGCAATTCCCGGAGCTATGTGGGATTCGAGATGCGACACCTGGACGACGATCTCGAGTCCGACAGCCCCACCATCTACGAGATGGTACCGTCGAGCCTGGGCGCGCTCAGCGTGATCACTCGCGGGTTGCCGGCCCGCAGCCGCATCGGATATGGCGCCGGCTCGAAGATCCGCACCGGCCTGACTCACTTCCGCGGAAACGTCCGGGGCTGGCTCGACATTGACCGCTCGATCGCGCGCGAGCTCCGCGGCCGCATCACGCGTGATCATCCTGATTTCGTCTTCGCCGCCTTCACCGGCGCCGACAAGACCTCTCACGCGGCGGGACACGAATCCCCGCTCGTACTGGACTCTCTCAGGATCGTGGATTCGCTCGTGGGAGAGCTTCGCAGCGACCTCGAATCACACGGCACGTGGGATCGCACGCATCTCTGGGTGGTCAGCGATCATGGGCACGTCCAGTTGAAGGATCACGAGGACCTCGTTCGCGTCCTGTCGGACTGGGGATACCGCGTGCGCGCTCACCCCTGGGTTTACACCTCACGAGGCGACGTCGCGGCTATGGTCAGCGGCAACGCGCTCGCGCACCTGTATCTCGATCTCGAGTCACGCGAGCGGAGATGGTGGCGCGCGCTGGCGCTCAAATGGGAGCCAGCCGTGCAGCAGCTCCTCACTCGCGATTCGGTTGACCTCGTGCTGCTGCCTCACTCGACAGGCACCGTCGAGATCCGCGCCAGAGGCAGCCGCGGTGCGGCCATCCTGCAGGCCGATGAGGCCGGGTACAGCTATCGGCCGCGCAGCGGCGATCCACTCGGCATCGGCGAGCTGGCCGGGCTCGATCGGGATGAGGCATATGACGCAACGATGAACAGCGACTACCCGGACGCGCTCGTTCAGATCGCCGCGCTGTGCAGCGCGGAGCGTTCCGGTGACGTGATTCTCTCGGCGACCCGGGACTGGGATTTCCGCGCGCGGTACGAGCCCATCCCGCACGTCTCGTCGCACGGCGCCCTGCACCGGGACCACATGCTCGTCCCTCTGATCCTCAACCGGCCGCCACGCCTGCCGCCGCGCCGCACGGTGGACGTCTTCCCGAGTGCATTGGCAGCGCTGGGGATCGCAGCGCCCCGAGTGCTCGACGGTCGCAGCTTCGTCTGAGCGCGCGCTAATCGTCTTCCAGCTCGATTATCTCGACCGAGACCGCGCCATCTTCGATCGAAAGCCGCGCGACTGAAGGCCTGACGTTGAACCGCCGGGGGCCGGCGGCGCCCGGATTCACCACGAGGCGATCGCCCTGCCGGAACACGAGCTGCCGGTGCGTGTGCCCGTACACGATCACGTCCTGCGGGTAGAGCGCGAGCAGTGCTTCAGGGTGCGGGCTGCCGAGCTCGTGGCCGTGGCTCAGGTGCAGCGACACGCCGTCGAGGCTCACCACGATCTCCTGCTCGAGACCTGGAACGCCCGGCGGATCAGTGTTGCCGAAGACGGCCGCCACCGGGGCGATCATGGCGAGCTCGTCCAGTACGTCCGGGCCGCCAACGTCGCCGGCGTGGAGTATCGCCTCCACTCCGGATAACGCTGCATGGACACCCGAGCGAACCAACCCATGGGTGTCAGAGATCAGTCCTATCACCCGTGCGGGTCGGCGCAGGCTCATCCCTGTATAATGCAGACGATGTCATGGATGCGCCTTACCGGGCAGCTCGCCCTTCGCTCGCTGCGCAAGCCCGCACTGCTGCCGGCGCTGCTGACCCTGGCCTGGCGGTTCCGCCGTCGGGATTGGTACCGCCGGGCTCCGTTCCTGCCGCTGCCTGCGCGCGATTACCTCAAGTGGCGGATGTACACGGCATACGGAGACTCGAATGCCATCCCGCCCGCACGGGATGTCGAGCGGTACGCGCTGTGGACCGTGGGACGAACGTGACCGCTGCGGTCACCGCGCTGGTGGAAGAGCGTGCCGACGAGCTGCCCCTGGAGGGGTGGATCAAGGCGCAGGCCTATGCGCTGGGGTTCGATCTCGCTGGAATCGCCGGGCTTGGGCCCGCACAGACTGCCGGCCACTTCGATGCGTGGCTCGCCGCGGGCTACGCGGGAGAGATGGAATACATGGCGCGCGGCGCCGAGAAGCGGCGTGACACGCGTCTCCCGGTTCCGGGCGCTGTGTCGGCCGTCGTTGTCGCCCTCAACTACGGTGGAACCGAGCCGCCAGGACCCATCGCCCGTTACGCGCGTGGTGACGACTACCACGATGTGATGCTTGCGAAGCTGCGGGAGTTGCACCGGCGGATCGCAGAACGCACCGGTGGTGCCGTCCCGGGAAAGCCCTATGTGGACACGGGCCCGGTGCTCGAGCGCGAGCTCGCACAGCGTGCAGGCCTGGGCTGGTTCGGGAAGAACACCAACCTGATAAATCCGGGACTCGGCTCGTTCTTCTTCATCGGTTCGTTGCTGCTCGATCTCCCGCTGAGCCCGGATGCGCCGTTCGAGGAGGACCGCTGCGGGACCTGCACACGCTGTCTCGACGAGTGTCCCACCGATGCGTTCGTCGGGCCGCGTGTTCTCGACTCGCGGAAGTGCATCTCCTACCTCACGATCGAACTGCGCGGTGACATTCCTGAAGAGCTGCGGCCGCTGATCGGCGACCGGATTTACGGCTGCGACATCTGCCAGGACGTGTGTCCCTGGAACGTGCGCTTCTCCAGGGACCTCGCGGAACCGGCACTCACGCCGCGCGCGGAAAACGTGACGCCGGACGCCGCAGAAATTCTGGCGCTTACCGACGATGAATTCCGCGCGCGTTTCAGGCGCTCGCCCATCAAGCGCACCAAACGTCGCGGCCTTGCACGGAATGCCGCGGTGGTGATGGGTAACCGTGATGAATCCGGAGACTCTGCAACGCTGTCCCGCGCCCTGGAGGAGCCGGATCCGCTCGTCCGGGACCACGCCCGCTGGGCGCTCGCGAGCAGGGCCTCACGGCATTCGCAGTCGAACAAGTCTCGCTAGCTGCCCGGCGTCCCTCCTCGCCGGAGGAAAGTGGCAAAATCCTCCGGAAGCCCGGCCGCGACGACCGCGTCCGCGGCTGCATCAACATCGTAGCTGACGCGAACGAACTCGACTTCGGGGAGCTCGCCGCCGACCGTGAGCAGCACGTAGCCCGCTCTCCAGTCACCATCCTTCGGCCTGCCCACACTCCCGGTGTTCACGAAGTGGATCCCGCTGACCATCCGGTGCCAGGGAAGGTGCGTGTGGCCAAAAGCGATCACGTCGCCGGCCTCGAGCCCTGCCACCGCGGCCATCTTCAGGCAGAAATCATCTGAGCGGCTGGCCGTCCAGTACACGGTGTTCAGCACAGGCGTGCCATGGACGAGCACTACTCGCGGCCCGGCGGCATGCCCGCCCAGCGGCCGTAGATCGATCGAGAACGGCAGCTCGCCGAGGTAGCGCTTCGTCTCTGGCGTCACTGCGCGTCGCGTGAACTCGTAGCTGACGTGCGACAGCTCCTCCTGCCTCGCGTCTTCGTACCTGCAGCCGCAGTGCTTGTAATCGGTCGCGACGGTGGAGTCGTAATTGCCGGCAATCCCGGCAATTCCGCGCTCGCGCAGTCGCGCCACCACCTCGTTGGGATTCGCCGAGTATCCCACCAGATCGCCGAGGTGAAACACCGCATCGACGTCTCCACGGTCGTCGATGTCGGCCAGGACCGCGTCGAGCGCCTGGATGTTGGCGTGGATGTCCGAGATCAGCGCGTAGCGCATCGCAGCTCTCGCGGGCGGATCAGGTTACGCGGCCCGGCGCCGCGACAGCATGTCCGACTGCTGCAGCCGCCGTCGCGCGCGCTCCCGCGGGGGTAAAGCCGAAGTACCGCCTGCCCGCCCACAGCGAGACGTACACCAGTCCGATCAGCGCCGGGACTTCGATGAGCGGGCCAACCACGGCTGCGAGCGCTTCACCGGAGGCGATCCCGAACGTCGCGACCGCGACCGCGATCGCCAGCTCGAAGTTGTTGCCCGCGGCCGTGAATGACAGCGACGCGGTCTCCTGATAACCGAAACCGAGCTTCCGCGATACGGCGAACGCGAGCCCGAACATCACGAAGAAATACACGAGCAGCGGCAGCGCGATGCGCAGGACGTCGAGCGGGAGCTGCAGGATCCGGTCACCCTGCATCGCGAACATCAGGACGATCGTGTACAGCAGCCCGATCAGCGCGGTCGGCCCGAACCTGGGCATGAACGTGTCATCGTACCAGCGCTCGCCGTTTCTGCTCACGAGAATGCGCCGCGTCAGATAGCCGGCGAGCAGCGGAATGCCGAGAAAGATCAGGACGCTCTTCGCGATCTCCCACATCGAGACGTCCACCACGGCCGTCTCGGAGCCGAACCACCCTGGAACGACGGTGAGGAAAAGCCAGCCGAGGAGACTGTACGTGAGTATCTGGAATATGGAGTTCAATGCGACCAGCACTGCCGCGAGCTCGCCCGAGCCACAGGCCAGCGTGTTCCAGATCAGGACCATTGCAATGCAGCGGGCGAGCCCGATGAGAATGAGCCCGTTGCGATACTCCGGCAGATCCGGGAGAAATGCCCACGCCAACGCGAACATCACCAGCGGACCGAGAACCCAGTTGAGCAGCAGCGACGTGCCGAGCAGTCGGGTGTTCGCGACATGCCTGCCGATCGTCTCGTACCTCACCTTCGCCAGCACGGGGTACATCATCCACAGCAGGCCGATCGCGATCGGCACCGAGACCCCAGCGAGCTGCACTCTGTCCAGGGCGGCGCCGAGACCGGGAAACGTTCTTCCCAGCAGCAGCCCCAGTGCCATCGCCGTGAAGATCCAGAGTGGAAGAAACCGGTCCAGCGTGGAAAGGCGGCGAACTATCGCTGCTGGATCGGCGGTCTCGACCGCCGCCGCATGCGCGCTCAACACGGCTCCGAAGCGCGGGCGAGCGCGCGGGCCGCGGCATGCCTGCGCTCGCGGGCGAGTGACGGGATGGCCTCGAACGCGGCGCTCACGCACCCGAGCATGCTCGCATGCACTGGATCGCGAGCCTCAGACAGGCGGTAATGCGCGAACTTCCACTCGCGGGTAGCCTGCACCAGCCCGGCCCGCCGGAGATACGCGAGGTGACGCGAGACGGTCGGCTGCGGCAGGCGCAAGATGTCCACTATGTCACAGACGCACAGCTCGCCCGCGCTCAGGAGATTGAGGATCCTGATGCGCGTCGGATCGGCGAAACCCTTGAACGCCTGATCGATCGCAGCAAGCGTCACGGGCGGGGACGCAACCGGGCTCTTCCTGCTCATATTCGTTCTGGCAAGTATAACACGCCAGAGCAAATATGACACTCCCGGCGGGCGATGCCCGGTCGACTCAGGACGCCAGCAGCTTCCTCCTCGCGCGGAGCTCGGCCTCGAGCCGACCGCACATCAGGTCGCAGAGATGGAATACGTGCTTGTCCGCGAGCGAGTAGTACGCGAACAGCCCGTCCTTTCTGCGCGCCACGAAGCCGAGCCCGTGCAGCAGCTGCAGGTGCTTGGAGACGTTCGCCTGGCCGAGCCCCGTGGCCTCGACGACCTCGGAGACGGTCATCTCTCCACCGCGGAGGCAGTTGAGAATGCTCAACCGCGCGGGCTCGCCCAGCGCCTTGAACCGCTCGGCAACGAGCGCGGTCACTTCCGGCGTCATCGTCAGCTTCGCCACGTGCCTCGCTCCGTGCGAATCGTGAACGGCGCCATCCGGTCAACGCTCACCCCGCCTCCACCAGCTCGGGCTGCTCACGCTGAACCGGCATGCCGCTCCGCTGCCAGTCCACGATCCCGCCGCTCAGGTTGCGCACATCCTGGAATCCGTTCGCACGCAGCACGCTCGCGGCGATCGCCGAGCGCGACCCCGACTGACAGTGCACCACCAGCGGGCGATCGCGCGGGATCTCCTCGAGGCGTTCCGTCAGATAGCCCACGGGGATGTTCGGAACTCCGGGTATGTGACCCTCCTCCCACTCGGACTGGCCGCGTACGTCCACCACCGTGACGCTCCCGTCGCGAAGGCGGCCGGCAACCTCGGACGAAGAGACCTGCGGGACCGTTCCGAGCTCATGACCGGCCGCTTTCCACTGCTCGATCACTTCCGCGCTGAAGTAGCCGGAGATCGCATCGAGACCGATGAAGGCGAGGTCGCGCACCGCCTCGTCTATGGCGGCATGATCGTCGTGTGCGTGCGCGATCAGACTGAAATCGCGGCTGTACGGAATCAGCCACCCGGCCCAGGTGTTGAAGCTCCTGTTGAGCGGGATGTTGATCGTCCCGGGGATGTGGCCCGCCGCGAACTCGACGGCAGGTCGGGTATCGACTATCACTTCGTTCGCAGCCAGTCGCTGCTCGAGCTGCGTGAGCGTCAGACGCTCCGGACGGTGGAAGCCACCGAGAATCGCCGGCCCTTCCTTGTTTATCCGCTTCATCTCGGCGAAGTACTTCGGCGGTTCGGGCTGCCCCGCCAGCACGCCAGCGACGAACTCCTCCTCGCTCTCGGCCCGCAGTCCCCAGTTGGCGAGCTTCTCATAGCCGAGCGTTGACTGCGGTACGGCGCCCAGCGCCTTGCCGCACGCGGACCCCGCGCCGTGGCCGGGCCATATCTGCAGATGGTCGGGCAGCTCCTTGAACCGCTGCAGGCTCCGGAAGAGAGTGCGCGCGCCTGCTTCCATCGTCCCCATGATCTTCGCGGCCTTCTCCAGAAGATCGGGACGACCGACGTCGCCGACGAATACGAAGTCCCCCGTCAGCACTCCGATCGGACGGTCGGTCGCTGGCGTGTCGGTCACCAGGAAGCTGATGTGCTCGGGAGTATGTCCAGGCGTGTGCATCACCTGGAACTTCAGGTTGCCGACCTTGAACTCGTCGCCCTCCCTGACCAGCTGCGCGCCCGACTCCTCTGCGAACAGGTACTTCCAGTCAGCATCTCCTTCGTCCGACAGATACAGCTGGGCGCCCGTGACAGACGCCAGCTCACGGGCCCCCGACACGAAGTCCGCGTGGATGTGCGTCTCGGTGACGTGCGTGATACGCAGGCCTTCGTCCTCGGCCAGGTTCATGTACTGCTCGACGTCACGGTTCGGATCCACCACCACGGCTTCGCCAGTCGCCTGACAGCCGATGAGATAGCTGGCCTGTGCCAGCTTCGGGTCATATATGCGTTTCAGCAGCATGACTGACTCCCTCTTTGATCAGTTAATGGTAGCGCGGGCGGCCGTGCTCACGCCTGCCGTGCGATCCAGACCCAGCACGCCTCGATTCTGGTAGAGGATGAAGACCCCCATGACCAGCAGAAAAACCGCGAACGCGCGCTTCAAAGCGTGCTGCGGGACGAACCTGACGAGCCAGGTTCCCGCCAGGATCCCAACTACCGCAACGGCAGTGAATCCGGCCATGAACCCCCACTGGACCTCCACCTGGCCGAGATAACCGATGAATCCCGCGAACGATTTCATCGCGATCACCAGCAGCGACGTGCCGATCGCCTGCTTCATCGGAACCTTGCCGAGCAGCACCAGCGCGGGAACGATGAGGAACCCTCCGCCGACGCCGACGAGTCCTGTCAGAATGCCGACTGCAAATCCCTCGATCACGATGAGGAGCAGCGGCATCGGCACGTCAGGCGCTGCCGCTGTCCCGGCGGTCACCCGCGGAGTCCTGTCGCGGAACATGAAGACAGCTGCGAGGAGCATCACCAGCGCGAAAAGCGTGAGCTGCGCGGCGCCGCTGAAGAACACCGCCAGGCGGGCGCCGGCATAAGTCCCCGCCATTGCGACGACGCCGAAGATGACGGCAACCCGGAGGTTGACGTTCCCGGCCCGCCAGTGGCCTGCGGCGCCGAAGAGGCTCGTTGCGCCAACGACTGCGAGGCTCATCGCGATCGCCTCCTTCGCCTCGAACCCGAGCACGTACACGAATATCGGAACTGTCAGGATCGAGCCCCCGCCACCGAGCATTCCCAGTGACAGGCCGATGAGTGCGGCGAGCGCCAGGCCGAGGATCATCATGCCGATCCGGACAAGCTACGCGCAGCTCCGCGCGCTGACAGTGACCGGCCCGCGGGAACCCGCGGCGGCCCGGCCGAATCCGCGCGGCGGCTCACCGCTGATGAGCGCCTGGACCATCTCGCCCACGTCGCAGGTCGCCGGCCTGTTGTAGGGCAGGCGCGACAGGACGAGTGCCATGCCGCAGCGGTCCGTCACGCCCGCGAAGACCAGCCCGAGACCTACCATCGCGGGAAGAAGGGCGAAAAGCGGATTGAACATCAGGCCCAGCAGCGCACCGGTGGCGGCAAGCGCGCCTGCGAGGATGCGCACCTGCCTCTCGAGTGAGATGCGGGCGGCGCCGCGGACGACAGGATTGCCTGCGGCGATCCAGCCGTTGACGCCGCCGTCCAGCACGTGGAGGTTCGGCATGCCGGCGCTCTTCAGGGCGTCTTCCGCTTTCCGAGCACGCTGTCCCGACTGGCAGACCAGCACGACTGGCTCCGTGACCGTGGCCCGCAGCTCCGGACCGTGCTCACCGAGCGTGTCCAGCGGCACGTTGTAGGCGCCGCGGATGTGGGCGCTCTCGTACTCGCCGGGCGTCCTGACGTCGAGCAGCCGGACGGCAGCGTCCTCCTGAAGCAGCGCGGCCAGCTCTTCGGGACGTATGACCGGCGCAGATATCGTTGTGGGCATTTTCGCAGGGATGGGTTGAGACAGGAGAGGCGCACAGCGCCCCGACAGCAATATATAACTATACAGTTATATAAACATCGTGTCAACCCTGAGATGGCGTCGGCCCCGCCGTGTGGAGCTCCCGCTGCGCTGAGCGGGCTCGTGACGCGGCAGGGCGCGCGGATTAACGTTCGGAAGGGCCAACGCGCCCGTCACCGGCACCCCGCAGTCATGAAGCCTCACCCAGCGATTCTCCACCTCGCCGCTGCCCTGGCGGTGGTACTGAGCGGCGCCACGGCCGGGGCCCAGCCGCAGGAGGGGTGCTGCGTGCCCGTGATCGTGCCGCCCGTGATGGTCCATGGCAGCGAGTCCACCGCCCTGCCCCCCGGACCCCACGACTTCCGCATCTGGATCGAGCCCGAGTCACGCGTGTTCGGCTGGCGGCAGAGCTATCCCGCGGCAGCGCGCGAGGCTTTCGATGCGTGGCACGCTCTGGAGCTGCCCGTGAGCTTCAGCTTCGTGGAGGATTCCTCCGAGGCGAACCTGCTCGTCTACTGGCGGCGGCGCATCAACCAGCAGCTCCGCGGCCGCAGCACCTGGTGGACCACGGCGGGCATAGGCTACGTCCGGGGGGAGATCGAGATCGTCGTCGCCCCGATGGACGGCGAGCGGAGCGATCACGCGCTGGTCCGCGGCATCGCCATGCACGAGATCGGTCACCTCCTCGGATTGCACCACACGACCGAGCCCTGGAGCGTCATGGCCCGCACCGTCCGCGTCAGCGACCTGTCCCGGCAGGATATCCAGCGCGTCCGGGCGCTGCATCGCAAGGGGTCAGAGGCGTTGATCACCAGGGGTCAGAGTCGTTGATCCCGCCAGAGATCAACGACTCTGACCCCGTGTTCGAAGTTGCCATCGTCGGAGGTGGTCCAGCCGGGCTGAGCGCGGGCGTCTGGCTCGGCCGCTACCTCAGACGTGTCGTCCTCATCGATGCCGGCGATCCCCGGAACTGGGAGACCCGCGGCATCAACGGCTTTCTCGGACATCGCAGCGTCACTCCCGCCGAGCTCCGTGGCCGCGGGCGGGATGACTGCCGCGAGTTCGGGGTCCAACTGGTCGATGACGAGGTGCAGCGCGTTGCCCGCGATGGTGAAGGGTTCCGCCTGCAGCTGGCCGGCGGTGGCAGCGCAACAGCGCAGCGACTGTTGCTCGCCTTCGGCCTGCGCGACGTGTGGCCGGACATCCCCGGTCTCGAGCGCTGCTACGGTGAGACGGTCCACGTCTGTCCCGACTGCGACGGCTACGAAGCGCGCGACCGGAAGACGCTCGTCATCGGCACCGGGCGTAAGGCCGTCGGGATGGCGCTTGCCCTCCACACCTGGACGCACGAGATCGTCATCTGCACCAACGGCGATCCGGCCGACATGGACGGAGAGCTCTGCTCGAAACTGGACAGCCTCGGCATACCGCTGATCGAGGCGGCGATCAGGGGAATGCGATCGTCAGAGGGAGAAGTTCAGACCGCGGAGCTGGAGAACGGGATGCACCTCGACTGCGAGCGTGTGTTCTTCAGCATCGGGCAGTTCCCCGCCGACGACCTCGGAACTCAGCTCGGCTGCGCGCGGGACGAGCACGGCCAGATCGAAGTGGACCACAAGGGTGCGACTTCCGTCGAGCACGTGTATGCCGCAGGTGACATCACGCCGGGCCCGCAACTCGCGACCGTGGCAGCTGCCAGCGGCGCGGTCGCGGCGCTGGCCATTCATCGGTCGCTGCTCCCCGAGGTCCAGACGCTCGAGTAGTTACCCCGCTGCCAGCGGGGCTGCGGTCACTGCCTGAGCGTCAGCTTGTGCTTGCGATGCTTGCGTACGATGTGAAGCGGGATCTCGCGCGAGCCCGTTCCTGCGCGGATTCGACGCTGCTCGGCATTGATCGCCCGCCGCAGCTGCGCGACATCGTTGACCGTGCTGTCGCCGACCCCTGTGATCACGTCTCCGCCGCGCAATCCCGACTTCTCCGCGGGTGTGCCGGGATTCACCTTTACGACGAAAACACCGCGCCGCAGGCCGACGAGATCGGCGAGATCTTCGTTCAGCGGAGCCATCTCGGCCCCCGCCACTCCGGTGAGCGCGGTTCGTGAGAACAGGAGTGGCGCAACCGCCGCGCGCGAGCCGACTTCGACTCTCTCCCGCATCAGCTCCTGCAACTGCTGCCGCTGTTCCGCAGTGAGTTCGGAGTTTTCCTCCAGCACCTTGCGCAGCTCGGCCTGGGCCCGCGCCAGCTCCCGCCTGACCTCGGCGGAGATTTCCGGAGATGGTGTGTACAGCATCCCGGAAGTGCCCACGGCCACGCTGTGGGCCGCGGGTCGCCGTCCGACCGTCACGTTTACCGTACGCGTGGCGTTGTTCCTCCGGACGCGCATGCTCAGCCGCGCACCCGGCTTGAGCATGTCGTACAGCGGAAACGGCTCAGCCACGACGTCCTTCCCGTTGTACGCCAGCACCGTGTCGCCCGCCGCGAGTCCGGCACGCTCCGCCGGCGACCCCGGCTCCACCGAGACGATCACGGGATACGCGGCATAGGAGACGAGAACCTTGCGCTCGACGACACGATTGTTCTTCCGCTGCTCGGAAGTGTGCATCCGCTGCTCGCCCGAGTACACGATGCCGATGTAACCGTCAGGCCGGCTGACGCGCGCCATCACCGTCGCTGCCTTTTGCGGAGTGACCGGTGTGGGTGGTACTGGCGGGGCTGGCGGAGCTGGCGGCGCAGGATTCTGCGCGGCGCCCTGCGCCGGAATCCCGGCAGCGAGCGCGAGCGCCATCGCCGCGATGGTACCGCGGCGCACCGCGCGCGAAAAGTCCGAATGAAGCGTGTTCAACTGCTGTCTCATCTCAGAACCTGTCAATCTTCGTCCCCTCGGGGAGCGCCAGATCGAGCTGTTGCAGTGTGGCCTCGCGCGCACCGAGCGCGGCGAGGTAATAGCTGTTGATCACCGGATCCTGCGGCGCGCGCGACAGCGCGGACCGGGTCACGCCCATCAGCTCGTCGAGAGCCGCGAGCCGCTGCTTGAACATCACGGGCGTGTTCGTTCCCATGGTCGTGTCGGTGGCCAGGAGATACGCCGCCGCACGCTGGTAATCCTGCTGCGCGCGGAGCAGCACGCTCATGGCGTCCGCCTCCGAGGCGAACTGCGCGACCGTCTCGCCCTCGACGCTCCCGGCAGGGATCACTCCGGCAACGGTCTCCGCAGCCACCGAGGCCGGGGCAGGCGCGCTCATCCTTCCCGCAGCAACGCCCGCGGCGACGAGGAGGAACGATGCGGCGAGTCGCATTCCCCAGTGCGCAGCGCCGAATCGTCGCGACGACGCGCGGACGGGTGCAGCGGCGCCGGCGACTGTAGCTGAAATCAGGCCCTCGGAAGCCAGCACGGGCCGCAGCGTCTCCCAGGTCGTCAGCGGCTCTGACGTGTGGTCACGGGCGGAAGCCGCAAGCTCGCGCAGCCCACAGAAAGCCTGACGCTCGCGCGCGCAGAGATCGCAGCTCTGCAGGTGCGCGAGCTCCTGGGGTGTTGGTTCTACGTCTACCAGCTCAGCGAGCCGGTCAGCAGGCAGGTGCAGCATGACTCCTATCCATAGCCGGCATGGTGTCGTCTACGAGGTGCGCGAGCAGCCGGCGAAGCTTCGCGCGCGCCTTGAACAGTTGTGACTTGGAGCCACCGGCGGTGATGCCGAGCTCCGTCGCTATTTCCTCGTGCGTGTAGCCCTCGACGTCGTGCAGTACGAATACCGCTCTGGCTCCCGGGGACAGCGATCTGACCGCAACTTCGATCGACTCGGCCACGAAGCTCCGCTCGAAGTCCTCCTGCGGCGCGGCGATGTCGTCCGGCATGTCCGCCTCCGTGCGGTCCAGCCGCCTCACCTTGCGAAGTGCGTTCAGGGTGCGGTTGACCGCGATGCGGTGTGCCCATGTCCCGAACTGTGCGTCCCCCCGGTACCCGGGAAGCGCGCGGAATATCTGCATCCACACCTCCTGCGCGATGTCCGCCGCCAGATCCACGTCACCGCATAAACGCCGTATCACGGCATCGATGTGGGGTGAATGCTGCACCCACAGCGACCGCAACGCGGTCTCGTCGCCGTTACGGGCGCGCTGAACGAGAAGTTGATCGGTGGACATCCGGTATCCGTCGAGTTTAGTCACCACCGTACATACGAAGGTTTCCCCCCGAAGGTTTGGCTTTTTGTCCGCCGGATAGGACACCTTGCGACCGGGCGGGCCCCCGATGCAGACCCAACGGTGACATCGGGTTAGCTCCGTTCTGCGGCAGCTAACGGGGAACCCGCTTTCACCACATGATTTTTCTATTGCGCCATACCCCAACATCCGGAACTTTGAATCGTCAGATGATGTAGCTACCCGTGGGCCTCTGGTCAGACCCACCGGGATTCGTGTCTCCCTAAGTCTGGATGGTGGTAGCAGTGCTTCGCGTCGTAATCACGGTGCTCGGCCTCAACAACCCGAGCGATGCTCTTCCGGACAAGACGCCGGACGATGCCGGGATGTCCGCCAATCGCCTCGCGGTCGTGGACCGCGTCGTGACCCGCGGCATATCCGCCGGCGGTTACCCTGGTGCAGCCGTCGTGGTCGGCCGTAAGGGCGGAATCGTGCTGCAGCGCGGTTTTGGCCACATGGAATGGGGTACGTCGTCCACGTCCGTTTCCGCGAGCCGGACCATCTACGACCTCGCCTCCCTGACCAAGGTCGTGGGCACGACTGCCGCCATGATGGCGCTATACGACGACGGCCGGATCCAGCTGGGCCAGCGCGTCGTCGATTACCTGCCCGAATTCTCCGGCGGCCTGAACGACCTGATCACCATTGAACATCTGCTTACTCACCGTGCCGGCCTCCCCGCCGGGCGGGACATCTGGAAGATCGCGACCAGTCCGTCCGAGGCTCGGACCGCTGTCCTCAGCAGCCGCGCCCACGACGTGCCGGGTCGTACTTACGTCTACTCCGACATCGGCGCTGACATCCTCGGCTACCTCGTGGAGGCAGTCGCACAGCAGCCGCTCGACGTTTACCTGCACAACCGCGTGTTCGGCCCGCTGCGGATGCACAACACGTTCTTCCGCCCCGCTGACTCACTCCGGTACAGGATAGCGCCGACGGCCGAGTTCTCCTCGCGCGGTTCACCGCTGCGTGGAGTGGTGCATGACATCAATGCCTATGCGCAGGGTGGCGTCTCGGGGCATGCAGGGCTGTTCAGCACCGCGTCGGACGTTGCGATCTTCGCGCAGATGATGCTGAACCGGGGCGAGTACAGTGGCGTGCAGGTTTTCAAGCCGGCCACCGTGGAGCGGTTCACCATGCGCACGGCCGGCCGGCGCGCGCTCGGCTGGGACACGGCCGAAGGCGACTTCGGTTCCGGCAAGTACCTCACGTCGCGGTCGTACGGCCATACAGGTTTCACGGGCACGTCCATCTGGATCGATCCGGATCGCGACATGTTCATGATCCTGCTCACCAACCGGGTGCACGGCCCCCGCGCGCGCCGGCCGGTGAGGGTGATCTCCGACATTCGCGCCGATCTCTCTGACGCAGCCGTGCTGGCCGTCACCGACGCGCCCGAGGGGCTGCGCGACATGCCCAAGAAGTTCCGTGCAGACCGCGCCATTGGCTGGAATACCAAGCCCAAGCCGAAGAAGAAGAAGAAGGTCGTCACCAAGAAGCGCACGACCAAGAAGTCCGTCGCGAAGAAGCCCACTGCCAAGAAGCGGCCCGCCAAGAATGCATCGGCCAGCAGAGGATCCCGCGGGTAGCGTGACGGACAAGCCGGGCGATCCACCCGCCCCCACCGCTCCGGACGCGGGCGCACCCGCCCAGGACGACACCCAGACCGTCAGCGAGGATCAGGTCAAACTCGCGCTCCGCCGCGTGAAAGACCCCGAGCTCAATCTCAACATCGTCGATCTCGGCCTCATCTACGGGATCCGCGTGGATGGTCGCACGGCAAGCGTGGACATGACGCTCACCTCCCCAGCGTGCCCGTCAGGGCCGGAGATCGTGGAGGGGGTGGAGCGCGAAGTCCGGGAGATCGAAGGGATAGATGAAGTGCAGACGAACATCGTCTGGACCCCCTTCTGGACTCCGGAACGGATCGAGCCGCGGGTGCGCGCCTACCTGGGACTGTAGCACCGGCGGCGCGGGCGTCGCCCGGGCACGCTCAGCGTCCGAGGTAGGCAAGGAGGTCAGGGCCAAGCGCCTCGATCTGCCAGTTTCGGACGCCTGGCACCTCTCGCAAGTCGTCCAGCGTTCGAGGCTGCGTCCGCGCTATCGCTTCGAGGCGGTCACGTGAGCAGAGGACACCGGGGTCCATGCCCAGCCGGGTCGCGGCTGACTCCCTGATGCGACGCAACTCGTCCACACGCGATTCGTAGTCGGGGTCCTTCGCCCACCGCTGACCCCGGGGAAACCGCGGCAGATCGGACTCCGGGACGGCCTCCCCCGCAGCGACGGCATCGAGAATGTCGCGGCCGCTTCGCTCGACCAGCACGCGGGGAACGATCCGGATCCGGCTCAGCTCGTCGATCGAGTGGGGGCGCGTGCGGGCGATCTCCAGAAGTATGTCGTTCCCCGCCACCCTGAACGTCGCGCGATCGAGCCGGCGTGCGACGCCGTCACGCCACGGAACGAGCTCCCGGAGAATGGCCAGCTCGCGCCGCGTCAGATCGCGCGCCCCTTTTACCCGGAAGAAAGCGGCAGTGGGATCGTCCGCCTCGGCGGCTGCGTGCTCCGCCTCTACTCTGCCGAACTCCTCCCGCGCCCACTCCCAGCGGCCGAGCTGCACCAGCTCGTCCTTGAGGCGGTCCCGCAGAGGAAGCAGGTAGTGCGTGTCGAGGACGGCATACTCCAGCATTCCCTGGGTCAGCGGCCGCAGCGACCAGTCTGCGCGCTGAAACTTCTTCTGCAGCTGGACGCCGAAGTACTTATCGAGCAGCGCCGCGAGACCGAACGACCGGATGCCAAGCAGCTGGGCGGCAACTCGGGTGTCGAAGATGTTCATCGCCCGGACGCCGTAGTCCTGGCGGAGAAGGCGCAGGTCGTAGTCGGCGTCGTGAAAAACGACTTCCGTGCGCGGATCGGCGAGGATGCTGCTGATGCCGGGAAGCGGTCCGGCGGCCAGCGGGTCGATGATTATGTCTGCAGCCCGCGTGGAGATCTGGAGCAGATAGATCCGGTCCAGAAACCGGTGATAACTCGCGCCCTCGGTATCGAGTGCGATCTCACTGACGCCCTGGAGGCCTTCGAGAAACTCGTCGGCTTCGTTGGCGCGGTCTATGTAGCGGGCAGTGGGGTTTGCGGGCAACGAATGGTGTAAGGGAAACGCGGCGGCGGGAACGCGCGTATCTCGATCGCGCGGACGGCTAATCTAGCTTCCGGCCGTCCGGAAGCAGAACTTGTCTCGCCATGATAGCCGTTATTGACGAGATCGAGATCGGATACGACGACGTGGGAGCGGGCTTGCCGCTCGTGTTCCTGCACGGCTTCCCTCACGATCGGACTCTCTGGTCCCCCCAGCTGGGCGCCCTGGTTGATCACTGTCGCTGTGTCGCGCTCGACCTTCGCGGCTTCGGCGAGTCCACGCCAGCCGGCCCCTACTCGATGGACCAGTACGCTGACGACGTCGCAGCCCTGCTGGGCCACCTCAAGATCCGGCGAGCGGTGATCGTGGGCCTGTCGATGGGGGGCTACGTGGCGTTTGCGCTGTGGCGGCGCCGGCCGGACCTGATCCGCGCGCTCGTGCTGGCGGATACGCGCTCGGGCGCCGACAGCGAGGAGGGGCGTGAGAAGCGAAAGCATCTCGTAGCGCTGGCGCTGGAACGGGGCGCAGGCGCCGTCGCTGACGCTCAGATCACCGGAATGCTGGGCAAGACGACCCGGGAAAACCATCCGGACATCGTGGAAAGCGTGCGCCAGATGCTGAGCTCCGCGCCGGTGGACGGAATCGTCGGGGCGCTGCACGCGATGATGGACCGCCCCGATTCCGGGCCCACGCTTCCGACCATCACGGTTCCGACGGCGATACTCGTCGGGGACGAAGACGCACTGACGCCCGTGAAGGACTCGCGCAGCATGCATGAGGCGATGCCATCCTCACGCCTGGAGGTGATCCGCGGCGCTGGTCACCTGAGCAACCTGGAGAAGCCGGCTGCGTTCAATCACGTGCTGAGCGAGTTCGTCAGCGCGCTCACGTACGCGTAGACCGCAGCGGTTAGCGATCAGCGATTAGCGGAGGGCGGCGCCGAGTATCGCGAGAGACCCGTCGTTCGGGGCGGGGGTAACCCCGAGCACGCGCGCCAGCAGCGAGTACACGTCCACGTTGCTGAACTCCGGGATTCGGGCACCGCGGCGGAACGCGGGGCCGCGCGCGATGAAGATCGTGCGCATGGACGGCAGCACGTTGTCGTAGCCGTGTCGTCCGCCGCCGGATACGCGCCACGACCTGTTGCCTGCGATCACCCATCCGTCATCGGCCACCGCCACGACCGGTGTTATGCGGCGATGGCTGTTGAAATGCAGCCGCGCGGGAACGTCTTCCTTGAGCCACGCGCTCACGTGCGGCAGCCGTTTCAGGGCCGCGACCATCGCCGCATTGTCGCCCGTGCGGGACCAGCCCATGAATACGGGCCCGCCGGCGACGAGCCGAAACTCAGCCGTGTCCAGCACGTCGGATACGAACACGTGCCGCTCCGGAGTCACCTCCGTCATGCCGTGATCCGACACGACGATGAGATTCACCGCGTCATACAGTCCGCGCGCGCGCAATCCTGCCACGAGCCGCGCAAGCGCGCTGTCACCCCTCAGCACGGCCCCGCGAACTTCAGCCGACATCGGTCCAGCCTGATGGCCCGTGTGATCAGGCTCGTCGAAGTACAGGGTGATGAGCCGGGGACGTTCCGCCCGGGGCAGCGACAGCCAGGCGAGAACCGAATCCGCCCGCGCAGCATAGGAAATCGACTCGTCGTAACGCATCCAGCGCGTGGGTCGCGCGCCCGCGATCTCCGCCTCTGTTCCGGGCCAGAAGACGGCCGCAGATCTCACGCCCTGCTTCTCCGCCGTGGACCAGATCGGCTCGCCGCCCCACCAGCGGTCTTCCCTGGGCCCTTCATTCCCGAGCGAGAACGCAGCCTGGAACACCGGATCGTACATGTTGTTGTTCACGATCCCGTGGTTCTGCGGACGCAGTCCCGTAACGATCGTATAGTGGTTGGGAAAGGTCAGCGTGGGGAATGATGGGATCATCGCCTCGGCAACTACTCCCTCCTGCGCCAGCGCCAGGAGGGTGGGGGGCGCGTGCCGCTCCAGGTAGTCCCGCCGGAATCCATCGAGCGAGATGAGCACAATCGTGTGCTCCAGCGGCTGCCGGGGCGCGTTTGCCGGCTGCAGTCCGCCGCACGCGATCGCGATGAACGAAATCACGGCCACGGCGAACGTACGCACTCTCACAACCACCGTTGGCTCGCGCAAGGATTTCGCTGTGAGAGGTTTCCGCAGACCGCCCAGCGCCGCCGTTTCTTTCCGCTAATCGCTAACCGCTGTAGTTCCTATCGCTGCGGCCGCCCCGGCGGATTGTCGCTGTTGAACACGTCCCGGTTGATCTGGATGAACTGCCGCATGTTCTGCGGCACGTCCTCCTCGGGGAAGATCGCCGTCACCGGGCACTCCGGTTCGCACGCACCGCAGTCGATGCACTCGTCGGGATGGATGTACAGCTGCTCGGGGCCTTCGTATATGCAGTCAACGGGACAGACGTCAACACACGCCCGGTCCTTCGTCCCGGCACAGGCTTCGGTGATTACGTAGGGCATCGGTCAAGGCTGAGCCGCGGGCACTCGCGGCGGTATTGAAATAATAGAGGGCGTTGCCACCACTCTCAACGTGTCGCGGCGTTCGTGAATCAGCCACCGGCGATCAGTCATGCAGCTCCGGATTCTCTCTGTAGAGCGTCACGGTCCGTCCGATCACCTGAATCACCTCTGAACCGGTGCGCTGGGCGAGCGCCCCGGCGGCATCGCGCGCGGCGACCTCGGCTCCCTTGCCGATCTTCACCTTGACCAGCTCACGCGTGCGCAGAGCATCGTCCAGCGACTCGACCAGGGTATCGGTGAGCCCCTGTGCCCCGACGTGGACCGTCGGCGACAGGTGATGAGCCTCGGCCCGGAGCGCAGCACGGTCCCTCCCCTTCAATCCACTCACCTTCGTGCCTCGCGGCCGGTCAGAGCGAAGAACTCGCGCACGTCCACGGCCGGACCGTTCCACCAGTCCCGCCTGCTCCGATCCACCCGCAGCACCTGAAAGTGAAGGTGTGGAGCGCTCGCCGAGGCGTTCCCGGTGCTTCCAACGAACCCGAGCAGCGTCCCCTGAGCGACGTCCATCCCTTCGCGGATCCCGGGCGCATACCCGTCGAGGTGCGCGTAGTAGTGGGCAAACCGTTCGGCTTCATCGACGACGTAGAGCGTGGTGCCTCCCAGTGAGTTCTCCCGCATCGCGAGAACCCTGCCGCCCGAGGCCGCGATCACCGGCGTTCGCCTCGGAGCCATGATGTCGAACGCCCGGTGCGTGCGGCCCCCGGAGCGCGGATCGTTGAACGAATCGCGGATCCGGCCGGGACCGACGCCCGCGACCGGCACCATCAGCGGGTTCTCCCGGAAGTACTCGCGCTCTGCGGCCGTGGGCGCCGACGCCGAAGAAGCGGGCGCGACGCCGCCACGCGGAACCTCCAGCAGTGGCGGCCGGGGCTCGAGCGGCACGAGCACCGGCATGCACCCCGCCAGCGTCGCGCATGCCGCACAGGCCAGCGCGCTATACCACCCCCGCCGGTTCCCTCGCCTCGATATCAGCAAGGCCGCGCTCGCGAGCCAACGCGGCGATCCCCTCCTCGATCGTACGGGAGTGGTGCATGGAGCAGAACTTCGGTCCGCACATCCCACAGAACTCCGCGCTCTTGAAGTACTCGGCGGGAAGCGTTTCGTCGTGGTACTCCCTGGCGCGCTCCGGATCGAGCGACAGCCGGAACTGCTCGTTCCAGTCGAAGGCGTATCTGGCGCGCGAAAGCGCGTCATCGCGGTCGCGCACTCCCGGGCGCCCGCGGGCGATGTCTGCGGCATGCGCAGCAATCTTGTATGCGATCACGCCATTGCGCACGTCTTCTTTGTTGGGAAGGCCGAGGTGCTCCTTCGGGGTGACGTAGCAGAGCATGTCCGCACCATACCAGCCGATCATCGCCGCCCCGATCGCGCTGGTGATGTGGTCGTAGCCGGGCGCGATGTCCGTCACGAGGGGACCGAGCGTGTAGAACGGGGCCTCGTGGCAGATCTCCTTCTGCTTGCGGACGTTCATCTCGATCTGGTGCATCGGGATGTGACCCGGCCCCTCGACCATCACTTGGACGTCCCGCTCCCAGGCGCGGCGGGTCAGCTCCCCCAGCGTCTCCAGCTCGGCGAACTGCGCACGGTCGCTGGCGTCGGCTATGGACCCGGGCCGAAGCGAGTCGCCCAGTGAGATCGTCACGTCGTACTGCCGGAGGATGTCGAGCACGTCGTCGTAGTGTTCGTACAGCGGGTTCTGCTTCCGGTGGTGCATCATCCACACGGCGTGCAGCGAGCCGCCGCGGCTCACGATCCCCGTCACGCGCCCGTGCACCAGCGGGAGGTGCTCGAACAGGATTCCGGCGTGGATGGTCATGTAGTCCACGCCCTGACGGGCCTGCAGCTCGATCACGTCGAGGAAATCCTGTGCCGTGAGCTCCTCCAGCTGCTTCGAGCCGATCACCGCCTGATAGATCGGCACGGTCCCTATCGGAACCGGGGAAGCGGCTATGATCGCCTCACGCACGCGATCCAGATCGCGGCCCGTGGAGAGATCCATCACCGTGTCTGCGCCGTAACGGATGGCGGTGCGGAGCTTGTCCAGCTCCTCGTCCAGATCGGAGGTGACGGCCGAGGTCCCGATGTTGGCGTTGATCTTCACGCCGGCGACTTTCCCGATTGCCATCGGCTCTAGCACACCGGCGAGGTGGCGGATGTTGGCCGGGATGATGAGCCGGCCTCTGGCGACTTCGTCGCGTACCAGTTCGGGTGCGAGCCTCTCGCGCTCGGCGACGAAGCGCATCGCGTCGGTGATCTCGCCCCGACGCGCGAAATGCATCTGCGTGCGTGCTTCCATTGTCTGACTCCCTACGCCGGTGCTAGCCGGATCAGGTTCTAAGGGACTCTCTCAGCCGCCCCAGCGAGAGGCGGCACCCCTGTCATCTCGTCGAAATGTAGCAGGGTATATTGATTGAGAGAGTTGGGCGCGGTTCCCCCAGGAACTCGCGTCACGCGTGCAGTCCCGGAAGCAATGGAGAGGGTGCATCTGAGAGCTGCTCGCGGAATTCCGCCAGACGATTCGCCGGGCCGCCGATTGGCGCAGCGCATGATCAGCGCCCATCGGACTGTGCGTGAGGACGATTCCGCGGCGCGCGCGGGGGCAGCGGCGTGCAGCCATCTGTATCACACCCTGGCCCGATGGCTCGGGCCGGACGGATGCCACGCGCTGTTCACGCGCGCACTCACACAGACGCGAGCCGATCACCCTGCCCTGGAGCAGATCTTCCTCCGCGCCCGCTCGGAGCCGTACCTCGACGGCGTAGCCGGGTCCATAGCCGCTCACGGGGACACCGCGACCGCCGACGCTCTCGAGTCGGTGCTGACGCGCGTGGTCGAGCTTCTTGGTCGACTCATCGGAGACGAAATGACAGCGAAGCTGATCGACCAGGGATCGACCGCATCCCATGACCGGGATGCGCACCCGGGCACCAGGCCGGAGGAGTCATGAAACAGGAAGCACGAGCCGTGATTCGAAGCCTGCCGAGCGGAGTGCCCGGGCTCGACGCAGTCCTTGGCGGTGGCCTTCCCGAATACTCCTTCAATCTGATCGCCGGCGGACCCGGCTCCGGGAAGACGACCCTCGCCCACCAGGTGATGTTCGCGAACGCGACCGTGGAACATCCGGCCGTCTATTTCACCGTACTCGGCGAGCCGACGATCAAGATGCTCCGCTACCAGAGCCAGTTCGGCTTCTTCGATCCCGCCCTGGCCGGGTCCGCCATCCACTTCATCAACCTGAGCGCGGAAGTGATGGACCGGGAGCTGGACAAGGTTCTGCACCGGATCGTGAGCGAGATAGAGGGCCTGAGACCGGGGATCGTGGTCGTCGATTCGTTCCGGACCATCGGCGCTCAGTACCGCGGCTCGGGAGTGGAGAGGGCCTTTGAGCTCGAGGAATTCGTGCAGCGCCTCGCCCTCCAGCTGACCAGCTGGGAGATCACCTCGTTCCTCCTGGGCGAGTACGCGGAGGACGAGCAGCGGAATCCAGTGTTCACCGTGGCTGACAGCATCCTCTGGCTCTCCCAGGCCACGGACAGGAACTCTGTCGTGCGGAAGCTCCAGGTAGTCAAGACTCGCGGGCGTGCACCGATGCCGGGACTGCACACGTTCCGGATCACCGACGACGGACTGCAGATCTTCCCGCGGATTCCGGAGCAGACTCGCAGCCGGAAAACGCAGACTCGCGAACGTCTGTCCACGGGCGTGCAGGGCCTGGATGAGATGATCGGGGGGGGAGTCATCGCGGGCGACGCGATCATGCTCACCGGTCCCGCAGGCAGCGGGAAATCGACAGTCGCCACGCAGTTCATGGCCGCCGGGCTGGCGCAGGGAGAAACCGGCGTCATTGCAGTGTTCGAGGAGTATCCGGAGGAGTACCTCGTTCGCGCCGCGGCGCGGGACCCCGAGGTCGGCAGGATGATAAAGGCCGGGAAGCTGGAGCTCATATATCTCCGCCCGCTCGACCTGTCCGTGGACGAAGCCCTTGCCGCCATTCTCGAAGCAGTGGAGCGACTCGGGGCCAGGCGCGTCGTCATCGATTCGCTGTCCGGTTTCGAGGTAGCGCTCGCCCCCACCTTCCGCGAGGATTTTCGGGAGTCGCTCTACCGTCTGGTTGGGACGCTGACCGCGACAGGAGTCACCGTGTTCATGACCGCCGAAGTCGCCGAAGGGTTCCCCGACGCGCGATTCACGTCCGAGAAGGTCTCATTCGTCACCGACGAGCTCATCGTCCAGCGGTACGTCGAGATCGAGGGCGAGCTCCGACGGGTGATGGCCGTTATCAAGATGCGCGGCAGTGGTCACAGCCACGAGTTCAGGAGCTACGAAGTCACGGCCAGAGGTGTTGTCGTTGGCGCGGCACTCACGGAGTACGACGGGATCATCACCGGGGTGCCGACGCTTCGTGCAGGGATACCGGCGCCGCGAGGACGCAGATAGGCGGAATGCCCCCGGAGAAAGAGCCCTTTCCTGCGCGGCCGGAGTCCAGTGCCACCATACAGGAAGCGTTGCGGCACTGCGTTCAGCAGGCCCCGCTCCCGTTCGCTGTCACCCGCGGCGACGATCACACACTCGCGTACGCTAACTCCGCTTTCACCCGACTAACCAGCGTTCCCGGCGGAGCGGTGATTGGTAAGTCGATCGACACCGTGTTCGGCAGCGGCTGGGGTCGTGAGCTGCATACGCTCCTCGACCGGGCGTATCGTGACGGCACGGAATTGCTGGATGAGAAGGTCCGCGCGCCCCGCGGCGATGCGAACGACTGGTACTTTAGCGTGTGGCCCGTGACTGGTGACGACGCCCGTATAGAGGCCCTCGGGGTCCAGATCCGCATGTCGGACCCGCTGGAGCCAGCTCTCGGATTGCAGCGCCAGGTTGCAGAGCAGCTGCTTCTCGGCGCACTGCGGGAGCGCGGTTTTGCGGAGGACGCCGAAGCGGCGCGCCGGCACGCGGCCTTTCTGGCCGAGGCTGGGCGATTGCTGGCTGAATCGGTGGACAAGACCAGCACGTTCGTCGCGCTCGCAAAGTTGTCGCTGCCAACGCTGGGCGCGTGGTGCATCATGGATGTTCTCGGCTCGAATGACTCGATCCATCGCCTCGGGATCTATCATCCTGATCCGGAAAAGCAGGCGCTCGCGAGGGAGCTGGAAACCTCGTGGGCGCCCGATCCGAGTGACCCTTTCGGTGCGCCCGCGATGCTGCGTGGCGCCCGAACGATCGAGATCGCAGAGGATATCGAGCCCGTGCTGGCCAAAGCGGCCCGCAGCGCGGAGAACCTGCGGATCCTGCGACGGCTTGGAATCGGGGCCCTGCTCACCGTCCCGCTGGTCGCCCGCGACAGGCTCCTCGGAGCGATCACGTTCGTCAGTGCCCAACCCGACCTTACGTACACCCCGCAGGAGATTCAGCTCGCGGAGGACCTGGCGGCCAGGGGTGCGCTCGCTCTGGACAACGCCCAGGCCTACGACCTGGCACTGATCGGCAGGCGCAAGGCTGAAGTGGCGAACGAGGCGAAGGCGGCGTTCCTCAGCGCAATGAGTCACGAGTTGCGCACACCGCTCAACGCGATCGGCGGATACATAGACCTTCTCGACATGGGGCTGCGTGGACCGGTCACGGAGGAGCAGCACGCGGACTTCGCTCGGGTCAAGGCCAGCCAGCAGCACCTCAATCACCTCATCACGGAGATCCTCAGTTTCGCGCGGCTCGAGAGTGGCCGGGTCGCTTTCATCGAGGAAGACATCAACGTCCGCAAGGCACTGGAATACGCGATCGAACTCGTTGAACCGTTGTTCGCAATGCAGCGAGTCGTATTCGACGGCATCACCTGCGACCCGGGCGCAGTGGCATGTGCGGACCGGGAAAAGGTCACCCAGATCCTGGTCAATCTGCTTGGCAACGCGATCAAGTTCACCCCGGCTGGTGGGCACATCTGGGCCGAGTGTGAGGTCGCGGGAGATGCTGTCATGCTGCGGGTCAGCGATACCGGGATCGGCATACCTGCAGAGAAACTGCATGCCATCTTCGAGGCGTTCGTCCAGGTAAAGGCAGGCTTCGCCACGCGGGAAAGCGGCATCGGGCTCGGATTGGCCATAAGCCGCGATCTTGCGCGAGCGATGAAGGGTGATCTCACCGTGGAGAGCGGGGAGGGGACGGGCTCATGCTTCACCCTGACGCTCCCGCGCGCGGGCACTGCGTCTGCAGGCTGACTTTCCGCAAGGCCGATCCTTGTCCCCGCTCTGCTACGCCATGTTGGACGTACACGTCAGGACGGGCTCCCGCTCAGAACAGAAATGTGGCCGCCGGCGGTCGGCGTGGCACACGTCGAGTGATACGCAGGCCATGCAGTGAGCTCGTCGATCCCCGGGGCTGTCCAAGCGGTTCGATTTCGTCATAAGTTCCCCGCCTGCTAACCGGAGGACGCAGTGCTTGCGACGCAGATCCGGCAGAAGGACGGAGTTTTCTACTTCGCCGCGTACCCCGCCGAGGACATCCTCCAGCGGGTACGCTTCATAAGCCGCTTCTACGGCGACGGCCAGCAGATCGCACCGGAAGAGGTGCCTGAGGAGGACGATGTTGCGCGGTTCATCGCGCGCATAGAGAAGAGCGACCAGGCCTTTCAGCGTCAGCTCTCGCGCGCCAAGGTTCGCGCCATCAAGAACTTCTACGAGACCGCCGGCACGCAACCACCGATCCCCGGCACGGTACTCCTCTTCACCCGCGAGGAACTGAATTTCCGGCCGCTTGGCTCGATGGGCAGCGTCGGCAATCTGGAGGAGCCGTCCGACAAGTACCTGATCATCGACGGACAGCACCGGCTCGCCGCACTGGAGTTCTACCTCCAGGAGCGACCGGACGAAGCCCGCACGGTCAACGTACCCTGCGTCATCTTCGACGGCCGCAACGAGGACTTCGCCGCCGAGATGTTCGTGATCATCAACTCGACTGCTACCCGTATCAACAAGAGTCATCTCGTCGATCTGTACGAGCGTGTCTCGTGGGCGGAGCCGGACCGGAAACTCGCCGCGCGCATAGCGCAGATGCTGTACTCGGAATCCGACTCGCCGCTGCGTTACAAGATCAACCGGCTCGGCGGCCGCAGCCGGCAGGAGAAGTGGATCCTGCAATCGGAGCTTTTCAACGAGCTGCACCGCTGGGTGAAGGAAGACTATCCGAGGTCCGATGACGTGCCCGCGCCTTCGGCCGCGGCTCCGCGGTACTACGCGATCGCGCGTGATTTTCTGAAAGCGGCGGAACGTGTCTTTGGCGAGGCGTGGGGGAGTCCGCGCTACATGATCACGCGGCCAGTGACGCTCAAGGCATTGATCCGGGTCTGCGCCGATCTATCGCGCGAGCCGAACGTCCCTGCTTCAGGACGCGTGGACGAGTGGGCGCTGCTACTGGCGCCATGGGCCGAGCGGGTGCGCGACTTCCGGGTCGAGGGCTTCTACGAGCGGTTTGCCGCGCGCGGGCAGGTGGAGCGTGTCGGTCGCATCGAGCGCGAGCTCGCCAGGGCGATCATCCCGGGACGGTAGGGTCGACGGCCCGGCGCCGTTGGCCTGCTTCAGCGTTGCTTCAGTCGCGCCAGCTCGGCGCGGGCACTGTCGCGCTGCGGCATGAGTCGGGGTTCAGGGTTCTGGCGCCAGATCAGGTAGCCTTCATACGCGTGGATCGCTGCATCTCGCTGTCCGGCGCGCGCAGCCGCGCGAGCCTCGACCAGCATGTCTGCCGCGATTCCAGGCAGAGGACGGTCCCCCAGAAACGACTGGCGTCGACGACCCGCTGTGAGTGCACGCTCAGATTCGCCGGCAGCGTGCAGCAGGCGAGGGAGCACGGTTGCGGCGACCTCCGACTCGCTTTCCCACCCCAGCCACATGCTGTCAGCAGCCAGCAACTGCGCGCGCGCGTCAGCTGCTCCGCGAATGAGCTTGCCCCATGCATCCATCAGCGCGGCCAGGCGCAGGTGGGAATCGTCGAGGCTGTCGCGCACCGTCGGATCGGTCCTCCAGCGCGCAACCGCCTGATCCACAGTTGACAGGTCGCCGCGATGCAGCTTCCACAACTCCTTGATGAGCGGGTCCGGCGACTGGGATGCGAGCGCATCCACTCCGGTGGTGTCACCGTCCCAGAACATCGCGGCAACAACCGCCACCTCATCCGGGGCACCGTCCGCAGAGCGGCGCAGTGAGTCGATCAGCGAGCGAGCGGCGGATGGGCGCCCCTGATTCCAGCGCACAATCGCCGTCGTGACCTGCACCTCCCGGCGCTCCTGGCGGGTGGTAGTCCGGGCACGCGCCGCGTCCAGGACTTCGTCCGCGTTGGTCACGAACAGGGGCTGCAGCGGATAGAACGACATCACACGGAGCGGGTTCAACCCTGCAGATTGCCGGATGAGGACGCGGAATGTCTTTTCGTCGCCACTCAGCATCGCGCCCTCATAGCGGGCGGCGGTTGCGCCCAGGTCCGCGCTGTCCAGCGCAATGGCGCGCGTTCCCCACCGCCTGACTTCCACCGTGTCACCGCGCAGGAATGCGAGCGTTGCCAGGTGGGTCACGGGCCCGCCGAAAGCCGAATCCAGATGCAACGCCTGCTCGAACGCTCGCCGCGATCGGTCGAGATTATCGGAGATTTCCGCCAGGCGCCCGTAGTGAAAGAGCGCGTCGCCGAGGTTGTACCATATCTGCGGGCTCTCGGGCATCGCGGCAGTGGCGCGTTCAACGTCGGCAATACGTTCAGTCCACGGTGTTTCGCGCGGGAAACGTGAGCCCAATCTGACGGAGAGCATCATCTGATCCCGAGCGTTCA
This sequence comes from Gemmatimonadaceae bacterium, assembly GCA_036374155.1. Lineage (GTDB taxonomy): Bacteria > Gemmatimonadota > Gemmatimonadetes > Gemmatimonadales > Gemmatimonadaceae > DASUUI01. The sequence continues at coordinate 6,174 of DASUUI010000100.1, read as the reverse complement.
ACCGGTCGCGATACTGCCACGCCAGACGGCGGACCCGTCCCATCTCGATACCCGCGGGGCTCCAGCCGTGTGCCTCGACAAGCGCCGACAGTGCCAGCGCGAACGTCGAATCGAGTTGTACGGAGCGCATGAGACTCTGCGTCGCGTGAGCGAAAGCCCCCCGTCGGTACGCAGCCTGCCCCTCGAGATACGCGCGCAGTGCCTCGAGATCCACGGTCGTCAGCGCGCTCAATTGCTGCTGCGTGGCGCCCGCGCCGAGGGCGAGCAGTTGTGCCGTAAGCCGATCCACCATGGCAAACAGGCTGTCCTTCGGCCCCTCGACGGTGGTCTGCGCAAGTGCGCGCGACCCCGGCATCTCCAGGACGGCAGCGCTTATGACTACATGGTCCGTCGGTCCGACGATGCTTCCCTGAAGCACCCGACCCGCGCCAACCTTGGACGCGATCTGCAGCAGCGCTGCATCAGGGACGTCCTCCTGATCACTGCCGCCCGCTTCGCGGAAGGCGGCGAGCACCGAGCGCGCGTCGGCAGCGCGCGGACCTCCCTCGCCGGTGAGTTTCGCCTGCAACAGGTCCACCATCCCCTGCCGCAGGTAATGCAGACTCGGATCCGCCCCCGCAACGCGGAACGGCAGCACGGCAACGACGTTCGCACTCAACTCAGACGTTTCGGATCGTCGCTGCCAGGGCCGGGCAACGAACACGCCGACAGCAGCGAGCAGGATCGCTGCTGACCCCACCATCATCCACACCGGAACCGAGCGGCGCGATGCTGTTGCAGCGACGGCAGTGGTCGGCGCGGCCCCTCCGCTTGGTGTCGCCATCAGCTCGAGCTGTTGGTGCAGTTCCGCAGCCGTCTGATACCTGTCCGCAGGCTTCTTCTCCAGGCAGCGCATCACCAGCGTTGCCAGCGGCGCGGGCACGCTCTGGCGTCGCGCGCTCACCGCCTCCGGCGCCTGCGTCACGTGCGCCGCGAGCACCATCTGCGGCGGCCCGCTGAACGGCGGCCGGCCCGTGAGCATCTCGTAAGCCATTGCGCCGAACGCGTAGATGTCCGCGCGATGATCGACGTGCGGATCGGCACTGGCCTGCTCCGGCGCCATGTACGCCGGTGTACCAAGCGCCACGCCGATGGAAGTCAGCGAAGACTCGCCCGTGGAGGCGCTCAATGCCTTGGCGACGCCGAAGTCCGTCACGACGGCATGCCGGCCCGTGATCAGCACGTTGTCGGGCTTGATGTCCCGGTGCACGACTCCATGCTCGTGCGCATGGGCGAGCGCATCAGCCACGTCGCGCAATGCGCGGATCGCATCGGAGACGGGGAGCTCGCCCTCGCGCACGAGTTTCGCGCGCAGCGACTCGCCGCCGATCAGCGGCATGGTGTACCAGACCAGATCGCCCGTGCGCCCGGCGGCTATGAGCGGAACGATGTGCGGATGCTGCAGCGACGCCGCGAGCTGGATCTCACGCCGGAACCGTTCCGCGTTCAGCCCTGCGGCCATGTCCGGCGGAAGCACCTTCACCACGACCTTACGGCCGAGCTCCACCTCCTCGGCCACAAAGACGTGGCTCATGCCGCCGCCACCAAGCTCGCGCTCGATGCGGTAGCCCGCGCCGAGAGCGTCCTGGAGCCGGGACTGGAGTGTGGTCAAGTCAGCTGTACGGGTGAATCACGCGCCAACGATACCGTCGCGCGTCCTCCCGGGCCACCGTCTGATGCGAGGAGCTACCCCACCTCTGACGTGCAGGCCGGACACCGCGTCGCAGTCAGAGGAATCGCGGTCCGGCAGTACTGGCACTCCTTCGTGGTGACGGCGGCTGGAGCGCGCATCCGGTTGTACCGGCGCACGATCAGGAAAATCACGAACGCGACGAGCAGGAACTGGATGAGCGCCGCGATGAGGAGACCGTAGTTCAGCGTGGCAGCGCCCGCTTCCCTGGCCTCGGCCAGCGTGGCGTAATTTCCGTCCGACAGGTTGATGAACAGGTTCGAAAAATCAACGCCGCCGGTGACCAGGCCGAGCACCGGCATGATCACGTCGTCCACGAACGAGCCGACGACACGCGCGAACGCAGCGCCGATCACGACTGCCACTGCCAGATCCAGCACGTTCCCGCGGGCGATGAAGGCCCTGAACTCAGTCAGCATCGGCGACTCCGTTTGAGTGACCGGCTAACGTAGCCGCCGGAGAAGCGGGTGCGCAAAAAAGGAGGGGCGCGGCGACTGCCGCACCCCTCCTCACCCACAGGCAGGCGGAGAGCGCCGGTGCTACCGCACCGAGATCCCCCGAACCGTGGTTCCGCCGATGATCCCGCCGCCCGGACTGCGGTTGGGCAGGACAATGATTCCGCCATTCCGCCCCCTTCGACGAGGCGGCGGGCAGTGGACGTCGCCCACCACGACTCCACCGCGGATGACGGCGATTCCGATGCCGGCGAGAATCGAACCCACGTCCGACCCACCACCGCTGCGGGCGACCGGACCTGGCCCAGCATCCACCACCTCGGGACGCCCGGTCAGAATGGCCTCTTCACCCATCCCGTCGAACCCGCGGTTCTCGGTCGGCTGGGGCTCCGGTTCGGCGGCCGCATACTCGATCTCTTCGGTCTCGCCGACCAGCGGAGCAGCAGGCATCGGTGGCGCAGGCGCGGGGCGCGGCCGTGGAGCCCGCGCGGACGGTGCAGGAGCTCGCTTCTTCGGAGCGGTCTGCTCGACAGCGCTGACCACTGCCCGCGACTCAGCAGCCGTCGGAGCCAGCTCCAGCGTGGATGCGCTGGACGCCATCTCCAGATCCGCGCGCAAATCGTCTGGCATCTGTTCCTTGCCAGCACATGCGGCCACGCCTACCGCAACGAGTACCACTATTGACCGATGCACGGACTTCCTCCACCAGTGCCTGTTATCAATGCGCGGAGGCAACAGCCGGACCGCACGCCAACCCCGCAAATTCGAACCTAAGCGAGCCTACCAACACCCAGTGTCCACGGGCTGTGACACCCACCGTCCCTGGACCGGGACAGCCTCGGACGCCGTCATGAGGCTTACGGCGCGAAGAAGCGGCCAGTTTCTTCCTACACCGTCCGGGTCACGCCGTTCGTCCGCCCCACCGAAACGTCGATGAAGCACATCGGCAACAGCCCATGATCCTCATGCACCCCCTCCATTCCCGGATGCTGCGGCGTTCAGTACTCGCTGGCATCCTGCTGGTCCTCGCCTGCTCCCCCCGCAGCTCTGAGCTGACCGCGGCAGAAAAGGAGCGGATCGCGGAGCAGATCAGGGCGGAGGTGATCGCCGCCTATGACATCGGGCGCCCGGACGCGGTGAGCCGACTGATGAGCCTGTATCCGTCCAGCGGTCCCGTTTATTCGGCCGGCGCCGGCCGATTCACCGCAAGCCGGGATTCACTCGCCCTCGGAATCGAGGGCTTCTGGGAGAACGTCGGCCAGAACATGCGACAGCCGCGATGGGAATGGACGGCTATGCAGATAGACGTTCTCTCGCCGACGTCGGCGGTGATGACCGCCACTTATCGGGTCCCGCACTTCACGCCCCGCGGTGAGCCGCACGTGATCGGCGGTGCATGGACCGCCGTGTTCGCCAGGCGGAACGACAGGTGGGAGATCGTCCACGAGCACCTCTCCGACGTGCCTGTCATTCCGGATTCCCTCGTGCGCGCCGTAACCGATACGGCCAGCGACGCGCACGAAGGACATTGAGCTGCGGGTGGCGACTACTCCGGTCTGGTAGCGTCGGCGCTGGCGTTCAGCTGCTCGTTCAGCGTCGCGTCTCCACTCACGATCGAGCGCCAGCTGATCTCCTGGCCCTTTCGGTATCCCTTCTGCGTCACCTTCACCCCTTCGGGTGAGATCGTGATCATGTAAGCCGTGCCGTCGATCTCCAGTTCCCTCTTGATCGGCTTCTCCAGTTTGGTTGCCACTTCGCTCTCCGCTCTTGGGGGTTGAATTGTCGGTCAGTATCACTACCGCGTCAACGCCAGCTGCTCAATCCGGTACGCGTGCAGCTGATCGTGCAGCATCACATGACGGAACATGATGTGGATGTCGTACTCCGTGTATTCGCCATGCCGTGCAGTCCGCCGCCACTCGGCCTCGCCAAGTCGCTCGAGACGCTGCACGAGCCGCGCCCGGTCCTCGGCGAACCGCCGCATCTCCGCCTCCATGTCCCGCTCCAGCAGCGATCCCGCCTGCTCGTCCGGAGGCGGTTCGTAGGGAACGATAGCAGGGTTGTTCTCCGCAAGCATGAGCGTCAGTCTCCCGGAAAAAAGCGGACCGACCTCCGCGAGGTGGCAGACGTGCTCGTGGACCGACCATTTCCCGTCGGCTGGCCGACGGCGGATGCGTTCCGGGGGCGTGGCCCGCACCAGCTCCTCGAGCAGGGCCGGCGCGGCACGAAGTGCCTCGATCAGGTGCTCTCTCCGCACGGCGGCATTATAGTCACCGGAGGGGCCGCGGGGGCAGGCAGCACCCGCTGTGCCCGGGTCCGGCCAGGCGGCCACGTGGTAACGGACCGCGGTGCCGAATCGTCAGTAGAATGCGTCCCGGCCTGCGGACGCCGCGCCGGGACCCCGGCCCGATCCGCAGGGCTGTGTCGCGCGCGTAATCATCTTCCGGGTCGTGCAGTGCAGTCACTCAGCGCCGAGAGAGTCCGCTAATGCTGTCGTTCGCGTGCGTCGTGCTTGCCGCCGGCGCCGGGACTCGATTTGGCGCTCCCAAGGCGGCCGCCACCACTCCTGATGGCAGCACGTTCGCGGAGAGCATCGCGCGACGCGCGCGCGAAGCCGGCGCCGATCCGATCATTGTCGTCGCGCCGGAGGCGCACCCCGTGCCTGCAGGCACCCGGAGAGTGGAGAACGCCGATCCGGGAAGCGATCCTGTGGTTTCGCTCCGCCTCGGGCTCGTACAGCTCGCCAATACGAGCGTCCGCGGGACACTCGTCTGGCCGGTTGACTGCCCATTCGTCAGGCAGGAGACGGTCACTGCGCTCATGGAAGCGGCCTCGTCTCACGACGCCGCCATCGCAGTCCCCTCCTACGGCGCCAGGCGCGGACACCCCGCGTGGTTCGCGCGCGAAGTGTGGCCGGAGCTGATGACGATCGAGAAAGGCGGGGCGCGCGCGGTCGTGCGTCGTGACGAGAAGCGGGTACTGAACGTGCCAGTTGACGACCGCTCGATTCTTGCTGACATAGACACGCAGGCCGATTTGGCCGAAGCGCTCGCGGAATGGCCCACATGACCGGTAACGGCAAAGCCAGACAGCGGAACGGACCCACACAAGGCAACGGCAACGGTGAAGGCCGCAGGCACGAGACGGCGGAAGCCGACATGTATCTCGTGTACGAGTTCGAACGGCGCGCCTATCCGCTTCGTGAAGCATTCACGATCGGACGTGACACGTCCAGCGATCTGGTGGTCCTGGAGCCCACCGTCTCACGCACGCATGCGCGCGTGAACGCGCAGGAGGCTGCCTTCTTTCTGGAGAACCTCGGCGCGACAGGGACAAAGGTGAACGGCGTCCGCGTCGAGCAGGCGCATCAGCTGACGTACGGGGACCGCATCGAGATCGGCACCGCGGTGCTCACGGTCCGCACGAATCCGCTTCCTCTGGGCGTATCGCTCGAGCGTCCCCGCTCTGCGTCGCTCGATGCGATTGCCGCGAGGCGCCCCACGATCCGGCACCCCCTGATCTCCGAGCGCATCGTGGAGCGCCCCCGTCAGTGGGGCACCTGGATCGCGGTCGCCGTCGCGGTGGCAGTCGTCGTCGCCCTATTCCTTCGCGGCTGACCGCCGCCGTCGGACCACTCGAACCACCCGCCGGCCGCCGTACCAGGCTGCTGCGCCCAGAAGTCCCAGCGGCAGGACGACACCCAACGCAGCGATCAGCGCGGCAAGCATTCCGATGAAATTCCGCCACGCGCGGCGCAGCGCTTCGGCGAACGGATTGTCGCCGGGAGCGCCGCCAAGCATCGGCTCCGGCTCGTGCACGGTGACGGTCAGCGTGCTCATCGCGGCACGGGTCCGCAGGTAGCGCAGCCGGCCCTCGATCTGCTCGATCTCACCGCGCACGCGCGCAAGCTCGCGCTCCACAGCCAGCACCTCTTCCAGCTTTCCGGTGCGCGAGGTCAGCAGCGCCAGCAGCCGCTCCTCCAGTCGCCGT
>DASUUI010000099.1:0-59142 GCA_036374155.1 Gemmatimonadaceae bacterium | reverse complement strand
TTCATCGGCGCGGTGTTCTGGGCGTTCGCGTTCGGGGTGGTTTTCCGCCTGCTGCAGTATTTCCGCGGTATCCCCGAGATCGGCCAGTTGCTCGCAGGAAAGCTCCTCGGCATGGTCCTGCTCAGCTTCTTCGGCCTGCTGCTGCTGTCCAACGTGATCACGGCGCTCTCCACCTTCTTCCTGGCACGCGATCTCGATCTGCTCGTCGCGGCTCCGGTGGACTGGCTCCGGATGTACGGCGCGAAGCTGTTCGAGACAGTGGTGAACTCGAGCTGGATGGTAGTGCTGCTGGCGATCCCGCTGTTTGCAGCCTACGGAGTCGCGTACGACGGCGGCCCGTTCTTCCCGCTCGTGGTGCTGACTGCCTTCGTTCCCTTCCTGATCATTCCGGCGGTGATCGGCTCGGCGCTCACGCTGATACTGGTGAACGTGTTTCCTGCGCGGCGCACCCGCGACATCCTCGGCGTGATCTCCGTGCTTGCGGCCGCTGGTCTCGCATTGCTGCTCCGCCTGCTGCGCCCGGAGCAGCTCGCCCGGCCGGAAGGATTCCAGTCGCTCGTCGATTTCGTCACGCTGCTGCGCGCGCCGACGTCGCCCTACCTCCCGAACGAGTGGGCGCAGTCCGCGCTGATGAGCTGGCTGCTGTGGGAACCCGACCCGCTTGCCTACTACCTGCTGTGGTCAACCGCAGCCGCGTTCGTGGTCATCGGCGCAGCGATACACCGCGCGCTGTACGCCAAGGGCTTCACGAAATCGCAGGAGAGCGCGGCCCGCACGGCTCGCGCCGGGGCAATCACGCGCTGGAGCAATTCGGCTCTGCGCCCGCTGGGAGTTCTCCGCCGCGAGCTGGTGATGAAGGAGATCCGCGTATTCTTCCGCGACACCACGCAGTGGTCGCAGCTGATACTTCTTGCGGTCCTGGTCGTCGTTTACGTCTTCAACATCAAGTTCCTGCCGTTGCGCGGCGAGGGCGTGACGTTTTTTCTGGTGAACGTCATCCCGTTTCTCAATCTCGCCATCGCCGGATTCGTGCTCGCGTCAATCGCGGCCCGTTTCATTTTTCCCGCGGTCAGCCTGGAAGGACGGACGCTGTGGCTGCTGCGATCGTCGCCAGTGCGGATGCGGGACGTGCTCTGGTCGAAGTTCTGGATCGGGACCATTCCGCTGCTCGCGCTGGCGCTTGGCATCGTCTTCGTGACGGACGTGCTGCTGCAGGTCACGCCGTTCATGATGCTCGTGTCCATATTCACGGTGGCGATGATGACGTTCGCGATCTCGGGACTCGCGCTCGGCCTGGGTACGCTGTTCCCGGAGTTTCAGACGGAGAACGCGGCGCAGATCCCCACGTCGTTCGGCGGAGTGTTGTTCATGATGTCCGCGATCGCACTGATCGGAGCGGTCATCATACTGGAAGCACGTCCCGTGTACATGTATCTCAGCGCCCGGAGCTTCGGCACCGACACAAGCACCGCCGACATGATCGTCGGCTTTGCGGGGGCCGCGGTGGTGTGTCTCGCGGCCACGTTCATCCCGCTCTGGCTCGCCGTCCGAAGGCTGAGTCGCGCTGAGGGCTGAGCGGCGGCTCAGCCGTTACGCAACGCCCTCCCACAGCTCGAGCAGAATTCCGCGTCCGGCTCGGGACGCGCCCCACACTGGCTGCACTCCGGCTGGGTTGCGTTGCCCGCAACCACACGGCGGTGAGCTCCACGCCCGCTCTTCAGCAGCGGCTGCAGCACATACCCCATTGCCGCGAGCGCGACCACGACCCCTGCCAGCATGTCGCTCATTGCGAGCCGCCATCCGGCACGAGCGCACGCGGTCCCGGACGGGGCCACATCGCCGCCAGGCCGCCGAGCGCCAGCAGTGCGCCGCCGAACCAGACCAGCCATGCCAGAGGCGTGAAACCGAGTCGCAGCTCCACGGCATCGTCGCGCGCGATACGGCCGATCAGCGCATGCACATCCTGCAGCGGCGTCTTGATGATGCCGATCTCCGGTACGGGAGCGAACGTCGGGGCCCCGCGGCTGTCCACGTACTGCCGCCACTCCGTCGTGAGGAGACCTGAGCGCGCGTCGCCGCGGTACACCGACATGCCGGTCGCGATCACGCGCCTGTTGAGGATGTCATAGCGCGAGACCCCTTCACTCACGAATCGCCAGTCGCGGCCGTACGGGTCCCGCAGCATGACGGCGTCGCCCGGATGCAGACTCACGACGTTCCCCCGCCCGAATGCCTGGCCCGTGAGGCCGGCAAGAAGCAGCGCGACGCCGAGTACGGCGGCAGAGCCACCCGACCTCCAGCGACTGCGCGCGGGCGGTGGAACCGGGAGGTCCACCAGCCGCCTGACGACGAGCGGCCCGGTGAGCGCGATCGCCGCTACGACAAACGCCGTCAGCGCCGCCCCTTCCGGTGACTGCACGACCGGGTGCGCGCCCGACATCGCCCCGGTGCGCGCGACCAGCGCCGCGAGGAGCGACAGCAGAAAGGCTCCAACGACGAGAACGACCACCCACGCTCGCACCATGCCTCGCTGCGCCTGGACCACCAGCGAGCACAGAAGGGCCGAGCTGGCGAGCCACGGCAGGATCGCCGCATTGGTCAGGGGATTGAGCGCCCAGTAGCCGCCCCAATCCGGCTCGACGTACGCCCATCGCATGCCGACGAGGATCCCAACCGTCAGCAGGAACCAGGAGGCCAGCGACCATCTCCATATCCGGTGGACGTGCGCCTCTGTGAGTCGACGCGTCATCAACGCGGACGCGGCAAGCGCGAGCGGAACTGCAGTAGCCAGATATCCGAGATACATCAGCGGAGCTTGCGCCAGCATCCACGGGCTCTGCAGCAGGGGACGCAACCCCTGGCCATCCGGCGGCAGCCACTCCAGGCGCTCGAAGGGATCTGTCGCCAGCACGATCGCCGCGAGCAGCGACAGCATCACAAGCGCAAGCGTACCGGTCACCTGCGGGGTCTGATTCCGCGTTCCGGTCGCCACAGTCGCGTACGCCGCCAGAATGAGTGCGCAAAAGAGGAGCGAACCCGCGCGGCCAGCCCAGAGAGCTGCCACGGAGTAGATCGCCGGCAGATTCGCGCTGGTGTGTGCAGCGACGTAGCTGACGGAAAAGTCGTTCGTGAGCAGCGCGGTCAGCAGACCGGCTGTTGCCAGAGCGAGCAGGACCAGGACCGCGTGGACTGCCCTCCCGCCGCTGGTGACGAGCTCGGGCCGGCGCGTCCTGCCACCGGCATACGACACGATCGCCGCCCAGGCCGCCATCAGCAGCGCGACCCGCAGCGAGATCTCACCCAGCAGGATCACGCGCTGCCGGCCGCTGCCCCGACCCTGCCTGCATCGCCTGGCGGAAAACCCTCCGGCGCGTTCACCTCGTGTGCCGAAGCATCGCCGTAGCTGCCACGCTGCCTCCGGCATCCCACACCAGGTCGGGGATGCTGAACCGCTGCTTCACGCGCGCATCATAGATCTCCCGCCCGACCGCTGTAACTCCGGCGGCTGCCAGCCCGATGCGCATCGCGTCACCGCGCTCAGCCCCTGCCGCCTGCGCGGCCGAATAAGCGAAACTCTGAACGATGGCAGTCATGAAGAAATGCTTCAGCTTGTCCGGCCCGAACCAGCCGTCGTTGACCAGCGGAAAGCGAAGCGCCAGCGTCAGAGTGAACAGCGCGACCCATTGTCTTCGAGTGGTCCGGCTCACGCTGCCCTCCTCCGTCTGCGACGTTCGGGAAAGTGCTCGTCGAGGAAGTTGATCAGTGCACGCTCCTCCGGCGACTGGCTTGCCGATGTGGCATGGCTTCTGGCGCTCCTGACCCTGATCGTCTCCCGCGCCTCCAGATACCGCTGCAGTACTTCAGGATGCACGTATGACGAGCGGCAGATCGCCGGCGTGTTTCCCAGTTCGGCCGCCACCAGGCGGACGGCAGTCAGCGCGTTCTTCTTCGCCTCGCGATCGCTCGCCGGCGGACCAAGCTCGGCAAGAACCGTCGCGGCCCGCAGCGTTCCTCCCCAGGTACGAAGATCCTTGGCCGTATAGGGGAACCCAGCCGCTTCCTCGAGATACTCGTTCACGTCGCGCGAGGTGAGGTCGCGCCAGCCGGAATCCGTCTCGTACCTGAAAAGGCGCGACCCCGGTGACCGCAGCATCTGCCTGATGAGGCGGGCGAGGTCCTGACTCACGACCACATGCCGCTGACGCTTGCGCTGCTTGCCATGATAGTTGAACACGACGAGCCCCGGTCGGACCTCCACGTGAGATTTCCGCAGCGTAGTTATTCCGAACGTCCGGTTCTCCCGGGCGTACCTATCGGTTCCGACGCGAAAGAACCCCTCGGCAATCAACCGAACGACCAGCGCGGCCACCTTTTCTCTGGAGTGGCCACGCCGCCGGGAGTCACGCTCCAGCCTGGCACGAAGCTTCGGGAGGTCGCGGGCGAGCTGCCGCACCCGGTAGTGCTTGCGCAGCTCCCGTCTGGCAACCGCATTGCGATGGTAGCGATACTGCTTTCGTCCGCGTGCGTCGAGTCCCCAGGCCTGAATCGCGGCGCGGGCGTTGGCCGCGATATGGACGTCGCGCCACGCTGGCGGGATCCCGAGACCCGCGATGCGCTCGCGCACCTCCGGAGTCACGGGTCGGCCATCATCCCGCACATAGCGGAACCCGCTGTTCTTCGTGCCCTTGCGAACGATCCACCTTACCATCAGTGCACCAGTTTGAAGTTGCGCTTGCGGAACGAACCTCGAAGACTGCGCGGCTGCCGGGCAATTTCCAAACCGGCTTCGTAAATTGGACGTCCGCCCGACACCTCCCCCACGCACAGCGGACAATGGCCTACCAGCATCTCACGATCGAGAAGCGCGACAGGATCGCCACGCTGACGATCTCGCGCCCGGACAAGCTGAACGCCCTCAACGACGCGACGATAGGCGAGCTCGGTGCCGCGTTCGATGAGCTCCGGCTCAGCGAGGACGTCGGAGGAATCATCATAACCGGAGCGGGCCGGGCGTTCGTGGCGGGAGCCGACATCGCGGAGCTGGCTGCCCAGGATCCGGTGATGGCCAAAGCGAGAGCGCGCGGCGGACAGGAGACGTTTCGCCGCATAGAAACCTCGCCCAAGCCCGTCGTCGCCGCCGTCAACGGCTTCGCGCTCGGGGGCGGATGCGAGCTGGCAATGGCATGTCATATTCGCGTGGCAGCGGACAATGCGAAGTTCGGGCAGCCGGAAGTGAAGCTCGGCCTGACGCCCGGTTACGGCGGTACGCAGCGGCTGGCGCGGCTCGTTGGCAAGGGGCGAGCGCTGGAGCTGCTGCTCACAGGCGACATGATCGACTCTGCCGAGGCCTTCAGGATCGGGCTCGTCAACCGGGTTGTGCCCGCCGCGGAGCTGATGGAGGCAGCGCGCGCGCTCCTGGGACGCATACTCGAGAACGGGCCGCTTGCCGTCGCTCTCTGTATCGAGGCCGTGGATCGCGGACTCGGCATGGCGCTGGACGACGGAATGATCCTCGAGGCCAACCATTTCGGGATGCTGGCCGCGACCGAGGACATGGTCGAGGGCACGAAGGCGTTTCTCGAGAAGCGGAAGCCGGAATTCAGGGGCCGCTGACGCTCCCTGCCAATCCGGACACGGCGGCGGTCCGTGTCCAGCGCCTCGCATTGACCGACTTCAGAAATCTGGAGCACGTCGTCCTCGACGTGCCTGCGGCCGGACTGGCGGTGATCGGAGTCAACGGCCAGGGCAAGACCAACCTGCTCGAGGCGATCTACTACCTGCAGCTGCTGCGCTCCTTTCGCGGCACGCGAGACGCCGACGTGGCGCGTTTCGGCGCGCCGGGCTTCCACATCGCAGCTTCGATCACCGGCTCGCCGCGGGACGTGCCGGAGGTGAGCATCGGCTTCGACAGGCAGGCCCGACGCAAGAAAGTGCTGCTGAACCGCTCGCAGCCCGCGAAGCTCAGCGAGGCGTACGGAACGGTTCCCACCGTAATGTGCTCACCGGACGACCGCTCGATCATCTCCGGGGCACCGAGCCTGCGACGGAGATTCCTCGACGTGATGCTGGCCGCCGTTTCCCACCGGTACCTGTTCGCGCTGCAGCAATACCGGGCGGCGCTGGTGCAACGGAACGCGGCGCTGCGGGAACTGTCACGGCGGCGCAGCGACGAATCGGCGCTGGCCGTGTGGGAGCCGGCGCTGGCCGCACACGGGGCGATAATCACGATGGAACGTGCCGCCTGGGCGGAGAGAACCGCGGCCGAGTTCGCCCGGATATGCGCAGCGATCGGCGAGCACGACCCGGTAGAGCTGAGCTACGTGACCAGAACAGACACGGGCGACGCCCGAAGGTCGCTCGCCGCGCGGCTGGAGCAGACGCGTTCAGCCGACGCCAGGCGGGGGGTGACTCACGCCGGCCCGCACAGGGATGAACTGCGCCTCACGCTCGCGGGGCGAGAAATGCGTGAATTCGCGTCGGCGGGGCAGCAGCGTACGGCCGCTCTCGCGCTGCGGATGCTCGAGGCGCTCACGATGCTGGCTGCGCAGGGCCGCTATCCGGTGCTGCTGCTGGACGACCCGTTCGCCGAGCTGGATCGTGTCCGGGCCGAACGGATCCTCGGCCTGCTGAGAGAGATCGATCCGGGGCAGACGTGTCTCTGCGTGCCGCGAGAGGACGACATCCCCGTCGAGCTGTCCCGGCTTGCGCGCAGCACGATAGACGGCGGAGCGTTGACTCCGCCCGCATGAGCGGCGGGTACCGAGGCCCCGATCCGGCAACTGCCGATTCGGAGGCGGCCCCGCGCGCAAGTCTTCCGCCTTTGCAGAAAGGAGTGCTTCGTTAGCGGGTGAAGCAGAAGCGTGAACGCGCCCATCCATCGCCCGTCGCTGAGGCGCTCTCCGCGTACCTCAAGAAGTCGGGGTTGCGGGAGCGGGTCGAACAGGGTGAAGTCGTCGCCGAATGGCCGAGGCTGGTCGGGCCGAAGATCGCGGCGGTGACGGAGCCCCTGCACGTGACCGCCGACGGCATGCTTTTCGTCGCGGTGAAGACGAGCGCCTGGATGTCGGAGCTGTCGCTTCTGGAGCCCGAGCTGCTGCGGGCCGTGAACGGCCGGGGGCGGGGGAAGCCGGTGTCGAAAATACGCTTTCGGCTCATGCGATAAGCGCTTCCCCCATAAGCGCTTAGGCCCTTCAAAAAACGTTGCGGAAGGGCCCAGTCGCTACTATATTTGTGAATTGCCCGGAACGCCCCGGCTTCGGCAAATTTTTGGGCGCCGTTCCACCGGCAAGTGCGCCCCATTTTGTCTTCCTCTTCGCTCTCCAGAATGCCACAGACGGCAACGGCAGAAGTCGCGGCTTCGCGCTACGACGCGGGCCAGATCCAGGTCCTCAAGGGTCTCGATGCAGTCCGCAAACGTCCCGGCATGTACATCGGCTCGACCAGCGGCCGTGGACTGCACCACCTCGTGTACGAGGTGGTGGACAACTCGATCGACGAGGCGCTGGCCGGCTATGCGACGCAGGTCCAGGTAACGATCCATCCGGACGACTCGATCACGGTGGAGGATGATGGCCGCGGAATCCCGGTGGACATCCACCCGACGGAGAAGATTCCCGGCGTCGAGCTGGCGATGACGGTGCTGCACGCGGGCGGCAAGTTCGACAAATCGAGCTACAAGGTCTCGGGAGGACTGCACGGGGTCGGCGTCTCCGTCGTGAACGCTCTGTCGGAGCAGCTCCGTGTGTGGGTCAAGCGCGGGGGCAAGGAGCATTACATGGACTTCGTCAGGGGGCAGACGAAGACCAGGCTCAGTGTGATCGGCAAGGCGAGCCGCGAGACCGGCACCAAGGTCTGGTTCAAGCCGGATCCGGAGATCTTCACCGAGCTGCGGTTCGACCACTCGACGATCGCGGGTCGGCTCCGGGAGTTGTCGTTCCTCAACAAGGGACTGACCATCACCCTGCGCGACGAGCGCGAGGGTGAGGAGCCGGAGCAGGTCTTCCACGCGAAGAACGGCCTGCGGGAGATGGTGCAGCACCTGAACGTGAACCGCAAGCCGCTGCACACCGAGATCGTCTACATCGAGACCGAGCGGGACGGAATCGGAATCGAGCTCGCACTGCAGTACAACGACGGCTACAACGAGAACGTGTTCTCCTTCGTGAACAACATCAACACGCACGAGGGCGGCACGCATCTCACGGGCTTCAAGGCGGCGCTCACCCGCACGATCAACGCGCACGCGGCGAAGGGCAACTTCCTCAAGAAGGCGGACTTCACCCTGTCGGGCGACGACGTCCGCGAAGGGTTGACGGCCGTGCTCTCGGTCAAGATCCACGAGCCGCAGTTCGAAGGTCAGACGAAGACGAAGCTGGGCAACTCCGAGGCGGAAGGAGCGGTCAAGACGGTCGTCAACGAGTTCCTCGGCGCATACCTCGAGGAGCATCCGCGCGTCGCGAACATCGTGATCGAGAAGGCGGTATCGGCAGCACGGGCGCGCGAGGCGGCCCGCAAGGCGCGCGACCTTACGCGAAAGAAGTCGGCGCTCGACATAGGCAATCTCCCGGGCAAGCTCGCCGACTGCTCGCTGTCCGACCCCCGGCTGTGCGAGATCTACCTGGTCGAAGGCGACAGCGCCGGTGGTTCCGCCAAGCAGGGACGCGACAGGTCGTTTCAGGCCATCCTGCCCCTGCGCGGCAAGATCCTCAACGTGGAGAAGGCGCGCATCGACAAGGTCCTCTCCAACGAGGAGATCAGGACCATCATCACCGCCATCGGTGCGGGCATCAAGGACGAGTTCTCGCTGGAGAACGCGCGCTATCACAAGATCATCCTGATGACCGACGCCGACGTTGACGGCGCGCACATCCGGACGCTGCTGCTCACGTTCTTCTACAGGCAGATGCCGGAGCTGATCGACGCCGGGTACGTGTACATCGCGCAGCCGCCACTGTATCGCGTGGCGAAGGCGAAGGAGGAGTACTACGCCTACAACGAACAGGAGCGCGAAGAGATCTCAGCCCGCCTGAGCAACGGCGAAGGGCGCGGCTCGCTCAACATCCAGCGGTACAAGGGCCTGGGCGAGATGAACCCGGACCAGCTGTGGAAGACCACGATGGATCCGGAGACGCGCACCATCCTGAAGGTGGAGCTGGAGGACGCTATTCAGGCGGACCTGCTGTTCCAGACGCTGATGGGCGACGAGGTCGAGCCACGACGGCTGTTCATCGAGCAGAATGCGAAGTTCGCGGCGAATCTCGACATCTGAGAACTGCTAACTGCAAACTGCGAACTGCAGAGCCTCCAGCTGACAGCTTCCAGCTGGCAGCTATCAGCTGGAGGCTCTGCCTTTAGCAGTTGCAGCTAGTTCGCTGAAGTCGACTCACCAGCTGGAAGTCACGAATCCCCCGACCGTACCCGCGCGGCGACCTGCCAGGTCGCCGTTGTCGTTTCTTCCCGCTCGGAGCGCACGGCCTGCACCACGGCGTCGGCCTCGTCCGCATCGATTCCGAGGCTGCGGAGCGCGTAACGCGTGATGCCCAGCGCGAGTTCCCGCTCGCCGACGACGGCGCGCGAGACGCCAAGCGATTCGAGGTAACGGCGCTCGCTCTCGCTGTGCGTGCGCACCACGATCTTCAGCTCGGGATTGTGCTGCCGCGCAACGGAGATGATGTGGCGGGTCTGGTAAGCGCCAGGAGAGGCCACGACGAGGAGCCGGGCCTCGGCGATCCCGGCATGCTGCATTATTCCAGCACGAGCCGCGTCGCCGAAGAACACTCGCAACCCCCGCGCCCGAAGCGCCTCGACCATCTCGCGGTTCTGCTCGATTATCGCGTAGCGGATCCCCTCGCGGTCGAAGGCGCGGCCGATGGTCTCGCCAACTCTGCCGAAGCCGATGATCACCACGTGCCGGGTCAACCCGGCATGAGGCGTCGAGCCCAGCATGTCCTCGCGGGAAGGCCGCCGCTCGAGGGCGTCGAGGATCTCCGGCTTCAGCCGCAGCCACTTCTCGACAGCCGTTGCGGCGAGGAAGACGAGCGGGTTGAGCGTGATCGAGATCAGGGCGCCGGCGAGCATGAGGCTCCTGCCCTCCGGCGGCAGCACACCGAGCGCGACGCCCAGCCCTGCCAGGATGAACGAGAACTCCCCGATCTGCGCCAGCGCCGCCGAGACCGTGAGCGCCGTTCTCATCGGGCGCCCCAGCATCAGAATGAGCGGGACGGCCACGAGTGTACGCCCGACCATCACGATCAGCACGGTGAGCAGCACGGCCACGGGATTGCGCACCACCACCCAGGGATCGAACAGCATTCCCACCGAGACGAAGAACAGGACCGCAAAGGCGTCGCGCAGCGGCAACGCGTCGGCTGCCGCCTGGTGGCTCATGTCCGATTCGCTGATCACCACGCCGGCGAAGAACGCTCCCAGCGCGAACGACACGCCAAACAGCGCGGCAGCGCCAAACGCGAGCCCGAGTGCGATCGCGAGCACGGCCAGCGTGAACAGCTCCCGCGATCCGGTGCGCGCCACGAGCCCCAGCAGCCACGGCACCGCGCGCGACCCGACGAACACCATGAGAGCGACGAACGCCACCACTTTGGCAAGCGTGATTCCCACGGCGACGAGCGGACCACCGTCGCCCCCGTAGCGCGCAGCCACTTCAGGCGAGCCGCCAAGCACACCCGCGAGCGCCGGAAGGAGCACGAGCGCCAGAACCGTCACGAGATCCTCGACGACGACCCATCCGACGGCGATTCGCCCCGGAATGGAGTCGAGCATCCCGCGATCCTCCAGCGCGCGCACCAGCACGATCGTACTGGCGACAGACAGCGCGAGACCGTACACGATCGCCGCTCCCCAGCTCCATCCCCAGAGCCGGGCGACCACTGCTCCGAGCGCAGTGGCCGCGATGATTCGCAGCACCGCCCCCGGCAACGCGACTTTCCGGGTCGAGAGCAGATCCTGTATGGAGAAGTGAAGGCCGACGCCGAACATCAGCAGGATCACCCCGATCTCTGCGAGCTGCGACGCCAGCTCCGCGTTGGCGGAGAACCCCGGCGTGTACGGCCCGACCACGACCCCGGCAAGGAGGTAACCGACGATGGGCGGAAGGCGCAGTCGCGCAGCAGCCAGCCCGAACACGAACGCCAGGCCGAGACCCATGGCGATCGTGGCAAGCAGCGGTGTCTGGTGCAGCATCTCTAGGCCGCGAGCTCCTCGACGCCGGACTTCGTCACCCGGTGCGAGATCAGTGGAAGCGGCGGCAGCGGGTCCGCGCCAACTACAATTGCGCGGCGCAAGACGGCGAGCCCTCGGGCCGTGGCAGCCTCGTCACGGGCATGAACGGTCGCCAGCGGTTGTCCGCTCTGGACTCTGTCGCCCGGTTTCACGGTCACCACGAATCCGACGGCTGGGTCGATCTCCGAGTCCATCCTGGAGCGACCGGCGCCCAGCTCGACGAGCCCCCAGCCAATTGCCCGCGGGTCCACCGTCGCGACGCTGCCGGCCCGTGGCGCGGCGTACGTCTCCACCACTTTCGCACGAGGCAGGCGGCCGGGATCGTCAACGACCGCCGGATCGCCTCCCTGCGCGGCGATGATCGCCTGGAACGTTCGCGCCGCCCGCCCGGACTCGATCGCCTCCTGCATCATCGCGCGCGCGTCCTGCGGAGTGGAAACGACGCCGGCAAGGAGCAGCATCTCCGTGCCGAGTGCGTACGTGACCTCCATCAGGTCAGCGGGACCGTTGCCATGCAACGCGGCGATGCTCTCTTCCACTTCGACGGCGTTTCCGCACGCGTGCCCCAGCGGCCGGTCCATCGCAGTGAGCAGCGCCACCACCGGACAGCCGTGCGCTTCGCCCAGCTCGATCATCGCCGTGGCGACTTCGATTCCCAGCTGCGGAAGAAAGGCACCGGATCCGCGCTTCACGTCGAGCACCAGGCCGGTGAGCCCTTCCGCCAGCTTCTTGCTCATGATGCTCGCAGCTATCAGCGGCACCGATTCCACGGTGGCCGTCGCGTTCCGCAGCGCGTAGATCTTGCGATCGGCGGGCGCGATCTCGGTGGTCTGCCCGAAAAGAGCGCAGCCGATCCGCTCGATCTGGCGCGCCGCGTCGTCCAGAGTCAGGTCGGTGCGAAACCCGGGGATCGATTCCAGCTTGTCGAGCGTACCCCCGGTGTGCGCGAGACCGCGTCCCGACATCATCGGCACCGCAACGCCGAGCGAGGCGATGAGCGGCGCAAGGATGATCGAGACCTTGTCACCCACCCCGCCGGTGGAATGCTTGTCGATCCGGGGAACCGGGAGGTGAGACAGGTCGAGCGTGTGGCCGCTCTCGATCATCGCGTCGGTGAGCGCGCTCGTCTCGCCCGCGTCCATCCCGCGCAGGTAGATCGCCATCAGCAGCGCCGCCATCTGGTAATCCGGAATCGTGCCCTGAGCATAGTCGCGGGCAAGCGTCCGCCACTCGTCGGGCTCGATCCTCCCGCCGTCGCGTTTGCGCTCGATGACACGTGGGACGATCATGGGTTGGCGGGGTATTTTACGTCTGCGACAGACAACCGGACAGAGAACTTTCTCGCGCCTGAGGTGAACTTGCGAGTCCAACTGCTCTCTGCGATCGCACTGGCGGTCGTGCTGGCCACCCCGGCTCGTGCGCAGTCCGCGGCGTCACACATCGCCGCAGGCGACGAGGCGTACGTGCTGCGCGACGCAGCCGGCGCGCTTGCCCATTACGAGCTGGCGGCAGCGGCTGACAGTCTCAGTCACGAAGCCTGGTGGAAGGCATCCCGCAGCGCCGCCGACCTCGAGCCGCGCGCGCGCGGCACCGCGCGGCACGCTGCGCTGCTGCAGAAGGCAGAGTCATACGCACGCCGGGCGGTCGCCCTCCGGAGCGACGGGGCCGAGGGCCACTTCGCGCTGGCGCGCGCGCTCGGCGTGGCAGCACGGTCCAGGGGGGCGCGCGATCGCGTCCGCTATGCCAGCGACGTGCGGAATCACGCACTCGCATGTCTGCGATACGATCCCGCGCACTCGGGTTGCCTCCACATCATGGGGGCGTGGAACGCCGAAGTGATGCGGCTCACCGGACTCGAGCGATTCGTGGCGCGGCGGCTGCTCGGCGGTCGAGCGTTCGGGTCGGCGAGCTGGGCAGAGGCGATCCGCTACATGGAAGCTGCGGTTGCGGCTGCACCTGACAGGATCGTGCACAGGACCGAGCTGGCCGAGATCTACGCCGACCGCGGACGGTTTGCCGACGCCAGGCGCGAATACGAGACGGCTCTCAGGATCGAGCCGGGCGACTACAACGATTCGCTGTACAAAGCCGGTGCGCGCAACGCGCTGGACCGGATGGGCGCACCGCCCCGCCGCGAGTAACCGAGTCAGGTACCGGTTGCAGCTTCCACCGCGGCGAGCTTCGCCGCCCGCCTGGCAGCACGCCTCTGACGGGCCGCGCGATTCAGCGTCCTGTGCAGGCGGTCCCACGTCGAGCGGTCGCGGCCTGCCAGCCTGCGCAGTCGTCGTCCCAATGTGCCGCGCGTGACCGCGGCCTGGGGGGTGAGCAGCATGACGGCGGCGCCGATGAGGGCGCCGACCGCGAAGACGCCAAGCACTGCGGCGGTCCCGAACTCACGCGTTTCTGCGAAGGGACGCCCCTGCGGGGCGGTGACGGGCGGCGGGTCGGGTATTACGGGCCGAGAGGGATCGCTTACACTCATCGCGGGGTCTGCTCGGGGTATGGTAAGGAACTTGCTCAGGTGTCGAACGCAGACAGAGGAGCAGCGACGGCCCCGGCAAGCCTGCGTTCCGCCGCTCAGGCAGCGGACGCGACGGGTCCATCCGCTCCTGTTCGGTGCAATACCCGTGCGAGGAGCGGGATGAGCGAAAACGGCAAGACGGTCCTTCTGGTCGAGGACAACGAGGACAACAGGATCGTCTATTCCACGATCCTGAAGCACTTCGGCTATACGGTCACCGAGGCGCTCAATGGCGAGGACGGCATCGCCAAGGCGCGGTCGCAGCGTCCCGACCTCATCCTGATGGACATCTCCATTCCGGTGATCGACGGCTGGGAAGCCACGCAGGTTCTCAAGCGCGACCCCGACACCAGGCACATCCCCATCATCGCGCTCACGGCCCACGCACTCGCCTCGGACAGGGAGAAGGCGATGGAAGTGGGATGCGACGGATATCTCGCCAAACCGTGCGAGCCGCGGGCCGTCGTCGCGGAGGTCCAGCGGTTTCTGGGGCCGGGTCGCAATGGCGGCTGAGGAGACGAAGCAGGCCGGTCGTCCCCGCAAGCGCATCCTGGTGGTTGACGACCACGCCGACAATGTCGAGGTGCTTCGCGCGCGGCTGGACGCCAAGGGCTACGACGTAGCCACCGCCAGCGGAGGGGAGGAGGCGCTGAAGTCGGTAGCCGCCTCCGCGCCCGACCTGATTCTGCTCGACGTCATGATGCCTCAGGTGGACGGCAAGGAGGTCGCGCGCCGGATCAAGAGCGATCACCGGCTGCCGTTCATTCCGATAATCATGCAGACGGCGCTCGACTCGACGCAGGATCGCGTGGAGGGGCTGGACGCCGGGGCGGACGACTACATAACCAAGCCGATCAACTTCAGCGAGCTCGAGGCCCGCATCCGCTCGATGCTGCGGATAAAGGCGCTGCAGGACGACCTGGAGCAGCGCGAGCGGGAGCTGGAGGACATGAACCAGCGCCTCCGGAAGATGGCGGAGACCGACGGCCTCACCGGCGTGGACAACCGCCGCTATCTCGAGGAGCGGCTTCACGAGATGCTGGAGCACTCCACACGGCTGCAGGAACCGCTTGTCTGCGTGATGTGCGACATCGATCACTTCAAGAGCGTCAACGACACGCACGGCCATCAGGCGGGCGACGCGGTGCTGAAGGAGTTCGCCGGTCTGCTGCGGGATCACGCCCGCGAGATCGACCGCGTTGGACGATACGGGGGAGAGGAGTTCGTCATTCTCCTTCCGGGAACCGTCATGGACGAAGGCGTCACGTTCGCCGAGCGGCTGCGGCACGCCGTGGAGTCGCATACTTTCCGGTTCGGCGGCGGCACCGTGCGGCGAACGATGAGCTGCGGGGTCGCGGTGTGGCCGCACACCGACCTGCGGCGGGAAGACGACCTGCTCCGCGCAGCTGACGACGCGCTGTATGCGGCGAAGGAGCTGGGGCGCAATCGGGTCGTCCGGTTCGGCGCCGAGGAGTTCAAAGCCCTAATCGGAGAATGGAAAGCCGATGTCGAAGCCGTGGGTGACCGCCCTGCCAGCAGTCGTCCCGCCACGCCCTCACGCGGAAGCCCGGCCGCCCAGGTCTGACGGCCCTCGCGGTCGCCGCACACGGCCGGCTGCTTGACCCCCCCGACAAGCTCGACACCGGACAGCAACGCGACACCCGCCGAGCGGGCGGCTGCGCTGCGGGAAATTCTCAACCGGGCGGCGTACGAGTACTACGTCCTCGACCGGCCGACGCTTGCCGACGCTGAGTACGACCGGCTCTTCCGCGAGCTGCAGCGCCTCGAGGAAGCCCACCCTGAGCTGCGCAGCGATGACTCGCCCACGCTGCGCGTCGGCGCGACGCCGCAAACCGAGCTGGCAAAGCACCAGCACCTCGTGCCCATGCTGTCGCTCGCCAACGCTTTCGACGACGGCGAGCTGCGCGCGTGGGAGGAGCGGCTCGTGCGCATCGCCGGTGACGACGTCCGCCGGTCGGGTTACACCGCCGAGCTGAAGATCGACGGAACCGCGGTCAGTCTGACGTACGAGGACGGCGTGTTGGTGGAAGGAGCCACGCGCGGCAACGGAATCACCGGTGAAGTGGTGACGGCCAATCTGCGCACCGTCAGGGGCGTTCCGCTCAGGCTGCACGGGGACCATCCGCGCGGTCGGATGGAGATCCGCGGGGAGATCTACATACCGTTCGACGCGTTCGAGAAGATGAACGTCGAGCGGGCGCGCTCGGGCGAGCCGGTGTTCGCCAACCCGCGCAACGCTGCAGCCGGATCGCTCCGGCAACTCGACCCGTCAGTCACGGCGTCGCGTCCGCTGCGCTTCTTCAGCTACTCGGTGACCGCGCCGGGCGCGGGCATTCCCGGCGTGCGCTCCCAGTGGGACGTACTGGACGCGCTCGTGGACTGGAGCGTGCCGGTCGCGCCGAACCGGCGCCGCTGCCGCACTCTCGACGAGGTCATCGAATGGGCCGCAGAGCTGGAAAAGCGCGTGCGCGGCTCGCTCAACTTTGCGATCGACGGCGGCGTCGTGAAAGTGGACGACCTGCGGCTGCAGGAAGAGCTGGGCGTAGTCGGGGGACGCGAGCCGCGCTGGGCGATTGCGCGGAAGTTCGCACCCGATCTCGCCGAAACGACGCTGCTCGCGATCCGCGTGAACGTCGGACGGACGGGCGCCCTCAATCCTTACGCCGAGCTCGAGCCAGTGGAGGTAGGCGGCGTGATCGTCAAGCTCTCCACCCTGCACAACGAGGATTACGTCAGCTCGAAGGATCTACGCGTCGGCGACCGCGTGCTGGTCAAGCGCGCAGGCGACGTGATCCCCCAGATCGTCGGTCCACTGCCGGAAAAGCGCACGGGAAACGAGCGGCGGTGGCGAATGCCGGCGAAGTGCCCGGCGTGCGGCACCCCGGCCATTCGGGAGGAGGACGAGGCTGCCGTGTACTGCCCCAATGTCGGCTGCCCCGGCAGGCGGCTCGAGGCGCTGGTGCATTTCGCCTCCCGCGGCGCGATGGACATCCGGGGCCTCTCATACGCCCGAATCGCGCAGCTGGTGGACGCGGGGCTCGTGCGCGACGTCGCAGACCTGTACGACCTCCAGCCGGAGCAGCTCGTGGAGCTGGAAGGATATGCCGACAAGTCGGCCCAGGCGGTCGTCAAGGCGATCGCCGATTCCCGGGAGCAGCCGCTGTCACGCCTGGTTTACGGACTCGGCATCCGGCACGTCGGTGAGATCGCGGCACAGTTGATAGCGCGCCACTTCGGTACGCTGGACGCACTTGCCGGCGCGCGTGCCGAAGAAATCGCTGCAATTCGCGGCATCGGCACTGTCATTGCCGAGGCAGTGCACGACTTCTTCGCGGACCCCGCCGCCCGCAAACTCGTC
Organism: Gemmatimonadaceae bacterium; assembly: GCA_036374155.1. Lineage (GTDB taxonomy): Bacteria > Gemmatimonadota > Gemmatimonadetes > Gemmatimonadales > Gemmatimonadaceae > DASUUI01. Next base: position 42,004 of record DASUUI010000099.1, on the reverse strand, counting down.
GAGCGGCTGAGGACGCGGGGACTCAAGCTGACGGAGCCACGCGTCACGCTCACTGGAGGCGCGCTTGCCGGCAAATCGATCGTGTTGACAGGAACGCTGCCCACACTCTCGCGCAAGGAAGCGACCGAGCTGGTCGAGCTGCACGGAGGGAGGGTGACGAGCTCCGTCTCGAAGTCCACGAGCTTCGTGGTTGCCGGCGAGGAAGCCGGGGGCAAGCTGGAGAAGGCGCGCGTGCTCGGCATCGAGGTGATAGACGAAGCGGAACTCTTGCGCCGGGTACGACAGGAGGGTAGTTAGCGCCGATGACCGAACACGACGCGCCGGACCTGGTTGCGCTGCCGCTGGCGACGCTCCGCACGATTCTGCAGCAGCTCGACGATCGCCTGTCGCAGCGCGCGGTGCATGCGCTCCGGCAGGCCGGTTATGCAGGAGGAGCCGAGCTGGCCGACTCTTTCGATGGCTGGGTCCGGGCGCAGGACGAAGGGGACGCTGCGGAGCTCCCTCTGGAAGAGTTCAACGCGCGCGTCGCGTCGTTCTTCGAGAGCGCCGGCTGGGGGGAGGCGGAAATCAGCTCGATCCACGACCTGGTAGCGGCCGTGGACGTGTCCGACTGCTGGGAGCCCAGGGCGCAGCGGGCCGCGAGCGGCCCCTGCTGCCACGTGACCACGGGCGCGATCGCCTCGTTCTTCTCGACGTTTGCGCCGTACACGCTTGGCGCCATGGAAGTGGAATGCGCCGCGTCGGGTCATGCCCACTGCCGCTTCCTGCTCGGTCCGCCTGAAGTGCTGGACGAGCTTTACAGCCACCTCGAGCGCGGCGGCGATTACAAGGCCGCTCTCGCTCAGCTCTCCGGGGTCAGCGCCTCCGCGTAAAGCGGATTGGGGACCAGCTCCCCGTCCACGAGCACCTCGCGATCCCAGGGCAGGACGATCGTGCTCTCGGTCGCCAGCGCGTGGAAATCGGGCTCGTACGCTCCCGTGCGGAAGCTCACCGCCGTGCGGATCTCGCGCGCGCCGGCGTTCACCACGGCGCTGATGGCGAGCCGGAGGGTATCGCCCGAGTCGCAGGTCTCGTCCACGATGAGCACGCGCCTGTCGCGAACCCGCTGCGGGACTCCGCCCAGTATCGAGGGGAGCGCGGCCTCCTCACTGGTGGCGTAGTGCCTGCTGACCGTGAACGAGTGGAACTCCCGTCGCAGTATGGCGGCGACAACCGCCCCCGGAACGACGCCGGCCGTTGCGATCCCGATGACCATCTCCGGGTCGTAGGACCGGGAAACCTTGAGAGCGAGGGCACGCGAAAGCTCGCCGAAGAGGGGCCAGTCAACGTGCAGGACCCCCTTGGCCGGATCGACGGTGTATCTGCGAGGTGACATTGGATTCGAAACCTATCGGAAGCCCGCACGCGCCGATAGCGCGCACAGTCGCATCTGTCTAGCTTAGACCCTCGCGCGAGTTGTTTCTCGCCGCGCGCTCATCACACCTCCCCCGAACGCTACTCGACGATGTCCTGGTGGCGCCGCCTCACCGGCGGAAGCTCGCGCCGCGAGACTCAGCGGCAGCGTGTTGACTACCTCTCGGAGGCGCTCGCCCTGGAGCGCGTCGGAGACTACGACGGCGCACTGACGTCGTACCGTCTGGCGTTGCGGGCTCAGCCGAACGATCCGCGGATCCTGGTCAACATGGCCATAGCCTTCTCGCGTGTGGGCCAGGAGGACGAGGCGGTGCGCGCCTACAAGCGGGCGCTGAGTGTGGACCCGGCGCTGCCTGGGGCACATTACGGGCTGGCGTTCCTGCTGCTGCGCCGCGGCGAGACGACCGACGCTGCGTTTCACCTCGAGTCGTTTCTGATGCAGCCCCCGAAAAGCCCCGAGGCCGAGCGATGGATCGCGCACGCGCGCGAGACGCTGGACAGGCTGCGAAGCGATGGCGGCGAGCCTGCGGCTGAAGGGGAGCCCGCAGCGGGGGATGAGTCGTAGTGGGTGAAGTTCTTGCCGTCGTCAGCCAGAAAGGCGGAGTCGGAAAGACCACGACGGTAGTGAACCTCGCGGCTGCCTTCGCCCGGCGTGGAATGAAGACGCTGATCATAGACGCCGATCCGCAGGGCTCGGTGCGCTATGGCGTGGGATTGCGTCGCGGCCACCCGCCGTACGGGTTCGCCGATTATCTCAACGGAGCGCGGCCTCTGCGGGACGTGATACTGCCGACCGCGCTGCCCTGGCTCCGGGTGATCCTTGCCGGCACCGTGAGCGATGAGGCCGATCACGTCACCTATCAGCAGCTGATAGGAGAAACCTCGGTGCTGCCCGATCTGCTCGAGACGGCTCGTACCCGCTGCAACGTGGTGATCGTGGACACGCCGCCCGGGCTGGGCGTGATCACCAGTCGCGTGCTGGCAGCTGCGCAACACGTGATCGTGCCGCTGCAGTGCGAGCCGCTGGCGTTGCAGACCACTCCGCAGATACTGCGTGGTATTCAGGACATCGTTACCCGGAACGAGAACCTCGCGCTGGACGGTATCCTGCTCACGATGTACGACGAAGCGAGTCCCGCCAGCATGCGCGTGGTGAGCTACGTGCGGCAGCACCTGCCCGCGAACATCGTGTTCGACGAGGTGATACCACGCTCCGTCGCCGCCGCGGACGCTTTTGCCGCCGGACAGCCCGTTGTGCTCCGCACGCCGGAGGACCCCGCGGCCGAGGCGTACGTGCGCCTGGCCGACACGCTCGCGGAGCGGTTCGAGTGAGGACGGCGCTGCTTGCGCTCGCGGCAGCGATCGCAGCCCTCGGCTGCGATCGCGAGGCACTCGGTCCGGAGGCGCCCGTCGCAGTGGCGCTCGAGTTCCTGCCCTTCCCCGCCGTGGTCGTGGGCGACTCGCTGCGCGATACCACCGGCACGGCCGTTCCCGTCCAGGGTCAGGTGTTCAACTACCTGGGCGAAGAGCTGCCCGACGTCCCGCTCAGCTACCTCATCCTCGACCGCGGCGCCACCATCGATCCCGCGACGGGTTTCGTGAGCGGCGACAGCATCCGCGATACCCCGGTGCGCGTCGTCGCTTTTCTGAACGGGTTGCAGACCCAGTCACAGCCGCTGTTCATAGTCCCGGCACCCGACTCGCTGATGACCACCGCGGGAGAGGACACGCTCGAGTACTCGCTGGTGGACACGACTGCCAACGTTTCTGCACCGCTCTCCGTGCAGCTGCTGAGCGCCGGGGACACGCCGGTTCCGGTTCGCGGCTGGATCGTGAGCTTCGCGATCACGTACGCTGCTTCGCCGGAACTGGCGGAGATCATCGGCGACGCGAACCGTGCGTCGAGCATGGACACCACGTCGGCCGACGGCTCAGCCTCACGCCGCATCCGCGTGCACCCTGACGAGCTGACGGCCACCGCCGACTCGGTTGTCCTGACGGCGACGGCGCGATATCGTGGTGCCCATGTTCGCGGCAGCCCTGCCCGCCTCGTCGTGCATCTGCGTCCGCGTGCGCCGTAACGGATCGTGACGGCGCGCGGCGGCACCCGGCCGGACCCGGGCACGCTCACCGAGCTGTTTTTTACCGCCGCCGAGCGGTTCGACAAGCCCGACGCATTCCTGGTCAAGACCGACGGCACCTACCGGCCGATCTCGCACCGGCAGATCGTCGAGCGCGTGCGGCACGCCGCGCTGGCGCTCCGAGAACTCGGGATCGAGCGCGGCGCACGCGTGGCGATAGTGTCGGAGACGAGGGCGGAATGGGCGATCGCAGATTACGCCTGCCTCACCGCGGGGCTGACTGACGTCCCGATCTATCCGTCGCTGCCGCCGGACCAGATCCTGTACATCCTGCAGAACTCGGGAGCGGTCGCCGCGTTCGTGTCGACCCGGATTCAGGCGAAGAAAGTCGAGTCCATACGAAGCCAGGTGCCCGCGTTACGCGCGGTAATCAGCTTCGAACCGGCGGGCGGTGCGTCTGACATGACGCTGTTCGACCTGGAATCGCAGGGGCGCGCCCTGGAGACCCCGGAACTGGTCGGGAAGTACCGCCATGAGGCGCTGACTGCGACTCCTGACGACCTCGCGACGATCATTTACACGTCCGGCACCACCGGAGTGCCGAAGGGCGTGATGCTGACGCACGACAATCTCTACTCGAACGTGTTCGCATCGGTGCGCGCGCTCCCGATCGAGGGCGCAGACACCTCGCTCAGCTTCCTTCCGCTGTCGCACATCTTCGCCCGGATGGCGGACCACTACCTCATGTTCGCGACCGGTACGACGATCGCGTATGCGGAGTCGTTCGAGTCCGTTCCTGTCAATCTCGCTGAAGTCCGGCCTACGCTCGTGCTGTCGGTGCCGCGCCTGTACGAGAAGTTTCACGCGCGTGCGCTGGAGAACGCGATATCGGCCGGCGGGATGAAGCAGAAGATCTTCTTCTGGGCCACGGCAGTGGGCGCGAAGTGGGCGGACGCGCGGCTCGCTGGGCAAAGTCCCGGGCCGCTGCTGAAGGCACAGTATGCGCTTGCCCGAAAACTCGTTTACTCCAAGCTGCACACCCGGACCGGCGGACGACTGCGCTATTTCGTGTCCGGCGGCGCGCCGCTGTCTCCGGAGATCAACAAGTTCTTCTACGCCGCGGGCCTGCCAATCCTGGAAGGGTACGGGCTGACTGAGACGTCGCCGGTAATCGCGGTGAATACTCCCGACGCGTTCAGAATTGGAACGGTGGGGCGGCCGATCGACGGAGTCGAGGTGAAGATTGCGCAGGACGGCGAGATCCTGACGCGCGGTCCGCACGTCATGCGTGGCTACTACAACGACCCCGAAGCCACGCGCGCGGTGATCGACGACGACGGCTGGTTCCATACCGGCGACATAGGCGTCCTGGAGGACGGTTTCCTCCGGATCACCGATCGCAAGAAGGACATCATCGTCACGGCTGGTGGTAAGAACATCGCCCCGCAGCCGCTGGAGAACCGGCTCGCGGCGAACAAGCTGGTGAATCAGGCCGTGATGATCGGCGACCGGCGGAAGTACCCGGTCATGCTGATCGTGCCGGACTTCGACCAGCTCGAGCGCACGGCGCGCGAACAGGGACTGGCCTGGAAGGACCGCAGCGCCCTGATCGCAATGCCCGAAGTGCGAGCGATCATGGAGCGCGCGATGCATGAGTCGCTGGCCGGCGTTGCCTCGTTCGAGCTGCCCAAGAAGGTCGGCCTTCTCGAGCAGGAGTTCACGATAGACCGCGGGGAGCTGACACCGACGCAGAAGATCAAGCGGCGGGTGATCGACGAGCGATACAGGGAGCTGATAGACTCACTGTACGCCAGCGACGCCGTGGCGGGCTGATCGCCCTCTGCGGCTGAGGGCTAGCGGCGTCTCAGCTGCACCGCTTCGCCGCCGCCCCGCTTCACCGCCACCCACTCGCTGTCGTCGCGGGCAAGCTCTTCCATGCCCGCCGGCAACCCGGCGGTGACGGGCGCCAGCAGCCTCCCGCCCGGACGCAGCACGCGGGCGGCATCACCGACCTCGCGCGCGTCGCCCACTGCGATCCCGGCCGCCACCCCCGTTCGCAACGGCAGTCCCGCGCCTGTTGTCAGCACGCCGAATCGCTCGCGCGGTTCGGGCGCGGCAGCAGGATTCACCGCGAGGATCGCGACCGGCAGCATCTCGAGGAGAGCCTCCGAAGCCGATGCGGCAGTTCCCTGCAGCACCACGACGCCCGACGGCGAGCGCAGGTCCAGCAGAGCCGCGATCCGCCACGGATCCGGTGGAATCGCCGGTGGCGGCGCGACTGGCGCCGGCTCTCCGAAAGCGACGACGCCGTTCTCGAGCGCGAACTCGGCGCCGCAGACGTGACACCCGAGTCGGCCTTCGAGCACCAGACGACCGTCCGCGCGGTGAATCGCCGTCACCAGCCAGCTCTCCTCGTGAGGAGCGGGGCAGCGGAGCAGCTCTATCAGCTCGATGAACAGCGGCTCCCTCCGCTCAGCTGCGCCTGAGCCGCAGCTCCTCGACGTTCACGTCGGCAGGCTGAGTCACCGCGTACAGCACAGCAGCCGCGACCGCCTCAGGACGAAGCATGTCACGGCGTGCCGTGAACCTGCCGGGCGGCGATTCCGCCTCGACGACGTCCCACAATGCAGTATCCACTGCGCCCGGAGACACCAGCGTCGCCCGCACGCCCGAACCGCGCAGCTCCGCCCGCAGAACCTCATGCATCCCGCGCAGCCCGAACTTGCTCGCTGAGTAAGCGCTGTTCTCGGGAAATGCCTGCCGGTCCGCAACGGATCCGAGGTTCACGATGTGGCCGCTGCGGCGCGCGAGCATTCCGGGGAGGAACGCCCGCATCACCCTGAACGGCACCAGCAGATTGAGCTCGACGACCTGCTCGAACACGGCGACCGGCATCTTCCCTGCGGGCGCGGCTCTGAAGATCCCGGCGTTGTTCACGAGAATGTCCGGCGAGTCGCCCAGCAGTCGCGCGGCCTCCGCGACCGCACCGTCCAGCGCGGACTCATCCGCCAGGTCGGCCGGGATCCCGCCGGCGCCGCCGCCGATCTCGGCTGCCAGGGCCTGAAGCTCGCTCGCCGACCGCGCGATCAGTGCGACCCGCGCCCCGGCTGCTGCCAGCGCGCGCGCAGTCGCGGCGCCAATTCCGCGCGAGGCTCCGGTCACCACCGCGCTCCTGCCGGCGAGCGGCGACGTCACGTGGCTAGGTACCGTAGTGCGCGAGCCGGAGGAATTCGTCGCGCGTCTTGGCGTCATCGCGGAATACACCGCGCAGCGCGGAGGTGATCGTCCGCGAATTCTGCTTCTGCACCCCGCGCATCATCATGCACAGGTGGTACGCCTCGACCACGACTCCCACGCCCTTCGGCTCCAGTATGTCGGTCAGCGCCTGAGCGATCTGCTCGGTGAGGCGCTCCTGGACCTGGAGCCTGCGGGCGAAGACGTCCACGACGCGCGGCAGCTTGGACAGACCCACTATCCTGCCGTCCGGTATGTAGGCGACGTGCGCGCGCCCGTAGAACGGTATCAGATGGTGCTCGCACATCGAGTAGAGCTCGATGTCCCGGACCATGATCATGTTGTCGTGCGGATCCTCGAAAAGCGCATCGCCCACGACGTCGCGCACGTCCATCTCGTAGCCCTGCGTCAGCCAGGTGAGCGAACGGGCAACACGGGCCGGGGTCTTGAGCAGTCCCTCGCGCCCGGGGTCCTCACCGATCAGCTCCAGCTGCCGCCGGATCAGCTGCTCGAACTCGACGGTGTCGGCCAGCTCCAGTTCGTCGGCCGAAGGCTCGATGTCACTCGCCACGATATTCGACATAGTTGTTCTCGGTCTCCCACAGCACCAGCCGTACGAGCCTGCCGGGAGATACGTGCGGCTCGAGGCGGCGCCAGAACGCGATGATGATGTTTTCCGACGTCGGGATCACGTCCCGCATGAAGGGAACGTCGAGGTTGAAGTTCCGGTGGTCCACCAGATCAACGACCTCGCGCTCGATGATCCCCTTCAGGCGGGCAAGATCGAGCACATAGCCGGTGCCCGGATCGGTCTCTCCCTCGACGGACACATCCAGAGTGTAATTGTGCCCGTGCCAGTTCGGGTTGTTGCACTTTCCGAACAGGCGTTCATTCTCTTCGTCGGAGAAGGCCGGATTGTGCACGCGGTGTGCGGCGTTGAAGCGCACCCGCCGCGTGACTGTCACGCGCGGCATAATGCGGGTAGTATATCAGCGGACCGGTGCGGCCGCCGGGGCACGGGAAACAAAAACTCCGCCGGCAACGTGCCAGCGGAGTCGGGAGATCGGGAACGAAGAGGTTTTTTGAAGCCCTGTCGAATTTTTGAGGCTCTCACCGCGCCTTCCGCCTTCCCCGCACTGGGGCATGGCGTCAACACAGCATGTCGAACCCACCCGAAGGACTTGTTGGCTCAAAAAATGAGCTCTCCGTCCCTACTGACTGCACTCTCAATCTAGGATTTCCGCCAGGGAGCGTCAATGAAAATAGTCTCGGATCCGCTCTTGCTTTTGGCGATCCTCCTGCTCGGAATCTGGGCAGTCGCAGCGCTGGTTCTCGAGGGCCCCGGCTGGGTTCACGCCCTGCTCACGATCGGCGTCTTTCTTCTCATCTACCGCATCGTCGTGCACGGCACACGCGGTAGCGCGGGACGCTAGGGAGCTACGGTCTTTCCGCTGCGCGCCGGCGCTCCCGCGGTCCTGGAGCAGCCGCAGAAGATGGACGGCCACGGGGCGCGACCCGTGCTCGTCACCGGCGCCGCCGGGCTTGTTGGTGGCGCGGTTTGCCGCGAGCTGGCGTCGCGCGGCTGGAAGATCCGCGCACTGGTGAGAAACGCGTTCAAAGCCGCTTCTGCGCTCGCCGATGTCCCTGTCGAGATTCACGCCGGCGACGTGCGCGACGATGCGGCAGTCAGGGCGGCGTTGAGCGGAGCGGGAACGGTCATCCACCTCGCGGCAATCGCCATCGAGCGGCGCGGCCAGACTTACGAGGATGTCAACACCGAAGCGACTCGCACCCTGCTCGCGGCCGCCCGGGACAACGGCGCGCGACGCTTTGTCTTCATGTCACAGAACGGAGCGGCCGCTGAATCGCCCTCCCGCTTCCTGCGGAGCAAGGGGCTGGCCGAGCTGAGTGTGCGGGACAGCGGACTGCAGTGGACGGTGTTCAAGCCGTCGGTGATCTTCGGGCCGGAGGACGAGTTCGTGAACGTGCTCGCCCGTCTCGTCCGACTGTCTCCCGGGATCCTCCCGCTGCCGGACGGCGGTCGCGCCCGCTTTCAGCCGATCGCCGTGCGCGACGTCGCCAAAGCCGTCGGAATGTCGCTCATCAGAAGCGATACGATCAGCGGCGTGTACCCGCTCGGCGGGCCGGCTCCCCTCTCGCTTCGGGAGATGACTGAGCGCGTGCTGCTGGCGATGCGGACGCGGCGTGTGATCGCAGGCATTCCGCGCCAGGTGCTGGCGCCCTTCGTCGCGCTGCTGCAGCGCGTGCTGCCCAATCCTCCGGTCACGACGTCGCTGCTGGATCTGCTGGGAGAGGATAACGTGGTTCCGGAAAACGCGCTGGCCTACTTCGGGATCGAGCCCACGCCGTTCGCACCCGAGGAACTTGAATATCTGCGGCGGGTGACGGTGCGGAGTGCGTTGCGGGAGATGATGCGCTGAAAGAATAGCAACTGCGAAGAGCAGAGCCGCCAGCTGGAAGCTGCCAGCTCGGAGCTGTCAGCTGATGGCTCTGCGGTTCGTTTTCAAATCTCCCAGTTGGAGAAAACGATCCCTTCCGCGGGAAGCATCTCCGCGTGTCCGAACGCGGTCATCCGCAGATCCGTCCACCGGACTCGCGCGCCGCGCCGGATCAGGAGCCTGTAGGCTCCGGAGTACGCTCCCTGCACGCGGATGGCGACCCGCCTGGTGCCCGCCCGTCGTGCCATCGCCTCGAGCTCTGGAAGAAGCGCGTCGAGCGAGGCCTCGTCGCGGGCCACCAGCTTCAGCACCCGCAGCTCATCGCGCGCGCGACCGTCCGCCAGCGGCGCAGTATGACAGAGTGCAAACGCGCGAAGCTCGCCGCCTGCGGTGAGCAGCACCGTCTCGCCGAGCTCGAGCTCGGCGGTGAGCGCAATCTCGCGGGTGAAATCGTATCCAGGGGCGATGGAGCCGAGCAGGTCTGCACAGCGACGAATCATCTCCTCGCGCTCGCCGTCGGGCAGCGCGCCAAGAACCATCGGGACGCGGGACGGCTGCGTCGTGTCGAGCGTAAGCGTGATCGTGAGATTCGCCGGCACGAAGCCGAGACCGGAGTAAAAACCGACGTTCTCCACCGTGCGAGGCATCGTCTCCAGACCGATGACCCGTGTCTGTCTGGCCTTGAGCCACTCCAGCCCGGCGGTCACCACCGCCTTACCCAATCCCGCGCCCTGATACTCGCTGTCCACTGCGAGCGGTCCCATCCACCCCTCTGCACCGGAGGAGTGCACGAGATTGAATGCGACCATCCTACCGTCGTCGTCACGCCAGGCGAGTGCGCCGCGTCCCGCGTCGGCGATAGCGTACATCCAGACCCGCGGGTTGAGGTGCGGAACGCGGACGCCCACGAGCCCGTCCTTTCTGTACCTGTCCGTGAACGAGTCGCTGAACAGCCGGTTCAGCTCGGGGATGTCGTCCCCCACCAGGGGCACCGGACCGCCGACCCCCCGATTGTGCCGCCAGTTGCGCATGAAGGCCATCAGGACGTCGCAACCTCGGCGAAGGGCTCCAGCGCGGCCTCGCTCCCCGCTGCCACGTCGGCCGGGAGGCTCTCCTCCACGCGCGAGGAGCCGGTCGCCTCGTCGTAACGGACGCTCAGCACGCGATCCAGCCCGTCACGCACCGACTCGATGTGGGTGATGAGGACCACCTGCTCGAAGCGGTCGTGCAGGCTGCGGAGCAGATCCACGACGTTGTGCCTGCGCAGCTCGTCCAGCGAGCCGAACACCTCGTCCAGCACCAGCAGCGAGAACGCCTGCCCGGCCCGTTCCGCGATCATCTGGGAGATCGCGAGTCGCAGCACGAGATTGGCGACGTCCTCCTCGCCGCCGGAGATCACCGGCTTCGGCACCCCTTCCTCGAGCACGAGGACGTCGTAGGAATCGGTCAGCTCCAGCTCGGTGTACCTGCCGTCCGTCAGCTCTGCGAGGAACGCGCTGGCCAGCTCCGACAGCTCCGGACGCAGCTGTGCGTTGAGATCGGTTCGCAGGTCGGAAAAGCCGCGGTCGAGCTCCTCGTGCAACCGCCTGTCCCTGCCGAGTGCCGCGGCGCGCTCCTCCATCCTCCGGAACTCCTCGCTCGCGCGGCCGGCCGTCTCGAGCGCTTCGCGCGCCGTCCGCAGCTCGCTGTCAGCTTCGACACGCGCAATCTCGGCGCGGTGCGCGGCGTCGGATGCGCTCTCGAACTCCGCACGGATCGCAGCGAACGCCTCCTCGGAGAACTGCAGGCTGTCCAGCGCCACCTTGAGCTGCTGCGCGCGCGTACGGTCGCTGACGAGAGCCGTGGAGATGCGCTCGTAGTCACGCTGAATCTGCGGGCCGCGCTCGCACAGCGCGGCGAGCCGCTCGACACGCGTGACCAGCGGCGCCAGCGCCTCGATCTCGGCGCGCAGTGCAGCATGCCTCTCCCTGTCGAAGCCACCGGGCAGCGCAGCAATCTCCTGCAGCAGCTGCGCGTGACGCTGCTCCTTTATCGTGAGCTCGCGGCTCACCGCAGCCGTCTCCTGCACTGCGCTCTGGATTCTGGCCAGCGTGCGCTCCAGTCCGGCGGCTTCCTGCATTATCGCGCGGCGGCGCTCCTCGAGCTGCTTCACCTCCTCCGGGGTCTCCTCCAGCTGCTCCACGCGGCTGCGGAAGTACTTCCCGTCAACGGTGACCGCCTCGATCTGCTCCTCGATGTGTCCGCGCACGCGGTCGAACGACTCACCGAGCACGCGGCTGCACGTGGGGCACACGCCCTCGGCGCCAAGCGACTGCACGCGCTCGAGCTGCACCTTCAGATCGGCATGCTGCTGCAGGAGCGCGGTGCGCTTGGTCTGCGCCTCCTGCCGCGCACGTACCCAGACGGTACGCCTTTCCTCCAGTCTTACCTGGGCCTCATCCAGCTCCGCGCGCTTCGCTTCCAGCGCAGCGCTCGCCTCACGCTCCTCGTCCGGCGCGGACAGCAGCTGATCGCGCCTTTCGCGCAGTCGTGCCAGCTCCGTCTCCAGCTCTGCGACCGATTCGCGCAGGGTGTCCCGCCGGCCTTCGGCCCGGTAAAGCTCGTCCAGCCGCTGCAGCTCGGCGGTGAGCTCAGGCAGTCCGGCAGTCCGCGGCCGCAGGTCGTCCAGCTCGGCGGCGGCGAGCACGATCTCGCTCAGGTCCGCACCGACGCGCTCGCCCTGCGCGGTCAGCGCGGCGATCCGCGCGTCCGTCATCTGGAGCTCGGCGACCGTGCCCTGCCACTCCTGCCGCTGCTGCTGCGCGGTGTCCCAGCGGGGCGAGACGGTTGCGATCCGGCCTGCACAGTCGGCGTACTCCCGCTGCCGTTCATCCGCGATCCGCCGCGTCTCGGCCACCCGCCGCTCGGCCGCTGCGAGGGCCTGCGCCACCTGCTCCGCCTCGGGCATGCTGCTGCGGATTCCCGTCAGCTCGGCCACTATCAGCCTTCGCTGCGTGCGAACGAGCTCCTGCGCCGCACGTAGCTTCTCGTAGCCGAGCACGCGCGACAGGAACTGCGCGCGCTCGACGGGGCCCATCGCAGCCATGATGCTCAGCTGCTTCTGGCCGGTGAAGTAGGTGTTGAAGAACTCGCTGCGGGACATCCCGAGCCGGCGCTGCAGCAGCTCGGTGACGCCGTTGGTCGAGGTCGCTATCGCGCTCGTGTCACCGTCGAGGAAGACCTCTGCGCGGGTGAGCTCGCGAACGACGCGGTAGCGATGTCCCGCCAGCTCGAAGTCGAGCTCCACACGAACCGGAGCGCGCTCGGGCGCCCGCACGAACCGTATCGTCTCGCGTTTTCCCCGGGCGGCCGGCTTGCCATACAGCGCCCAGCCGATGGCTTCGAGGATCGTCGTCTTGCCCGCCCCGTTTGGCCCGATGATCCCGGTGATTCCGGGACCGAATTCGATCGTCGTGTCCGCGTGCTGGCGGAAGTTCAGCAGCTGCAGGCGATGCAGTCTCACTCGGCCTCCTGCTCCACCAGCAGTGGCGACTCCGCCGCTTCCGCGTCGCGCAGATATCTGAGGCCGAGTGCCACGAGCTCGTCCCGGTCCACGTCCCGGTCGATGTGGCGGCTGCGAAGGCTGTCACGCACGAGCTCGGCGAGCGAGGCGCGCCGGCCGGGCGCACCGGACGCAGCCTGCGTGCGAATCACCTCCGGGCGGCGAACGTCGAGGTGAAAGTGCAGCGCGCGGCGGCGGTATTCCCGCAGCGCCCGATGGTCCAGACCGCGCGCAATGTGCCGGGGAGCGTCGAAGACGGTCAGGCGCACGATTCTGCCGTCGATTCCGCCCGCGCACGCCTCGACTGCCTCGCGAACGGCGACATCCAGCTCCGGCGCGGTCATCCCGCGCGCCTGCACCGGTGGGAGATCCACAACCGCCCGCGCTGTCTCCAGTACGTGGAACGTGTGGGCGCCGGTTTCCAGATCGTGCTCTATGAACCCCTTGCCGGCGAGTCGCTGAGCGCGCTCCTCCGCCAGCTCGCCCCACACGTTGTTGCTGGTGTAGTCCAGCGCGCCGCTGTAGTACGTGCGCTCGGCCACACGCCGGTAAACGTGATAGTGGCCGAGCGCGACGTAACTCCACTCCTCGGAGTTGAGCGCGGCAAGGGGCAGCTCGTGCGCGAACTGCTCAGCGCGCCAGGTGAGCCTCGGCAGGACGCCCTCTATCTCCTCGTGCAGGAGCAGCACGCTGTGCTTCGCTTCACCGCTGGGGCGCAGCACCACGTCCGGCGCCATGTTGCTGGGGACCGCGAAGATCTCGAGATCCTGATCCGGAAACTGGAAACGGCGCGGCGCCGAAGCGGCCACATGGATTCCAAGCTCCAGGAACAGGCCGAGGATCCCCCCGGCCTCGACCGCGCGCGGCGTGTCGTGATTTCCGGCAATCACGACGATCCGCGCATCCGGGACACCCTCCCGCAGCCGGGAGAACTGGCGGAACGCGTGCACGATCGCGGGATTGGTCGGACGCACCGAGTGGAAGATGTCGCCAGCCACGAGGACGATGTCGGGTCGCAGCTCGATGATCCTGTCCACCGCCCGCTGGAATGCGCGCGCGACGTCGGCCTCGCGCTGGTTGATGCCGGTCGGCGTGAGCCGCTGATACTGGCGGAAGCCCAGGTGCAGATCGGCCAGGTGAACGAGTCTCACGGCGTCGTTCGCGCCTGGAGCCGCTGCGTTATCCGCATCCACACCTCCATCGGACCCACACGTGGATCCGGACCGCGCACATCCGACCGCATGGTGATGGTCGTGCGCGAGTCGCGGATCCAGCCCATTTGCCGGTCGAACTCCATGGCACCGGTGAGAGATCCCTCCAGCGGGCGCTCTGCCGCAGGGCTTCCGGGCGGCCGCTCGTAGAAAGCGCCGCGTATCGAGATGTATGCTACGCGGCCGTCGCGGCCGAGGGAGTCCAGGCGGAACGTGGCACGGACCGCGGTCGCGGCGCTGCGCGATCCACGAAGGGGAATCAGCATCTCCCGAACCCACTGATCGCCCGGGCGCACCTCCACGCCGGGAAATATCGGCGGCATGTTCCCGAAAAGCGGCGATGGCTCGTCCTGGTGGAGACCCTCGTCGAGCACCTCCATCGCACCGTCAGCCAGCACTCTCACCTGAACCGCCCGGCCGACGAACGTGCGTCGCGCGCGATCCATGGCCTCGGTGGGCGCGAGCGGAGAAGAAAACACAAGGGAATCGGTGATCGTCGTCAGCATCGTGGCTGGCCCGGCACGTCTCGTAGGAATGGCCCTGGCGCGCACCCGCAGGGTGTTGGCGAGCGTGCGCACGGCCTCCGAGCTGTCCTGCGGATGACCGCGCATCTCCATCTGCTGGTCCAGACGCAGGTACAGGGTGTCACCGAGACCGGGCTCGAGCCGCAGAATGACCGGCGTCTGCGCCGATGCCGCCGAGCCCGCGATGCCGATTGCCGCGAGGGCGGCAACGCAGACCCTAGAAGCTGTATGGATCATCGGACGACGGCGTGCGAAGCGGTGCCGGCCTTCGGGGAGCCGGTGCTTCGGCCCGCACCACCCGGCGGAACTGCGAGAGAAAGAAAGCTTTGGTGTTGTCGGGTCGCGCGCGGACCGTCGCGTTCCGCGCCCGGATGATCTCGCGCTCCTCGTACAGAGCCGTGTGCTCCTTCACCCACTCCAGGGTGATGTCGGGATCGAGCACGCGTAGCGACCGTGTCACGGCCGCCTCCGCCGAGGCCTCGGGCATCTGGGGAAAGCGCTCCACCCCCGCGCGACCCGAGAGAACGGGCGGTCGCGGGAAGCGGATGAACACGGGCTGGGTGAAGTGAGGATGGCGCACCAGAAGCTGGCCTTTCTCCAGAGCGGAGAGCTTCACGCGAACGGCATGACTCAGCACCGAATAGCCGGGAGTGCCGAGCTCGTCGGCATCGGTGCGACCGAACATCGCGGTGCCCGCGTTGCCCGTCACGCGACGGTGAACCTGCGAGCGGAACTGCTGGGCACCGAAGAGAACCAGCCCCAGATACCTGCCGCGCTCGGAGATGTCGAGCAGCATGCGCCGGACGTACGTCTCCGGCCCGTCCGAAGGTGCGTATTTGTTGAGCTCGTCCACGAAGACAACCACGTGATTGACGCCGAGGTCGCGGCGCTCCAGGTGCTCGCGGAGCTTCGACACGATCCTGGCGAAGATGAGATCCTGCGCATCCTCCTCGAGGAGCGCCACGTCAATCACGTACACCGCGCGGTCGGCGAAGCTCCCGAATGGAAGGTCGCTCACGCTGCCGTCGTCGGTCACCAGCCCCGCACAACGGGTGGAGATGTTGGACAGGCGGTTCCGGACCTTGCGGACCGTCGCAACGTGGTGCGTCCGCCACGCTTCGGAGTTCTTCCGCTCCATACCCTGGAGCAGGTCCCGGAACCACGCGTCCAGGTCCGCGAACGACTCGACCTTGTGCGGCCGGCTCAGCAGCGGGTCCTCGAACTGCTGATCAACGATGTTCTCGCGGATGAAGTCGATGAGCGCATCCGCCTTGGCATCCACGTCGTCGCGGTTGAGGAGGACTTCGGCGAACTGGAGCACCTCGCGCAGCCCCCACGTGAGCGCGCTCACGTTGTGCAGCAGCGCCTCGTTCGACCTGAGCGTGTTGAGAGCGTAACCACGCGCGGTGAACGGAGCGAAGTAGTGAACGTCGGGAAACGGCTGCGGCGGCACGCCCAGCCGCTCGTACAGGGCGAGGTCGCTCTCCTCGAGGGGACCGGGAAGATCGAGGTAGCACAGGTCCGGCCCTTTCACGTTGAAGCAGACCGCCGCGACGGAGCCCTTGTCCTCGGGGAAGTGCGCGAAGAGGCTGGCGAGCAGCCACTCGACGGCGCTGGTCTTCGTCGCAAGTCCCGACACGCCGGTGATGTTGAGATGTGCCGCCTCCGGGCCGACCAGGAAGTCGGCGTCCACGTAAACCGGCGCCTCGGTACCGCCGGCCCGGTACACACCGACTGGAATCGCCGTGCGTGCTTCGTCGCGGAGATAACTGTCCATGCGGAGTGCGATTGCGACATCGTCCTCCCCGGCGAGGTGCACGGCACCCATCGGCACCGGCTGCACGGGCTCGTCCGGGATCTGCCGCAGGACCGCGGCAGTGTACAGTCGGATCTCCGCGCGCTCCGTCGGCGCGAACCCCGGGTGTGCGGGCGAGCCGTCGTGGCCGAGCACGTCGTGCATCGGCGTATCCAGATCCGAGTAGCTGAACCCCTCGGTCACCACTCCGTACACGGTGGGGATGGCCCCATTCACCGGGTGGGTGCCCTCGACACGCACGATCGTTCCGATCCCCACCGGCGACGTCACTTCGGTCCAGAAGTGAAACTCGAAGGGCGTGTTTGGCTTGCGCTCGGTTGCGACCACGCGCCCGAGCGGCGGTTGCGTCACGAGACTGCCCTCAGGAACGATTCACAGTCGTGCACGCCGTAGGTCATCTTGTCCCAGCGGGTGTCCGGCAGCGCCAGAGGCGCGTTCTCGGCGAGCAGCCAGCGGGAAACGAGGTCGGCGCGCGCGGTGATGTCCGGCACGATCGCGGACTCCAGTCGCACGAGCCCCCAGAGCGCGTCGCGGCCCCTTTGGCCCCGCGTTCTGACGTACCAGCTGGCAACCGGCTCGCGGCCGCTCCCCGCAACCAGGAACACGGACGAGCGCTCGTTCGCCTGCAGTGAGAGTACGACGTCGAGCGCGACGCCATCCGCATACAGGGTGCGATGACTCTTGATCGCACCCACCACCAGAGGAGAGCTGCGCCCGGCGCCGCGATCCGGCAACGATCCGTCGGCGCACAGCACGCCCTCACCGACTGTGACCCATGCCTCGACCTGCGCACGTTCGATCCGCTCCCGATCCCGCTGCAGGCACGTCAACGCCCGCTCCAGCAGCGCGGCGGGATGCCGGGACGGAACGGTGCCCAGCGCCGGGTCAGTGGTGTCCACGACGGCCATGCCCGGGACATCGCCGTCGAATCCGACAGCGTAGGCGCGGGGCAGGTAAAGCCGGCGGTCCACCATCGGCGGCGACGCCTCCCAGGTGCGGAGCTTCCGGTCGCGGCGAGCGCGGATCGCTGCCGCAGCGGTGCCGAAGACGTACGGAACACCCTGCACCCACGCCAGGATCCGCGCGTGCTGGGTCCCGTCGAGAAACGCGGAGAACCCGACGACGGGATCCGTCACAGGCACGGCGCGCATCGGACCAGGCTCGAGTAGCTCGACTGAGCACAGGACGGGAGGGTCTGACGTCCCGCGCTCGGGCACCAGCGATGGGTATTCCACCGCCTGCGCATCGGGTCTGACCGCCAGTATGGCGCGGAGTGCGGCGCGGCTCGGTGCGTCGAGCGCGGCGCGGGTCACCGTCATCGGCGAATCGGCTACTCGAGCCCGATGTCCCAGGCCTGCTCGAGGTCTTCCTTCGAGTAGGCGCGAAAGGCTGTCAGCGTCTGCGTGCGCTGGATCCCCGGGACGTCGGGAAACTGCTCCGTGACGATCGCCGCGATTGCCTCGTGGTCGGCAACCTCGATGAGAACTACGAGGTCCCACTCGCCGGAGACGGAGTACACGCGTGAAACTCCCTCTATGCCGGCAAGCCGGGCGGCCGACTCGGGGATGCGCTTCGGGTCAGCCTTAACCAGAACGATCGCGGTAATCATGCTTGAGATCGGAGCAACGGGCACCGGGGAAAATTCGCTGCTATACTACAGCCGCGGGTCACGGCCAGGCGAGCGACGAAGGGACGGCGCAGAGGTGCCGTGGTCAGTGTGAAGATTACCGGCCGACCTGACGTCGCGCCATCTGCGCCCCGCACCGGCCTGACACTCCTAACATCGGTGGCACCCGCTTGAACCAGGACGCAAACACCGGCGGCCGCCTAGTGCGGACACAAAGCGCCGTTTACACGCTGCCCCGCGACTGGAGCTCTCTGGCTCAGGTGCTCACGCCGCTCGTCGATCGGATCGACCCGCTCAGCGCCGCAACGCAGCTCCTCATCGTCACCCCGGACGTGGAGAGCACCGTCGGCCTCGTTGCCGGTGCATTCGCCCGGTTCGGAGTTCAGGGAATTGACGTGCTTCCGGCAACCGGAGCGGCCAGGGCCGGTCGGCTCCTCAGAAGCGACCCGGCGCGGGCCGTTGCGGGGCCGCCGTGGGTTCTCCGCGAGCTGATGGCGGCTTCGGCATTGCGACTCGACGCCGTTCACTCGATCCTGCTCGCCTGGGTGGATGATCTCGTCGAGAATCCGGGCGATGCGCTCGCGGATCTTGAGACGGTGCTGTCTGAAGCGCCCAGAGACGCCACGCGGACGCTGGTCGTGAGGTCGATCACGCCGGCCATCGACAAGTTCGTCGAGCGGCACATGCATCAGGCCAGGCGGATAGGGACCGTGGGCACGGCTACGGAATCGAGACTGCCCCTGTCCTACGTGACGACCTCCCTCGCAGCGCGACCAGCGGCGCTGAGGGAAGTCCTCGACCAGACTGACCCGCCGTCGGCCGTGGTTCTCGTCCTGAGCGACGATTCCGAGGCCGAGGCCCGGGAGGCCGTCCGGCAGCTCGGATACCGGCGCGCCGAAGACGTAGTTCGGGTGAGCCGGGATACAGTCGCGCCCAACACGCACACGGTGATTCTGTACGACCTGCCGCGCGATGCCACGCCACTCGACGCAATCAATCGTGCAGCGCCGGCGCGTGTAGTGGCGTTGCTCGAAGCCAGAGAGCTCGAGACGCTGCGGCGGCTGACCGGGGGGAGGGCGCTGCCTCTCGAGCGCGAAGAGGGGCGCACCCGGGCCCGGCGGGCCGACGAGCTGCTGCGCCGGGACATCCGCCAGCTTCTCGAGAGCGGCCACGGTCTGCGCGAGATGGGGGCGATCGAGCCCCTGCTGGCCGAGTACGACGGGGCCGAAGTCGCGGGAGCGCTCGTCCGGATGCTCGAGCGGGAACGGGAGCGGCACGCTCGCTCAGAGAAGGCTCCGGCCGCGCGAGTCCCGGAGCGCCGCGAGCGCCCGGGTGGGGACGCGATGCGCGAAGCGCCACGGCGCGGCTTCGCTCGCGGTGCGCGCGACACGGCGGATCGCGGCCGCCCCAGGGAAGGCGTGGAACGGGGACGGCCACGGGAGGACCGGGGGTTCGATCGCGGGCGCGGCGATGCAAGGGCTGGCAGCCCGCGCCCGGACCGCGGCGACCGACGGCCGGAGAGCCGCGGAGGCCCGCCGCGGGGTGAACGGGGCGCGCGGCGTCCGGACGGCGGAGGACGCGGGCGGTGACCGGCGCGTTCCAGCAGGCGGGTGGATGGATCGAGGTCATCGCCGGAGTGATGTTCAGCGGAAAGAGCGAGGAACTGATCCGGCGCGTGCGGCGAGCAATGATCGCGCGCAAGCGGGTGCAGGTCTTCAAGTCTCACCTCGATGCTCGTTACGCGGGTCTGTACCTGGTCTCCAGCCACGACGGCCGCAGTGTGGAAGCGGTCCCGATCGATTCCGCGACACAGTTGTCGCAGCGAATCGACCCCGTCGCGCAGGTGATTGCGATTGACGAGGCCCAGTTCCTGGATGCGGGGATCATCGAGATCGTCACCGATCTCGCTGGCCGCGGGCGGCGCGTGATCCTCGCCGGGACCGACACCGACTTCAGGGGAGAGCCTTTCGGCCCCATGCCGCAGCTGATGGCTGTTGCCGAGGTCGTGGACAAACTGCACGCGATCTGCGTTTTGTGCGGCGGCCCGGCAAGCCGGAACCAGCGGCTCATCGGCGGCCGCCCTGCGCCGTACGATTCGCCGCAGATCATGGTCGGCGGCCACGAGGCGTACGAGGCGAGGTGCCGCATGTGCCACGCCGTGCCCCACGTCAACGAGCATCAGGGCCAACTCCCGCTCGCAACGACATCTGTTTAGCCGTTGGCGGTCTCGGCGCAACCCACTTTCAGGTTGCGGCGCAGAGTTTGCCCCCTAGGTTGGCCCGCATGCTACTCGTCGGACTCACTGGGAACATCGCCAGCGGAAAGACCGAAGTCGCTGAGCTCCTCGCCGAACGCGGCGCGGTGATCGTCGATGCCGACGAGCTCGCGCGCGAGGCCGTGGCTCCCGGGACGAGCGCGCTGGCCAGCATCCGCGAGAAATGGGGCGAGGACGTGACGGCAGCCGACGGCTCCCTGGATCGCGCCGAGCTGCGCGCGCGCGTGTTTTCCGATCCCGAACAGCTCGAGGAGCTGAATCAGATCGTGCATCCCGAGATCGCCCGCCTGCGCGACGAGCGCGTGGCGGCCGCGCGGGAAGAGGGGGTGAGCATCCTCGTTTACGTGGCCCCGCTGCTGTTCGAGCGGCGGCTGACGGACGAGTGCGATCGCATCGTGCTTGTTGACGCTCCGCGCGAACTGCGGTTCGACAGGCTGGTGCGCCGGCGCGGCGTGGACGAAGCGGAGGCGCTCAACATGATTGCGGCCCAGATGCCCGCCGAGCTCAAGCGCGCCCGCGCCGATTACGTCATCGACAACACTGGCTCGATGGACGAGCTGCGAAAGGCAGTGGACGGCGTCTGGGAGTCGCTGCAGCGGGATGCCATGCGCGAGCTGGCGCCCGCGAGCTAGCTTGCACGCAGACATCTGCCGCTGAAGGGCCATCACCGGGCCTGTCGCGGCAGCAGCGCGCACCCCAACACCGACGCACGTGTCCAACATTCCTGACGACCTGCTCTACACTCCCGAGCACGAGTACGTCCGCTCCACGGGCGACGGCTCGATCGTGGAGATCGGCATCACCGACTACGCCCAGGGTGAGCTTGGCGACGTAGTGTTCCTTGAGCTTCCGAGCGCAGGCGCCACTTACGCGAAGCACGACGTGTTCGGCACCATCGAGGCCGTGAAGGCAGTATCCGAGCTGTTCTGTCCGCTCGCTGGGGAAATCGTCGAGGTCAACGATCGGCTGGACAAGGACCCGGCGCTGGTGAACAGCGATCCGTACGGCGCGGGATGGATGATACGACTGCGGGTGAGCGAGCCGGGGGAACGGGACGAACTGCTGAGCCCTGGTGCGTACCGGGAGCTGGTAGGAGGATAACGAGAGCGATTAGCGGTTAGCGGAAAGCCGCGGTCAACTGCTGGTCCGCGGTTGCTTTCCGCTAACCGCTAACCGCTAATCGCTGTGTCTCCCACCCCGACATCTGCGTAGGCGTCAGTCGGCGGACACGAGCATACGAGATTGCGATCCCCGTACGCGCTCTCCACGCGCGCGACCGCCGGCCAGAACTTGCGCGCCCGGATCCACGGCGCAGGAAACGCAGCCTGCTCCCTCGTGTAAGCGTGCGTCCAGGCGGTCGCAGTCAGTCGCTCCATCGTGTGCGGCGCGTTCTTGAGAGGATTGTCCCGCCGGTCGGCAGTTCCGATCTCTATCTCCCGGATCTCCTCCCGGATCGCGATCATCGCATCGCAGAAGCGGTCGAGCTCAGCCTTGGACTCGCTTTCCGTGGGCTCGATCATGAGCGTTCCCGCAACGGGGAACGAGACCGTCGGCGCGTGGAAGCCGTAGTCCATCAGCCGCTTGGCGATGTCCTCCACGTCCACGCCCGACGAAGCCTTCACCGTGCGGGTGTCCACGATGCACTCATGCGCCACGGTGCCGTTGTGCCCCTTGTACAGCACGGGGAAAGAGTCCGCGAGACGCCGCGCAACGTAGTTCGCGCTGAGGATCGCGATCTTCGTCGCGTGCACCAGCCCGTCCCCGCCCATCAACCGGATATACGCGTAGGAGATCGGCAGAATGCTGGGGCTCCCCCACGGCGCGGCGGACACCGCCCCGCCGGGCTCCGTCCCCGGAACGGGAACCACCACGTGACCCGGGAGGAACGGCGCGAGATGCGCGGCCACTCCGATCGGCCCCATACCGGGACCGCCTCCGCCATGCGGGATGCAGAACGTCTTGTGCAGGTTGAGATGACAGACGTCGGCACCGAAGTCCGCCGGCCGGCAGATGCCGACCATCGCGTTCATGTTGGCGCCGTCCATGTAAACCTGGCCGCCGTGCTCGTGCACTATCGAGCACACTTCGACGATCGTCTCCTCGAAGACGCCGTGGGTGGACGGATAGGTCACCATGAGAGCCGCGAGGTTGTCGCGATTCGCGGCCGCCCGGGCCCGTAGATCATCCACGTCGATGTTCCCCTGCGCGTCCGTCTTCACCACCACCACCTTCATCCCGGCCATGACCGCGCTCGCCGGATTGGTGCCGTGCGCCGACTGCGGGATGAGGCAGACGTCGCGGTGGTTCTCGCCACGCGACTGGTGATACCGATGAATCACCAGCAGCCCGGCGTACTCGCCCTGCGACCCGGCGTTCGGCTGCAGCGAGACTGCGGGGAATCCCGTGATCTCGGAGAGCGCGATCGCGAGGCCGCGGAACAGCTCCTGGTATCCCGATGCCTGCTCCACGGGGGCAAAGGGGTGGATCCGCGCGAACTCCGGCCACGTGATCGGCATCATCTCGGCCGTGGCGTTCAGCTTCATCGTGCACGATCCCAGTGGGATCATCGAGTGCACCAGCGACAGGTCCTTCGCCTGCAGGTCAAAGATGTAGCGAAGCAGCTCCGTCTCGGAGCGGTGAGTGTTGAACACCGGGTGCGTGAGGAACTGCGACGTCCTCCGGAAGCGCTCGTCGTACCGCGGATCGGCGTCGGTCAGCAGATCGGCCGCCGCAAACGGCGTCGAGACGCCGCCGTTGAACACGCTGAGCAGCTCGGCGAGGTCGGACTCGGTGACGGTCTCGTCCAGTGCCATCACCAGCGTTCCCTCCCCGGGCCGGCCGAGGTTGATGCCTCGCGCCACTGCGTCCGCCGCGATGCGCGCAGCCGCCTCCTCGGCAAGGTTCACGCGGACCGTGTCGAAGAAGTCGTCGTGAGCCACGTCGAAACCGAGCCGGGAGAGGCCGGCCGCGAGAACGGCGGCGTACTGATGCACCCGCGCGGCGATGCGGGTGATCCCCTCCGGGCCGTGATACACCGCGTACATGCCGGCGACGACGGCCAGCAGCACTTGCGCCGTGCATACGTTGGAGGTCGCCTTCTCGCGACGGATGTGCTGCTCTCTGGTCTGTAGCGCCATTCGGAGCGCAGGGCGCCCGTCGGCGTCGCGGGATACGCCGATGATGCGCCCGGGAATCTGGCGCTTGTACTCGTCACGGGTCGCGAAGAAAGCAGCGTGAGGTCCGCCGTATCCAAGCGGCACGCCGAACCTCTGACTGTTCCCCACCGCGATGTCGGCGCCCCACTCTCCAGGCGGGACGAGCAGGGCCAGCGCGAGAAGGTCGGTCGCGGCCGTCACCAGGGCACCGTGCGCATGCGCCTCGGCGCAGATGTCCCGGTAGTCGCGCACGAGCCCGTCGGTCGCGGGATACTGCAGCAGCACCCCGAAGACGTCGGAGCCCAGACGGAAATCCGACACCGGGCTCACTTCCACCCGGATTCCCCGCACAGCCGCCCGCGTGCGGATGACGTCGATCGTCTGCGGATGGCAATCGTCGGCTACGAGGTAGCGGTCGCGCTCCGGACGCCCCGCAATGCCGTAGCTCATTGCCATCGCCTCAGCCGCAGCCGTGGCTTCGTCCAGCAACGACGCGTTCGCGATGGGGAGCGCGGTGAGGTCGCTGACGACGGTCTGGAAGTTCAACAGCGCCTCGAGCCGGCCCTGCGCAATTTCCGCCTGATATGGCGTGTATGCCGTGTACCAGCCCGGGTTCTCGATCACGTTCCGCTGGATCACCGGCGGAGTGACGCAGTCGCTGTAACCCATCCCGATGTACGAGCGGAAGACGCGGTTGCGTCCGGCCATCGCCCGAAGCTCGGCCAGGACTTCCTCTTCGCTCAGTCCCGCCGGAAGCAGCAGCGGACGAGGCGACCGGATGCGGGCCGGGACGGCGTCGTCGATGAGCGCGTCGAGCGAGGAGTAGCCGAGCAGCTCGAGCATCTCGGCCGCTTCCACGTCGCTGGGCCCCACGTGGCGGGGAACGAAACTATCACGCCCTTTGAGGGCAGCCTGCCGGACAGTCGTAGTCATTGAGTCAACTCAGATGGGTGCGCGGCGCGTCCCGGAAGGAGCGCACGCAGTCCCTTAATTTAGTCACGAGGCCAGCCCGTCCCGACCGGAGATCCGCCCATGGCACGCTCAGGCAGCAACCCGTGACTTCCTGGCGGTTGCTCGACTCAGGCCCGCACGACGGCGCACTGAACATGGCTGTGGACGTGGCGCTCATGGAACGGGCGCGCCTGACCGGAGAAACGGTGCTCAGGACTTATTCCTGGGCCTCCCCGACCCTTTCCCTGGGAAGGAACCAGCGGGCGCGCGGGCGATACGATCGCGCCGCCCTCGAGGACCGGGCAGTGGCGGTCGTGCGGCGTCCGACCGGAGGTCGTGCGATCCTCCACTGGCGGGAGCTTACATACAGCGTGACAGCGCCCTGCGCATCGCTCGCTTCGGCAGCCGGGATGTACGAGGCCATCAATGCAATGCTGCTCGAGGCGCTTCACCGGCTGGGGATCGATGCACAGCTCGCTTCCCGGTCACGCCGTGAGCGCCAGCCGGACGAACATCCCTGCTTCGCCGAACCGAGCGCGGGCGAGATCGTGGTGCGCACCGCTGACGGCCCCGGGAAGTTGGTCGGGAGCGCCCAGTACCTGGAGGACGGCGCGCTGCTGCAACACGGATCCATTCTCCTGCATGACGATCAGCCGCTGCTCCGCGAGTTGACGGGCGGCGGCGCGGCGAGGACAAGCGCAGCTTCGGTCGCAGATGCCCTTGGCCGTGACGTGGCGCCGGACGACGTGGCGCAGGCACTGGCCGACGCCGTGAGGCTCGGGGGCGCCCCCACCGAGACACTCGACTGGGACGAAATGCGCGCAGCAGCCGAGGAGCACGTCGAGAAGTTCCGCGATCCGCTGTGGACATGGCGGCTGTAAGGAAACATCGTACCGCCCGGGAATGAGCCCACGCACCACCGCCCTTCTTGCCTGCTTCCTCGCCGCTGCCTGCGGTGATGAGCCTGCCACGCCGTCTGCGGGCGACGTGGGCGGAACAGTCGTCGTCTCCGCGGCGGCTGACGCGGACGCGCTGATACCTCCGCTGATCTCGCAATCGTCGGGGCGGCAGGTAGCGGAGCAGATCTTCGACAGGCTCGCTGAGATCGGCGGCGACCTGAACACCGTGGGTGACGACGGCTTCACAGGCGCCCTCGCGCGCAGCTGGACGTGGAGCAGCGACTCTCTGTCGATCGCCTTTCACCTGCGGGAGGATGCGCGATGGCACGACGGGAGGCCCGTCACCGCACACGACGTGCGGTTCACCTGGGAGCTGTACACCAGCCCGGACGTCGCGTCCCCCGCCGCCGCCCTGCTCCGGAACGTTGACTCGGTAACCGTCGCGGACTCGCTGACGGCCGTCTTCTGGTACGCCGACAGGACTCCCGCGCAGTTCTTCGAGACGACCTATCCGTTGCTCGTCGTTCCCCGGCACCTGCTCGAAGAGGTCCCGCGCAACCGGCTGCGTGAATCCGGGTTCGCCCGCAACCCCGTCGGGAGCGGACGATTCCGGTTCTCGAGCTGGAACCCGAGCGTGTCGCTGGAAGTGGTCAGCGATACCACGAACTATCGCGGACGCGCGCTGCTGGACCGCGTGATCTGGGTCGTCGCTCCCGACTTCAACACCGCGGTCACGCGCTACATGAGCGGCGAGGCGGACGTGTTCGAGATGCTGCGCCCCGAGCAGATCCAGGAGATGCGGGATCGACCCTCTCTGCGCGTGCACCTCATGCCCTCACTCGAGTACCACTTCGTTCAGTTCAACATGCGGGACCCGCGCGACACCAGCCGGCAGCATGCTCTGTTCGCGGACCGTGACCTCCGTCGTGCCCTGAGCATGGCTGTGGACCGGCAGGCTATGGTCCGCAACGTGTTCGACACGCTGGCCGTCGTCGGCATGGGCCCGGTCACTCGCGCGCTCAGGCTCGCAGACACGACAGTCACGCTCCTCCCGTTCGACACGGTCCAGGCACAGGCGATTCTCGATTCACTCGGCTGGCGGGATGCCGACGGTGACGGGGTGCGGGAACGAGGCGGCCGCACGCTCGAGTTCACGCTGCTCGTCCCCGGTTCGAGCCGCAGCCGGGTGAGAATGGCCGTTTTGATCCAGGAGCAGCTCCGTCGCATAGGCGCTCGCGTGCAGCTGGATCAGCTCGAGTACGCGGCGTTCGTGGAGCGGGGACGGTCGCGACGGTTCGACGCCATGTTCGGTGCGTGGCGCATCGACGTCGGTCCACACGGAATCAGGCAGACCTGGGGCTCGACCGGCTCGCGCTCGCCCAACGGGCTCAACTACGGCGGATACGAGAGCGCGCAGTTCGATGCACACGTTGACAGCGCGCTGGCAGCCAACGATGCGGCGGCGGCACGCGCGCATTTCCGCCGCGCGCAGGAGACGATCATCGCCGATGCTCCCGCCATCTGGATGTTCGAGCCGCGGGTGACGCTCGGCCTCCACAGCCGGCTGCGAACTGCGCGCATCCGCCCCGATGCCTGGTGGGCCGGGCTGGCGGACTGGTCGGTGTCGCCCGGGCAGCGGCTGCCGCGCGACGAAGCTGCGCCGGAGACAGCGAGCCGTTGAGCGCGCGCCTGGCGCTGGCACGCAGTGCGCAGGCCGTCGTCGTGATCTTCGTGGTCGCCTCGCTCGCCTTCTTCCTGATCCGGCTCGCGCCCGGTGACCCGTTCACGGCGGCGCTGAACGACCCGGGAATCACGGAGGAAGTCCGCACGGAGTGGCGGCGCTCGTATGGGCTCGACGCTCCGCTCGCCGAGCAGTACGTGCGGTATCTCGGCGCCGTCGTGCGGGGCGACTTCGGCTGGTCGTTCTCGATGCAGCGGCCCGTGGCCGAAGCGCTCCGCGCGGCGGTGCCCAGGACGATGCTGCTGGCCGGTACGGCGTTGCTGCTCAGTTTCGCCGTTGGTATCGGGGTCGCGCTGGTGCAGGTGCGTCACCCCGGCTCGATGACGGACAGGGTGCTGAACAGAACGACCCTCCTGGCGTACTCGGTCCCCGAGTTCTGGCTCGCGCTGCTGCTGTTGTTCGTGTTCTCTCTCAAGCTTGGCGTCCTGCCGGCAGGCGGAGCGGTGGACGCGGTGATGCATTCGCGCATGAACTGGATGGAGCGCGTGGTGGACACGATCCGGCACCTCGTTCTGCCCGCCACCACGCTGACCATCGTCGGCGCGGCGGTCGTCGCCAGATACCAGCGGGGAGCGCTGCTGGACGTGCTGCCGTCGGATTTCATCCGAACGGCTCGCGCAAAAGGGGTGGCTGAGCCGGCGATCGTGCGACGGCATGCGTTGCGAAATGCGCTCCTGCCGACGATCACCCTGCTGGGGCTCACGATACCGGCACTGCTCGCGGGCTCGGTGTTCGTCGAGAAGATCTTCGCCTGGCCCGGCATGGGGCTGCTGGCGGTGAACGCGGTCGCTTCCCGCGACTACGCAATGGTCACCGCGGTCGTCGTCGTGGCGGGGACCGCAGTGGCTCTCGGCAACCTCGTCGCCGACCTGCTGTATGCGGCCGCCGATCCGAGAGTTCGCGATGGCTGAGGCCGCAGCGATGCGCATTGTCCCCCGGATCACAGCGCCGGCGAATGCCGGGGTGGTCGTCGCGCTCGGTTTTCTCTCGCTTCTCCTGCTCGCCGCAGTCGCCGCCCCGTGGCTCGCGCCGCACGACCCTCTGGCCCAGCCCGACATCGTGGGGGCGCGCCTCGCACCGCCAGGCGCCGCGCACCCATTCGGCACGGACGCCTTCAGCCGGGATGTGCTCAGCCGCGTCCTTTACGGCGCGCGGATCTCCCTCGCTGTCGGTGTCCTCGCCACCGCGCTGTCAGTCACACTGGGAACGGCCTATGGCCTCGTTGCGGGATACGCCGGCGGGATGCTGGACACGGTGCTGATGCGGATCCTGGACGGATTTCTCGCCATACCGCGCGTGCTGCTGGTCCTGGTGCTGGTGAGCGCGAGTGGGAGCCTCCCTCTCCCTGCCCTGATCCTCGTGCTCGGCCTTACGGGCTGGTTCCACGTGGCGCGACTCGTGCGCGCAGAGGCGCTCGTGGCCAGAAAACTCGACTACGTGACGGCGGCACGGGCGCTGGGCGCCAGCGGCTGGCGGATCGTTTCCCGCCACATCCTTCCCAACGTCCTGACGCCTGCGGCCGTGGCGGCGGTCCTGGGTTTCGCGAACACGATCGTGCTCGAGGCGGGGCTCTCGTATCTGGGAGTTGGAGTTCAGCCGCCGGCGCCCAGCTGGGGGAACATCATGCTGGAAGGGACCGAGCAGCTTCGAACTGCGTGGTGGGTCGCACTGTTTCCGGGGATCGTGTTGTTCGCCACCGTCGTTTCCGTGAACACGCTCGCCGAGCGGATCCGTTCCGGCCCAACCGGAGCGATCTTGTTGCGATGACGGAACCGCTGCTCTCAGTCGAGAATCTCCGCACCTACTTCCACACCCGCGACGGTGTCGCGCGGGCGGTGGACGGCGTGTCGCTCCAGGTGAACCGCGGGGAGACGGTCGGGCTTGTGGGCGAGTCGGGGTCGGGAAAGTCG
The DNA here is from genome assembly GCA_036374155.1 of Gemmatimonadaceae bacterium. GTDB lineage: Bacteria > Gemmatimonadota > Gemmatimonadetes > Gemmatimonadales > Gemmatimonadaceae > DASUUI01. The sequence continues at coordinate 13,167 of DASUUI010000099.1, read as the reverse complement.
GTTACTGCGCTCTCGATGCTCCGACTCATCCGCCATCCCGGGCGCATCGAGCAGGGGAGCCGGATCGTGTTCGAGGGAAAGGACCTCGCGACCGCGAGCGAGGAGGAGATGCGGAAGATCCGCGGCAACAGGATCGCGATGATCTTTCAGGAGCCGATGACGGCTCTCAATCCGGTATTCACCGTTGGTGACCAGGTCGCGGAGGTAGCGCGTATCCACGAGCGTGCGTCACGGCGCGCCGCGTGGCGCAAGGCGGTCGAGATGCTGGCTCTCACCGGGATCCCATCGCCGGAAGCGCGCGCGCGGGACTATCCGCATCAGCTCTCCGGTGGGATGCGCCAGCGGGTTCTGATCGCGATGGCTCTCATGATGCGGCCGGAGCTTATAATCGCGGACGAGCCCACGACCGCGCTGGACGTCACCATCCAGGCACAGATCCTCGAGCTGCTGCGCGATCTGCAGCAGCGGTTCGGGACCGCGATTCTGATGATCACCCACGATCTCGGCGTGATCGCCGAAACGTGCTCCAGGGTGATCGTGATGTACGGGGGCGAAGTCGTCGAGCAGGCACCAACGAACGTTCTGTTCGCTGCCCCGCACCACCCGTACACCGAGGGCCTGCTGCGGGCGATACCGCGTGTCGGCGCGATACGCGAGCGGCTCGCCGTCATTCCGGGCACGGTCCCTCCCCCCACGCACTGGCCCGATGGCTGCCGGTTCCACGACCGTTGCCCGTACTCGTGGGAGCGCACCGAGCACGAGCACCCACCGCTGTATCAGGTTGGCGAGGGTCATTTCAGCCGCTGCCATCTCGCCGAGGAACCGGAGCGCCGGAACCAGCCGCACACTCCGCTGGTGGCCCGCCGCCGGGTGGACGCGGCATGACGGTTACCGATTCCCCGGTGAACGGAAGCAAGGGAGCGGGCGCGCAGGCAGGAGAACCGCTGCTGTCGGTGAAGAATCTGAGCAAGACCTTCTCCAGCGGTGGCCTCTTCAGGGGCGGCAAGGAGGTCGTGCACGCCGTGAACGGCGTCTCTTTCGACGTCGCATCGGGCGAGACGCTCGGAATCGTCGGTGAATCGGGGTGCGGGAAGAGCACGACTGGTCGCTGCGTGCTGCGGCTCATCGAGCCGAGCGAAGGTGAAATCAGCTTTGGAGGACGGGACGTGCGCGCGCTGGAAGGGCGCAGGCTGCGTGAGCTCCGGCAGGACATGCAGATCGTCTTTCAGGACCCGTTCTCCTCGCTCAATCCGCGGATGACAGTCGGGGCGAGCATTCGCGAGGGGCTGGTGATCCACGAGATCGCCGAGGGCGCGGCAGCCGAAGCGAGAGTCGGCGAGCTGCTCGAGGAAGTGGGAATGCGCGCCGAGTACGCCGTCCGCTACCCGCACGAGTTCTCCGGTGGCCAGCGGCAGCGCATCGGCATTGCGCGCGCGTTGTCGGTGGAGCCGAAACTGATCGTCTGCGACGAGCCCGTGTCGGCGCTCGACGTCTCGGTTCAGGCCCAGGTCCTCAACCTGCTCCAGGACCTGCAGCGTCAGAGGGAGTTGTCGTACGTGTTCATCGCACATGACCTGTCGGTCGTCGAGCACATCGCCGACAGGGTGGCGGTGATGTACCTCGGGAAGATCGTCGAGCTCACGACGGCGGGTGAGTTGTACCGCGAGCCGCTGATGCCGTACACGCAGGCGCTGCTGTCAGCGGTTCCGGTGGCCGACCCGACGGTGCGCCGCCAGCGCATCGTGCTGTCGGGCGACGTGCCATCGCCCGCGGACATGCCGCAGGGATGCGTCTTTCACCCGCGCTGTCATCATCCCGCGAAGGACGCAGCGTGCACCAGGATCGTTCCCCCGCTGGAGGAAAAGGCCCCCGGACATTTTGCCGCCTGCATCAAGCAGCCGCCGACGCAGGTGTCCTGGGAACAGCAGCGCGAAGCAGGTGGCGAGCATCCTCCCGACCGGTATCTTCCGATCGCGCAGTGACAACGCAGCAGCATCCACTGGAGGCGCATGTCCAGCATAGTTGACGTAGCCGCGACGACCACCGACCGACCGCCCGTGCTCGACGACCGCTCCATGCTGGGGCACCCACGTGGCCTGGGGCTCCTGTTCGTTGTAGAGATGTGGGAGCGGTTCTCCTACTACGGGATGCGCGCCATCCTGGTCCTGTACCTGGTGAACGCCCTTGGATGGCCGGACGGAGATGCCGCCCGGCTGTACGGATCGTACACCGGGCTGGTGTACATAACGCCGCTGATAGGCGGCTATCTCGCCGACCGACTGATCGGAACGAGGAAGTCGCTCGTCATCGGGGGCATCGTCATCGCGCTCGGACACTTCGCACTCGCGTTCGGTCCTGATCCGATCACCGACGGCGTGGCGATGAAGGACATGAGCCAGCTGTGGCCGTTCTACCTCGGGCTCGCGCTCGTCGTGATCGGCACCGGCTTCTTCAAGCCGAACGTTTCGACGATGGTTGGACAGATCTACCGCGAAGGCGATGGCCGGCGCGATGCCGGCTTCACGATCTTCTACATGGGCATCAACCTCGGCGCGTTCCTCGCCCCGCTCGTGTGCGGCTGGCTTGGCGAGCGCGTCGGCTGGCACTACGGGTTCGGCGCTGCAGGGGTCGGCATGCTGCTCGGTCTCATCGTGTACATGTGGGGCAGAGACAAGTACCTGCCCGGCATCGGGATGGTGGTTCGGCACGACCCGAGCAACGCAGCCGCCGTGGCCGCCGAATCACTCGAAGACCGCAACAACTGGCTGGCAGCCCTCGTGGGAGCTGTCATTGGAGCCGGCGTTGTCTTCTTCTCCAACGGCGGCGTGATCCCGATGACGATCGCCGCGATCGGAACCGCGGCGGCAGCGATGGCGCTCGCGGGCACGCGGGGGGAGGAGCGCAACCGCGTGATCGCGCTGTTCATCGTGATCTTCTTCGTCATCTTCTTCTGGATGGCATTCGAGCAGGCCGGCAGCTCGATGAATCTCTTCGCCGACCGTCACACGAACCGCATGATCGGCGGATGGGAAATGCCAGCCAGCTGGTTCCAGTCCATGAACCCGCTGTTCATCCTGCTGTTCGCGCCGGTGTTTGCCGGCATCTGGACGGGGATGGGGGCGCGCGGGCGCGAGCCATCGACGCCGTTGAAAATGGTCCTCGGTCTGACGCTGCTCGGGCTTGGATTCATCTTCATGGTCGTCGCGGGCGGCCGCGTGGACAGCGGTGCCCAGGTCAGCTTCATCTGGCTGACGCTCGCATACCTGCTGCACACCTGGGGCGAGCTGGCGCTGTCGCCCGTGGGACTGTCCTATGTGACGAAGGTGGCGCCGGTGAAATTCGCGTCGCTGCTTATGGGCGCGTGGTTCCTTGCGAACGCGGCCGCGAATTACCTGGGCGGCTGGCTTGCCGCGCAGACCGAGCGGATCCCGTCGCAGGCGACGTTCTTCTCGATTCCGGTGGCCACGTCCCTTGGCGCTGCGGCACTGCTGCTGCTGCTGGTGCCGGTGCTGAAGCGGCTCACGAAGACAGTGAAGGCGTGATGCACGAGGAGCTGCCGGCCTTCGGCCGGCAGCTCGCGGCAGCTACGGCCAGTTGAACACGTTGGTCGGGACGCTTCGTTCCCGCGCGTTGCGGACGTCGCGCGGCTCACGCCACACCAGGCGGGCAGCGTTCTGCGAAGTGAACCGCACCTCCCACGTTCGACCCACGTCGGGGTTCAGCGGGTACGCGATGTCGAGCCGGAGCAGCCTCTGCGACCGGGGCGGCACCGAAGCGAGGAGGCTCAGGCCTACGCTAGCGCTCACCTTGCTGTTGACGCCGTAGGGCGCATCGCCCGGCCACAGCTTGCCGACGTCGGTGAACGCGGCGACACCCAGCGTCGCGTATCGCCGAAATCCGCCCCACAGATAGCGGTCCTCGAGCCTGGTTACCATCCGGTAGGCGCCACCCACGCGGGAGTCCCGGTAGCCGCGCAATCCGCCTTCGGGGTCCGCGAACGTGAGCTGAAAGGGGACCCGCGAGCGCCGGCCGCCGGTCCATTCGGTGCTCGACACGATCGTGTGGCGCGGGAACGGCGTCGAGTACACCGCGAGCCGTCCGCTGGAGATCACGCCCACCCAGCTGCGGGACTCCGCTTCCCTGCGCCCTTCCATGGTGACGTCGAGGGAGCCAAAAAAGGCGGGAGAGCCGAACCCTCCATACAGGGACGTGGAGACGAAGACACCGCGGTCGCTGCGACTGTCCAGCATGGTCATTCCCCGCCCCAGCAGCCCGCTGAGCTGAAGGCCTTTCGCGACGTCCTGCACTCCATCCAGCGACTGGAATCCTCGCACCTGCATGAAACGCAGGTCACGGAACCCCACCAGCGCGTTCACCCGCGTCTGACGCCGCACGGGATACCTGTCAACGAGCGACGGGCCGGTATCGGGCCGGATCTCGCCCGCGTCGAGCACCACCGGCGAGGAGGCCGGCGTGTCCCTCTCGTGCGACAGCGAGCCACCGACGAGCAGCAGGAGCCCCGGCCCGCCGATGCGAATGACCCCGCCGACGTCTCCAAAGATCTGCCGCAGCCCGAGCCATGCCGCGGTATCGGACTGTCGCAGGAAATGGGTGTATCCGTCTTTCACGCCATAGTGGGTACGCCAGGCGATCCGCTGAAGCTCGGTCAGGTAGGGATGGCTGGCCTCGACATATACGTCGTGCCCGACGTTCCGCCGGACGGCGTCGAACTCGATCATGTACGGGCGCCCGAACAGCTGATGATGCACCAGGCGGACGCCGTATCCGTCGCGGAACCCGCGGCCGTCTCTCCAGTGAGCGGCGCCGTACAGTCCCGCTCCGAAGAGATTCGCGTTTCCTGCCCGGATTGCGCGCACGTGGGGCGAGCTCCCGGAGACGGACCCGTCGAGGATGAGCGACAGCTCGTCCACCGTCGTCACGTGAATCGCCACGTTGTCCGGACCGTCCGAATAAGCCACCACCGCGGCATCGGCGATGAAGGGCTGGGCGCGCAGGATACGCTCGGACTCCGCCCTTCGAAGCTCACTGCATGGCATCCCCTCTGTCAGCGCCAGATACCGCTTGACCAGCGACTGCCTGGTCGTCGCGTGAATCCTGCGCATGGCCGTTGCCGTGCGGGTGACGAAGTCCGAAGGATCCGGAGTGAACGGCGGCCGCGTCTCTATGGTGATGGTCGTGATCGGCTGGCCGCGGCACTCGACGACCTCACGTCCAACCGGCTGCGCAGCCGCTGGCAGGGACGCGAGCAGTACCGGCAGCAGCGTGCCAGCCAGGCGCGGAAGGTGCCGCATCAGTACGATTCAGGTATCAAGAAGACCTCATCAGGGAAAGAACGGCGACGCGATGATCAATCGAACAGTGCTCGTCAGCAGCGCCAGGAAGAGTGAGGACGGTTCCGACAGGGTGCGCCTCAACTCGGCCTACGTGGCTGCCCTGGAGAATGCAGGGCTCGTACCGCTGATCGTGCCCCCCCTTACACGGGTCGAGAACGCCGCCGAATTGATGTCGCTCGCGGGTGGGCTGCTTCTTTCCGGCGGCGGTGACCTGGATCCCGCGCTGTACGGAGAGCCGCTTCATCCGAGCGCCAATCCGCCGGAGGCGGACCGCGATGCCACGGAACTGGCGCTCATCGCAGCGGCGCGCGAGCGGAACACACCGGTTCTGGCGATCTGCCGGGGCATACAGGCGGTGAATGTCGCGCTGGGCGGATCGCTCGTACAGGACATCCCGAGCCAGCTGCCTTCCGCGCTCGCGCACAACGCAGAAGGGCAGCGAGCCGTCCGGACGCACGAGGTCGCCGTCCAGCCAGGCAGCCGGCTGGCGCGTATCCTCGGTGCAACGCAAATCGCCGTCAACTCGCTCCACCACCAGTCGGTGGGCAGACTGGCGCCGGGCCTGCTTGCAACCGCGCACTCCCCCGACGGGGTCGTCGAGGGAGTGGAAGCGCAGGATGACTGGTGGCTGGTCGGAGTGCAGTGGCACCCGGAGGAGATGAGCGAAAGCGAGGAGCCCTGGGACCGGCGGCTCTTCGAGGCCTTTGCCAGGGCGGTTCGGCACGAAGAGTGAACCGTATCGCCCCTCAATGGTGTAACAGGAGCAGCATTTCACGCCTGCTCCCGCTGGCGTGAGTGAAGGCGCCAGCCATAACTTGCGATCATATGCTGTACCTCTGCATTCCGGTTCACAACGAAGCACCGACCGTGGGGTTGCTCCTCTGGCGGATCCGCAAGGTCTTCCAGCAGTACTCGCGGGAGTACGAGATCATCGTTTTCAACGATGGGAGCACCGATTCGACCGGTGACACCCTGGCCGGTTATGCCGACGTGCTGCCGCTCACCATACTGGGCGCGGCAAAGCCCGTCGGCTATGCCCGCGCGCTGGAAGCCTGCTGCCGGGAGGCCAATTCCCGCAGCCGCTATCCCCGGCGCGACGCCTTGATCGTGATGCAGGGAGATTTCACGGACGCCCCGGATCACATCCCGGAGCTGGTCAGGCGGTTCGAGGGCGGAGCCGACATCGTGACGGCTGAGCGAGCGCCGGTGATCGGAATGCCAGCCACTGTTCGCCGCCTTCGCCGTGCCGGTCGGTGGCTGCTCGGCCAGCGCGCGACCAGCCTGGGCACGAGCGATCCGCTGAGCGGATTCAGGTTGTACCGGATAGCGGTCGTGCGTGACCTGCTGCGCGGCGCGCGGGAGGAGCCATTGCTCAGCAGCCGCGGCACCGCGGCCGACGTCGAGCTCCTGCTCGCGGCCGCGACCGTCGCCCGCCGTCTCGAGAGCGTGGCCACCAGCCCGCGGTACGATCTGCGACAGCGCGGCTCGAGGCTGCGCGGCGCGGCGCACGCTCTTGCTGTCTTCCGTGTCGCGCGTGCTGCCCGACAGATGCCGGTGCCTGCCAAATGAAAGTTCTCGCCGCACTCCTCGCCGTCGCGGCGTCGGCGGCTCTTGCGCAGCCGGTCGGCACCGCCTCGACCGACGTGCCGTTCGGCCCCGGCGAGCGCCTCACGTTCGACGTGCGCTTCGGTCCGGTCCGCGTCGGGAACGCAGCGATGGAAGTGCGCGATTTCACGGCCATCCGCGGACGTCGCGCGTATCACACCCAGTTCACGCTGCGGGGCGGCACGTTCTTCTACAAGGTCAACGACGTCCTGCAGAGCTGGATCGATACCGAGACGCTCTCGTCGCTTCGTTTCGTTCAGGACCTGGAACAGGGGTCCCGTGAGCGGGAGCGCCGGTTCGAGATCTATCCGGATCGCCGCGTCTTCGTCGAAGCGTCGTCGGAGAATCCCGTCGAGCAGGAGTCAGTGGACAATCCGCTCGATGACGCGTCGTTTCTGTACTTCATCCGGACGGTTTCCCTGAACGTGGGGGAGCAGCACGAGTTCAACCGCTACTTCCGTCCCGACAGGAACCCGGTCACGATCCGGGTATTGCGGCGGGAGAGGGTCACCGTGCCGGCTGGCTCCTTCGATGCCGTGGTTCTGCGGCCGACCATCAAGAGCCGGGGAATCTTCGCCGAGGGCGGTCAGGCGGAGGTGTGGATCTCCGATGACGAGCGGCGGCTGGTTCTGCAGATCAGGTCGAGACTGTCGTTCGGCAGCATCAGTCTGCACCTGCGATCGTACACACCTCCTTCCGGTTCGCGCTGAGCGCGCCCCGGCGACAGCGGTTCAGATACCGCTGTCACCGGAAAATCCGGCGCGCAGCCGCCGGGCGGTGCTCGGACTGACGACGCGAAGAACGACGTAGGCGATACCGCCAACGAGCGCGACCTTCACCGCGAGCACGAGCAGCCACACGACCAGCGCGATGAACCCGGCGAAGATCTTGAACACGAAGCCGAGCGCAAAGAGCCCGACCATCGCGAACACGCCGAGTGACAGTATCGTGCGAATCATCTGCATCCTCCTGGGACCGTCCGCGGACACTCCGCGGAACTGCCTGTCTTACGATCGAGGGTGGCTGACGGTTTCAATGTGGGCGTGAATCCCCGCGTGGTGGTAGTGGGCGGCGGGCTCATCGGGGCATCTGCCGCGCTCGCCGTCGCAGACGCGGGCGGAAAAGTCGAGCTCCTCACGCGACCGATTGCGGGGGGGGCATCCGAGGCCGCGGCGGGCATGCTCGCACCCTCCATGGAGCTCGCGCGAACGGACATCAGGGAGATCGCGACGGTCGCGCGCGATCTGTTCCCCGACTTCGTCCGGCAGCTCGGCGAAAGAAGTGGAATCACGACAGAGCTCAACCGCGCAGGGCTCCTGCAGCTCGCGGCCGCGGCGGCCGACGCTGCCACTCTCGCCGGGAGCACGCGTGGGCGTGCCCAGTGGCTGGACAGCGAAGCAATGGCACACGTCGAACCGCAACTCGTGGCCGCTCACGGCGGCGCCCTCTGGCCGCACGACGGAGCCGTGAACAACACGCAGCTTCTGGCCGCCCTGCACGCTGTTCTCCTGCACCATGACAACGTGGTCGTCCGCCACGCCGCCGCTACGGCCATTGCCACGACTGCGGCCGGAATCACGGTCCTGACCGACGACGGCATGCGAGTCCCGGGGACGCACGTCGTCGTGGCCGCAGGCGCGTGGTCCGGCCAGCTTGAGGGTGCGCGCTTCGCGACCGCGGTGGAGCCCGTGCGCGGGCAGCTCGTGGAGTTCGACCGCGAGGTCCTCACCCACGTCGTCTATGGCCCCGACTGCTATCTGGTGCCTCGCGCGGGGTGCACCATTGCCGGTTCCACGATGGAGCGCGTCGGGTTCGATGCAGGCACCACGGACGAGGCGGTCCGGCGGCTCACGGCCTCGGCCCTCGCCCTCTGTCCGTCCCTTTCCGGAACCCGGACCCGGTCCTGGGGCGGGCTGCGGCCCGTGACCCCGGATCTCCTTCCCCTGCTCGGTCCCGACCCGGCCAACCCGGCTGTGATCTATGCGTGCGGCCACTCCCGGAATGGCGTCCTGCTTGCTCCGCTCACCGCTATGCTGATCCGCCAGTTGATTTTTGAGGAGCACCTAACTTTTGATATTCACAGATTTCGTCCGGCGCGATTCGCGGATACATTCACGGTGACATGACCGACCAGCTCTACCAGATCCTGGGCCGGCACCGGATGGAACCCCTGCCCGAGCGAAAGCCGTCCTGGCTCAAGGTCCGGGCACCGGGAGGTGCGAACTACGTGCGCCTCAAGGGAATGATGCGCGAGCTGGGCCTCCACACCGTGTGCGAGGAAGCTCACTGTCCGAACGTCGGCGAGTGCTGGGAGCACGGCACCGCCACGTTCATGATTCTGGGCGACGTGTGCACCCGCAACTGCGCGTATTGCGCGGTCGCTCACGGCCGACCACCCACGTACGACGTCGCCGAGCCCGCCCGGGTCGCCGAAGCAGCCGCACGGCTCAATCTGCGGCACGTCGTGATCACATCGGTTGACCGCGACGACCTGCCTGACTTCGGCGCCTGGGTCTTCGCCGAGACTATCCGGCAGGTTCACGCGCGCGTGCCGGGCTGTTCCGTGGAAGTCCTGGTCCCGGATTTTCAGGGGTCGGAGGCGAGCATACGGACAGTCCTGGAAGCGGGCCCGGAGATCTACAACCACAACACGGAAACTGTCCCCCGGCTCTACAAGCGATGCCGGCCGGGTGGACGCTACGAGCGAGTCATGAAGATCTTCCGTCTCGCGAAAGAGATCGCCCCCGGCATCCCCACCAAGTCCGGGATCATCGTCGGAATGGGCGAGACGATCGAAGAGGTCATCGTCACCATGCGGGATCTGCGCGCAGTGGACGTGGACATCATCACTCTCGGACAGTACCTGCGCCCCTCCGACCAGCATCATCCTCTGGATCGGTACTACACGCCCGAAGAATTCACCCGGCTGTACGAAGCCGGCATGCAGATGGGATTCAGGCACGTGGAGTCAGCGCCGCTCGTCCGGTCCAGCTATCACGCGTGGGAGCAGGTACAGGCGGCGGGAGTCTGACGATGGCGAAGACGAAAAGCCGCCCAGCGCCATCGCGACGCAGGACGCGTCCAGCCGATACCGGCGACGTGGACCTTCGCAGGGAGTTCCTGCGATCGATGCTCCTGCAGCGCCGCTTCGAGGAGCGCAGTGCCGAGGCCTACGCGCTCGGGAAGATCGGCGGCTTCTGTCACCTGTACATCGGACAGGAAGCGATCAGCACGGGCGCGATGTCGGTCCTCCGCGAGGACGATTACGTCATCACGGCCTACCGCGATCACGGACTCGCCCTCGCCCGCGGAATGACACCGCGATCGGTGATGGCTGAGCTGTTCGGCAGGAGCGATGGCTGCTCCGGCGGCAAGGGTGGCTCGATGCACCTGTTCGACACGAGCATCAACTTCCTCGGCGGACACGGAATCGTTGGTGGGCACATCCCGATCGCAGCCGGTGTCGGCTTCGCCATCAACTACCGCAAGGGCGATCAGGTATGCGTCTGCTTCTTCGGTGAGGCTGCCGTGAACATCGGCGCTTTCCACGAAGCGCTGAACATGGCGAGCCTGTGGAAGGTCCCAGTCGTTTTCATCATCGAGAACAACCGCTATGGCATGGGAACGGCCATCTGGCGGGCGATGGCCAACCAGGACGTTCGCACTCACGCCGCTTCGTACGGCATGACCGGTGAGTCGGTTGACGGGCAGGACGTCTTCGCGGTCCGTGACGCAATCTCCCGCGCCGTCGAGCGCGCCCGCGGGGAGAAGACCCCTACCCTGCTGGAGATGCGCACTTATCGCTTCGTCGGCCATTCGATGTCGGATGCCGTCAGCGGCACGTATCGCACGAAGGCCGAGCTGGAAACGGAGATGAAGCGCGACCCGATTCAGCAGCTGAAAGCGCGGATGCAGGAGGCCGGCGAGATAGACGACGAAGCCTTCAAGGCGCTGGACGACGAGCTCAAGGCGATCGTGCAGGATGCGTGGGACTTTGCCGATGCGAGCCCGGAACCGGAGCTGGATGCGTTGTACAGCAACGTCTACGCGGAGGACTCAGCGGTTGGCGATTAGCGGTTAGCGGAAAGCAACGGCGGTTCCAGTAACCGCAGTCGCCTTCCGCTAACCGCTAACCGCTAATCGCCATTGTCATGCCGACCATCACTTACCGCGACGCCCTCAATCACGCTCTCCGCGAAGAGATGCAGCGCGACGACCGCGTATTCCTCATGGGCGAGGAGGTCGCCGAATACAACGGCGCCTACAAGGTCTCCAAGGGACTGCTCGACGAGTTCGGGCCGATGCGCGTTGTGGACACACCGATCGCTGAGCTGGGCTTCGCCGGGGTCGGGGTGGGGGCCGCCATGGCGGGCCTCCGGCCCGTGATAGAGTTCATGACGTGGAACTTCGCGGTGCTCGCGCTCGATCAGGTGGTCAACTCGGCCGCGAAGATGCTGTACATGTCGGACGGGCAGTTCCCCATGCCCATTGTCTTCCGCGGCCCCAACGGCGCCGCGCTCCAGCTTTCCGCTCAGCATTCCCAGGCTTGGGAAAGCTGGTTGTCGCACATCCCCGGACTCAAAGTCGTCACTCCCGGCACGCCGTACGACGCAAAGGGGCTGCTCAAGAGCGCGATCCGTGACGAGAATCCGGTGCTCGTGCTCGAGGGCGAGATGCTGTACAACACCAAGGGTGACGTGCCGGACGATGAAGAGATCGTCATTCCGATCGGCATCGCCGAGCGCAAGCGGGAGGGCGACCACTGCTCCCTGATCACCAACGGGAAGATGGTGCTCCTCGCGCTGCAGGTGGCGGACAAGCTGGCCGAGGAAGGGATCCGCGTGGACGTCATCGACCTCCGCACCGTGCGTCCGATGGACGTGAATCTCATCGCTGATTCCGTGCGGCGGACCAACCGCGCAGTGGTGCTGGAAGAGGGGTGGGAGCTGTGCGGCATCGGAGCGCAGGTGGTGGACTACGTGCAGCGCGAGTGCTTCGATTACCTCGACGCTCCCGTCGTCCGCGTCCACCAGGCGGACGTACCGATGCCCTACGCGAAGAACCTCGAGCGCGCGGCGAAGCCGGACGCGGCGAAGACGATCGCAGCCATCCGCAAAGTCATGTACCTGGACCAGGACTGATGCCCACTAAAGTCGTCATGGAGGCGCTCTCGCCCACGATGGAGGAAGGGCGCCTCGTCAAATGGCTGAAGAACGAAGGCGACGCCGTCAGCAGCGGCGACGTCCTGGCCGAGGTGGAGACGGACAAGGCCGTGATGGAGCTGGTGGCCAGGGGCGACGGGGTGCTGCGCAAGCAGCTCATCAGCGAGGGCTCGGCAGCGCCCGTCGGCTCGCTCATTGGCGTGATCGCCACGGCGGACGAGGATATCGACAGCCTCATCGGCGGGGCGGCGCCAGCCGCCGGCAAGTCAGACGATGGCGGGGCCGCGCCGGCCGCCGGCAAGTCGGCCGATGGCGGGGCCACGCCGCCTGCGGGCAAGCAGGCCGCGGCCGGAGCCTCTCCGCCCGCCGAGCCGGCCCAGCCATCGGCAGAGGGAAACGGCGATCAGCGGCCTCCATCTGACGGCGACCGGCAAGGGCAGCCCGCAGCCTCGGCAGCCCAGCGGCGCCCCGAGAGGCAGCCAGGCGGTCCGGCGTGGCCGTCATCCATTCCTGAGGCGCCCGGCCAGGCGCAAGGCGAGGCCTCCATGCCGCCCCAGGAACGGGACCGGCGCGGGGATGCCCGGGCCGTTCCCCGGCCGCGACCGGCGGAACCCGCCAGCGCGAAATCCGAGGCGAAGGTCAGCGAGCGGGTGCGGTCCTCACCGCTCGCCCGCCGGCTCGCCAGCGAGCGCGGAGTGGAGCTCGACGGTGTTCAGGGGTCCGGACCGGGCGGGAGGATCGTCAAGCGGGATGTCGAAGCGGCAGCCGAGGCGCCCCGCGCGGCGACGCGGGCGGCGCCGGAGGGCGACTACGAGGACATACCGCTCACCCAGATGCGGAAGACGATCGCCCGGCGGCTGGCGGAGTCCATCGGCCCGGTACCGACGTTCTATCTGACGGCGGATTACGATCTCGAAAGGGTCGCCGAGATGCGAACCGCGATGACCGAGCTCGGCGACGAGTTCAAGGTGTCGTTCAACGACATCGTGCTCAAGGCCGTGGCGACAGCGCTGGCACAGCACCCCGAGGTGAATGCGCACTGGCTG
>DASUUI010000098.1:0-19042 GCA_036374155.1 Gemmatimonadaceae bacterium | reverse complement strand
GACGTGGCAGGGCAGGAAGTGGCCAAGCGCGCGCTGGAGATCGCGGCGGCGGGTGGGCACAACGTGCTTCTCACGGGTCCGCCCGGCTCGGGCAAGACCATGCTCGCGAGAAGGCTGACCGGGATCCTTCCGCCATTGAGCGAAACCGAAGCGCTGCAGATAATCGCTATCGCGTCCGTGGCCGGTACCCTGACCGACGACCTCCTGACAGATCCGCGTCGGCCTTTCCGCGCGCCGCACCATACGACATCGGCCGCGGGGCTCATCGGCGGCGGCAGCCCGCCGCGACCGGGCGAGGTGAGCCTCGCGCACCACGGCGTGCTGTTCCTGGATGAGATGCTGGAGTTCCCCCGGCACATTCTCGATGGGCTGCGGCAGCCGATGGAGGATGGGCACGTCGTCATAGCCCGCGCCGCCAGCGCCGTGCGCTTCCCGGCCAGCTTCTCTCTCGTAGCGGCCACCAACCCGTGTCCGTGCGGGAATGCGGGCAACCCGCGCGGCGTGTGCACCTGTACGCCGATGGACGCGCGACGATATCGCGCGAGGTTGTCGGGACCACTGGCTGACCGCATTGATCTTCACGTGCAGGTGCCGTCGCTTCCGCTTGCGGAGCTCAGCGGTGGCGCACCCGGCGAGAGCTCTTCGCTGGTGCGGGAACGGGTGGCCGCTGCCCACGCACGACAGGCTGCCCGGTACGCCCGCCTTTCTCGCGCCCGCCGGAATGCACACGTGCCCGGCCGCTGGATCGACTCGCACACTCCCGTGCACGCCGACGCTCGCGCGGTATTGCTCCGTGCCAGCACACGGCTCGCACTGTCGGCGCGCGGCTACCATCGTGTTCTCAAAGTCGCCCGGACGATCGCCGATCTCGATGGTCAGTTGGAGATCGGACCGGCGCAGGTCTCCGAGGCGTTGCAGTTCCGTCCCTGCGCAGCGGAGGTCATCGCCGCAGGCGCGTCAGGCTGAGACGCATGCCCCGGGGCCGGCGGCCGAGGGTGCCCTTACGCGGCGGCCAATCGTCTCTGATCCGGCAGGGATCGGCCCTGGCCTGAAGCTTCCACTACAATACAGACATGTTCGGCTGTCTCCGCCGGCTTGGTTGCCTCGTTCTCATCCTGATCGCGCTCGCCGCGGGCTGGTACTGGTACGCGCACATGCGGACCGATCCGGCCGCGACGGCAATCGGCGGCGATCGCGTGTGGGAGCCGGTGACCCCTGCGGGAGCGGAGCGGGGGCGCATGGCGCTCGAATCGCTCGCCGGCAACACGGGCCCCAGCTTCGTGAGCGTGTCGGCCGGCGACGTCGCGTCGTACATCTTCTTCTCCGCTGCCAATCGTCTTCCCGCGTCCGCCCACGACCTGCAGGCCGCTGTGATCGGAGAGGAGCTGGCAGTGCGCGGTGTCGTTCCGCTGCGTGAGCTTGGCGCGGGAAGGGTGCTCGGCCCGCTCGCGTCGCTCGTCGGCGAGAGCGATACGGTGTTCTTCAGCGGCAAGCTCACGGTCATGCAACCCGAGATCGGCCAGTACCGCGTGACCGAGTTGCGGCTGCAGCAGTTCCGTGTCCCGGCCGGCCTCATTCCACGGGTCCTTCGCGGCATAGATCGCAACGACCGGCCTGCAGGCGTCTCACCCGACGCACTCGCGCTGCCGCTGCCGCCGCACATCGCCGAGATCACTGTCAGCAACGGAGTCGTGACGCTCTCCAGATCGGGCCGGTGAGCCGCCGCGTACTCATAATCGATGACGAGCTGGGAATCCGCACCGCGCTCGGTCAGCTGCTGGAATACGAAGGCTACGAGACGCGGGCGGTATCCAACGTGCCGGACGGGCTCGCCATGTACGGCGACTGGAAGCCGAACCTGGTGTTCATGGACGTGAAGCTGCCGGGCATCGATGGCCTGGAAGGTCTGCGACGGCTGAGGGCCGAGCACTCCGACGCAGCAGTCGTGATGATCAGCGGCCATGGCAGCATCCAGACCGCCGTCGAAGCCACGCAGCTGGGAGCGTACGACTTCCTCGAGAAGCCGCTCGACACGGACCGCGTCATGCTCACCGTGCGCAACGCGCTCAGCCACCTCGAGCTGCAGGAGGAGAACACCCGCCTGAAGCAGTCGGTCGAAGGCCGCTATGAGATCGTCGGCGAGTCCCCCGCGATCCGCGCTCTGCTTCGCACGATCGAGAAAGTCGGGCCTTCACCCGCGAGAGTTCTCATCACGGGCGAGAACGGAACGGGCAAGGAGCTCGTCGCGCGGGCGCTCCATCGTCGCTCGCTTCGCGCGCGCCGGCCTTTCATCGAGGTCAACTGCGCCGCGATCCCCGGTGAGCTGATCGAGAGCGAGCTGTTCGGGCACATGAAGGGGTCGTTCACCGGCGCCATAGCCGACCGTTCCGGACGGTTCGAGCAGGCGGACACGGGAACGCTTTTTCTCGACGAGATCGGCGACATGAGCGCGGCTGCCCAGGCGAAAGTGCTGCGCGTGCTGGAGGATGGTGTCCTCACGCGCATCGGCGGTTCGCGTCCGATTGCGGTTGATGTGCGCGTCATCGCTGCCACCAACAAGAACCTCGAGACGGAGATTGCGGCGGGGCGGTTTCGCGAGGACCTGTATTACCGGCTCAACGTCGTGCCGGTGACCGTGCCGCCACTGAGGGACCGCAGGGAGGACATTCCGCTGCTCGTGCGCTACTTCGCAGCGACCATCGCCGAGCGCGAAGGAGCGCCCGCCCGGCGGTTCCGGGACGAGGCAGTCGAACGGCTGGTCGCGCACGACTGGCCGGGAAACGTTCGCGAGCTGCGCAATACGGTCGAGCGGCTGCTCATCCTCGCCCCCGGCTCCGAGATCACCGCTGCCGACGTTGACAACCTCGTTGGCCGGGCGCGGCAGTCGGCGCTCGCAGGGACGGAGAGCGGCGTGTTCGCGGCCCCAACGTTCGAGAGCTTCAAGGAGCAGGCAGAGCGCGCTTTCATCCAGGCAAAGCTGAGGGAGTATGACTGGAACGTCTCCGAGACCGCGCGCGCACTCGACATGCCCAGGTCGAACCTGTACAAGAAAATCGAACGGTACGGACTTCAGCGCGAAAGCTGACCCGCAGCCGTTTAACTTCCGGTCATGAAGACATTCAACAACTTCATCGCGGGCCAGTGGGCTCCGCCGGAAACCGGCGAGTACTTCGAGAACCGCAACCCGGCGCGATCGTCGGACCTCATCGGGAGGTTCCCGCTTTCAGGCAGCGGCGACGTGAACCGCGCCGTAGAGAGCGCCTGGCGCGGGTTTGCGCTGTGGCGGGCGACGCCCGCGCCGATTCGCGGTGACTTCCTTCGCAGGGTGGGCGACATCATGAGCACCCGCAAGGAAGAGATAGCCGATGCCATGACGCGGGAGATGGGGAAGCCGCTGCCGGAGACACGCGGCGACGTCCAGGAAGGGATAGACACCGCGTATTACGCCGCGAGTGAAGGGCGGAGACTGTTCGGGAACACGGTGCCCAGCGAGCTGCGCAGCAAGTGGGCGATGAGCTTCCGCCGCCCGATAGGCGTCGCGGGTCTCATCTGCCCGTTCAACTTCCCGATGGCGATCCCCACGTGGAAGATGTTTCCCGCGCTGCTGTGCGGGAACGCCGTGGTCTTCAAGCCGGCCGAAGACGTGCCGCATACGGGCACGCTGCTGGTGGAGATACTGCTCGATGCGGGCATCCCGCCCGAGGTGGTCCAACTCGTCCACGGTGCAGGTGAGACGGTCGGCGCCGCGATGGTCGAGCACCCGCGCATACCTGTGATCTCGTTCACCGGCTCCACCGACACGGGTCGCATCGTCGGCGAGACGTGCGGCCGCCTGCACAAGCGGCTGTCGCTGGAGATGGGCGGCAAGAACGCACAGATAGTGATGGACGACGCCAATCTCGATCTGGCGCTGGACGGCGCGCTGTGGGGCGCATTCGGGACAACCGGCCAGCGATGCACCGCCACCAGCCGCCTGATTCTCCAGGGTGGGATTCACGATGAATTCCTGTCCCGGCTCGTGGATCGGGCGCGGGAGCTGCGGCTGGGTGACGGCCGCAAGGACAAGACTGACGTCGGACCGCTCATCCACGAGGATTCCCGAAGGAAGGTCGAGAGCTATGTGGACATCGGCCAGTCGGAGGGAGCCGATCTCCTCTGCGGCGGGCGGCGCGCGGTGGATGGCGGCCTGGAGGAGGGATACTTCTTCGAGCCCACGATCTTCGCGCGGGTCGAGCCGCATCACCGGATCGCGCAGGAGGAGATCTTCGGGCCTGTCCTGTCGGTGATCCGCGTATCCAGCGCCGAAGAGGCTTTTGCCGTCAACAACGAAGTACGCTATGGACTGTCCTCGTCCATCTACACACAGGACGTCAACGTCGCCATGCGGGCCATCAACGAGCTGGACAACGGAATCACCTACGTCAACGCCCCGACGATCGGTGCCGAGGCTCACCTGCCGTTTGGCGGTGTAAAAGAGACCGGCAACGGTCACCGGGAAGGCGGCTGGGAGGTTTATCATTTCTACTCAGAGACAAAGGTCGGGTATCTCGATTTCTCGGGCAGCCTCCAGCGCGCCCAGATCGATACGTATAGCGCTTAACGCGCCCGTGAGTACCGTAGTTGCTTTCTGCTGACCGCTAACCGCTAATCGCTGCCCTTCCGGCCTTGCCACCGTTTCCGAGCCCCAATTAATTCATCCGTATAGATGGTGATAACCGAAGAGCGTCGTCGAGCGGCACTCAGCCGCGCCAACCATGCGCCGAGTCATTTCTGGATACTCGTGCGCGATCAGCTGCGGACGCTGGCGATGGCGTTCCTGCTGTTCGTTCTGGTCCGCGCGTTCCTCGTCGAGGCGTTCAAGATCCCCAGCGCCAGCATGGAAGGCACGCTGCTGGCCGGTGATTTCCTGCTCGTCAACAAGCTGGTGTACGGTGCAGAGGTCCCACTGGTCGGCACGCGCATCCCCCGCATCCGGGACCCGAAGCGCGGCGATGTGATCGTATTCCAGTGGCCGGAGGACCTGACCAAGAACTTCGTGAAGCGCGTCGTCGGAGTTCCCGGTGACACGCTGGCCATGCGCGGCGGCACGCTGCTGATCAACGGACGTGCACAGCGCGAGTCGTTCGCCCACCACGTCCCGATGCTGGATCGTTTCGAATCCGAGTTCCGCTGGCAGTCGCGCTACCTGGCGGCCGCGATAAGGGACTACCGGCCGTCGCGCGACAACTGGGGCCCCATCGTAGTGCCGCGCGCGAACTATTTCGTGCTGGGAGACAACAGGGAGAACTCCCTGGACAGCCGCTACTGGGGGTTCGTGCCGGACTCGCTGGTGCGGGGCCAGCCGCTGGTCGTGTACTACAGCTTCGACTCCGGTCAGGCCGTGCCGAACCGGTTCCTCTCGCGGGTTCGCTGGCGCCGCGTAGGCGCGCTGGTGCAGTGAGCTCGCCGATGCCGCTCGCGTGCGGACATTGGAGCGCGCGTGGCGAGTAGTCGCAGCCGAACAGCATCCGACGAAGGGTCCCTCGACCAGTATCTTCGCGACATCAGCATCTATCCGCTGATCAGCCGCGAGGAGGAGGTGGCCCTCGCCAAGCGCATCCGGCTCAACGACCAGGAAGCGCTGGACACGCTGGTTCGCTCCAACCTCCGCTTCGTTGTCTCCGTGGCGAAGAAGTACCAGAACCAGGGAGTGTCGCTCTCCGATCTCATCAACGAGGGCAACCTCGGGCTGATCAGGGCGGCCCACAAGTTCGACGAGACGAAGGGGATCAAGTTCATCTCCTACGCGGTCTGGTGGATCAGGCAGGCGATCCTGCAGGCGCTGGCCGAGCAGTCCCGCATCGTGCGCGTCCCGCTCAACCGTGCCGGCACGTTGCACCGGATCGGCAAGCGGGCCAGCACTCTTCTGCAGGAGCTCGGCAGGGAGCCGACCCACCAGGAGATCGCCGAGGGGATGGACATCAGCGAGGACGAGGTCGCGAAGACCATGTCCATCTCGCAGGCGCATCTGTCGCTCGATGCACCGCTCATCCCCGGAGAAGACAGCAGTCTCCTGGACAGGATCGCCGACAGCGAGCGGCAGACCCCAGACGAGATGGCGTTCGAGAAGGCGCTTACCGAGGCGATCGAGGAATCACTCGCGCAGCTGAAGGAGCGCGAGGCCAAGATCCTGCGGCTGTACTTCGGCCTCGACGCGCAGGAGCCGATGACCCTCGAGGAGATCGGCGCCGTGCTCGGCATCACCCGCGAGCGGGTCCGCCAGATTAAGGAGAAGGCGCTGTCCCGACTGCGCCACGCCTCGCGCAAGCGCACGCTCGAATCGTTCCTGGGCTGACCCCGCGACCGGGCGGATGAAGGTCGGAGTCGTAACCCTAGGCTGCGACAAGAACACGGTTGACAGCGAGCGCTACCTCGCCGAGCTGCTGGCGCACGGCGCCGAGCTGGCCCCGACGCTCGAAGAGGCGGAGCTCGTGGTGGTCAACACGTGCGGCTTCATCGACGCCGCCAAGCGCGAGTCGCTCGATGCCATCATCGCAGCGGGCAGGCTGAAGCAGGAAGGCGCCTGCCAGACGCTGGTTGCGATCGGGTGCATGGTGGAACGGCACCGCACGGAGCTGCGGGACGCACTCCCCGAAGTTGACGTGCTCCTCGGGACGTCGGATGCCGACGAGCTCGTGGGCCAGCTGCATGCGCGCGGCGTGATCGCGAGCGAGGTGCTGGCGCATCCGGGCACCCGCGTCTTCGCCGGCGACCTGCCGCACGTGCGCTATCTCAAGGTCAGCGAGGGATGCGATCACGGCTGCGCTTTCTGCGCCATCCCGCTCATGCGCGGCCGTCACCGCTCGTTCCCCGCCGCGGACGTGGTGCGCGAGGCGCAGCTCGTCGAGGCGCAGGGTGCGCGCGAGATCAACCTCGTCGCGCAGGATCTGGCGCATTACGGCCGCGATACGCGCGACGGTGTCGGCCTGCCCGACCTGCTCGCGCTGCTTGTAGGGGAGACTTCGATCCCATGGATCAGGCTGCTGTATCTCTACTCGGCGGGCATCACGCCGCGTCTCCTGCAGGTCGTTGCCGACGAGCCGCGTATCCTGCCATATCTCGACATGCCGATGCAGCACGCCTCCGACACGGTGCTGGCGCGGATGCGTCGGCCGGAGCGGAAGCGGACGATCCGCGAGAAGGTGGCCCGCTACCGCGACGCGGTGCCGGAGGTGGTGATCCGCACGACCTGCATCGTTGGTTTCCCCGGTGAGAGCGAAACGGACTTCGAGGAGCTGCTCGCGTTTCTCGAGGAAGTCCGGTTCGACCGCGTCGGCGCCTTCACCTACTCGGCGCAGGAGGGCACTCGCGCTGCGGAACTGCCCGACGACGTGCCGGAGAGCCTCAAGCGCGAGCGTCTGGAACGGCTCACGGACCTTCAACGCGGTATCACCGCAGAGCGCAATGAAGAGCGCATAGGACGGCGCGTGCAGGCCATCGTGGACAGGGTCGCGCCCGACTCGGTGGAGGCGCGCGTCTGGTGGCAGGCCGACGGCGTCGATGGCATCACGGTCCTGGATGCCGCGGCGAGGCCCGGATCGATCCTCGAGGTGGCCGTCACCGGCATTGCGGACGACTACGACCTCACGGCATCGATCATCCGCGAGTTGCGGCCCGCAGGCCCCGCGGACGCCAGCGTCGCGCGGAAGAAGTCGGTCCCGCTTCCCATGCTGGGCGCCGCCGCGAACAGCTTTGGCCGCTGACGGTGGATAATCGCCGTGCCTCTGCTGCCGTAGCGGTCGCGCTGCTGGCGATATCGTGCGCCCCGCGGGCCACGCCGGTCACGCCGCGGCTGCCGCCGCCTCCCATCGTTCGGGCGCCGGATACAGCAACAGCAGCGGCGGTTCCACAACCGCCCGCCGATCCGGAACCGCCGCCTACGGTGCTGCCGACGATCCGTGGTGGCGCGCGCGCGCGCGCCGGCGCAGCGCCTGTGCCTGTGGGCAGAAGCGGGCTCACTGCGTCTCTTTCCGGTCCGTGGGACGTCGTTGCGCGCGTTGCGGTCGGGTGGCGAATCTCCGCGGCAAGTTTCAGCGGCCTCGCGGACTGGACGCTGGAGTATCCCGGCGGTGAAGGTCGTGCGGTGCGCGTACCTGCCAACCAGACGTGGTCCATGGTGGCGGTCGGCTCGCAGCTGCGCGTGCAGCCCGGCTCGGGCGCCGCGCATCCAGCCACACGTTCGACGGTGGTCCTGCGTCCCGCCTCTTCGCAGGATGCGATACTCTATGCCGGCAAGCGGTACCGTGGTGAGCTGCGGGTGTCTCCCACCGATTCAGGGTTGCTGATCATGAACCGGATCGGCGTGGAGGATTACCTCCGGGGCGTCGTGCCGCTCGAGATCGGCAACCGGCCGCCTGCGGAGCTGGCAGCCGCGCAGGCGCAGGCGATCACGGCGCGCAGTTACGTGTACGTTCGGGTCCGCTCGCGGCGCGGCGCGCAGTTCGACATCGTGTCGGACGTGCGCGAGCAGGTGTATGGCGGTGTCGAAGCCGAGCGTCCCGTTACCGATGAGGCCGTCGCTTCGACGGTCGGCCTGGGGCTATTCTACGACGGGCAGCTGATCGATGCGCCGTATCACTCCACCTGTGGAGGCTCGACCGCAGCGGCGTCGGAGGTGTGGCGCACCGGGACCGATCTTCCGTACCTGCGCGCGGTCAGCGATCGCATCCCGGGGACCGACCGGTTCTGGTGCGATGAGTCGCCGACCTTTCGCTGGACCAGGACGATGGAGCAGCGGGACGTCAACGCTGCGATCGCACGGTACCTGCGCCAGTACGCCACTGGCGCTCCCGCGGACCCGGGAGCAGTGCGTGATCTCGTAGAGGGGAGTCGCACCAGCTCAGGACGCCTGGGCTCGCTCTCGGTGGTGACGCAGCGTGGCAGTTACGTGCTCCGCGGCAACGACATGCGCTTCGTCCTCCGGACGCCGAGCGGGCAGATACTGAACAGCACGGACGTGTCGGTATCCACCACGCGTGGAACAGGCGGCGTCCTGAGTCGCGCCGTGTTCCGCGGCGGGGGGAATGGACACGGGATCGGCATGTGCCAGTGGGGAGCAATCGGGCGCGCGCGCGCGGGCCGCTCCGCCCAGGAGATCCTTGCGGCGTATTACGTTGGTACCAACGTGGCGCGTGTCAACGAATCCGATCTGCGGAGCCCGCGATGAAGCCCGAGATACGGCTGGGAATTGTAGGCGTCGGGGCGATCACCCAGCTCGCCCACCTGCCGGCGGTCGCCAAGCTGCGCGGAGTCGAGGTCGTCGCCCTGTGCGACAATGACGGCCCCAAGGCGTCCGCAATCGCGGAGCGTTTCGGCGTGTCGCACGTCTTCACCGACATCGAGGACCTCCTGGAGCTGGAGATGGATGCGGTGGTCATCGCAACGCCCAATCACCTGCACGAGCCCCACGTCCTCAGCGCTTTGCGCGCCGGCGTTCACGTGCTTTGCGAGCGCCCCGTGGCTCTGAGCTCGCGCGGCGTGGAGCGCATCCTCGCCGCATCGGAGCGCAGCGGGCGCAAGGTCGTCGTGGGAACCAACCACCGTTTCCGCAGCGACGTGCAGCAGCTGGCACGCTTTCTCGAGGGCGGTGAGCTGGGGCAGATGAAAGCCATCCGTGCGGGCGAGTACGGCTTCCGCAACTCGCAGCGGGGGTGGCGCGCCCGGCGCGCCGAGGGCGGAGGAGGCGCCTTTCTCGAGCAGGGGCTCGCGCTCATGGACCTGGCTCTCTGGCTGGCGGATTTCCCGAAGCTCGTTCGCGTTACCGCCTGGGCGGACGGCCCGAAGTCGGCGACCGCGGTGGAAGACTCGATGTTCGTCCATGTGGAGTGCGCGGCGGGGCTCAGCATCGTCTGCGACACCACGTGGTCCTATGTGGGCCAGGAGGAGCGCTGGTGGTTCGAGGTCCTGTGCGCGCGCGGCAGCGCCCGCCTCGCGCCGCTGCGCGTGGTGAAGGAGCTCAACGGGAAGCCGGTGGACGTCTCGCCGACTGGGGCCGCTGCACGAGAGAGCGCATTTCTTCAGTCCTACCGCGCCGAGCTCGCCCATTTCATCTCGGTCGTGCAGGGTGAGAGCAGGTACGAGCCGCCGGAGGACCAGGTGCTGATTCACCGCCTTGTAGAGGCCGTGTACAAGTCGGCCGAAGACGGGAAGGAGATCCGACTCTAAGAGCTGGTCACCCGGCTCGCGAGTGACCGGCTCCTTCGACTCCGACACCCTCCGCGCCGGCGGACACGGCCGCCGGGTGAGTGAGGCGCCACACCGCATAAGCGGCCGCAGCGTGCAGGGGGAGCGCCAGCCCGATGATCTCACCATTTCGCTGGCGCATCAGCGGGAACAGCTGGACCAGCAGGCCGATGAGTGAGAGTCCGAGGATGACAAACGCCAGCAGGGCAGCAAGATGGGCGGCCCGCGGCCGGGGTCGTGCGCGGAGGCTGAGCGGGAGGAGCAGAGCGAGGACCATCGACAAGGGGGTCATCTGCAGCACGTTCTCGTTCGCGTACATGAAGATGTGGTGCGTGAACGCCCACATCCCCGCAACCACCAGCCCTGCGGCGCCGGCGAAAATTGACCAGGCGCTGACCAGCGTGGCCGTCACGGTCTGTGTCATCGTCGGCCAGCCGGTGCGACCGACCCCCCGGGCCAGAACCACGATCAGCAGGCCGAGCAGAACGCCCGTGACGGTGTAGGCGACGGTCCGGTTGGGGGCGTCCGCGCGCTCGGCGGGTCGTGCCGCCTCGAACATGCGCCACTCCGCCCGGATGAGCGGTTGCCTCCCGCCAATCCCGTCGGTGATGTTCACGGCGCGCAGGGCGTCGCGCATCAGCATCGGAACGAACATCTCGTCCCATGCCGTTATCGGCCGATCAGCTCGCTGGCCAAGGACCAGCATGATGCCGCCCCACGTGGGCGCATGCTCCGCGAGCAGCCGTTGCGTGTGCCAGCGATACGTGTGATGTGTGCGGACGGTGTCCGTGGCCAGCTTGATCTGACCAGAGAGCGCGCGATCCAGCGCGTCCCGGATTCGCGTGGAGCAGTTGTCCAGGTAGTAGTCGTATCTGTACGTGCGGTTTTCCGGAAGCGCGTTCCACTCTGCGAACTGCTGGATGTCCCGCGCCAGGGCAGGGGTGAGCGCCAGCTCCTGCACGTCGATGCTGCGGTTCTCCGACCGGTACACGTCCAGCATCTCCCACGTGTCGAAGCCGGCCATCCAGTAGCGCGTGTTGCCGGACAGGAACCGCGAGAGGAAACCCGGCTCGTTGAAATCGAACAGCCCCCAGTTGTACGCGATGTCCGTCCCGCGCGTCCGGTCGCGGATCCAGAGCGCGTTGTGCCCGAAGCGTGTCCAGTACGGATCACCTTGTCCCACGGTGATCAGGTAAACGCTGAGCGGCTCGCTGCTGGTGTCCATGGTGCGCTGCGGCGGCGCAGGAGCAGGCTGCTGTGCGCCGGCGAATGACGCCGCGAGGCAGAGACAGGTTGCGATCAGCAGGCGGGACATGAGCACGGCGCAATTTGCCACGCGGCCCGCGCTCCTGCCGCCCCGGCGACGCGATCGAGCACCTCGGGCGGCCGGACGGGTATCATTTTTGAGGGTCTTTCGGGGCGGCCCCGCGCCCGGCGCGGAGCAGCCACCACAACATCCAACGGCGAGCTGACAATGCCGCTACCCACACCGTGTCGGAAGCGCTGGGTCTCCGCGCTTCTGCTTATCCCAGCTGTCATGGCCTGTGCTGCGACAATCCCTCCGGCCGCCGATCCGGCGACTCAGACGCCCGTCACCAACGCCAACCCGCTTCTCAATCAGTGGACGGGTCCGTTCGGGGGCGTCCCGCCGTTCGATCGCGTGGAGGTGGCGCACTTCAAGCCGGCCCTCGAGGCAGCGATGGCGGAACAGCTGGCCGAGATCGAGAGGATTGCCGGCAGCGCTGAAGATCCCACGTTCGAGAACACCCTGGCTGCTTTCGAGCGCGCGGGCCGGACGCTGGATCGAGTGAGCACGATCTACGGCATCTGGAGCTCGACGATGAATACGCCCGACTTTCAGGCCGTCGAGCGGGAGATGGCGCCCAGGCTCGCGGCCCACGCCGACCGGATCACGCAGAACGCTGCGCTGTTCGGCCGGATCGAGGCCGTGTACAACTCGCCCGACAAGGCGAGCTGGACCCCTGAGCAGCAGCGGCTCGCCTGGTTCCGCTACACCAACTTCGTCCGCGCGGGCGCGCGGCTCGATTCAGCGGCAAAGGCACGCGTTGCCGCGATCAACCAGGAGCTCGCCGGCCTGTTCACGCGGTTCAATCAGAACGTGCTTGCCGATGAGACCAACCAGTTCCTGGTCATAACCAGCGAAGCGGAGCTGGCGGGCCTGCCGCAGTCGCTGCGGGACGCGGCGGCTGCGGCGGCAACGGCGAAGGGTCAGTCCGGCGCCTGGGTGATAACGAACACCCGGTCCGCCATGGATCCGTTCCTCACCTACGCGGAGAACCGCGCGCTTCGCGAGCGCGCATGGCGGATGTTCGTCAGCCGCGGCGATCTCGGCGGCGAGACGGACAACAAGGCAATCATCAGCCGGATACTGGCTTTGCGTGCAGAGCGCGCAAAGCTGCTGGGGTACGAGACGCATGCTCACTGGCGCCTGGAGAACGCGATGGCTAGAACGCCAGAACGCGCGATGGAGCTGATGACTGCCGTCTGGCCCGCCGCGGTCGCGCGCGTACGCGAGGAAGTCGCGGACATGCAGGCTATAGCGAACGCGGAAGGCGCAGGGATCACCATCGAGCCGTGGGACTATCGGTTCTACGCCGAGAAGGTACGCAAGGCCCGCTTCGATCTCGACGAGAACGAGATCAAGCCATACATGCAGCTGGAGAAGCTGCGCGAAGGGATGTTCTGGGTCGCGGGCGAGCTGTTCGGTTTCCGCTTCGAGCCGGTCACAGTTCCGGTGTACCATCCCGACGTCCGGGTCTGGGAGGTGACGGACAGGACGAGCGGTCGCCACATCGGCCTGTGGTACTTCGACCCGTACGCGCGCCCGGGCAAGCGCTCAGGCGCGTGGATGAACGCCTACCGGCGGCAGGGAAGGGTGGATGGCGACGTGACGACGATCGTCTCCAACAACTCGAACTTCGTCAAAGGCAACCCGGGTGAGCCCGTGCTCATCTCCTGGGATGATGCCACGACGCTGTTCCACGAGTTCGGCCATGCGCTGCATGGTCTTTCGTCCAACGTGACCTACCCGGTCCTCTCGGGAACGGCGGTTGCGCGCGACTACGTGGAGTTTCCGTCACAGCTGCTCGAGCACTGGCTGGAAACGCCGGAGGTGCTGCAGCGGTTCGCGCTGCACTACCAGACGGGCCAGCCGATTCCGCAGCAGCTGGTCGAGCGGATCGAGCGCGCGGCCACGTTCAACCAGGGATTCGCCACGGTCGAGTATCTCATCAGCGCGCTCATGGACATGCGGCTGCATCTGGCTGGCAGCACTCCGATCGACCCCGTCGCCTTCGAGCGCGAGACGCTCGCGGAGCTGGGAATGCCGAAGGAGATCGTCATGCGACACCGGCTGCCGCACTTCCTGCACGTCTTCGGCAGCGACGGCTACTCGGCGGGCTATTACAGCTACCTCTGGTCGGACGTGCTGACGGCGGACGCGGCGGAAGCGTTCCGCGAAGGCACGGGCTTCTATGATCCGGGAGTCGCACAGCGTCTTCGCCAGTTCATCTTCTCGGTCGGCAATACGGTGGACCCGGCCGAGGGGTATCGCGCCTTCCGCGGACGCGACCCGCGGATCGAGGCCCTGATGCGCAAGCGCGGGTTCCTGGCCGCAGCGGGCGCCGGCCGGTGATCCAGCCTGCGCAGCACGGGGCTCACGGCCGCCGTAGATTTGGCGCGCATGATCTCACATGTGCGTTCGATCGTGGCGCTCGCCGCCGCTGCAGTCGTCACCGTGGTCGCAGTGGGCGCCGCGCCGCTGTCCGCCCAGCATGCGGGGCATGGTCCGTATCCCGCGCGGTTCCTGTACGCGTGGACGGGTGACGCGGATCGCAAGGACAGCGACTTTCTCGCGATCATCGATGCTCGCGAGGGCTCGGCCACCTACGGCCACGTCCTGAAGACAGTTCCGGCCGGGGCCAGTGGTCTCTACCCGCATCACACCGAGCAGATGCTGTCGGGCACGCAGTTCTTCGCCAACGGCTTCACCCACCGGACCGTGATCTGGGATGCGGCCGACCCGCTTGCGCCGCGACTGACCGGAGAGCTGGAGCACGTCCACGGCTTTCATCACGTGCACAGCTTCCTGCGCCTCGATGACGGTAACGTGCTGGCGACCGTGCAATACGGGGACAGCACGGTCCCCGGAAATCCCGGGGGGATTGCGTTGTTCAACCCGCAGGGGAAAGTGCTGCGAACATCGTCGTCAGCTGACGCCGCGTTTCCGGGCGCGCGGATCCGTACGTACTCGCTGGACGCAAACCGGGCGAGCGACAGGATCCTTACGGTCAGCTCGCCGATGGATGATGAACGCACGGCTGACGTGTTCCAGCTCTGGCGGCTTTCCGACCTCGCGCTTCTGAGAACCGTTCGACTCGAGCCCGAGCCGGACTCCTCCGAGGCCTATCCGTTCGAGGCGAGGTTCCTGGCAGGCGGTCGTACGGCGCTGATGAGCACCTACTACTGCGGTCTGTACTTTCTCCGGGACCTCGACACGGGCGCACCGACGGCCAGGCTTGTTCACCGCTTTGCAACGGAGAATGGCAACCGCGGCTGCGGCGTGCCCCTCGTCGTCTCGCATTACTGGGTCATGCCGGTGGCTTACGGAGCGGCTGTGATCGTCCTGGACGTCGCCGATCCCGAACGGCCGCGTGAAGTCTCACGCCTGCAGATGGACACCACGTTCAGGCCGCACTGGCTGTCGCCGGACCCCGGAAGCGACCGGATCGTTCTCGTCGATCAGGGCGACAATGGCGCGCCGGTGCTTATGCTGCGGCTCGACAGAGCTACGGGCGCGCTGCGCTACGACCAGGCGTTCCGTGACGCGGGAAGCGCCCGGCCGGGCGTATCCTTCCGCCGGGAGGGCTGGCCGCACGGGGCCAGCGGGCACGCAGTCCCGCACGGCACCTTTTTCGTCCCCTGACACGAGGGTCGCGGGGGATTGACCCGCCCCGCGGCAGCCGTTCTTCCGACGGGGCCCTGGCTGGCCAGGAAGAGGCCCCCCGGGGGGTGTGGATCGCTGGCAAAGAGGCGTGAACCTGTTCTCCCACAACGGTTTGCGCTATATTTCAAAGCTATCCATCGGCGGCGGTGGGCACTCCCCCGGCCGGCATTTCAACACCTGAGGTTCCAATGAAGCCCGAGATCCATCCGGTCTATGCGACCGCGACCGTTCGCTGCGCCTGCGGCAACACGTTTGAGACGCGGTCCACCCAGGCCGAGATCCATACCGACATCTGCTCCAACTGTCACCCGTTCTTCACCGGTAAGCAGAAGCTGATCGACACCGCCGGTCGCGTCGAGCGGTTCCGGCAGAAATACCGGAAGCAGGACAGCTGACGCTCCGCGATCGTCTCGCCGCGGCTCTGGATCGCGCGGCCGAGGTCGAGCGCGAGCTCTCACACCCCGGCACCGTTCGCGACGCCCAGCGGATGGCCGCGCTGGGCCGCGAGCACCGGCAGCTTTCCACGGTCGTCTCCCTTGCGGAGAGGATCAGGAAAATCGAGAGCGAGCTCGAGCAGGCGCGCGAGCTGCTTCTTGCCGACGACGACGAGATGGCAGCCGAGGCGCGCGACGAAGTCGCGCGCCTCGAGTCGGAGCTCGAGCGGCTCGAGTCGGAGCTGAAGCCTGCACTCCTGCCGCCTGATCCGCTCAACGATCGTCCTGCGATCGTCGAGATAAGGGCCGGCACCGGCGGCGACGAGGCCGCGCTGTTCGCGGCGGATCTGCATCGCATGTACACGCGCTTCGCCGAGCGGCGGCGGTGGAAGGTCGAGCACATCTCCCATTCCGAGGGGAGCCTCGGAGGCGTGAAGGAGTCCATCTTCAAGGTCCTCGGGAACGGCGCCTTTGGCATGATGCGCTGGGAGTCCGGCGTCCATCGCGTGCAGCGGGTACCGGTTACCGAAAGTCAGGGCCGCATTCACACCTCGGCCGCCACGGTTGCCGTCCTTCCGGAAGCAGAGGAGATCGACATGAAGATCGAGGACAAGGATCTCCGCATCGACGTGTTCCGATCGTCCGGGCCCGGTGGCCAGAGCGTGAACACCACCGATTCCGCGGTGCGGATCACACACATGCCGACGGGCATCGTGGTCAGCCAGCAGGACCAGAAGTCGCAGCTGCAGAACAAGATCAAGGCGATGGAGGTGCTTCGCGCACGACTGCTCGATGCGCGCCTGGCGGAGCAGGAAGCCGAGCGATCGCGCTTGCGGCGGACGCAGGTCGGGACCGGCGACAGGTCGGCGAAGATCCGCACCTACAACTTCCCGCAGAACCGGGTGACTGACCACCGGATCAACTACACGGTCCACGAGCTGGACCGCGTGCTCGACGGAGAGCTCGACCAGCTGATCGATGCGCTCGCGGTTGCGGACGTGGAGGAGCGTCTGAGTGCCTGACACCGCCATGCGGCCGCACAGCGGGGGCGCGCACGCCCATACCGTGCGGGAGTTCGGCGAGAAGCTCGCCGGCATCATCGGCGGGGACGCGTCGCGGCGCGACGCGCGCGAGCTTCTTTCTCTCGTCTGGGACCGAACGCCGGCGTGGCTCGCTGCCCACGCGGACGATGGCGTCCCGGGAGACATCCGTGAGGCGTCCAGCGCCGCCGCCGACAGGGTGGCTGCCGGGGCACCGCTCGCCTACGCAACGGGGCGCGCAGCGTTCCGCAACCTCGTGCTCCGCGTGGACGAGCGCGTCCTCATCCCGCGGCCGGAAACGGAAATCGTCGTGGACGTGGCGCTGAGTCTCTGCACCACTGGCGTCGCCGTGGATGTGGGCACCGGCTCGGGGGCGATCGCGCTGGCGCTGGCGACTGAAGGCGCGTTCGATCGTGTGATAGGCACGGACGTGTCGGAGGACGCCCTCGCGGTTGCGCGGGCCAACGTCGAAGCGACCGCCGGCCGCTGTCCCGTAGAGCTGCGTTGCGGCTCCATGCTGCGTCCCGTGCTCGGAGAGTCCGTGGCTTTGATCGTGGCCAACCCTCCCTACATTGCCGCGCCGGAGATGCAGCAGCTGCCGTCGGCCGTGCGGGACTGGGAACCTCCGGTCGCGCTCGTCTCGGGCACGGATGGGCTCGCCCACACGCGCGAGCTTGTGAAGCAATCCGCCGGCGTACTCGCGGAGGATGGCTGGCTGGTGATCGAAGTGGATTCCCGTCGTGCAGAGGAAACGGCGGCAGTCGTTCGAGAAGCCGAGGGGTTCGCCGCGGTACGGATATTCCCTGATCTCGCGGGGAGGCCACGGGTTCTGGCCGCTCAGCGCAGGGCAGCACCAACACCGGAGACTATCGCCTGATGCTTGAAGAAAAGGCTCGCGAGATCGGCAGGCTCATCGGTCAGACGCCGGAATACCAGGCGGTAAAACGCGCCAACGACGTTCTCGGCGGGGACAGCGAGGCGGTGGAGCTGCTCAGGAAAGTCGAGGACCTGCGGGTGCAGGCCCAGCAGGCGATGGCGCGCGGGGAGGAGCCTTCCGAGGACCTGGAGCGACAGCTCGAGGAGCTGCTTGGCCACATGCAGGTGAACGCGGCCTATCAGCAGCTGATCGTCGCGCAGGAGAACTTCGACAAGCTCATGTACAGGGTGAACGGCTGGATCGGGGAAGGGATTCGCAAGGGAGCTGCAAGTCCGATAATCACTCTGGGGTGAGCGTGCGCGGCCGGCTTGTGGTGTTCGAGGGGGCAGAGGGCGCGGGCAAGAGCACGCAGATCGCGCTGCTGATGGATGCCCTCCACGGCAGCGGGACTGCGGCGGCAACGTTCCGCGAGCCCGGGGGTACGGAAGTGGGTGATGCGATTCGCCGGCTGCTGCTCGACCCGGCGTCGAGGATGAGTGCGGCCACCGAGGCGCACCTGTTCATGGCATCGCGCGCGGAGTTGTGCCGACGGGAGATTCTGCCTGCCCTGGAGCGCGGGCTCATGGTCGTGCTGGACCGCTTCTTTCTTTCGACGTATGCATACCAGGTGGTGGGGCGCGGATTGCCGGAAGAAGAGATTCGGGCCGCCAATCGTCTTGCTACTGGGGGCCTGGTGCCGGACCTGACGCTGCTGCTCGATCTCCCCGTGTCGAGCGGACTGGCCAGGGCCACGGCGCGGGGAGTGAGGGACAGGATCGAGCAGGCTGCGGACGAGTTTCACGTGAGCGTCAGCTCTGCGTTCCGCGAGTTCGCGGACCCTGCGTGGGTGAGCGCGCACGCGGAAGCGGGGCCGATAGTCGCGGTTGACGGGACGGGAACGAGGGAGGAGGTGTTCTCCCGCGTGGTGGATGCGCTGGTGTCGCACCTTCCGGCGGAGTTCGGCGCCCTTGCGGGGCGCGCGGCCGTCGCGGGTTCAGCACGGAGAGACTGAGTGGGAGCAGCGAGGTTCTTTCGGATAGCAGGCGGCGCCCGCGTCATCGCGGTGGGGGCGGTGTTCGTGCTTGCCCTCGCGACCGGCGGCTGGCTGGTGCAGCGCGGAACGCGCGACAACCAGTTGTCCGCTTACCAGACGGCCCGATTGTTCGATGAGGTCCGGCAGCACGTCGCCCGCGATTTCGTGGATTCCCTTTCCGAGGACCAGTTGTACCGGAAGGCCGTGGACGGCGTCCTGTACGAGCTGAATGACCCTTATACGCGCTTCCTTCCCGACGACCGGCTCGAGCAGCTGGCAGAGACCACGTCCGGGAATTACGCGGGCGTCGGCCTCCAGGTGGACATCCGCGACGAATGGCTGATCGTGATGGCTGCGCTGCCGAACAGCCCGGCCGAGCGGGTCGGGTTTCAGCCGGGCGACAGAATCATCGAGATCGACGGCAAGCCGGCT
>DASUUI010000097.1:0-47285 GCA_036374155.1 Gemmatimonadaceae bacterium | reverse complement strand
CGCAGCAGGGTGTCCCGGAGGGTCCGCAGGCGCAGCTCTCCTGAACTTTCTCCAGGAACGCGGACGCTTCGGCGAGCACATCTGGGACAATGGTGTAGTAGACCCAGCGTCCGCTCCGGCGGTCTGTGATCAGCCCGGCCTCCTTCAGCACCTTGAGGTGGAAGGACAGCCGCGACTGGGCCGTATCGAGCGCTCCGGTCATGTCGCAGACGCACCGCTCGTTTCCCCCCAGGCAGCTCAGGATCTCGAGTCTTGTGGGGTCGGAGAGTGCGTGGAACACGGCCGCGGCGCGGCCCGGCTCCAGTGCGGTGGCTTGCGTCATGGCAGAATTATATATCAAGAAAAGTTGATACGTCAAGGGGCCACGAGCAATCCGAGCACGGGATGTGCAAATTGGCTCCTGCGTTGAGGTTGGGGCGCCTGGCGTCCCGGTCCCGGCTGGCGGGAATCAGCAGCGGCCGGTGTGGGTACAAGCGTTCACCGATAATTTGCCGATTTCAAACGCCCGGTTTTTCGGGCGCCAACTTCCGGAGAATGGAATGAGTGCTTTTCGTGTGCTGACTATCGCGGCAGCTGCCGTCTGTCTCATCGCTCCGTCCGCCGAAGCGCAGGACGGGTGGCGTCAGGTTTACCGGGACGCCCAGATGAACGTGGCGATCGACACGGGGCGCGTTGGTCGCGCCGGTGATGGCGCGTACACCGTGGTCATGCGCTGGAACTATGCGTCGCCGCGCCGCGCGGAGAGCAGGAAGCAGTACTCCCGTCTCATCCAGCAGGTACAGGTGCGTTGCACGCCGGCGCCGATCCGGGTGAAGCGGTTCGGGATGGCGCTGTACACCGCGACAGGAACACTGGTCGAGGAAGCGCGCGCTCTCAACGCCGGCGAAGTACGGCTGATGGATTGGGAGCGGCTTCGCCCGAGATCCGAAGGTGCGCGCGTGTACCCGGCGGTGTGTACGACGCTCGCTTCGATGAACCGACGCCGCGCGTAGTCAGGACGCGATGCAAGCCGGCCGCTCGACCCGGGCGGCCGGCTTGTCCTTATTCCTCCGGCCTTCCGAACATCAGCTGGATGAAAGCGTAGTCTTCCCGCTGCGACAGGACGTACACGTGGTCACCGGGCATCAGGACCACGTCGGGAAGCGGCGCGATCAGCTCCTGCCCGCGCACTATGAGCGTGGCGGCCGCGCTGCCCGGGAACGGAAGGTCGCGAAGCGGCTGACCGGCAACGGCGAGTGCATCGTCCACATAGAAGGAGCGCAGCTCACCCTGCAGCGGCTGGAGCGACTCGATCTCGAGGACCGCGGGCGGCGACGGAGGCTCGTCGGACTGGAGTCGCAGCCTGCGGGTGAGCCAGGGGACCGTCACGCCGGGCAGCAGCGCGTTCGCGACCACGATGAAGAAGACGATGTTGAAGATCCTGTCGGCGCCAGGCGCACCCGCCAGCACGGGGAACATGGCCAGGATTATCGGCACGGCGCCACGCAATCCCACCCAGCCGATGTAGCCGATGTCGGTGAGCGGGTAGCGGAATGGCAGCAGGCACAGCAGAACCGCCAGCGGTCGCGCGACTAGGGTGAGCAGCAGCGCCAGCGCCACTCCTGCTCCTGCGACTGCTGCCAGCTCCGAAGGGAAGACGAGGAGCCCGAAGAGGAGAAAGACGGAGATCTGGCTCAGCCACGCTGCCGCGTCGTTCGCCCGCAGGAGACCCACCCTGTAGGGGAGGGGGCCATTGCCGAGGACGAGGCCGGCGAGGTACACGGCCAGAAACCCGCTGCCACCCAGGAGCGTCGGTATGCCGAATGCGAGGAACGCCAGCCCGAGGGTGAGCACGGGATACAGCCCGCCCGCCGGGAGGCGAACCCGATTCAGCAACAGGCGCCCACCGAAACCGATCGCCACGCCAGCGAGTCCGCCGATGAGCATCTGCCGCACAACGTTCAGCGCGAACGACCAGTCCAGCACGTCGAGGCCAAGCGTGAAGCCGCGGGTGAGCTCGACGGTGAGAAGCATGGCGATCGGGTCGTTCAGCCCCGATTCCACTTCGAGCGTGAGCCCGACGCGTCGCTTGAGGTGGATGCGGCTGCCACGGAGAATGGCAAACACCGACGCGGCATCGGTCGAAGACACCACCGCCCCGAGCAGCAGGGCTGCCGGCCAGGAAAAGCCGATCATGCGCGCGGCCACGGCGACAAAGCCGGCAGTTGCAAGCACGCCGAAGGTGGCGAGCACGCCAGCCGGGGCGCCATACCGGCGGACCGCGGACATGGGCGTGTTCAGGCCACCGTCGAACAGAATCACCGCAAGCGCTATCGTTCCGACACGGAACGCGAAATGGTAGTCGGTGAAGGCTATCCGGCCGATTCCCTCGGAACCGGCGAGCATCCCGATCGTCAGAAAGATGAGAACGACGGGGATGCCGGCCCGATCGGAGACACGGCTGAAGATCACGCTCACCGCGAGCAGCACGCCGAACGTGACCATCAGGAGCGCAGTGGGTATGGGCTCCGCGGGGAACATACCGGAAGGATAGCCGTATCGTTTCACTACGGCAGGACAAGCAGCAATCACGATCAGCCGGCGCAGGCGCGCCGCGGTTCAAGGAGCAGCGAAGCAAGGACAATGAGACGAATCCTGTACGCCCTTCTGCCGGCTGTCGCATGCCTGGTCGGCGCATCAGCCGCATCCGCCCAGCGGAGTGCCACCCCCGCGCCGACGCCGCCCCGCGCGGACAGCGTTGCGAGGCCGTCAGTACTCGTCCTTCCTGTTTTTCGCGACCGACACGACTCGATCCGCACGATTCTGGAGCGCGACCTCGACCACGGCGACGTTCTCGAGGTGCGGCGCGTCGAGGCCGATCTGCTGCGCCCGCTGATCGAGGGCGAGGATCCGCCGATTCTGCAGCCCGACAGCGTCGCGCAGCTTGGCGCCCGTTTCGTGGTCCGGGCCGAGCGCAGACTCGATACGCTCCGCGTCACCGTGTACGACACGGCGGCTGGCGGTGTCCCGGTTACGCGCGATTTCGCCGTCCCCTCGGCTCCGCCGGACCGGGCGCGCTTCGTTCACGACTCGCTGGTGACCCTGTACGGAAACCTCGAGCGGCTCGCACGTGAGCGGCTCGTCGGGCTGTCGGTCACCTACGACTCGCTGGTTCGCGCGTCGCGGGGCCGGCAGCCACGCAATCTCGAGCAGCGTGCAATCGAAGTGGCGCGCCGCGACTCGATGTTCACCGCTATCGCTGCCGAGGGCACGCGACTGCACGCCGCCATTGCGCGATACCCTGCGGTGCGCGACTCGCTGCTGCGGGCGCGCGTGCCAACGGAGATGGCGGCATCCGATTCACTGGCGTACGTCGAGCGGATGGCGTTCCACACCGCCGCCGATGATCTGCAGCACTGGCTGACCGGAGTGCGAGGCGCTGCCGCATCGCGGATCGCCTTTCTCCGCGGCAGCATGCTGTACGTGGTGGACGCGGACGGTGCCAACGAGCGTCAGCTGACGACACGCGGGCGCGCCCTGTCTCCGGCATGGCATCCGAGCGGCCGCTGGATCGTGTATTCCGACATCACCGACGTCGGGACGCAGGTGGCGGAGGTGGACGTCGGCACGGGAGAGGTCCGGCTGCTCACGGTCACACCCCGAGGCTACAACATCACACCGGTGTACACCCCCGACGGCAAGCGGATCGTGTTCGCTGCCAGCGGCACCGGCGGCAGCCAGCTCGTATCAGTCGATCGCGCGACCAGGCGGCTCACGCGCATCGCGCAGACGAGAAACGCGTCCTCGCCGACTTTCAGCCCGGACGGCCGCCGCATGGCGTTCGTGATGCCGCGAACATGGCAGGGGCGCGGGGCGACGGTGCGGATGACGCCGCAGCTGTTCACGGCTAGCGCAACCGGCAGCGGAATCAGCCAGCTCACCGCCAGCACGTTCGGCGTGCGCAGCTACCGCACCAGCCCGGAGTGGTCGCCCGACGGCCGGTACGTGGCGTACACTCAGCAGGGTGGCGGCTTCCAGGTGTGGCTCATAGACGTGAACGACAAGCGGTCGCGGCAGCTCACACGCGGCAGGAACCACGAGGACGCCTCCTGGGCGCCGGACAGCCGTCATCTCGTCCTCACGGCGGGCCGTGATCAGACGGAGCTGGTCGTGCTGGACATCGTGACACTGCGAACGCGCCAGGTTGTGGTGGACGGACGGCTTCCCGCCTGGGGGCCGCGGTGGGATCCGTCGCAGCCGCTGGTCCGGCGCGGCAACACCTACGCGACGAACGAGGACGACTAGCGCTTGCGGTTGTGCCTGGCGTTCAGCCTACCAGCCGAGCACCAGCGCGAAGATCAGCGGCGCCACGATCGTCGCGTCCGATTCGATGATGTACTTTGGCGTGTCCACGCCGAGCTTGCCCCACGTGATCTTCTCGTTAGGCACCGCGCCTGAGTAGCCGCCGTAGCTCGTTGTCGCGTCGCTGATCTGGCAGAAGTAGCCCCAGAGTCGAACGTCCTCCTGCCGCAGGTCCTGGTGCAGCATGGGCACCACGCAGATGGGGAAGTCTCCGGCTATGCCGCCGCCGATCTGGAAGAACCCCAGCGACGCGCTGCTGGTGACCTCCTGGTACCACTCGGCCAGTCGCATCATGTACTCGATGCCCGAGCGCACGGTGTGCACGTTGCGGATGGTTCCCGAGATGCAGTGGCCTGTGTACATGTTGCCGAGCGTCGAGTCCTCCCAACCCGGCACGAACACGGGCAGGTTCCTCTCCGCCGCAGCGACCATCCACGAGTCGCGCGGATCGATCTCGTAGCTTGCCTCCAGGCGCCGGCTGTTGATCACGCGATACAGGAACTCGTGCGGGAACAGGCGCTCACTCCCGGCTTCGGCAGCCTTCCACTCATCCAACACCGCGTCCTCGATCCGGCGCATCGCCTCTCCCTCGGGGATGCAGGTGTCGGTGACCCGGTTCATGTGCCGGTCGTACAGCGCCTTCTCCTGAGCGGCGCTGAGGTCGCGGTAGTTCGGCACCCGCTCGTAATGGGTGTGCGCCACGAGGTTGAAGAGGTCCTCCTCCAGGTTCGCGCCGGTGCAGGTGATGCCGTGCACCTTGTCCTGGCGGATCATCTCGGCGAGCGAGAGCCCGAGCTCGCCGGTGCTCATGGCGCCCGCGAGCGTGACGAACATCTTCCCGCCCTGGTCGAGATGGCGGATGTACCCGTCGCCCGCGTCCACCAGCGACGCTGCGTTGAAATGCCTGAAGTGATGGCGGATGAACTGAGAGACAGGTCCGCCGGCCGGGCCGCCCGTGGAGGGTCGGTTCATGGCGCGTCCTCGCGTGGGAGATGGACGGGAACGCGGCGCACGTGGCGCGCGAGTGTCCGCGCAATATAGTCGGTGCTACAGGCCGAGGCTCGCGGCCTCCCGCTGCATCGCTCCGATCACGAACGAGATATGCTCGTCCAGATCCACGCCAAGATCGGAGGCGCCGTCCACGATGTCTTCCCGATTGACGCCGCGCGCAAAGGCCTTGTCCTTCATCTTCTTCCGGACGGAGCGCGCGTCCACGTCGGCCACGCTGCGCGACGGCTTCACGAGGGCCGTCGCAGTTATCAGTCCCGTAAGCTCGTCCACCGCGAACAGCGCTTTCGCCATTCGCGAGTTGCGCGGCGCGCCGGTGTACGCGGCGTGTCCCAGAATCGCTTCGAGGACTTCTTCGGGATAACCGCGTTCCCGGAGAATGCGGACCCCTTCCGACGGATGCTCCTCGGTCGGCGAGTGCGCGTCGTTGGGAAACCTCTCGTAATCGAAGTCGTGAAGCAGCCCCGCCAGCCCCCACAGCTCCACATCCTCGCCGAGCTTCTCCGCGTACGCGCGCATGCCTGCCTCGACGGCGAGCATGTGCTTGCGGAGTGAATCGCTGGCGGTGAACTCCTGCATCAGCGCGAGGGCCTGCTCGCGGGTCGGAATGGTCAATGCGCGCTCTCTCTCAAAGGAAGCATTCGGGGTACTTGACGCCCGAGCCTGTGTTGAAGATCACGACCCGCTCTCCGTCGCGCACGACTCCGCTCTGCAGCAGGCGGCGCAGCGCCGGGACACATGCCCCTCCCTCGGGGCAGGCGAAGATCCCCTCGCTCCGGGCGAGCTCGCGGGCGCCAGCGATCAGCTCGGCATCGGACACCGACAGCGCGGTGCCGCCGGACTCGCGAACCGCGTCGAGAATCAGGAAGTCGCCAATGGCGCGAGGCACGCGCAGCCCCGATGCACAGGTGCGCGCGTCGGCGAACTCCGTCGCGAACCGCTCTCCCTGCTCGAAGGCGCGCACGATCGGCGCGCAGGTCTCCGACTGCACGACGACCATGCGCGGCCGCTCCGCACCGATCCAGCCCAGCGCTTCCATCTCGGCGAAGGCTTTCCACATCCCTATCAATCCCGTGCCGCCTCCGGTTGGATAGATGATGACGTCAGGAAGGTTCCACTGTAGCTGCTCCGCCAGCTCGTAGCCGAGCGTCTTCTTCCCTTCGACCCGGTAGGGCTCCCTGAGCGTCGCCACGTCGAACCAGCCTTCGTTCTCCTTCCGTCTCGCGACCTCGGCAGCGCAATCGGTAATCAGGCCGTCTATCAGCGTCACGCGCGCCCCTGTCACCTCGCACTCGAGCCGGTTCGCAGTGGGCGTGTCGGCGGGCATGAAGATCCACGCCGGGATCCCCGCGAGCGCGGCGTATGCCGCGAGCGCGCTCGCGGCGTTGCCCGCAGACGGGGTCGCGAGCGCGGTGATGCCGAGCTCCCTGGCCATCGACACCGCCGTGGACATGCCGCGCGCCTTGAAGCTGAGCGTCGGGTTCTGCGACTCGTCCTTGACGTACAGCTCCCGCAGTCCGAGCGACATGCCAAGCGCGCGCGCGGGAAGCAGCGGGGTGAACCCCTCGCCGAGCGTGGTGATGCTCGTCTCGGTTGCGGGGGGAAGCACTTCGCGATACCGCCACATCGTGGCGCTGCGCCAGCGGAGGGCTTCACGCGTGAGTGCCTTGCCTGCGCGCCGCAGGTCGTAGCGCACGAGCAGAGGTTTGCCGCATTCGCTGCACGTCGTATGCACCACGCCGGCCTCGTGCGTGGCGCCGCAGGCGCCGCATTCCAGGTGCGTTACGTACATCGCAGGAATGGCGGGAGCCGGCTCAACGGAGGCCGAGCAGCTTGTGCGTCTGCATGCTCAGCCGCCAGCGCGGGTGCGCCAGACAGTAGGCGACAGCGGCGCGCGTGTTCGCTCCGAGGTCGGGGCCGTCCATCGGCTGCAGGAAGAAATGCGTGAAATCGAGCGACGCGAAACGCTCCGGCGGCGCGGTTGCCTGGGGAAAGACGAGCTTGAGCTCGTCGCCGGAGGTCTGTACCAGCGGCGCGCCGGCCTTGGGGCTGATGCATATCCAGTCGAGCGTTCGCGGGGCGGGGCGCGTGCCGTTGGACTCGACCGCCACCTGGAAACCGCGCTCGTGCAGCGCCTGGATCGCCGGCTCGTCGAGCTGCAGCAGCGGTTCGCCGCCGGTGCACACGACGTACTTCCGGCCGTCGCCGGCGTCCGCGGGCCACGCTGCGGCCACAGCGTCGGCCAGCTCGTGCGGGGTCGCGAACTTCCCGCCGTCCGGCCCCACTCCGATGAAATCGGTGTCGCAGAAGTCGCAGATCGCCGTTGCCCTGTCCTGCTCGCGTCCCGTCCACAGATTGCATCCCGCAAAGCGACAGAACACGGCAGGCCGTCCGGTGTGTGCACCTTCGCCCTGCAGCGTGTAGAAGATCTCCTTAACCGTGTACGTCACCGCGCCGTTTCCGGTTCAAGCGGCGCGGTGCTGGCATACCGTGCCGGATCGGTGATCCCGGCATCGGCGAAGCCCCGCAGGCGGAGCTGGCATGCGTCGCAGCGGCCGCACGCTTCGCCGGCGGCGTTCGGAGCGTAGCAGCTCATCGTCTGCGAGTAGTCCACGCCGAGCGAGGCACCGAGCCGGATGATCTCGCGCTTGGTGAGATCGATGAGCGGCGCCCGCACCCGGATCTGCATCGCGCCCTCCGACCCTGCCCGGGTGCCGAGCCTCGCGACGTGCTCGAAAGCAGCGATGAACTCAGGACGACAATCCGGATAGCCGCTGTAGTCCAGTGCGTTGACGCCGATGAAGATGTCGGTCGCGGGAATCACCTCCGCCCATGCGAGCGCCAGCGAGAGCAGGATCGTGTTGCGTGCCGGGACGTAAGTGATGGGGACGCCCGGTCGGCTGGGAAGCTCATCGCGCGGAACTTCGATCGCTTCGTCCGTGAGTGCCGAGCCGCCGAAGGTCCGCAGGTCGAGCTCGACAACCCTATGCGCCGCGACGCCCCAGCTTGCGGCAACATTGCGCGCGGCAATGAGTTCCTGCTCATGCCGCTGTCCGTACCACACGGTCAGCGCGTGCACTCGGAATCCTTCACGGGAAGCGACCGCGAGCACAGTTGTGGAGTCGAGGCCACCGCTCAACAGCACAACTGCGGCTCTGTCGCGTGCTGAGTTCATCATCCGAAAGCTAGCGTTCCGCCCTCCCGGCGGGGTGCGGCGCCCGCGGCGATCAGGACGGTCGATGAGGGCCGTGGGACGGACCTTCCCGCGCGAAGCGGCAGTGCTCGCGACAGCCGAGGTGGTAGCGGTTCCGCGCAAACCAGCGGTAGAACCGGTCGGCTATCACTCGCACGAACGGCACACGGAACACCCACGAGATCCAGCGGCCGCGCGGCAGCACGTCCAGCAGCTGCTCGACGGCGGCTCCGCCCTGCCACGTGCGTCCGTCGGCGGTGCGGACCAACTGAAGCGACTCTGCATACGCGCTGTCAGGTATCCAGGGGAAGCGCGCCTTGACGTCGTCGCGCCGGGACGGAATGATCTCCAGGCGCTCATCGCTGTCCCACTGTTCGACGCGACTGACGATTCGTTCGCACACCCGGCAATCGCCGTCGTACACTACTGCATAAGGCCTTCCAGGGGCGGTCACACCGGAGCCGGCTGCTGCTGGGTTAGGCAGTGCAGAGTTCCGAGTCCCCACACCAGGTTGACCGCGTGGATCCCGAGCACGTCGCGGCCGGGAAACGCGGCGGCGATCACCTCCAGCGCCTCGCGGTCCGCGGCATCGTTGAACGTCGGCACCAGTACCGCGTCGTTGCAGACATAGAAGTTCGCGTAGCTGGCCGGCAGACGCTCACCGCGCATCATGACCGGTCGCGGGAACGGAAGGCGCACGATGTTGAACGGGTCGGTGCGCGCGGCGAGCTCGAGCCGCCTCAAGTTGTCGCGCGAACGGGCGTGATTGTCGTCGGCGGGATCCTCCTCGTAAGCCAGCAGCACGGTCCCGCCCGGCGCGAAGCGGGCGATGTCGTCTATGTGCCCATGTGTGTCGTCGCCGACCGCGCCTTCGCCCAGCCAGATGGTGCGTGAGATCCCGAGATGCTCGGCGAATGCGCGCTCGTAATCGGCCCGCGTCATCCCGGGGTTCCGCACCTGCACGTCGCTCAGCAGCCACTCCTCCGTGACCAGGAGAGTGCCCGCGCCGTCAACCTCGATTCCGCCGCCCTCCAGCACGAGACGCCCCGTGCCATCCGGGCGCAGCGGCCTGCTCAGCGCGTGGCCTGTGACGCGCGCAATCGCGTCCCCTACGAGGGAGTCCCGCGAGTAGTTGTCGTACTTGGCCCAGGCGTTGAACTCCCAGTTCATCCATTCGAGGGAGCCGTCCCCGCGCAGCACTCCGGTCGGGGCGGAGTCGCGCAGCCACACGCGGTCGGTGGGCACCGTGTGCAGGCGATATCCGGCTGAATCGACGTGATGGGCCTGAAGGTGGTCGAGGGCGGACTCGCCGACCTCTTCGTCGCTGCACAGTATCTCCACCGGCTCGTACCGGTGGAGGGCGCGGACGATCTCCGCATAGTCCCAGCGGACCGCGTCCAGCTTGCCGGGCCAGTCAGGCTCGTGATGCGGCCAGGCGATCCAGGTGGCGGCGTGTGGCTCCCACTCCGCCGGCATCCGGCGGTCGGCGCTCAGATCAGACGCCCAGGTAGCGGTTCAGGATCGGCGCGTACGCGTCAATCCGGCGATCGCGGAGGAAGGGCCAGTTGCGGCGTGTCTCCTCGATCACCCGCGGGTCGCACTCAGCCACCAGCACTTCGGGGTCGCCGCCGGCTTCCGCGATCATTCGCCCGAATGGATCGCTCACGAAGGAATGGCCGAAGAACTCGATCCCTTCCGTGCCGGCTTCGTCCTCGTGGCCGACCCGGTTGACGGCCGCGACGTATACGCCGTTCGAGATCGCGTGGGCGCGCTGCGTCGTCTGCCACGCCTGGACCTGCGCGTCGCCGGATTCGGCTTTTTCGGCAGGGTGCCAGCCGATGGCCGTGGGATAGAACAGGACCTGCGCGCCCAGCAGGCTCGTGATCCGCGCTGCCTCCGGGTACCACTGGTCCCAGCAGATCAGCACCCCGATCGTCGCAAAGCGGGTCCTCCAGACGCGGAAGCCGCCGGAGCTGCGGTGCGCTCCCTCGTGCGTCAGGTGCGAATCGCCCGGGGTGAAATAGTATTTCTCGTTGAACAGCGGGTCGTCGGGGATGTGCATCTTCCGGTACACGCCCAGCAGCTCGCCATCCGCGTCTATGACGGCGGCCGAGTTGCGATACACGCCGGCAGCCTGCCGCTCGAAGATGGGAACGATGATTGCCACTTCCAGGGAACGGGCCGTGTCCTGCAGCCGCTGGACGGTCGGGCCGGGAATGGGCTCGGCGAGGTCGAAACGCTCGGCGCGTTGTGCCTTGCAGAAGTAGGGAGCATTGAAAAGCTCCTGCAGGCAGATGATCTGGGCGCCACGGGCGGCGGCCTCGTGGACGCGCTCAACGGCAACCTCCAGATTCGCGGCGAGATCCTCGCCGACGTTTTCCTGAACGAGTCCGACTGTGAAAGGCGACCCTGTCATCTTATTGGCTGCAGCTCCGATCGGGATTCACGCAGGTGCTCAGGCGAATTGTAGACATCCTCTCTCCGATATCCAACCACCATGAATGAGACTCCTGTGAGCGGCGACCGCCGCACGCGCCGCGCCAGCCTGCACCACGCATTCCGCGCCGTTAAGGCGAGGCATGCGGCTCAGCGAACGCGGATGGAGCGTGTCGCCGAGCACCTCACGCAGATTGCCAGCAGCACGTGGTTCTTCTGGCTTCACGTGCTCTGGTTCGCGGTCTGGATAGGATGGAATGCGGGAGTGGCGGTCGGCGTCTTCGACCCGTTTCCCTTCGGCCTGCTGACGATGATCGTGTCGCTGGAGGCCATCTTCCTCGCGACCTTCGTGCTGATGACGCAGCAGCGCGAGTCGGCGATCGCGGAGCTGCGCGAGGAGCTGACGCTTCAGGTCAACCTGCGTATCGAGGAAGAGGTCACGAAAACCCTGCAGCTGGTGGCGGGTCTGTACACGAGGCTCGGCCATACCATGGCGCAGGACGCCGAGCTGGAGAGGATGCTGGAGCCGCTCGACGCGTCGGCAATCGAGCGCGAGGTGACGCACCAGATCAGTGAAGCGGCCCGGGAGCATCCGCGGCTGGCCCGCGCCTGGAGGCGCCCGAAATGACCATCCGGATGCGGGATGGCGACGTGAACTCATCGGCGGGCGTTCCGGTGACCAGGGCGCCGGCACTGAACCCGGCAACGCGATGAGAGGCGGCGGCATCCAGCCGCGACCGGGGTCGCCGCGCTACGTGCTGCTCTGGGCGCGTGTGTTGGACAGTCTCTGGTTCATTCCGGCCGTGGGCGCCCTGGCCGGCGTGCTCCTGGCCGCAGGTACTCTCGCATTTCCGTTCGCCGATAAGCTCGAAGGCAGCTGGATCCATCCGATCCTCTTCAGCGGAGAGGTCGGAAGTGCGCGCGCCGTGCTGGGCACGATAGCGGGCAGCCTGATAACAGTGACAGGCGTCGTCTTTTCCGTGACGATCGTCACGCTCCAGCTGGCGAGCACCCAGTTCACGCCGCGGGTCATGCGCGGATTCATAGCGGACCGCGCGAATCAGTCTGTCCTGGCAATCTTCATCGGCACCTTCACCTACACGTTGCTGGTGCTCGGCGGGCTTGGATCACCGCGGCTGGGCGACGAGGGCGTCCCCGTCATCGCGGTGTCACTCTCGCTCGTCCTGCTTCTCGTCAGCGTCGGCGCTCTCATCCTGTTCATCAACCGCTCCGCTCAGTCGGTGCAGGTGTCAACGATCCTCCGGCGGGAGACGGAGCAGGCGATCGATCGCGGCGACGGGGTCTTCCCGGCTGGCGTCGGTCAGGGAATCGAGGATTCCGACTTCGGGGTTCCCGCAAGCGACGCTGCGCTGGTGCGGGCACGCGGGCCGGGGTACGTGCAGGCGGTTCACGGCGCGGGACTGCTGCGGCTGGCCGAGGAGTGCGACGTGCTTGTCGAGATGCGTGTGTCGGTGGGTGAGTTCGTCTTCGCTGAAAAGGTCATGCTCAGAGTGTGGCCGCAGGACCGGGTCGATACCGAACTCGGCACGCGGCTGCGCGACCACTTTGTGATCGGCACTGAACGAACGCCGCAGCAGGACATCGAATTCGGCATCGGTGCGGTCGCGGACATCGCGGTGAAGGCGTTGTCCCCTGGCATCAACGATCCGACGACCGCGATGCTCGCCAT
The DNA here is from genome assembly GCA_036374155.1 of Gemmatimonadaceae bacterium. Classification (GTDB taxonomy): domain Bacteria; phylum Gemmatimonadota; class Gemmatimonadetes; order Gemmatimonadales; family Gemmatimonadaceae; genus DASUUI01. Next base: position 34,617 of record DASUUI010000097.1, on the reverse strand, counting down.
CGACCGCCTCACCGAGATTCTCGCCTCTCTAGCCGGGACGGAGGAGGCCGCGGTCCGTGCCGACGCGTCGGGAGTTGTCCGTCTCCTGGCCCGGCGGCCGACGTTCGAGCGGCTCGTGGGCCTGGCCTTCGATCAGATCCGGCTGCACGGTGCCGGCAATCCGGCGATCGCGAAAAAGATCCTCGACTGCATGCTGGACCTGCTCCCTCTCCTGAACGCACGGGAGGCAACCGTCATCAGCCGTGCGGCCGACAGATTGCTCGCAGCGGCGCGTGCCGCGTGCCCTCCCCCTGATCTGCCCGGCATCGAGGAGCTGGCGCTGCGCGTCCTCCGTGGCGGGTCTGCCGGCTAGACCAGCTGGCGCAGGACGTATGGCAGAATGCCGCCGTGCCTGTAGTAGTTGAGCTCTTCCGGCGTGTCCACGCGTGAGCGCGCCTGGAACTCGCGAACTGTCCCGTCATCGGCGCGCGTGCGGATGGTGAGAACCGCGCGGGGCACCATCGTCTGATCCACGCCGACGAGGTCGTATGTCTCGAAGCCGGTCAGCCCCAGCGTGTCGCGCGTCTGTCCGTCCACGAATTCCAGCGGCAGCACTCCCATGCCGACCAGGTTCGAGCGGTGAATCCTCTCGAACGATTCGGCGATCACTGCGCGCACTCCGAGCAGCAGCGTGCCCTTGGCCGCCCAGTCGCGCGACGAGCCGGTCCCGTACTCCTTGCCGGCAATGATGATCAGCGGCGTGCCGAGCTGCTGGTATTCCATGGACGCATCGAAGATTGTCTTTGGGTCGGCGCCCGGCGCCATCGCGGTCCAGCCGCCTTCCGTCTGCGGTGCGAGCTCGTTGCGCAGCCGGATGTTGGCGAACGTCCCGCGGAGCATCACCTCGTGATTCCCGCGCCGCGCGCCGTAGGAGTTGAACTCCTTCGTCTTTACGCCGTGCGCGATGAGCCATTTTCCCGCGGGGCTCGCGGCCGGAATCGAGCCCGCCGGTGAGATGTGGTCCGTCGTTATCGAATCCCCAAGGCGGGCGAGCACGCGCGCGCCGGTGATCGGCCGGATCGGAGGCGGCTCCAGCGTGAGGCCGTCGAAGAACGGCGGGTTCTTGACGTAGGTCGAGTCCGGGTCCCACGCGAAGCGGTCGCCCTGGGGAACCGGCAGCCCGCGCCAGCTGTCGTCACCGGCGAAGACGTTCGCGTACTGCTCCCGGAACATGTCCGCCTTCACCGAGCGCAGAATCTCGTCCGCGACCTCCTTCGGCGTGGGCCAGATGTCGCGGAGGTACACCGGGCCGTCGCGACCGGCCCCGAGCGGCTCCGTGGCGAAGTCGATGTCCATGCGACCAGCGAGCGCGTATGCAACGACCAGCGGCGGTGAGGCCAGGTAGTTGAACCGCGTGAGCGGGTTGATGCGTCCCTCGAAGTTCCGGTTCCCGGAGAGGACCGCGGCGGCGATGAGCTTGTTCTCCTCGATCGCGGCGGCGATCGGCTCCGGCAGGGGCCCTGAGTTCCCGATGCACGTCGTGCAGCCGTAACCGACGACGTTGAAGCGCAGCGCATCGAGGGCTTCCGTGACACCTGCCTTGTTGAAGTACTCGGTAACCACCTTGGAGCCCGGAGCGAGACTGGTCTTCACCCAGGGTTTCGTGGTCAGGCCCCTCTCGACGGCTCTGCGCGCGAGCAGGCCGGCCGCGAGCATCACGCTCGGGTTCGAGGTGTTGGTGCAGCTCGTGATGGCCGCGATCACGACGGAGCCGTGCCGCAGCGGGAAGGTGACGTCGTTCATCGTCACGGACGTCGAGCCGTGCTCGTGCTGCTGTTGTTCCTGGGTGAGCGCGACGACGCTCGGGGAGAGCTCTGGTGACGCCGCCACTGCGTGAGCCTGTTTCGCTCCCGCGACGGCGGCCAGCGTCCCTGCCTTTTCCAGCTCCAGCTCGAGCGCGTCCCGGAACAGCTTCTTCGACATCTTGAGCGGAACGCGGTCCTGCGGTCGTTTGGGCCCAGCCAGGCTCGGCTCGACCGTGCCGAGGTCCAGCTCCAGCGTGTCGCCGAACACCGGATCCGGCGTGTCGTCCGTGCGGAACAGCCCCTGCGCCTTGCAGTACGCCTCCACCAGTCGCACGTGATGCTCGTCGCGTCCCGTGAAGCGCAGGTACTTGAGCGTCTCGTCGTCCACCGGGAAGAACCCCATCGTCGCGCCGTACTCAGGCGCCATGTTGCCGATCGTGGCGCGATCGGCGAGCGAAAGGTTCGAGAGGCCCGCGCCGTAGAACTCGACGAACTTGCCCACGACCTTCTTCTGTCGGAGGATCTGCGTCACGGTGAGCACGAGGTCGGTGGCCGTGGCGCCCGGTGGCAGCTCGCCGTGCAGCTTGAAGCCGACGACGTCGGGCACGAGCATCGACACGGGCTGTCCGAGCATTGCCGCCTCGGCTTCGATCCCGCCGACTCCCCAGCCCATCACGCCCAGGCCGTTGATCATCGTGGTGTGCGAGTCCGTTCCCACGAGCGAGTCGGGGTAGGCGAGGACGCCTTCATCCGTCTCCCGCGTGAACACGACGCTGGCCAGGTACTCCAGGTTGATCTGGTGCACGATGCCAGTGTCCGGCGGCACCACGCGGAAGTTGTGAAACGCGGTCTGCGCCCACCGCAGCAGCGCGTAGCGCTCCTGGTTCCGCTCGAACTCGAGGTTCGCGTTGATCAGGATCGCCGCGTCCGAGCCGTACTCGTCAACCTGAACCGAATGGTCGATGACGAGGTCCACCGGCTGGAGCGGGTTGATCTTCGCAGGGTCCCCGCCCAGGGCCGCCAGCGCTTCGCGCATGGCCGCGAGATCGACCACGGCCGGAACGCCGGTGAAGTCCTGCAGCAGCACGCGCGCCGTGCGAAATGAGATCTCGAGCTGCGCCGCCTTCGCGCTGTCCCACGTGCTCATCGCGCGGATATCGGCCTCCCGCACGAAGGTGCCGTCCTCGTTCCGCAGCAGATTCTCGACGAGGATCTTGAGGCTGAACGGAAGGCGCGAGACAGTCGAGCCCGGAAGCTGGTCGAGCGCGGCGAGCCGGTACATGACGTAGGAGCGGCCGTCCACTTCGAGCGCGGCGCGGCTCCCGAACGAGTTGGGGTGTGGCATTACCTGAATCTAAACCGGCTCCTCTTCCTGGTCCTCCGCGGGAGCGGCTTCCACGTCAAGCGTTTCGGTGAGACGCGGCACGTCGGCCTGCGACGGCTCCTGCGCAGGCATCTCTTCCGGCGACAGCGGCTCGGCGCTGATCGCGAGCGTGGGACAGTGATTCACAAAGTCACCGTCGGCGGGGGACCATTCCACGACGGGCTTCCGCGCGAACGCCTTGCCGTCCTGTCCCATCGCCATGGTCTCCGGGGCGAGCGCCACGCACAGAGTGCAGCCGATGCATTTGGCCGGATCGACCTCAATCCGGATTTCCCTCTGCGGAAACACTCCGGTCTTCTGTTCCAGGCAGGCGGTGCAGGCATCCAGCGCGTCGGTCGCGGCTTCGTACCCCGCGTGGATCAACTCCTCCATGTGGGAGAAGCTGAACCACGGGATGTGCGAGATTTTCGGCCGCACCAGCAGCATCGGCGGGCCATCCCATTTGACGAGCGGCGCGAGCTGCAGCGCATGCATCATCGTCGAGGCCGCGCGCATGTAAATCGAGGCGAATCCCGCAGCTACGATGTCGTGCCGGCGCGGAATGTCGCTGCTGCCGACATCGACCGCGATGACGGCATCCATGTGCCGCGAGGCCACGGCCACCGGAAGGTTGTCGATGACGCCGCCATCGGCGCAGACACGGCCGCCGACGTAGCCCGGCGGGAAGAATCCGGGGAGTGCGCACGACGCGTACACTGCGTCCGGCGCGGCGACGTCGCGCAATCCCGGCAGCCCCCATACGACCTGCGCTCCCTGCTGCAGGTCCACCGTGTTCACCAGCACCGGAATGTCGAAATCGGAAAGCCGCACGGGCGGCACGATCGCGAGGCACAGCTCGCGCAGCGGCGCCTCGAGGTAGATGGAGACGGCGTTCTGCCGCTGCCGCAGCATCCCGATGCGATCGAGCCGGAAGAGGTCGCTCCGCCTGAGGCCGAGCGCGCGTTTCTCCATCTCGTCCAGGCTCATTCCCCCCGCGAACGCGGTGCCGATCAGCGATCCGATGCTTGTCCCTGCGACCAGTGCGGGCGCTATCTCGCGCTCGGCGAGCGCGCGGAGCACGCCGAGGTGGGCGATGCCTTTGAGGCCGCCGCCACCCAGCACGAGAGCGATGCGCCTGGAGGGGAGCGAAGTCATGGGACGTATATTGATACAAGGACACATCATTTACCGCCTGAGCCATGCACCGGATTTCGCGCCTTACCCGACGCGCCCCCCACACTACGGCGACCGGACGGGCCTCCTGACCGGCGATCCGCTCCTCGCATTCCGGGAGGAGTTCCCGATCCTCGCGCGCACGACCTACCTCGTGTCGCACTCGCTCGGGCCGATGCCCCGCGCGGTGCCAGCGCGACTGGCTGAGTACGCCGAGCACTGGGGAACGCACGGAGTCCGCGCCTGGAACTTCGGCTGGTGGGAGCTTCCGGTGACCGCGGGCAACTCGATCGCGCCGCTGATCGGCGCGGCGGACGGCGAGATCGTGATGCTCCCCAACGTGTCGCTCGCGCAGTCAGTGGTCCTGTCCGCGCTCGACTATCCGGCGGACCGGAACGAGATCGTGATGACGGATCTGGATTTTCCGTCGGTGCTGTACGCCTTCGACGCCCTCGCGCCGCGGCTTGGCGCCCGGATAACACGCGTCGCGTCCGAGGACGGCGTCGCCATCGACCTGGACCGGCTGCTGTCGGCGATCACTGAGCGCACGCGACTCGTCGCCATCTCGCACGTGCTTTTCCGCTCCGCATTCATCGTTGACGTCGCCGCGGTGTGCGCCCGCGCGCGTGAGGTCGGCGCTCTGGTCTCACTGGATGCGTTTCACTCGGTCGGCGTGATGCCGGTGGACGTCCGCGCGCTCGGCGCGGACTTTCTGACGGGCGGCGTGCTCAAGTGGCTGTGCGGCGGCCCCGGCGGCTGCTTCCTGTACACAGCTCCTGCCGTGCGCGACACGCTGGAGCCCGCGATCACCGGGTGGCAGGCTCATGCCCGGCCGTTCGCGTTCGAGCCTGAGCACGACTACACGGCGGGGCCCTTCCGCTGGCTGAACGGCACCCCCGTCGTTCCCGCGCTGTACGCAGCGGTCGAAGGTCCCCGGATCGTGGCGCGCGCGGGGACCGAAGCGATTCGCGCCAAGAGCATGAGACAGACTGCTCGCCTGATCGAGCTGGCAGGCGAGCGCGGCTACCGGGTGCACGCTCCGCTGGATCCGGAGCGGCGTGGCGGCACGGTCGCGGTGGACGTGCCCAACGCGTACGCAGTGGCGCAGGCGCTGCTCGAGCGGGACATACTGGTCGATTACCGAGCGGGCGCCGGGATCCGCATCGCGCCGCACTTCTTCACGCACGACGACGAGATCGAGACGGTCATTGCGGCGATCGATGAGATCCTGGCGACCGCCGCCTGGCGAAAGCATGCCGGGCACGAAGCGGTGGTGACGTGACAACCTGAGCGCACGACTGCCGAAGCGCGGAGGAATCAGGTTGAGCAGCCGCGTCGCCCGGGCGCTGAGGAGCGGGCGGCCGGTCGTTGCGCTGGAAAGCTCTGTTCTCGCGCAGGGGCTCCCGCGACCTGCAAACGCGGAAGCTGCCGACAGGATGCTGCAGGCTGTCACGGCTGCGGGCGCCGTCCCCGCTATCACAGCAGTGGTGCGAGGAACCCCGGCGGCCGGGCTCGACGTGCCTGATCTGCGGCGATTCCTGTCGCTCGACGGCATTCCCAAGGTCAGCGCCAGGGACCTGGCAACGGCCGTCGCAACCGGGAGCGACGGGGCGACGACGGTGGCTGCCGCGCTGGTTCTGGCGCACCGCGCGGGGATCGCCGTGTTCGCGACGGGCGGCATCGGCGGGGTGCACCGGGGAGGCGGCTATGACGAATCAGCCGACCTGGTGGAGCTGTCGCGCACTCCAGTCGTCGTCGTGTGCGCCGGACCAAAGGCGATCCTCGACGTGGCTGCGACGGCGGAGCGACTGGAGTCGCTCGGTGTGACGGTGGTCGGCTTCCGCACGGACACGATGCCGGCGTTCTACACGATTAAGAGCGCGATCCCCGTCACGCGCGTCGAATCGGTGGCGGAAGTTGCGACCATCTACGCCGCGCATCGGGCGCTCGACCGTCCCGGCGCGGTTCTCGTCGTCCAGCCGCCACCGGCTGCAACCGCCCTCCCCGTCGCTGCCGTGGAACGGGCTGTCGGGAAAGGGCTCCGGGCAGCCGCCCGCTCGAGAGTCAGGGGCGGGGCGGTGACCCCATTCCTGCTCCGGTCGGTGGCGGCTGCCACCAGGGGGAGGTCCCTGACCGCCAACCTAGCCTTGCTGGAGTCGAACGCCCGGCTGGCCGCGGAAATTGCCGTGGCTGTAACGCTGGCACGGAATAATCGTTGAACTGGGTGGAGGCGTTGTGGTACAATGAGGAGAACAGCCGCACATCGAGGAGAGCTGGATGGCCAACCCCTTTTTGAGCTCTGAGGAGTACGACGACCGTGCACATCAGCTCTACAACGAGGGGAGGTACGACGACGCCTTAGAGACGCTGCGGGAAGGTCTCGCGATCTATCCGACGTCGGTCGAGCTGCACGTAGGGGTCGGTTATGCGTACCACGCGCGGGAGGAGTATGCGTGGGCGCGACGGAGCTTCGAGGAGGCGCTGATACTCGACCCGGAGCACGAAGATGCTCTCGCGGGGCTTGGCGAGACTCTGCTCAAATTCGGCCAGCACGAGGCGGCGCTCCGCACGATGTACAAGACGCGCGAGCTCGGCTACGACGACGATGTCGAGCTGATGCTTCAGATCGGCCGTGCGCTGTTCCGTGAAGGCATCATGGAGCAGGCCAGGGAGTTCTTCGACGTGGCCGCGGCGCAGGCGCCTGAGCTGGCGGAGGCGGTGGCGTGCTCCGGCTACGCGCAGCACCGCATGGGTGACGAGCGCGGCGCAGTGACCACTCTCCGGCGCGCCCTCAAGCTGGATCCGGATCACGTGGAGGCGCGTATCTACCTCGGCAACATCCTGTACGACCGGGGTGAGTACGAGGCTGCGCTCTACCATCTCGACAGGACCACCCCCGAGGATCACTGGGACGAGCTGGGGATCTGGCGCCTCATCGAGCTCAAGAAGACGATCTACCGCCTGCGGGAAGGCGACCCGGATCTGAAGCAGTGGGAAGACCGGATCGGCGACCTGACCGGCGAGATCGACGACATCGATGAGATGCTCGCCGAGATCGAGTCGCGCGCCGTTGATGCCGCCGAGACCCAGGCGCGGGGGCAGCTCGAGCTGTTCGGCACGCTGCTGTCCAACCTGGCTGGAAAGAAGCAGGAGCCGGTCGAGACGCGCGACACGCACGTCATCACGGTCGATGAGCGGAGCCAGTTCAACGGCACCTGGGAGGAGATTCTCCGCCAGATGCAGCGCGCGCGCGGATCCTCGCAGCGGTCGCTGCAGGAGTTCATGGTCACGGAGGCCAGGCGCGCCTACTCGCTGACCGGCGTGCGGATCTCGACGTCCAGCGCGGAGCGCTTCATCCGGGACAGTGCCGACGCGGGGTTGCTCAGGATCGTCGAGTGAGCGAGACAACCCGGCAGATCGCCCTCGGCGCACTTCACAGCGCCCGTGGCGCCATCGCGCGTGTCAATCCTGCGCGCGATCCCGAGGATGCTGCCGCCGACCTGATCGAAGTGTGGGGGAGCGTGGAGACGGCGCTCCGCGCGCTGCTCAACGGTTCCACCCTCTCCGGGCAGGACCTCGTGCGCGAGGTGCGGAAGCGTGAGATGATCTCGCTCACGCTGACGCACTCACTGCTCGATCTTCTCGCCGTACGCGAGCGGCTGAACGACACCGGATACAAGCCCGTTGCTTCCGACGTGGAGACGGCGAGCCGAGCGGTCGCGCAGCTCGATGACGCGCTCAGCGAGTCGTCGGTCGGCATTGCCGCCGCGGCCGCGGCAGCCGGCGCCCAGACCCCGGACGCGGCGCAGGTCCGGTCACAGCCCGTTCCGCCGCCAGTGGTTCCACCAGCGTCGGCCGGTGACCGCGCGCCGCGGAATCGCGTGTGGGCGCGCATCCCGACCTGGGGGTGGGTTGCCGTGGCCGTGCTCGCCGTGGCCGCTGCAGGCGCCGCGATCTTTCTCACGATTGGCGCGGGCGACGAGCTCGATGCCGGGCGCACCGCGCTTCGCGAAGGGCGCAGGGAAGCCGCGCGCGCAGAGTTCGAGCGGGTGGCGCGGGAGAATCCGCGCTCGGCTGAAGCACACCTCTTTCTGGCGCGCATGGAGCGGGAGGAAAAGGACTTCGCCAGCGCCAGGGACCACGCGGCAGCAGCCATTCGCGCAGATACCAGCAGCGCGCTCGCGTACCGCGAGATGGGCGCGATCCTGTACGTGACGGGCAACTACGACGCGGCGCGTCGGTTCCTCGTTCGCGCCGTGGCGCGCAACGCGCAGGATCCAACGGCGAACGGGCTGCTTGGCTGCGCCCTGATTCAGCTGGGAAGGCCCACCGACGCGGAGCGGTTCTTCACGCGCGCGGGCCCGGGACCCTGGCGCGACTGCAGAGGGGTTAGCGGCTAGCGATTCGCTGAAAGCGACCGCGGAACCGAAGTCACCGCGGTTGCTTTCCGCTAACCGCCAACCGCTAACCGCTGATCGTTTGATGCGGCCAGACAGCGTCACACGCCGCGTCTTCCCCAACGGCTTGACCGTGCTCGTCCACCACGAGCCGGAATCCAACGTCGCCGCAGTCGTGACGTACGTCCGCGCCGGGTATTTCGACGAGCCGGACGAGATCGTCGGGATATCCCACGTGGTGGAGCACATGTACTTCAAGGGCACGCCGACGTACGGCGTGGGGGAGATAGCGCAGGCGACGAAGGCCGCAGGCGGCTACCTCAATGCTCACACCATCTACGACCATACCAGCTATTACACGGTCCTTCCCGCTGCTGCGTTCGCAAGAGGAATGGAGATCCAGGCGGACGCGTACGCCAATTCGCTGATAGATCAGGAAGAGCTCGCGCGCGAGCTGGAAGTGATCATTCAGGAGGCAAAGCGGAAGGCGGACAATCCCTCGGCCGTCACAACCGAGACGTTGTACGAGCTGCTGCACGACCGGCACCGCATCCGGCGGTGGCGGATCGGGCGCGAGGCAGGCCTGCGGCAGCTGACCAGGTCCGACGTGCACGGGTTTTACCGCCAGTTCTACCGGCCGTCGAACACCATCCTCGTGATCGCCGGCGGCGTCGAGCCCGGGATCGCACTGCGCGAGGCGGAACGGCTGTACGGAGATCTGCGCGACGCGCCCGTCGAGCGCTCGAGCAGTCCGCGGGAGAACGGTGCTGGAGGGTTCAGATACCGTGAGCTCTCCGGCGATGTGACGCAGACACGACTCGCTTTCGGCTGGCGGGCGCCGGACATTCACGATCCGGCGGGCCCAGCGCTCGATCTCGCAGCGACCGCGCTCGGCTCGGGGCGGGCATCGCGGCTGTACCGCGCAGTCCGCGAGCGGCAGCTCGCCAGCTCGGTTGCCGCTCACAACTACACGATGGCCGAGCTGGGTGTCTTCACTGTGCACGTCGAGACCGAGCCGGCGACGACGCTGGAGGCCGCGCGCGCGACATGGGGCGAGGTCCTGCGTTTGCGCGACGACGCGCTTCCCGCGCACGAGCTGGAGAGGGCACGACGGCTGTACGAGGCGCGCTGGCTCCGGGGACTCGAATCCATGGAAGGGCGCGCGAACTTCCTGGCGTCGTGGGAAGCGCTCGGTGGTTGGGAGCTGGGCCCGGCGTATCTCGACCGCATCAGGACCGTCGCGCCTGAGGACGTTCGCTCTGCCGCAAACGCGCACATCCGTGCCGGGACGGCCGCGATCATTGCGTACCGGCCCGCTTCAGCGGCGGGGATCGTGCCCGACGGCGAAGCGCTGCTGCGGGAGCTGGGACGCACTCCGTTCACGGTGCCTCCCGCGAGCCCGCCACGATCCCGCTCGTCACCGGCAGGAATCCGAGTCGAGCTCGAACGGGAGACTTCCGGCGTGAGCGTCTTCCGCACGGCGCGCGGTGTTCCCATCCTGGCCCGCCGCCGTCGCGGACTCGCGTTCGCCTATCTCGGCGCCTACGCTGCCGGCGGTGCCGCAGCCGACCCGGGCGATCGTGCCGGCCTCAGTCTGCTGCTCGCGCGCGCGGCGGTAAAAGGCACTGCTACGCGATCTGCCACGGAGATCGCAGAGGAGGCGGAATCTCTCGGCGGGACGATCGCGGCCGCGCCCTCGGGAGATGCCCTTGGCTGGAGCCTGTCCGTCCCGGTCGCAGCAGTGGCGCCGGCCCTCGAGCTGCTCTCCGACGTCGTACAGCGTCCAGCGCTCGATCCGGCTGTGCTCGAGACGGAGAGGGCGGTGGCGCTGTCTGATCTCGCGTCGCTGCGCGATGACATGTTCTCCTGGCCGGTCCGGTTGATGAATAAGGCAGCCTTCGGGGGCCATCCCTATGCAACCGCGACATCGGGAACGGAGGACGGGCTGCATTCCGTGACGGCGAGCGACCTGCGATCTGCCCACGGCGCGCGTCTGGGCAGAGGCTCGGCGGTGATCGCGATCGTCGCCGACGAGGATCCGGCGCGACTCGCGGCGCTTGCTGCCTCTGCTTTCGGTGAGCTAGCCGTTGGCGAGGGGGTAACGCTCGCGCCTCCGCAGTGGCTTGCGGGCGGCGCGCAGGAGGAGTCGCGCGACAAGGCGCAGACGGCGATCGCAATAGGTTTTCCCGCTCCGGCGAGGCGCGATCCGGACAGGTTCACCATGGAGCTCGTCACGAAGGTCGCGAGCGGACTCGGGGGCCGGTTCTTCGAGGAGCTGCGCGACCGCCGCTCGCTCGCGTACACCGTGCATGCATTTTCCACAGCGCGGCCGCTGGCGGGAATGTTCGGGACCTACATGGCCACGTCGCCCGAGCAGGAGGAAGCCGCGCGCGAAGGGATAATGGCGGAGGTTTCACGGCTCAGAGAACAGCCGCCGACCGCTGAGGAGCTGGAGCGTGCGCGACAGTATGCGATCGGGACGGAGCTCATCCGTCGCGAAAGCGGCACGGCGCTTCTGTCGGAGATGATCGAGGCGTGGCTGTTCGGCGACCTCGACGAGCTCGATGCGTACGAGGCGCACATGCGCGATGCCACCGTGGGGGACCTGGAGCGAGTGGCTGCCGAATGGCTCGACCCGGCACGCGCCGTGACCGGCGTGGTGCGCGGACGCGGCCGCGAGGTGTAGCCGCTGGCTACTGCACGGCTTCGTGCAGCGCGGCCTTCGCCCGCTGCAGAGCCGCAGTCGCTGGCCGGAGCCGATTGTCGGGAGCGCGCAACCCGCGGATGGCGTCATAATCACCGGCTTCGTACACGATCATCCCCTTGATGGCCGGTTGGGTCGTGGCCCACGCGGCAGTTCCCCAGATTGCGAGCTCCTGGCTCCTCTCGCCGTGCACGCCTGGAAAGCCGCCGGCAGCGAACACCCAGTGATTCTTCTGCCGCTGTCCACCCTGACGCAGCCATCGCTGCGCGATGCGGATTCTCGTGTCCAGCGTCGCCGCTCCATCGAATCCGGGGAACAGCGCGAACCCGGGAAGATCGATCGGCGACCCCGGTGCAGCCGCCCACGCGTACAGCGTGCTGTCGCGCGAGCCATAGCTCGACGCGGCGACTGAAACGCGGGTGGCGGGCCGAACCCGGTGAATCGCCGCCGACGTCTGGGTGAGATAGTCGATCCAGAACTCGGGTGGCTGGAGCCCGATCTCTGAAACGCCCTGACCGTACGGCTCGAGCGCCGGCAGGACGACCGTGGGCCGCAGCCAGCGGGTGAGCTGGTCCACGTCCCGCACACGCGCCCGTATGTAAGCGGCGGGCGAGCGCGCGACCTGTTCGCGTGCGCCACGCGGATACGCGAGCGTTACGACGAGCACGGTGGTGTCGGTGCGGAGCTCATCGAGCGCGCGCACCAGCGAGTCCATCGCCACCGCGCGAATTCCATCGGGCCGTATGACGACACTGATGGCGTCCGTCTCGAGCAGGCGCAGCAGCCCCGTGTCGCTGTTCATGGCGTGGGCCGGGGGGGCGGCAGTCACGGTTGGCAGGATCTTCACGCCGAACGCGAAATCGCCGTCAGGCCGTTCCTGCAGCTGCTGGGTGGCGTAGCGGTTGTAGCTGCGCACGGCGGCGGTGCCGTCGGGTACCTCGATGAGCACGAGACCGGTGACGACCATCGCTATCGCGGCCAGGCCGACGCGAGCCAGGGCCGTGATGCGCCAGTGGGCCGGGAGCGCCGGTGCCAGCAGCGGAATCTGCAGGTACGTCTTCCACAGCGCGGCCGACCCGAAGATGATCCCGAGCGCATTCGCCTGTGCTGCCGCGAGCGCGAGCACGGGCGTGGGAGGGGTGCCGCCGCGGAGCGTGATGTACTTGGAGATCGCGACCGCGGCGATCACGATGTCGTACAGGACGATTGGAACGCCGAAGATCGGGGTCACCAGTCGCCGGCTGGTGGCATACACCGCCTGCAGCACGAACAGGATCGTGGTGAACGGCCAGACCCAGGCCACCGGTTGCAGCGCCCGGCCATACAGCGTGGACGAGGCCGCGATGGCGATAATCGCGGCGGGGGCGATGAGCAGCCCGGCGAGCGCGCTGATCGTGGCGAACCGGCGGGGTGCCCGCCGGTAATAGGTGATGCGACCGGCGAGCAGAACGTTCCACGCCAGCATCAGCGCCGAGACGAGAACGTACAGGTGGACTAGTGACGGAATCCGTGCAAGCACGTTCGGTGGGTGGAAGCGCGCGACCCGCAGGAGCAGGTGCGGCGCGCAAGCTAGATGCCGCTGGCGTGAGTGGCAACAACGTCAGGCAGGGCATAGCTTTGGCCCGATGAAGAGCGGTGCGCTGCTCACGCTTCCCAACACGGTCTCGCTGTCCCGTTTGGTGCTCGCCGCCGCGTTCATCGTCGCCGACGGGGCATGGCAGCGCGTGCTGCTCATCGCGGCCGCGGGAGCGACGGATTTTCTCGACGGCTGGATCGCCCGGCGTCAGCGGATCGAGTCGCGTACCGGTGCACTCATTGATCCGGTCGCTGATCGCGCCTTCGTCCTGACTGCGATGTCGGTGTATCTGTTCGAGTCGCTGATCTCGACGACCGAGTACTTCGTCATCCTGGCGCGGGATTTCGCCACGGCGCTCGGGTTCCTGGTGGCGAAGGCGGTGCCGAAGCTGCGCCCGGCCGTGTTCGAGGCCCGGCTTCTCGGCAAGACCGTCACCGTGCTGCAGCTCTCCTTCCTGGTGATCGTGCTGCTGCTGCCCGTGCTGAGCGACGCGCTGGTGCTGGCGATCGGGGTGCTCTCGGCAGCCTCAATCGTGGATTACACCATCGCGCTCTGGCGCGCCCGCGCGCGCTGAGGCGTGGCTCTTCCGGGGCGCGGGACCGGCGTGCGCGCCCTGCTGGCGGTCGTCTTACTGGCGTGCGCTCCCTGGCGGTTGCCCGGTCAGGACGCTTCTCCGCTCGCGTTCGAGCTGCGTGTGGACGCGCTTGCGGGCGGGCGCGAGGCGCCGGCGGCGGTGCATGCGGGGATGGGCGTTGCCCGACGGATGAGCACCTATGCCCGGCTCGCGCTCATCGCCGGGACCGGGCCGTCGGAGGACGGTCTCAGCGGTCGCGCGGAAGCGGCTGCGAGGTTCCATCTGGACCCCTTTCGCCAGCGTCGGTGGGGTGCCTACGGCGGAGCCGGGGCAGGCGTCTTCTGGGGGGATTCCACCGAACCGTTCCTGCTGATCCTGTTCGGGGTGGAGGGGCCGCAACGCGGCGGCTGGGCGCCCGCGGTGGAGGTGGGCCTCTCCCGCGGCGTTCGGCTGGGCCTGGCCCTCCGGCGCACACCTTCCGGCCGGCGGTAGCTGCCTGACAAGCGAACGCCCCTGCCTGTGTGGCAGGGGCGTTCGTCCGGTCGGATCCGGCGGTTCGGCTCAGGCCGTCGCCGCCTCGCGCGTCTGACGCGCCATCGGAGGCCGCGCAAAGCGCTCTCCAACCGTGCGGAGCTCGTCCAACTGCTTGTCATCCAGCTCGGGGTACCGGTCGGCCAGGTAGCGCATCGTGTCCTCGAACCACTCGTCATGATGCGCGGGGTCGCTCTCGGTGACGCCGCAATGAATCACGTGATAAAACATCTCATCGCGCGCCTGCTCGAACGCCGTCGGCGTCACGCTCGGGCGCGGTTTGCTCCTTCTGCTCATTACCCCTCGATTCTCGGTGAAGTGTCCATGCCACATAAAGATAGCAAGGACCGGGCTCAAACGCGCTCTCGAGCCCGGGCGAAATTGAGAATCGCTTCGCAGACCTGTTCGGGGCTCTCCTCGGGCACCAGCCGGCCGGCGCCGTGCATACGGAGAAGACGCGCTGACGGCACGATGTTGACGAGCCGCTCGGGGAGCTTCGGCGTTATCCACCGGTCCTGATCCGCCCACACCACCAGCGTCGGAGCCTGCACCGACTGCAGCTCCTCTTCGGTCAGGTCGTCCTCCCGCACGGATCGTCCAAGACGGAGCAGGTGATTCGGCCCGTCGCGGCCGGCGAACGGTGCGATGTAGCGCGCTATCAGCTCCGAAGGCATGTGTTTCGGGTCTGCGACGCCGCCCTCGAGCACGCGCCGGAGCAGCGGTGCTGCGCCGAGCACGCCCCGCGTCATGCTGAAGGCGAACCTCGCCGTGCTGCGCTGCATGGTCTCGATGTCCCGCGCCGGCAACTCGTCGAGCACGGGTGGGTTGATCACCACCAGCCGCTCGACCCGCTCCTTCCTCGTCGCGGCGAGCCGGAGCGCGATCGTGCCGCCGAGATCCACGCCCACGAGCACACCCCGTGACACGCGGAGCGCGGTCATCGCCGAATCGACGTACTCGGCCTGAGCCGCTACGCCGTAGTCGGCGTCGAACGGGCGATCGGATTCGCCATACCCGAACAGGTCGAGCGCGAATGCGGTGTGCCCCGCCTCCGCCAGCTCCGGCGCGACGTGTCGCCACAGAAACGACGACGTGGCGAAACCATGCAGCAGCACGAAAGCTGTCCCGCCGTGGCCGTACCGCTCCACGTGCATGGAGCCTGGTCCCACCGGAATGCGGAGATGATCAGCTTGCACGTGTGTTTGAACGGTTCATAGCTTTGTCGGTACACCCTTCTGCAAAGTCGAGATTACATGGCAGCCAATTCTTCGGGCAGGCGCCGATCCAGGCGCGCCCGTTCTGCATCATCCCGGCCAAACTCGTTCTACCTGATACTGGGCGCAATCGCGCTGGTCGGCGTGGGCGGGCTGGCGTACGTCGCGCTCAAGCCGGAGCCTGCAGTCGCACCGCCCGCGGAGCTTCCGGCGGACCTCGCCGACCTCGGACCGGCCCAGCCGTATGTCAAAGGCAACCCCGACGCGCCTGTCAAGATTCACGAGTTTGCCGACTTCGAGTGCCCATCCTGCGCGCGATTCGCGGTGATCACCGAGCCGGATGTGCGCACCCGGATCGTTGACGCCGGCCGGGCGAGTCTCAGCTACTACGATCTGCCGCTGCCACAGCATCTTCACAGTTATCCGGCGTCGCACGCAGCCGCATGTGCGGACGAGCAGAACCGTTTCTGGGAGATGCACGACAAAATCTACGAGGCGCAGGACTCGTGGAGCACGGGTCGCACCAACAACCCGAAGAACATTTTTCGCGACATGGCGCGCGCGATCGGACTCAATCTCAGCCAGTGGGAAGAGTGCTACGACTCGAAGAAGTACCAGAAGCGGATAGACGCGAACCACGCCGAGGCGATCAGGCAGGGGATCAACTCCACCCCGAGCTTCATCGTGAACGGCAGGGTGCTGCGCGGGGCCATCAGCTTCGATGAGCTGAACAGGGCGGTGACGGAAGCGGCCGCTGCAGCCCAGTCGGGCGATACAGCCGCGCCGCGGTCGGGCGACACAGCCAGGTGAACAAGCGGAGGACCGTCGCCGCCCTCGCCCTGGCGGGGATATTCGTCGCGCTCTATCTCACGCTCACCAAGCTGGGGCTGCTCGGCGGTGGCGCTCTGGTGTGTGCCGTGGGATCGTGCGAGGTGGTCAATGCCAGCCGCTGGGCGACGTTCCTGGGGCTGCCCGTGGCCGTGTGGGGGCTCGGCTACTACCTCGTCACGTTCACACTCGCGGTCGTCTCACTGCAGGACCGGTTCGGCGACTCGATCCAGGTGTCGCGCGGTCTCGTCTTTCTGGGAGCGACCGGCTTTCTCTTCTCCGCGTGGCTCACGTATCTCGAGCTGTTCGTGATTCACGCGATCTGCCAGTGGTGTGTCGTCTCGGCGGTGCTGGCGACGGGGATTTTCGTGGCGAGCCTGCTGGATTACAGGGAGCTGCAGCGGTTAGCGGTTAGCGATTAGCGGAAAGCGACTCCGGAAACCGAGGTAGCCGCGGTTGCTTTTCCGCTAACCGCCAATCGCTCTCTCTATCCGCGCCGATACTGCCGCTGCCTCGCGGCCGCGTCTTCCAGCCGCAGTCTCGGCTTCACTTCCTGGTCCTCGTACCCCTCCGCGCGTGCCCGGCGGCGGAACGGCACCAGGTCGCGCCCCAGCTGCACGAGCGCGCGTGTGGCAACCGTGCCCGCGAGTGGTTCCGGGATCCCCATCACCCGGATGTACGCATCGATGGCGCGGTCGAAGGACATGTCCTCCGCCAGCGTGTCAACGAACATCAGCGCGTTGTCCACGTGGGCGCGAATGATCGTCTCTTCGGCACGGGCATGGGACAGCTTCAGCCGCCGCTCCGCGTTGGGGGGCAGCTTTCGGCCGAATATGGACTCTGGGAACAGACGACTCAGGAACATCCGCTATCTCCGGTTCTGGCGTTCTCTGGCAACGCACGCTCCGCGCCAGTCACTCAGCCCTCCTTGTCCTCATACTGCACCTTCAGCGCTGCAACCACG
Source organism: Gemmatimonadaceae bacterium (assembly GCA_036374155.1). Classification (GTDB taxonomy): domain Bacteria; phylum Gemmatimonadota; class Gemmatimonadetes; order Gemmatimonadales; family Gemmatimonadaceae; genus DASUUI01. Next base: position 17,509 of record DASUUI010000097.1, on the reverse strand, counting down.
TTCGGGTCCGCGAGGGTGGTCGTGTCACCCAGCGCGCGGCCCTCGGCCACGTCCCGCAGCAGCCGCCGCATGATCTTACCCGATCTGGTCTTGGGAAGGTCGGCGGAAAAAAGGATGTCGTCGGGGCGCGCGATCGCGCCGATCTTCTCGGCCACGAATTCGCGCAGCTCGTCACGCAGCGCCGGGCTGGCATGATGTCCCTCCCGCAGGGTGACGAACGCAGCGACCGCCTGTCCCTTGAGCTCGTGCGTCTTCCCGACGACCGCTGCTTCAGCGACGGCGGGATGCTCGACCAGCGCGGACTCGACCTCCATCGTCCCGATCCTGTGACCAGCGACGTTGAGCACGTCGTCCACGCGACCGAGTATCCAGTAATAGCCGTCGTCGTCGCGCTTGGCGCCGTCGCCGGGGAAGTAGAGGTCGGGGCGGCCGGGCCACTTGGTGAAGTACGTCTGCACGTAGCGGTCGGGATCGCCCCAGATCGTGCGAAGCATCGAAGGCCACGGTTTGGTCAGCGCGAGGAGCCCGCCGCCGACTGGAATCACCTCGCCCATGCTGTCGAGCAGCTCGGCTGAATAACCGGGCAGGGGGGTCGTGGCGCTGCCAGGCTTGGTCTCCGTGATCCCCGGGAGCGGCGAGATGACGATCGCGCCGGTCTCCGTCTGCCACCAGGTGTCCACGATCGGACAGCGGTTGCCGCCGATGTGCTCCTGGTACCACATCCACGCTTCCGGATTTATCGGCTCGCCCACGGACCCGAGCAGGCGAAGCTGCGAGAGATCGTGCTTCGCAGGATGCTCCTTCCCCCATTTCATGAAGGCGCGGATCGCAGTGGGCGCGGTGTACAGGATGGTGACGCCGTGCCGCTCACAGATGTCCCAGAAGCGGTCTTTCTCCGGCCAGTCCGGCGCTCCCTCGTACATCACGCACGTCGCGCCGCAGGCGAGCGGGCCGTACACCAGGTACGAATGCCCGGTGACCCAGCCGACGTCGGCCGTGCACCAGAAGACGTCGTCGTCGCGCAGGTCGAAAACCATCTTCGTCGTCGCCGCGACACCGGTGAGATATCCGCCGGTGGTGTGAACGATCCCCTTCGGCTTACCGGTCGTGCCGGAGGTGTACAGGATGTAGAGGACGTCTTCCGCGTCCATCGCTTCCGGCTCGCAACCGATCTTCGCGCCGCGCATGAGGCGATGCCACCAGTGGTCGCGACCTTCCTGCATGTCGGCGAAGGCTTCGTCGCCAGAGCCGGCGCCAGCGCGTCGCTGCACGACCACGACGTGTTTTATCGACGGACACTCGGCGATGGCGCGGTCGGCATTGCGCTTGAGCGGCACGACCTGGCCGCGGCGGTAGCCGCCGTCGGCGGTGATCAGGACCTTGCACTCGGCGTCGTTGATCCGGTCGCGAAGCGACTCGGGCGAGAAGCCGCCGAACACCACGGAGTGGATCGCGCCGATGCGGGCGCAGGCGAGCATCGAGATCGCAGCTTCGGGAATGAGCGGCAGGTAGATCGCCACCCGGTCGCCGCGCTCGACGCCGAGGGAGTGGAGCACGTTGGCGAACTTCGTGACTTCCGCGTACAGCTCCCAGTAGGTGAGCGTGCGCCTGTCGCCGGGCTCTCCTTCCCAGACCAGAGCGGCCTTGTTGCGTGTGGCGCTGCGGATGTGCCGGTCAACGCAATTCACCGCGACGTTGAGCTTCCCGCCGGTGAACCACTTCGCGTGCGGCGCATTCCACTCGAGCACGCTCTTCCACGGCTCGATCCACTCGAGCTCGGCCGCGCGCGCTGCCCAGAATCCCTCGAGATCGTTTGCCGCCTGCTCGTAAACGGAGGCGTCCCGAAACTGAGCGGAGGCACGGAACGGCTCGGGCGGGGGGAACTTGCGATGTTCCTGGAGGAGGACGTCGATGTCGGCCATGCCCTAATCTGACCACGGGGGGCAGGCCTCACCACCGTTGACGTTCGTTGCCGCGACCCGCGAGCCGCTCATCAGACTTACTTTCCCTTGTGACGACCGGGGAAACCGAAGCCGGGAGGTGTTGATGAAGCTGCGATTGCTGGCTTTCGCGCTCGCCGTTGGCGGGTGTGCAACGATCGGCTCTGTTCCGCTGGCGAGTGAGCAGGAGGCGTTCTGGCGCTCCCTGACCGCGCTGTGCGGCCAGGCGTTCGAAGGGCGCATCGTGCATTCGTCGGGATCAGCCGGCGACACGTCCATGGCCAATCAGCGGCTCGTGATGCACGTGCGCGAGTGCTCCGATGACGAGATTCGCGTCCCGTTCCACGTCGGCGAGGACCGGTCGCGTGAGTGGGTCTTCACACGAACTTCGACGGGTCTCCGCCTCAAGCACGATCACCGGCACGAGGACGGACAGTCGGACAGCGTGACGATGTACGGCGGCGACTCGCGCGGTGCAGGGCAGAGCTGGCGGCAGAGTTTTCCGGCAGACGAGCACACCATTTCGATCAATCCGCTTTACCGGACGAACGTCTGGACCGTGGAGCTGCGTCCGGGGCAGAGCTACATCTACGACCTCGAGCGCGTGGGCACCGATCGGCGCTTCCGCGTGGAGTTCGACCTCGCGCGTCCGGTGGCTGCACCGCCGCCGCCGTGGCGGGTGCGGTAGCGCTGGCGGGCTGGAACTGACGCGTGTCTGAAGGGATCGTGTTCCTGGTTGGCGCGGGACCGGGTGATCCCGGCCTGCTCACGATGCGCGCCCGCGAGCTGATGGACAGCGCCGACGCCATAGTGTTCGACGCACTGGTCCCGCTGGAGCTGGTACGGAACGCCGGAGAGGGTGCGTCGCCGCCGGAGCTGCACTACGTGGGCAGGCGTCGGGGTGACAAGCGCTCCGCGTCCCAGTCGGACATCAGCGCCCTCCTTGTGGAGCTGGCGCGGCAGGGAAAGCGAGTGGTGCGGCTGAAGGGAGGCGACCCGTTCGTGTTCGGACGGGGAGGTGAAGAAGCGCAGGCTTTGTTCGACGCGAACGTCCCGTTCGAGGTGGTGCCTGGAGTGACGGCCGGAATCGCCGCGGCTGCTTACGCGGGCATCCCGGTCACGCACCGCGGCCGCGCCACCTCGGTCACTCTCGTCACCGCGCAGGAAGATCCCGGCCGCGGTGGCGGCCAGACCGACTGGACCGCCATGGCGCGCCTGGCCGCGAGTGGCGGAACCGTGGTCGTGTACACCGGAGCGAAGACGCTGCCTCCGGTCGTTCAGGCGCTGCTTGCGGCAGGTCTCGATCCGCACGTGCCGGCCGCGGCCGTGTCGCACGCGACGCACAGCGCGCAGCTCACGGTGGTGGCCACCGTCGGGACCATCGCAGACGAAGTTTCCAGGGCGGGCGCAGGCCCGCCGATGGTAGTCGTGTTCGGGTGGACCGTGCTGCTGCGCGACGAGCTGGCCTGGGCCGAGCGCCGCCCGCTGTTCGGGAAGTCCGTGGTGGTTACGCGCGCCGCGCAGGAGGCGGGGACTCTCAGCAGGCTGCTTCGCGAGCAGGGAGCGCGCGTGCTCGAGATGCCTGCGGCCGGGGTCGCACGGCTGGACAGCGCGGGGCTGCAGGCGGCGATCGCGCGGCTGCGCGAGTACCAGTGGCTCGTGTTCACCAGCCAGAACGCCGTGAGCATCTTCTGGGAGCAGCTGCTTGCGGCTTCGCTCGACGCGCGTGTGCTGGCTGGCATCCGGGTCGCGGCAGTCGGCCCCGGAACTGCAGGCGCGCTGCTGGAGCGCGGGATCATCGTTGACGTCGTGCCGGAGCGGTTCGTCGCCGAGGGGCTGCTCGATGCGCTTCGCGAGCGGGGCGCTCTCGAGGAAGCGACCATGCTGTACGTCACGGCAGAGAGTGGGCGCGACGTGCTGCGCGCCGGTCTCGAAGAGCTCGGCGCGCGCGTTGACGTCGTCGAGGCGTACCGGTCGGTGCGAGACGGTCGGGGAGCGGACCGTCTGCGAAGGGAGCTCGAGCGCGGCGGGGTCAGCTACGTGACCGTGACGTCGGCGTCGGCGGTCAAAGCGTTCGTGGACCTGGTCGGGGAGGAGGCGGCCCGGGGAGCGCGCCTCGTCTCAATCGGACCAGCTGCGAGCGCGGCGGCGCGTGACGCTGGTCTGGACGTGGCGGCCGAGGCGGATGAGCCGACGATGGACTCCCTGGTGCGCGCTCTGGTCAACGCCGGGTAGCCGCATCGCATCCCCGGCTGCGGCGCGCGACGTGATCCGCATCGGCACGCGCAGGTCGGATCTGGCGCTGATTCAGGCCAGAATGGTCGAGCGCGGGCTCTCCGCTCTGGGCGCCGAATGCGAGCTCGTCCCCATTCGCACGGCCGGTGACAAGCGGAACGCGGAGCCCCTCATCGAGATCGGGACGAAGGGGCTGTTCACCAGGGAGCTGGAGACCGCGCTGCTGCGCGGGAAGGTGGATTGCTGCGTGCACTCACTCAAGGACGTTCCGACAGCCGCCGTGGAAGGGATTGGCATCGTCGCGATTCTTGAGCGGGCGGATCCACGCGATGTTCTCGTTGTTGCGCCCGTCACGCAGGCGGCGAGTCTGGCGGAGCTCCCCGCTGGCTCGCGCATCGGTACGTCCAGCCTCCGACGGCGCGCACTTCTCCGCAGCGTCCGTCCTGACCTCGAGGCGGTGGACCTGCGCGGCGACGTGCCGGCGCGCCTGAGAAAGCTGGATGCGGGCACGGTGCACGCGGCAATCCTCGCAGCTGCGGGTCTCATCTGGCTGCGCGCTCCGCAGCGGATCACGTCGTGGCTCGAGCCGCCTGAGTGGCTGCCCGCGCCGGGGCAGGGGGCGATCGCGGTGCAGGCCAGGACCGGGGACGATCGCATGCGCGCGTTGCTTCAGGGTCTCCATCACCCCGCAACAGCGGTGGCGGTACGGGCCGAGCGTGCGCTGTTCGCGGGGCTCGAAGGCGGGGGTCAGATGCCGATCGGCGCCCTCGCCATGCCGACACCGGAGGGCCTTCGGCTGCACGCTTTCATCTCCGATCTGCACGGGCGGCAGTTGCTCCGCGGCTCGGCACTAGTCGCCGGGAGCGATCCGGAGGGGACCGGAGCCGGGCTGGCCGCAGACCTTCGCTCTCGCGGCGCGGCATCCCTGCTGATCGAGCTCCGCGGTGCGGGACAGGTGCCTGCGCCGCAACCGGAGTAGTTTTTCCGGGCGTGTCCAGGCTCCTTCAGCGCCTGGGCGGTTACGCCACGTTGGCCGTGCCTGTACATCACTGCCGTGACGTGACGGATTTTGCGGGTGAACCTGCATGCCTTCTCGCCGCGTGCGGCGATCGCGACCTCCAACCGGACGACTCATGACAGCGCCTCAACCAGCCAGTTACGCCGACGAGCTCAAGCCCCGCGGTCGAGTTGCGCGGTTCGTGGACATGATCGAGCGGGTCGGAAACAGGCTGCCCGACCCGATCACGCTGTTTTTCATTCTGGCGCTTCTGGTCGTCGTGATCTCCTGGATCGCGGCGAAGGCGGGGATCACGGCGGTCCATCCGGGGACCGGCGATCCGGTTTCGGTGGTCAACCTCATGTCGTTCGAGGGGCTGCGCCGGATGCTCACCCAGGCCGTGGCCAACTTCACCGCGTTCCCGCCGCTGGGCCTCGTAATCGTGGTGATCATCGGCATCGCGGTGACCGAGCGCAGCGGCCTGATTACCGTGGCGCTGAAGCGGCTGGTGACGGCAGTGCCGCGCTCGCTGCTGACTATGACGGTCGTTTTCGCCGGCGTCATGAGCAGCATGGCCGTGGACGCCGGGTACGTCGTGCTGGTGCCGCTTGGCGCGATGATCTTCGCCGCGGTGGGCCGTCACCCGCTGGCGGGGTTCGCGGCCGGATTCGCCGGCGTCTCCGGCGGGTTCAGCGCCAACCTGCTGATCACCTCGCTCGATCCGCTGCTCGCCGGGATCTCGACGGAGGCCGCGCGCCTCATTGACGCCGGGTACGAGGTCAACTCCACGGCGAACTACTACTTCATGATCGCGTCGGTCTTCCTGCTCACGTTGGTCGGTACGTGGGTGACGGCGAAGTTCGTGGAGCCGCGCCTGGGGCGCTGGGACAGCTCGGAAGCCGGGGAGCCGCTGCCCCCCGACACCGGCGAGATCACGGAGCCGCAGCGCAAGGGGCTCCTCGCCGCAGGAATCGCGCTCGTGGCGATGCTCGCGCTGTTCGCGCTGATGGTGGTTCCCTCGGGCGCGCCGCTGCGCGACCCGGAAGCGGCCGGCGCCGAGTTTCTCGTACAGCGCATTCGTCCGTTCTTCGACAGCATCGTCACGCTGATAATGGTGCTGTTCCTGGTGACCGGTCTCGTCTATGGCATAGTGGCGGGCACAATCCGCTCGGACAGGGACGTCGCGCGGATGTCGTCCGAAGGCGTGGCGATCCTTGGCTCCTACATCGTGCTCGCATTCGCCGCGGCCCAGTTCATCGCCTACTTCAACTGGTCGAATCTTGGGCTGATACTTGCAATCAACGGGGCGTCCGCGCTGAAGGCCGTAGGGTTCACGGGGATGCCGCTGCTGCTGTCGTTCGTGATCGTGGCGGCGTTCATCAACCTGTTCATCGGCAGCGCATCGGCGAAGTGGGCCGTGATGGCACCTGTGTTCGTGCCGATGTTCATGCTGACAGGGTACTCCCCGGAAGTCGTGCAGGTCTCCTACCGCGTCGGCGATTCGGTCACGAACATCATCACGCCGCTCATGCTGTATTTCCCCGTCATCCTCGTTTTCGCGCAGCGCTACGATCGCAAGGCCGGGATCGGAACGGTCATCTCGCTGATGCTTCCGTATTCCGTGGCGTTCTTCATCGGCTGGGTCATCATGCTGGCGGTGTGGCTGACGGCAGGCATTCCGCTCGGTCCCGGCGCGCCGGTGGAGTACATCCCCGGCGGGCTCACCGGCACGCCTCCGGCGCCGTAGCGATGGCCAGGACAGCGGTGCCGCACGCAGCCATTCCGCTCGTCGCGCTTCTCGCGGCGGCAGCCGCTGCGTGCGGGACCCAGCCGGACGCCCGCCCTCCGGCTGCGGACACCGCGGCAGTCGCACCGCCACCGCCGCCGTCGCCCGCCGTGATCTCGATCCAGCACGAGCGCGACTTCGAGCTTACCGGCGACAGCACCTCCGAATCGGTGCGGGTGATCGGCACGGGCAACAGCTACGACTCTCTCGACGTGCGTCTCGAGATCCGGGCGCGCGACGGAACGGTCCTGTACGTGGACCGCTGGTCGTCGGCGCTGTACTTCGTGTACGAGCCACGCTCTCAGTTCTCGGACGCAGAGGTGTTGCGCAGGGTGCGGGCACACCTGCAGCGGCTGGTGCACGACAGCTCGTACTTCGATCCACGCGCGGGCGGTCAGCGACGACCGATATTTCAGATCGACCGCGACCAGGTCGCGTACTCAGTAGCCGAGCGTGACTGGCGCGACGCTCACGAGGTTGCAGACACGACTGAGCTGCAACCGGATGCGCACAGCGAGATCCACGCGCGAAATGCTTCTGCCGAGCGCGTGGCGGGGCTGGTGTCCGAGCTGAACGCGATGCCGGTGTTCACGTACTTCGCCGGGGGCGAGGCCCATAACACCATTGCCTGGAGCCCCAGCGAGCGCAGGTTCTTCACCATCAGAGCATGCTGCTGACAGCAGCTGAGGATTTGAGATGACGAAGGAAGCTTCACAGGCGAAGGCGACATTCGCAGCCGGATGCTTCTGGGGAGTCGAGGCGGCTTTCCGGAACACCGAGGGAGTTACCAGGACGCGGGTCGGTTACACCGGCGGGCACCTGGCCAACCCGACCTACGAGCAGGTCTGCTCCGACACTACGGGCCACGCCGAAGCGGTGGAGGTGGAGTACGACCCCTCCCGCGTGAGCTACGACCAGCTGCTGAACGTCTTCTGGGAGAACCACGATCCGACGCAGAGGAACCGGCAGGGCCCCGACGTTGGCTCGCAGTACCGGTCCGCCATCTTCTGGCACGATGACGGGCAGCGGCGTGCCGCCGAGGAATCCAGAGCGGCGGAGGAGGCTTCGGGGCGGCACTCCCGCCCGGTCGTCACCGAGATAGTCCAGGCTGTCCCGTTCTACGAGGCCGAGGACTACCACCAGCAGTACCTGGAGAAGCGCGGGCTGGCGACCTGCCGGATCCTGTGAGCCTGTTGCGCCGGGTACCTGCTTTCCCGCGTCCGGAACGGCGGCCAGCGGCTTGCAAGTAATGCTGTATGACTCATTCGGGAGCCACGATGCCGGACACGGACGACGGCGCGCGCCCTGGCGCGCCGGTGGTGGAGGATCGGCGGCACACCCGTGGGGCGAGCCTTGAGGGTTTGACCCTCCGGGACGCCGACCTCGAGCCAAAGCGCGGCATCCGCTACGTCGCGTGGCTGTTCAAGACGATTGCCGTGCTGCTCCTCGCCGTGATGGTGACCGAGCTGGCACTGGCGATGACTGATCCGGCCTCGGCCGGGGCGGGCATGCTGTTGGGCGAGTCCGTGAGGCTGCTGGCGTTCGCCGGACTGCTGTGGGGCGCGGCGGATCTGGCGCTCATGCTCATCCAGTCGCACTATGACCTGAGGGCGACCCGCATACTGCTGGCGAGGCAGAACGCGCTCATGGAGCGCGTGGCCGGATCCAGAGAGGAGCCGGCACAGGGCTCCGGCAAAGGGCCTGCAGTGCATCTGCACCGGGAGGAAGTGTGACGACGAGCAAGGAAACGGACTGGATGGACCACCCGGTGCTCAGGCGACTGGTGCACGAGATAAATGGGCTTTCGATCGCCGAGCGGATCACGCTCGTGAAGGGCCTCATACCGGCGATCGCGGACGAGCTGTCCGACCGTGAGTACGACGGTTTCGTCGAAGTCGTGCGGCTGAAAGGGGAGCGCTTTCACGAGGCGCAGTCGCACCCCGGTGAAGGGCGGGCAAGCAGGACTGTCCCGGGGGAGCGCGAGCTGGAGCGCCGATAGGGCCTCGACCGGTGTCTCGGCTCGATGCCCGTGCAGTCACCGGGAACTACGCCTTCTGCAACCCGCGGCTGGTGGGCCACGTAGGGAGATGTGGCAACCAACCCGGGTGACTGATGGCTGACAACAACGGCACCAAGGTAGTCCGTGCAGGAATCTCCTTCGGTTCAGCGCTCGCGATCGCTATCTCGTGGAGCACACACCATTCGATCCTGTGGGCGATAATCCACGGCGTGCTGTCGTGGATCTACGTCGTGTACTACGCGGTGACCAGATAGAGCTCGAGCCCGGCTGGCGAAGGCCAGGCCGTTAGTTGCGAGTTCGTCGGTAGTGAGCTGGCAGTAACTTCGTTGCAGCCCCGCGCATTCGGCTCGGTTCTGGCGGGATAGCTCACGACTCACTACACACACGATGCTCTATCGAGGTCTTCGCGGCACGGACGGAGGCGCGGCGCGCGCGTTCGACAGCGGGCAGGGCGGGCTGCAGTTCGCGCGGGCGTTCAGAGGCGCCGCGGCGTGCTGAACTTCTGGCATGATCTCGCGCCGGGGCGCTCGCCACCGGAGGAAGTCACCACCGTCGTCGAGATACCGGCAGGCAGCCGCAACAAGTACGAGCTCGACAAGCAGTCGGGGCTGCTGCGGCTGGATCGCGTGCTCTTTTCCGCCGTCCACTATCCGGGCGACTACGGGCTCATACCGCGCACGCTGCACGAGGACGGCGATCCGCTCGACATACTCGTCATCGTGAACGAGCCGACCTTCCCCGGTTGTCAGATCGACAGCCGTCCGATCGGGGTCCTCAGGATGCTCGACCGCGGCGAGCCGGACGACAAGATTCTGGCGGTCCCCACCCACGATCCGTATTACGGCGAGTACTTCGACATCGCCGACCTCCCGGCGCATTATCTCAGGGAGGTCGAGCATTTTTTCGGGATCTACAAGGACCTGGAGGGAAAGCGCGTGGAGATCCTTGGCTGGGGCAAGTTCGAGGAGGCGGCGATCGTGATCCAGGATTCGATCAGGCGGTACGACGAGCGATTCCTGCAGGTCGGGCCGTGACTTCGGGCGGATCCGTGAGGACCGAGGAAGTCCATTCGCTCGGCGAGCTGATCGACCGCGTCACCCCCGAGCATCCGGACCAGGAAACAGGGCGGTGGAGGGACACCGGTGTGTACCGCGGATCGCCCACGGCTCCGCGACGGCTGCTTACGAGCCTCGACCGGCTTGGCGGCGAGAAGCCGGCGCACACGAAGCGGGACCTGGAAGCGCACATCCTGCGGAACTTTGCGCGCTATTCGCGGCCGCACTTTCCCACTCCGCCGACCAACGACTGGGAGCTGCTGGTTGCTGCTCAGCATCACGGTGTCCCCACGCGACTCCTCGACTGGACGTACTCGCCGTTCGTCGCGGCGCACTTCGCCACGCTGCCGTATCGCGTGCACGGTGAGGAGCGTGACCGCGCCGTATGGCGCCTCGACTGGCAGGCGCTGCATCGCAAGTTCGGCCTCCCCGAGCTGGCGCTGCTCATAACCGACCTGGAGCGGGAGCTCGGCGGAGCGACACCGTTTACGCCCTGGCGGATGTTCGAAGGCCGGACCGAGCGAGACTTCGCGTGCATGCTGGAGCCGCCGTCTCTCGACGCCCGGATCGTCGCTCAGGCAGCGGTGTTCACCCTGTGCACCGACACCTCACGGCCGTTCGATGCGTTTCTTGAAGAGCACGGGCTCGCGACCGCGCTCACCCGCTTCGTAATACCGGCGGCGCACGTGAGCCGCATTCGCGACCAGCTCGACATGGTAGCGATAGACGAGCGCCGTCTCTTCCCCGATCTCGACGGTCTCGCCGCGGTACTGAGGCGGTACTACTCGTGAGCCGGTCGGCAGGCGGCGCGTTGATCGTGCTTGGGATCGCGCTGGTCGTGCTCGGCGGGCTGGCCTGGGCAGGAATGCTCGGATGGTTCGGCCGGCTTCCAGGCGACGTACGGATCGAGCGCGGTGCAACGCGGGTGTACGTGCCGATCGTGTCGATGCTGCTGGTATCGCTCGTGATCAGCATCGCGGCGCACCTGTTTCGTCGCTGACGCGGTGTCGAAAGTCGCCACGTTGCGGCTGCGGGTGATACCGGGCGCCCGTCGCGATGAGATCGCCGGCTGGTACGGCGATGCCGTGAAGGTGCGCTGCCAGGCCCCGGCGCTGGACGGGCGAGCGAACGAATCCGTGATCGGTTTCCTCGCTGAGAAGCTGCGCGTGAAACGGTCGGACGTCCGGCTGGTCCACGGCGAGCACAGCCGCGCGAAGGTGATCGAGATCAGCGGTGTCGGAGCCGATGAGGCTTATGCCCGCCTGGGAGTTCCTGCACCCGCTGCGCGGCGATGAGCGGCAGGCCCACGCGCACAGCCTCTAAAGCCGCGCCCCCCTCCCCGTCACCGCGGCCGCGCGTGCGCACGGAGATCTCCTCGGGCGGGGTGGTCTACCGGAGGCGCGCGGGACGAATCGACGTCGCGCTGATCTCTGTCGGTGAACCGCCGCGCTGGCAGTTGCCCAAGGGAGTGGTTGACCGCGGAGAAAAACCGGAGGAGACCGCGGTGCGCGAGGTTCGCGAGGAAACCGGCGTGAACGCGACCATCGTCGCTCCGCTGGAGCGGATCGGCTACTGGTACCAGCGCAACGAGAACGGCGAGCGTGTTCGCGTGCGGAAGTTCGTGCACTTCTACCTGCTGCGGTACGTCTCCGGCAACGTCAGGCAGCACGACAACGAAGTGCTCGAGGCGCGCTGGGTGCCTCTCAGTGACGCCCAGGGGATGCTGGCGTTTGCCAGCGAGCGCGCGGTGCTGGCCGAGGCCGCCGGCGCTCTGGGAGGCGAGCCGGAGCGCTAGGGTTTCTTCGCCTTGTCGTACGAGGGCCGCACTGCGCCGTGATCCACCGGCTCAGGTGGTGTGCGCAGGAACAGGTACTCGTACAGCAGCGCAGCGACCGCGCCGCCGATGATCGGCCCGATCCAGAAGATCAACTGTGCCTCGTACACACCGCTGGCCACTGCCGGCCCGAAGGAACGCGCCGGATTGAGCGACCCCCCGGTGAGCGGCCCGATGGCGAGGATCCCGGCCGTCAGCGTCAGCCCGATCGCCATCCCGCCGACCTTCGGCGCCTTGGGATCGACGGCCGTGCCGAACACGGCGAGCACGAGGAAGAATGTTGCGATCGCTTCGAGGATGATCGCCTGCGTGCCCGTGATGTCGAGCGAGATGGCCTGGCCGCCGCCCCGCGTGGCCGCGAACAGCGCCGCCGGAATCGTGGCCTTGAGCGCGTACGCCGCGGCCATCGCTCCGATCAGCTGGCTCACGATGTACAGCCCGCCCATCATCGCCTCGATGCGCCGGGTAATGAGGAAGCCCAGCGTCACCGCCGGATTGAAGTGACCGGAGATCCGCATCAGCGCGGTCACCATTACGGCCAGGATCAGTCCGTGCGCGAACGCCACTTCCATCAGGCCACCGGGGGAATCGGGGCCGAACGTGACCATTATCGAGGCGCCGCCCACGAACACCAGCGCGAACGTGCCTACGAACTCGGAGAGGAAGTGACGAATCGCGTCCCGCATGCGGCCTCCGTGGTGCGCGTTGAGATCGCGCGGTAGCTACTACGAGGTACCCGTTGTGCTCAGCTCGCCCTTCGGAGCACGACTGCGGCGTTGATGCCGCCGAATCCGAAGGAATTGGACATCATGCACTCCACCCGCTGCGCCCTGCCGTCGCCGGGAAGGTAGTCAAGATCGCAGGCCTCGTCCGCTTCGGTAAGATTGACCGTCGGCGGCAGCCATTCCCGCTCCATCGCCAGCGAGCAGATGGCGACCTCGATGGCCCCGGACGCGCCAAGCGCGTGGCCATAGTAGCCCTTGGTGCCGCTCAATGCCATTCGCTTCGCATGCTCGCCGAAGACTGACTTCACGGCCAGCGTCTCGGTTGGATCGTTCAACGGCGTGGAGCTGCCGTGCGCATTCACGTACTCCACTTCCTCCGGTGAGACGTGGCCGTCCTCCAGCGCGAGTCGCATTGCACGCGCCGCCTGCGCTCCGTCGGGGAGCGGTGCGGTCATGTGGTACGCGTCGTTGGTGATGCCGTAACCCAGCACTTCCCCGTAGATGCGGGCGCCGCGCGCCACCGCGCGGTCGTGCTCCTCGAGCACGACGACGGCTGCGCCCTCGCCCATCACGAAACCGTCGCGCCGCTTGTCGAACGGGCGCGAAGCACGCTCGGGCTCGTCGTTGGCCGTGGACATCGCCCGTATCAGCGCGAACGCGCCGAAGCACAGCGGCGCGAGCGGCGCTTCGACGCCGCCGCACACCATCACGTCGGCGTAGCCGTCGCGTATCTGACGAAACCCGTCCCCGATCGCGATCGTTCCCGACGCGCAGCTCATGGAGTTGGTGGAGTTCGGGCCGGACAGCCCGAACTCGATCGCGACGTTGCAGCTCGACGCGCCACCGAACACTCCGAGCGCGAGATACGCATCCACGGCGCGGAGCCCCTGCTGCAGGTATGCGGCGAGCTGGCTCTCGGCGTAACTGCAGCCGCCGAGCGCGGTCCCCATCATGGACCCCACGCGGTCGCGGTCCTCCCGCTCCATCCTCAGTCCCGAGTCCTCCATCGCCATCCGCGCCGCCACGACCGAGAACTGGCCGAACCGGTCGAGCCGCTTCGCCCGCTTCTGCTCCAGGTGGTCCGTCGGTACGAAGTCGCTGACCTCCGCCGCGTTTCTGCTGCGGAAGGGGGTCGGATCGAACCGCGTGACGCCGCGCACCGCCGAGCGCTGGCTGCGCAGCCCGCTCCACAATCCTTCCTTGCCCGTTCCGATCGGCGTAACCGCGCCAATTCCCGTTATCACCACCCGACGACGCTGCATCTGCATATCAGCTCCTGTTGCGTGATTCCGCCGCGGTCGCCAGCCCGGCCAGCGTGCGCGACGCGATTCCGTGAATGAACACCGGCCCGATGACGGTGGTCGCTGCCAGCCCGCCGATGAGCGGCCAGTTCGGCCCGTCCCACAGGTGCACGATGCGAACGAGTGTCGCGCGGTCCACGGGCGTGAATTGCCACTCGACATCCATGCCGGTCGTGATCCCGCCCACATGGCGGAACCGTATGGCGGGGCGGTCGCGATCCACGGCCATCAGCGACAGCCACCACGTCGGCCATGCCGCGATCCAGAAGGGCCGGTTCGCAGCCATCTCGACCAGCCCGCCGTCGTCCTGCCGCTCGCGGAACCGGACATAGCGGTAGTGGGGCAGGTGCTTCGGCCACCCTTCCACATCGCGCGCGACCCGGAACATCGCGTCCACCGGCGCGTTGACGAGCCGCTCGTCTATCGTCACCATCCGGCGATGCAGCGGCATCGCTCCGAGGCGACCGGCGTCAGTCGTTTCTGTCATCGCCTTTCGTCCTGCGTGGAAAGTGCGGGTGTCCAGGCCGCCGTCACGCGGAAGCCCGGGTGGCGTCGCACCTGAACATTGCGGCCGAGCGCCCGGAGCAGAAGCGAGCGCAGTTCCGCCGCCGAGAAGCCGCGGCGGATGGAAGCCACCCCGTCGTGCCTGCTCACCGGATGGAAGCGCAGCGCGAAGGAGGCCAGCCACAGGCCGGCGACCGCGAGGCGGCTGCGGCGGATGTCGCTGACTATCACGCGTGAGCGTGCCACCCTGTCCAGCTCGCGCACGATTGCCGCGGCCGACGGCGCGCTGAAATGGTGCAGCAGCTGCGAGCAGGTTACGACGTCCACGCTGCAATCGCGAAAGGGGAGCGCTCCGGCGTCCGCGACCACGGCAGCGGTCACGCGTGCCCTGCTCTCACGCGCGAGCGCCGGGGAGGCGTCGAGGCCGATGGTGAATACCGACGTGCCGCGGCGACGGGCGAGTGAAGCGGCGGCGGCGGGGATGTCGCCGACACCAGTGCCCACGTCGAGTAGCGAAGAGGATGCGGGGACGGCATCGATCGCGGCATCCAGCTCTTGCAGCACGGCACGCGTCCCGCCGAAGAGGCGGTTCGACAGCGCGACGTCGCGCATCGAGCGCCTGACCACCGCGGGATCCACGGTACGGTCGTCGAGGATCTCAGGGTGATCGGTGCGGGGCGGCGTGCCCTGATGCGTGGCGGTCACGGGCCCAGCTGCGTGTAGCCGCCGCGGTAGTAGATCAGCGGCTCTCCCGCGCGACTGCCCGCAACCTCCACGACTCCGGTGAAGATCGTGTGATCCCCGCCGGGAAAAGAGTCCGCGCGCCGGCACTCCATCCACGCGAGGACGTCGTCCAGGATGGGCGCGCCCGACTGGCCCGGATGAAATCCAACACCGTCGAACCGCTCCACGTCCTGGTCGCTGAACCGGCGGGCGAGAACCTCCTGCGAAGCTTCCAGGACGTTGACTGCGAAGTGCGAGGCCGACTGCAGCACGTCGTACATCCGTGCGTCGTGGTCTATGCACATCAGCACCAGCGGCGGCGACAGGCTGAGCGAACAGAAGGCGCTCACCGTCATTCCGCACTCGCCCCTGCTGCCGCTCGCGGTTATCACCGTCACGCCGCTCGCGAACCGTCCGAGCACGGCGCGGAAGGTATCGGGATCTATCATGCAGGCGCCGTCCGTCCGCCAAGGAGAAGCGGTAGCAGAAAACCCGGTCGCAGCAGCTCGCGCGGCGGGACGAAATCGCCGCACACGCCGACGAGCAGATCGGCGAGGTCCTTTCGCCGCGCGAGCGTCGCCGTGAACCTGTTCATCAGGATGGGCTGGGAGATCGCGATGCTGACCAGCCTCTCGACGGCCCATTTCCCGGCGAACTCGCGACGGCGGGCATCGCGGTAGGCAGTCATCTGCGTCGGTTCGCTCCGGGCGTCGGCAAGCGCGGCGAGAGCCAGCGGTGCCAGGATCTCCGCGCCGCGAAGTGCGGCGTAAATCCCCTCGCCGGTGAACGGGTCGTAGAAATCTGCCGCGTCGCCCACGAGCGCCACTCCCGGAACCCACGGCTTCGTCGCGCGGCTCGCGAACGGGCCGGTGGCCCTCACCGGACCTGCGCGCCGCGCGCCCGTGAACCGCTCGCGCAGGTGCGGACGCTGCTCGATCCAGTCCTCGAGAAAGCGGTCGGCGCGCCCGGCGACGGTACGGCCAACCGACGTGGGCACCACGACCGCGACGTTCGTTACCGTGCCAACCGGCGCGAGCCCGAAATAACCGCCCGGCTCCACGTGCATCTCGCCCGCGCTGGTGAGCCCGGTGACGCCCACATAATGGCCGGTGAGCGCCAGGCGCGAGGGCCACCGTGACCTGCGCGCCACGCCGGCCTTCCGTGCCACCACCGATCGCAGCCCGTCAGCTCCGATCACGAGACGCGCGGTCACGCGCAGATCGCTCCCTGCGCCCGCGGTCGCGCGGACACCGCTCACCCGGCCGGCGTCGGTGCGCTCCAGGTCGAGCACGCGCGCCCCCTCGACGATTCGCGCGCCCGCGCCTCCCGCCGCCCCGAGCAGCGCAGCGTCGAGGATCGTGCGGCGCACCGCGATCCCCTGGTCGCTGTAGCCGCGGAAGCCGTGCGCGCCGGCAAACTCGCCGTGCAGCCACTCGCCGCGCGGCGAGCGCACCCGCATCCCCGAGAGGAGAGACGCATGCGGCTCGATCTCCCCCAGCACGCTCATCGCCGCCAGGATGCGTGACGCCTCCGGACTGAGATACTCGGCGCATGGCTTGTCGCGCGGAAAGGAAGCCCGGTCGAGCAGAACGACGTCGGCGCCCGCCGACGCGAGCGCCCACGCGGTCGCCGAGCCGGCGGGCCCGCCGCCTACGACGCAGACGTCCGCGGAAAGACACGTCATGCTACTGCGCGCGCCACACGCTGGAATGCGCCCATGTATCGCCAGTGCGGGCGCGGAAGGTTGAGCATCGCCGCGGCACGCGTCAGGTAGGGAAGCACGGGCGAGCGGGAGTCGGCGGAGAACATGAACCGTGGGTATGCGGCAGCGAACCGCTTGAGGCGCAGCACCGTCGCATCGTGATCGAGGGCCTGGGAAAAGTAGAATCGCGGCGCGAGCAGCGGGTCTCCGGCCTCGACCATTCCTTCGCCCGCTGCGATGCGATGCAGCGTCGTTCCGGGGTAGATGCGGAGGCCAACGGTGAGATACACGGCATCTCCGTGCTTCAGTCTCCACTCCGCGAACGCGAGCGTTTCGGCTATCGTATCGACTGTCTCGCCCGGTCCGCCCACAAGGAAGATCCACAGCGCGCGCATTCCCGCTCGCTCCACCCGCCTCGCGGTCTCCCGCGCCCGGTCGGCGGTGAAGCCCTTTTCGAGTCGGTCCAGGACAGTGTCGCTCGCGCTTTCGGCGGTGATTCCCAGCGCCTGGAACCCGGCCGCGCGCATGGCCGCGAGCAGCTCGGCTGGTGCGACCGCGGGTGTGAAGTTGGTGGTCTCGAGCCTGACCCCGAGACGCCGCCGCGCGATCTCCTCGCACACTTCGATCGCGTGACCCGGGGGAGAATTGAAGGTCGAGTCCACGAAGTCGAAGTGCCGGGTCCCGGCT
>DASUUI010000096.1:0-105340 GCA_036374155.1 Gemmatimonadaceae bacterium | reverse complement strand
AGGTCCGCGATCCGCTCCAGGTTCCTGCTCACCAGCAGTAGCTCCAGGGCGGGCGCGATCGTGCGCGTGTCGGCCATCATGTGGGTGAGCAGGATGCGGAAGATCGAGTTGTGCAGCGCATCCACGGCGTCGTCCGCGCGGCACACTTCCCGGCCGAGCGCGCCGTCGGCCTTGATGAACGCATCGAGCGCGTCGCTCAGCATCTGTCGCGCCCGGCGAGCCATGTCCTCCAGCTCAGGCGTCGGGATGATCGCTGCGCCGGTCGTGGCGAGGCGGGTCGCGGACTCCGATATGTTCACCGCGTGATCGCCCACGCGCTCCAGATCGCTCGAGATCTTGATGGCGCCGATGATGAAGCGGAGATCCCGCGCCATGGGCTGCTGCAGCGCGAGCAGCGCGACAGCGCCGTTCTCTATCCGGATCTCCAGGTCGTTCAGGACGCTGTCGCCGGCGATCACCGTGTCCGCGGTCTCGACGTCGCGGTCGAGCAGCGCGCGGATGGATCGCTCGACGAGCTTCTCGGCGGCGTCCGACATGTCCAGCAGCTGCTGCTTCAGCTCGGCGAGCTGCTCGTGAAAGTGCCTGTACCCGGAGCCGGGTTGTACCGCGGTCATCCAAACCTCCCGGTGATGTATGCCTCCGTGCGGGGCTCGCCCGGACGCGTGAAGAGCCGCTCGGTGAGGTCCATCTCGACCAGCTTGCCCAGATAGAAGAAAGCGGTCCAGTCGGAGAGCCGCGCCGCCTGTTGCAGGTTGTGCGTCACGATGACGATGGTCAACTCGGACTTGAGCTGCACCAGCAGCTCCTCGATGCGTTGCGTCGCTATCGGATCGAGTGCGCTGGCCGGCTCATCCAGCAGCAGCACTTCCGGCCTGTTGGCGAGTGCGCGCGCAATGCACAGCCGCTGCTGCTGCCCGCCCGAGAGCGCCAGCGCGGACTCCCGCAACCGGTCCTTGACCTCGTCCCACAGCGCGGCCCGCTTGAGCGACTGCTCGACGATCCCGTCCAGCTCCTGCCGGCCGACCCGCGTATTGATCCGGGGGCCGTAGGCCACGTTGTCGTAGATCGATTTCGGGAAAGGGTTCCACCGCTGGAACACCATCCCGACGCGGCGGCGGAGGTCCACGGCGTCCACTCCCGGGGCATACAGGTCGGACCCGTGCAGCAGCAGCTGGCCGGAATGGCGCGCCCCCGGGATCGTGTCGTTCATCCGGTTGATCGAGCGCAGGAAGGTGGACTTCCCGCAGCCTGACGGACCGATGAGGGCGGTTATCTGCAGTTCCGGGATGCGCATGCCGATCTCGTCGAGCGCCTGCCGCTCGCCGTACCAGAATGAGAAGCGGTCAGCGCTGATCGCCGCCCGATCGCGTTCATTGCGGACTGCTGCTGGTGCCGGCGCCACGGCCGTCATCCGAACCGCCCCGTGATGTATGCCTCCGTGCGCGAGTCCGCCGGGCTCGTGAACAGGATCCTGGTCGGGGCCACCTCCACCAGCTCGCCGTCGAGCATGAACGCCGTGCGCGCGGAGACGCGGGCGGCCTGCTGCATGTTGTGAGTCACGATCACCACCGTCGTCTGCTCGCGGAGCACGTGCAGCAGTTCCTCGATCTTCTGCGTGCTGAGCGGGTCGAGCGACGCGGTCGGCTCATCGAGCAGGATGACCTTGGGGTCGGTCGCGAGCGCCCGCGCGATGCACAGCCTCTGCTGCTGTCCGCCGGACAGTGCCATCGCGCTGAGGTCGAGTCTGTCCTTCACTTCTTCCCACAGCGCTGCGCGTGTGAGCGCGCGCTCGACGATCTCGTCCTGCTCCCGCTTGCCAGGGGCCCGGCTGCCGAGAACGCGGAGTCCCGCTGCCACGTTGTCCCGGATCGACATCGTCGGGAAGGGAGTCGGTCGCTGAAAGACCATTCCCACGGTGCGGCGCACGGCGATCGCGTTCGTTCCCGGCCCGTAAACCGGAGCTCCTCCGAGCATCACCGTTCCAGTCACGCGTGCCGTCGGCACGATTTCGTGCATGCGGTTGAGGCAGCGCAGGAGCGTGGACTTGCCGCATCCGGACGGGCCGATGATCGCAGTCACCTGGTTGGTCAGCACGCTGACGGACACGTCGCGCACGGCCTGCTTGGCGCCGAACCACGCGCTCAGCGATTCGGTCGTGATCATGGCGGGCACGCTCTCGACCGCATCGACGACCGCGCGGCGCTCGGTCGTCGTCATCTGCGGCCGGCCGGCGACTTCAGTCGGCGACGGAACCGAAACGTGCACGGGTAAACCGCCGGGCTATGAGGCTTATCAGGAGAACGAGAAAGATCAGCACCAGTGCGCCGGCCCACGCCTGCGCGTGCCATTCGTCGTACGGGCTGATCGCGTAGGTGAATATCTGGAGCGGAAGCGCTGCAATCGGTTCGTCGAGCTTGAGCGACCAGAACTGGTTGCCCAGCGCGGTGAACAGGAGCGGGGCAGTCTCGCCGGCGATTCGGGCAATTGCGACCAGCGCGCCGGTGACGATCCCGGGGAGCGCGGTGCGCAGCACCACCACGAGCGACGTCCGCCAGCGCGTGTATCCGAGCGCGAGCGCGGCTTCCCTCAATGAGCCCGGAACGAGACGGATCATCTCCTCGGTCGTGCGCGTCACCAGCGGAATCATCATCGCTCCGAGGGCTACGCCCCCGGCCATCGCCGAGAAGCCGCCGAACGGGCGCACCAGGAACTCCCACGCGAAGATGCCCATCACGATCGACGGCAGCCCGTTGAGCACGTCCGACAGGAACCGGACCGTCGTCGCGAGCAAGCTGCCGCGCTGCTCGGCGAGATACAGCCCCGCGCCGATCCCGACAGGGAGGCCGATCGCCGCGGCGACGCCGACCAGCACCAGCGTGCCTACGATCGCGTTGGCCATGCCGCCGCCGGCCTCACCGACCGGCTGCGGCGTCTGCGTGAAGAAATCGAGCGTGATCGCTCCTGCGCCCGCCCTGATCAGGTGGAACAGGATGAAGATGAGCGGCAGCGTCGCCAGGACCGCCGCGACGTAGGTCAACCCCAGCATCGCGTTGCTCCGCGCGTGCCGCACGGTGAGCCTGCTCACTGCCCGCCCGTCCGCAGCGCGGCAGGAGGCGTGGCGGGCGCGCCGCGCGATGGCTTCGCGGCCCGCGGTCCGCGGCCGACCTGCCACACGAGCCAGCGCGCGATTGCGTTGACGATCAGCGTTGTGGCAAACAGCACCGCGCCCACGGCCATCAGCGCGGAGAGGTGCATGTCATTCGTCGCTTCGGTGAACTCGTTCGCAATGAGCGACGCCATGGTGTAACCGGGCGACAGCAGCGAAGCGGAGATCTCCGGCCTGTTGCCGATGACCATGGTCACTGCCATCGTCTCGCCCAGGGCCCGCCCCAGTCCAAGGATGATTGCGCCGATTATTCCCGACCGGGCATAGGGGATGACTGCGTCCTTGATCATCTCCCAGCGCGTGGCCCCGAGCGCGAGCGCTGCATCGCGCTGGGAGCGGGGTACAGCCATCAGCACCTCACGCGTCACCGCGGAGATGTAGGGCAGGATCATGATCGCCAGGATCACTCCCGCGGCGAGCATGCTGTAGCCGTAATTGGGGCCGCTGAAGAGAGGCGTGGATGCCAGCCCGAGCGTGTCGGCGAGGAATGGGGCGACCGACTCGCGCAGCAGCGGCACCAGAAAGAAGATCCCCCACAGCCCGTAAACGACGCTCGGGACGGCGGCCAGCAGGTCAACCAGAAACGCCACCGGCTGGCGCAGCCACGCGGGTGCGATCTCGGAGAGGAAGATCGCGACGCCGAGCGCGAGCGGCGTGGCCAGCACGAGCGCAATCGCGGAGGAGACAAGCGTGCCGTAGATGGCGGGCGCCGCTCCGAACTGGCCGCGTCCCACATCCCACGTGCTGGTGGTGAGGAAGGAAAGCCCGGCGTGCAGCAATGCGGGCGCTGCCGCCAGCAGAATCGCAATGGCGATGAGCACCAGCAGCGCGGGGATGAGCAGCGCGAACCCGGTTATGGCGACTGTGTAGATCCGGTCGCCGAGCGCCGGCGCCTCATCGTGCGCCGGCGATACGCGCAGGCCGGCAGGGCCCGGCGCCACGGGCTCCGCCGTCACGACCCGGGCTTCAGCGAGTCGAGTCGTTGCAGCAGCTGCTGCCGCATGCTTTCGGGCAGCGGCGCATAGTCCAGCGCGGCGGCGCGCTCCTCGCCCTCGGTGAAGGCCCAGCGCAGGAAGTCGGCGAGCTGGCGCGCCTTGGTGCTGTCGCGCTGCTGCTCGTACACGAGCAGCCAGGTCAGCGAGGAGATCGGGTAGGCTTCGGCGCCGGGTGGATTCACGATCGAGATCCTGTAATCCGTATCGGCCGGAAGCGTTTCAGCCGCCGCCGAGATTGCCGCGGTGATGGACTCGAGCGTCGGCTGGATGAAATTGCCTGACGAGTTCCGGATCGCTGCCGCCGGCAGGCGATTCTGGTTGGCGTATGCAAGCTCGACATAACCGACCGCGCCCGGTGTCTGCTTCACCTGTCCGGCGACGCCTTCGTTGCCTTTGCCGCCCAGCCCGACCGGCCAGCTCACTTCCTTGCCCCGCCCGGGCCCGGAAGCCCATGCCGGGCTCACCGCGGTGAGATAGTCGGTGAACACGTACGTCGTCCCGCTCCCGTCCGAGCGGTGAACGACGATGACGTCCTGATCCGGAAGTGAAACGCCGGGGTTCAGTGCGCTGATCTCGGGCGCGTTCCACCGGCGGATGTTGCCCAGGAAGATGTTCGCGACCGTCGCCCCGTCGAGGTTGAGCACCTGGCTGACGCCGGGGAGGTTGTACGTCACCACCACCGCTCCGGCGACGGTGGGGAAGTGCAGGATGCGCCCGCCCCGGGCCCGCGCGAGCTCCTCGTCGCTCATCGGCCCATCGGACGCGCCGAAGTCAACGGTGCCCTCGGATATCTGCCGGATTCCGCCGCCGGAACCGATCGACTGATAGTTGATTCTCACGCCCTTCTCGGCGGCGTAGTCGGAGAACCAGCGCGAGTAGAGAGGGTACGGGAACGTCGCGCCGGCGCCGGTCAGCGCGACGCCACTCGAACCGCCAGAAGTATCCGAATCACCGCGTCCGCATGCGAGCGCGACGAGTGAGAGTGTCAGCAGCGCGAGACTGCGGGTATTACGTGCCATTGTCGTTGGAGGTCTGGGTGAAAGTTACGGGCCCTGGCGAGGTACTTCCGCGCCCGCTCGTAACGATCAGGTCACGGCTGCTCAGAACCGGGCGGTCGTGTGCAGGAACACCGTCCGGACCGGGGCCACCAGGCTTGCTTCCTTCGGATAGGTCCCCTGGAAATCGAGGGCGAGGGCGGCGCGGGAATTCAGCGTCCAGATGAGCCCCGCGATCAGCAGGTCGTGCCGCCGGTCCAGCCCGCGGTGGAGCTCCACCCTGTCCCAGCGCGCGACGATGGACAGGGGGCGGATCATCTCCGGGAACGGGCGGAACACGGTGTACGCTGCGAACAGCGAGCCGGTGCTGTCGGTGACGATGCGTGGATCCACCGTCGTGTTGGCCCCCGCCTCGCCTTCATCGCGCCTGACGGCGTACTGCATCGATGCGGTGATCCGCGGGTGGGCGACTGCCGCAAAGACTCCCCACCTGTCGCGGCGGAGTGATTCCCCGACCGGCCCCACCTGGTCCACACCTCCGCTCACGAATCGGCTCGCAATTGCTCCCCTGTATCCCCACGCTGTGAGCACCAGAGTGCGGAGTGGACTATCGGGCCGGGCGGCGAACGGGGTCAGGCTGAGGCGCGCGGCGTAGTCCTTGAACCGGTCCGTCTCGCGCGAACCGAAGCCCGGTCCGTTCGTGATGGTGCCGTAAAACTCGCCGGTACGGCGCGGCAGGCCGATCTGCGTGGAGATACCGGCGTCGGCTGACGAGAAGAACCCATGTCTGTCGGTCGGCGAGCTGGAGAGCCACCGGGGCCAGTACGCTTCGTCGTGCTCGATGAACACGGTCTGCAGCAACCCGAGACGTACCCACGCCGGCCAGTCGCGGCTGCGGGACCAGGCGTATTGTGCGTACGCGTACTTGACGCGCACCTGCCAGCTGCGGTTGACCGTATCACGCTGCTGCTGGAACACGTCGGTCGTGAGGCGAAAGCTGAGTCGCTCCCCGAGCGGACCGCTGGCGGTGAGGTAGGCGCGATCGACCTCGAACCGGTTGTCTCCCCCCGCGGGGTGCACCCGGTACTGGTAGTTGGCGAACAGGACCCCGGAGATGGAAACTCGGGGTGTATCTGCGGGCGGCTGCGCGGTTCTTACGGGGACCTGGGCGTTCAGGTCTTCGATTCCGGCGGCCGATGAAACCGTTACGGCAACCAGAAACGCGGAGCGAGGATTCAGTCGCATGCGGCAGGGGATGGAGGGAGTCGTCTCGGATGGCTGAAGCTGATCCGCGGGTGTCTTCCTTTCCCTACGGTTGTGCAACGAACCGGTCACGACGCGGGGGGCGAACCGTCCGGTTTCAGGGGAAAGAGGGCGGTTATCGTAGTGCCCTGGCCTGGCGTGCTCTCGGCGGCGACCGAGCCTCCGTGCGCTTCCACCAGATGCTTGACTATCGCGAGCCCCAGACCGGTTCCGCCGCTGTCGCGCGCACGCGCCGCGTCGGCCCGGTAAAACCGCTCGAAGATGCGCGGAAGGTGCTCGGGGCCGATTCCGCCTCCGGAGTCGCGCACGCCGAGCTTCATGCCGTTCGGGTGCCGCGCCGCGAACACGGTAACCTGTCCCCGGTCCGTATGCCTGAGAGAGTTGTCTATGAGGTTGGACAGGATCTGGCGCACCGCCGTACGATCCACGACCAGCGAGCGTGCATCCGGATCGATCGCGAGCTGCAACTCGACTCCCTTCGACCTGGCCACGGTGCTGGCTGCTGCAAGCGCGTCCTCCGCCATCGACCTGATGTCCACCTCCTCCGGGTTCGGCACCCATCCGCCGGACTCGATGCGGGAGAGATCGAGCAGGTCGTCCACTATCCGCTGCATGCGCTGCGTGTGCGTGAGGATCGTCCCGGCGAACAGCCTGCGCTGCTCGGCCGGCGGATCGTCGTCCGCGAGCGTCTCGGCGAACCCGCTGACCACCGTGAGCGGCGTGCGCAGCTCGTGCGACACGTTCGCCACGAAATCCCGCCTGATCTGCTCCAGCCGGCGCACCTGGGTGAGGTCGAACAGGGCTACTGCCGCGCCCCCTGCGCCTCCGAGGAGCGGCGTCGCGGTCAGTGCGAGCTTGCGCTCGCCGATCTCGGCCTCGAGCGGTCCGCTGGACGACCCTCTGAGCGCCGCCTGCAGCGCCCGGTGGAGCGGCGCATCGCGCGGCAGGCGGTCCACCTGCATCGGCAGCGGCTCGTCGCGGAGCTGCAACAGCTCCCGGCCCACACGATTGATGCGGACGACCTGCTGTCGGCCATCCAGCACCAGCACGCCCTCGTTGAGCGACTCGATTACCGCGCTGAGCAATGCATCCTCTGCCTGGAGCGCCTCGATGCGCGTGCCGAGCTGCTCCGCCACGCGCCGCAGCGCGTCGGCGAGGTCGCCGAGCTCACCCGGGCTCGCCAGCGCGGGCCGGACTGACAGGTCGCCTTCGGCCAGCGCGCGGGTGGCTTCACGGAGCTGGCGGACCACACGCGTGGGTGCTGCGCCGTTGGCTCGCGCGAACAGCCACGATGCGGCGAGCGCGAGCGCGGCAGTGCCGATCAGCCTGGGGACCGAGTCGCCGGGATCGAGCAGCGCGGCCGCGATGGCAAACGCCGCGATGGCGAACAGCGACTGCGCAAACAGCCGCGCGGTGTAACTCATTTCCCCCGGCCCGGCTCACCCCTCATTCGGTAACCGAAGCCGCGAGCGGTTTCAATCACGTCACCCGCGGGCCCCAGCTTGGCGCGCAGCCGCTGCACGTGCATGTCCACCGTGCGGGTCTGGATGTCGGGCGCGGCGTCCCACACCGTTTCCAGAAGGTGCCGCCTTCCCTGCACGCGGCCGCGCCTTTCTGCCAGGAGCAGCAGCAGCTTGTACTCGGTGGGCGTGAGATCCACCGGCTCGTCGTTCACGGTCACTTCGTGCGCCGAGCGGTCGATCCGGATGCCGTCGATCTCGAGGACGTCGGTCCCGGAGCCGCCGCCACCGGCGTTCAGCCGCCGCAGGATGGCGCCGACGCGCAGCACCAGCTCCTGCGGGCTGAACGGTTTGGTCAGGTAATCGTCGGCGCCGAGCGACAGTCCCCGTATCCTGTCCGGCTCCTCGCGACGGGCGGTCAGCAGCAGCACCCCAACGTTGCGCGTTCGCTCGTCGGCCCGCAGCTGCTGCAGAACGTCGTAGCCGGACACGCCGGGAAGCATCAGGTCGAGCACGAGCAGTGCCGGCCGGTCGCGCCGCGCGACTTCCACTGCCTCGGGTCCGGTCGCAGCGGTGGACACCCGGTAACCGGCCTTCGCGAGGTGGTAGGCAACGAGGGCGACGATGTCCGGTTCGTCGTCCACTACGAGCACCCGGTCGGAATCCACCGCGGCGCGTCCTGCGCTCACCGTGCGCTCTCGTGCAGCCTGCGCTGGATCTTGGCGACGATCATCTCGATCGCGATCGCGTTGTGCCCGCCGCGCGGCACTATCACGTCGGCGTAGCGCTTGCTCGGCTCGACGAACTCCTGATGCATTGGCCGGACTGTCGTCAGGTATTGCTCCAGGATCTCGTCCAGCGGCCGGCCACGCGCGGCCATGTCTCTGCGAACGCGCCGTATCAGGCGAACGTCTGCGTCCGCATCAACGAAGACCCTGATGTCGCACAGGTCGCGGATGCGCGAATCCACGAACAGCAGGATTCCGTCGAGAACGACCACGTCGGCGGGCTCCACGTGTCTGGTTTCGGCGGCTCTGGTATGCGTCAGGAAGTCGTACACCGGCTTTTCTATCGCCCGCCCGGCCTGCAGCTGCTCCACGTGCGAGAGCAGCAGGTCGTAGTCGAAGGTCTCGGGGTGGTCCCAGTTCACCCGGCGCCGCTCGTCCAGCGTGAGGTGGGAGTGGTCGCGGTAGTACGCATCCATGTCCAGGAACGCGACGGAGGCCCACGACAGGGCATCAGCCACCTTGTGTGCAACGGTGGATTTCCCGGAGCCGGAGCCGCCCGCTATTCCAATGATCAACGGCTTCAGCCGCCGCGGTTCAGATGCCACGTTCCCTCATCTTGCAGGAATCCACCCTGCTGCTGAAGCGCTCTGATGTCACGTTTGTGTACCAGTGCGTACGGATCGACAGACGGCTGGCAGCCATCTACTCAGGCGCGAACGTTGTCCGGGGCCGTCGCGGTCGTCAACTTTAGGGCATGGCGTCCTGCGTGAGGGTTTATGTGAACGGTGACCCCGTGGACGTGGCGAAGACGGCCACGGCGTTCGACGCCATCGCAGAGTGGGACGCAGCCGTCGCGGCGGAGATTCATTCGGGCTCGCGCGTTGTCGTGGACAATCGCGGCCTTCCGACACCCGCCGACTCGCCGGTGTACGGCGGTGCGATCTTCCGCATCGTCAGCTCGCGACAGTCCCGCTCCGCGGACGCGAACCCGCGTACGTGATAGATCGCGACCAGCTGCGCCGCCTGCCAAAGGCGGAGCTGCACTGCCATCTCGACGGCTCGCTGCGTCCGGCAACTCTGCTGGAGCTTGCACGCGAGCACTCGGTTCACGCTCCCGCCGACACGCCGGACGCGCTGGCGACCTACATGCACGCCGACGACGCCCGGCACCTGGAAGACTACCTGGAGCGGTTCGAGCTGACCATCTCGGTGATGCAGACCGAAGCCGCGATCGAGCGCATCGCGTTCGAGCTGTGCGAGGACGCAGTCGCCGACGGGGTCTGGTATCTCGAAGTGCGCAACGCGCCGCTGCTCAACACCCGGTCCGGGCTGTCGGTGGAAAACGCCCTGGACGCCGCCCTGCGCGGTTTCGAGCGCGCCGAGCGGGAGCTCGGCATCGTGGTGCGGTTCATCCTGTGCGCTCTCAGGCAACTCGATCCCGCGGTGTCGCTGGAGATGGCACGCCTTGCCGTGGCGTTCCGTGAGCGTGGCGTCGTGGCATTCGATCTTGCCGGTCCCGAAGCGGGGAATCCCGCAGCGGCGCACGCCGCTGCCTTCACCTACGCCAGGGAGCACGACCTCGCGGTAACCGTGCACGCGGGCGAAGGCGATGGAGCCACTTCGATCAGGCAGGCAGTCCATGCCTGCGGCGCGCATCGCATCGGGCACGGCACGCGGCTGTTCGAGGACGAGAGCCTGGCGGCGTTCGTGACCGACCGGCGGATCCCGCTCGAGATCTGTCTGACGAGCAACGTCCAGACGCAGGCGGTGTCGTCCTACGAATCGCACCCGCTGCGCGCGTACTTCGACCGGGGCGCCGTCGTCACCCTCAACACCGACAACAGGCTGATGAGCGCGACCACGCTGACCGATGAGTTCTGGCACGCGTCCCGGCATCTCAGGTTCACCTGGGACGAGCTTTGTGCCGTGACCATCGCTGGCTTCGAGAGCGCGTTCCTCCCGTGGGAGGAGCGTCGGGCCCTTGCAACGCGGGCGCGGGCGGAGATAGCCGGCCTCTCGCTTCCGCGTCGGATACCGGCGTGAGCTCACCATACGGTGCTGCGGCCGCACAGTGGACTGCTGCCTCGGTCCGGCAGCATATCGGGGAGGAGCCCGCCGAGCTGGCGCTCATCCTCGGGTCCGGGCTTGGCGCGGTCGCGGACGACATCGAGGACGCCCGGTCGATCAGGTTCTCCGACATCCCGGGCTTTTCTTCCGCGTCGGTAGTGGGCCATGCCGGCAAGCTGGTTGCCGGCTCGATTGGCGGCCGCACGCTGCTGGTGATGGCGGGGCGCATCCATTCCTACGAGGGACATTCTCTCCCCGCGGTCGCGTTTCCGGTCCGCGTGCTGCACGCACTCGGCGCGCGCACCCTGTTCGTCTCCAACGCCGCCGGCGGCATCCGCCGCGACCTGTCGCCGGGCGATCTGATGATCATCGAGGACCATCTCAACCTCATGTTCGAATCGCCGCTCGAAGGCCAGCTCGAGGAAGGAGACGAGCGGTTCCCGGACATGACCGCGGCGTATGATCCGGTGCTGCGGGAGCGGCTCGCGCGAGTCGCCTTCCGCTGCGGCATTACTCCGAAGACCGGGGTGTATGCTGCGCTGCGCGGCCCGGCATACGAGACGCCGGCTGAGATCAGGATGCTCGAGCGGCTTGGCGCGGACGCCGTCGGAATGTCCACCGTCCCAGAGGTAACGGTCGCGCGCGCGCTGCACATGCGCGTGGTTGGGGCGAGCTGCATCACCAACGTTGCCGCCGGAATCACCGACGCACCGCTCAGCCACGCCGACGTTCTGGCCACCACTGCTCGCATCTCCGACGATTTCCGCGCGCTGATCCGCGCGTTCGTCGCCGAGCTGCCCGGCACCACGGCGCCGACAGACTGACGGCAGGTCAGCTGGCCGGCGCGAAGTGGTTCAGTGGTCCACTACCGCTTCCGAGGCCTGGCGCGCTCTGCATCGCCCGCTGGACGAAGGCGATCCCGGCTTTCACCGAGTCCTCCAGTCCGTTGCCCAGCGCGAGATTCGCGGCGATCGCCGCCGACAGCGTGCAGCCGGTGCCGTGGGTGCTCGTGGTCTGAATGCGCGGGTTCTCGATCCTTGTGTGACGGCCGTCCGAGTACAGCAGGTCAACGACCACAGGCCCCTCGAGATGGCCGCCCTTGACCAGCCCGGCCCGGGCACCGAGCCCGCGCACCAGATGCTCAGCCGCAGCCGCCATGTCGTGCTCGGTCGTGATCCGCGTGCCGACGAGCAGCTCTGCCTCGTGCAGGTTGGGCGTGACCAGCGCTGCGAGTGGAACGAGTCTGTCGCGCACCGCAGAGACAGCGTCCGGCTCGAGCAGCACGTCACCGGATGTGGCCACCATGACCGGATCGAGTACGTAGTTCGGAAGTCGGTGCCGTTCGATGCCCGCTGCCACGGCGAGAACGACGTCGCGCGCGCCGAGCATTCCAGTCTTGACCGCAGCCGGCGCGAGGTCTTCAACGACAGCGTCGAGTTGAGCGCTGACGAGTCCGGCCGAAACCGGCTCCCAGGAGCGCACGCCACGTGTGTTCTGGGCGGTGACCGCCGTGACGACGGAGGTACCGAAGACGCCGAACTGGTGGAAGGTCTTCAGGTCCGCCTGGATCCCCGCGCCGCCTCCGGAATCGGAGCCAGCGATCGTGAGCACGATCTGCATGGGAACAAGCTAAATGGCAACGCGCGGGGACCAGCTTCCGGTGCCGTCGCAAAGAAAAAGCCGGCAGTCACCAGTTGCGTGACTGCCGGCCTTCGGAGCTGGTGCTGCGAGACGATACGCTAGCGGCTTCCCGTGTACGGCAGCCCCTGCAGGCGTCGCTTGAACGCCGTGAAGTTGGTCGTGTTGCGCGTGAGCTGACTCAGCTGTGCGGCCGGGATCTGTGCGATGCGCGCCTGGACAGCGGCAAGGCGATCCTCCTCCAGCGGGTGGGTCGCGAACCACGCTTCCACGCCGGCGGGGCGGCTTCGCCGTTCCGCGAGCAGCTTCTCGAACATCGTGGCCATTCCCTGCGGGCTGATACCGGCGCGCATGAGCAGGTCGAAACCGACCACGTCCGCCTCGTTCTCTGCCTGCCGGCTGAATCGGGCGAACACGGCGCCTCCCGCGATGTTGATCGCAGCGCCAGCGACCTGACTGCCGCAAACGCCGGTGAGGATGCAGGCGAGGGTCACGCCGACTTCGGCCTTCTGGGCCTTTTCCAGCTGCTCCACGGAGTGTCGCTCGGTCACGTGCGCGATCTCGTGAGCCAGAACGCCTGCGACTTCGTCCAGACGGTCGGTTCGCTCGATGAGGCCGCGGTTGATGTACACGTAGCCGCCCGGCACTGCGAAGGCGTTCACCTCGCGGCTGTCAACGATGTAGAAGTTCCACTGCAGATCGCTCACGCCGCTCACCCGCGCCAGCTGGTTGCCCAGCACACTCAGGTAGCGGTTCACTTCCGGGTCGCGGACCAGCGGAACCTGTGCGTTGATCTGGTTCGCGTAGTCGGCGCCCATCTGGATCTCCTGCTGCCTGGAGATCGAGCAAGCGGTGGCGAAGGCCGTCAGCGCGAGGACGGCACCGGCTCGCCTTGCCGCAATTTTTCGTATCATCTTCGCTCCTGCGGTAGATTGCACGGCCGCTCGAAAGGCAAGTCTCATTCCCAACGAGGTCTGACCCCTGACGCCGCTCAAACGTTCCGGAATCGGCGTGATTTTGAGCCCAGAATGAGGCTGCTGACACTCGCTCGCGACCTGCAGCGAAGAAAGGGGAGGGAGCGCCGGTCCCTGTTCGTTGCGGAAGGGGTGCGTGCCGTCGAGGAGGTGGTGCGTTCCGGGGTCCGGATACGCGGAGCCATCAGCTCCGGCGATCTCGAGGAAACGCCGCGCGGCAGGGCGTTGCTGCCCGACCTCGAGAAGCGCGCTGACGAGCTGCTGCGCGTCACGCCCGAGGAGCTTGCTACGGCAGCCGGTACGGAGAGCCCACAGGGGGTGCTGGCCATCGCCGAGATTCCGGAGCAGTCGCTGGCGGGCGTGACAGCCGGCGACGGTGCGCGTCTTCTTGTTCTGGACGGCGTGCAGGATCCGGGGAACGCTGGAACCATCGTACGAACTGCGGCGGCGCTTGGGGCAGCCGCAGTCGTCGCACTGCCGGGAACTGTGGATCTCTGGAACGCGAAGGTCGTGAGAGGAGCCATGGGAGCGCATCTGCGGATGGCAGCGGTACAGTGCGGCGCCGACGAGTTGTTCTCCTGGCTCGATCGGGAGAGCGTCGAGCTGTGGGTCGCGGACGCAGCCGGCGAGCCGCTGGATGCCGTAACCCCTCCGCCGCGGCTGGCCATCGCGGTCGGGAACGAGGGCGCGGGGGCGAGCCCGCCTGTGCGTGCCCGGGCCGATCGTTCCGTCGGACTGCCGCTCGCCGCCGGTGTGGAGTCGCTCAACGTCGCCGTCGCGGCGGGCATACTCCTGTACGCGCTGAGCGCCGGGCGGGGGACCGTCTGACCAACGCCATCCCCGCTGTCGTGGCGCTGGTGTTCGGCGCGATGATCGGCTCGTTCCTCAACGTCTGCATCTCGCGTCTTCCGGCGGGCGAGTCGGTTGTGCACCCGCGCTCCCGCTGCCCCGGTTGCGGGACGCAGATCGCATGGTACGACAACATTCCGGTGTTCAGCTGGCTGCTGCTGCGGGCCCGCTGCCGAACGTGCGGCACACGCATCTCCGCGCTCTATCCGCTCATCGAGCTCGCGACCGCCGCTCTGTGGATGGTCGCATTCGCGGCATTCGGACCGACTTTCTTCGCGCTGCGGGTTGCCGTCTTCGCCACCGTCATGCTCGGAATTGCGGTAACCGATGCGCGTGAATTCCTGATACCCGACGGCTTCACGCTGTTCGGGCTCGGCTGGGTGCTGGTCACCGCATTCCTTGTCTTCCTGCTGGGCGGCTTGCCAGCCGGCGAGGGTGGGATCGGATCGTGGCTGGCGCAGCAGGATGGGCGTTTCGCCCCCATCGGCCAGGCGGTAGTTGGCGCGTGCGCGGGAGCCGGCGCCGTGGCGATCGTCGGCTGGCTCGGCGAGGTCGCGCTGAAGCGAGAGGCGATGGGCTTCGGCGATGTCACGCTAATGGCCGTCGTCGGAGCGGCAGTCGGTCCGGTGCGGGCTCTGTTGACGATTTTCGTCGGCGCAGTGCTGGCGGTGCTGGCGTTGCCGCTGCTCAGATTGTTGAACCGCACGTCACCCGAACCGGTGCCGGCTGAACCGGTGCCAGCGGGCGCGGTTGAGCCAGACAGGGCGGACACGCGCGGCCATATTCCGTTTGGCGTTTTCCTTGCGCCTGCGGCGCTCATCGTCCTGCTGTGGGGCGACCAACTCATACAGGGCTATCTCAGATGGATCTACACCGGTACGCTCGGCTGACGACCCGCTCGACGCGCAGCCGCGGGCTGCTGTGCGTCGCGGCGCTGCTCCTCCTCGTCACGTCGTGCCGGAGCAGGGAAGCGGATTGCGAGGGACCGTACTGCGAGGAGATCGCGCGGGTCGTTCCGCTCATCGAGAAGTCCGTTGGTCTCGAGTTCAAGGAGCCGCCGCGCGTCGAGGAGCGATCCACGGCGCAGGTGAGGGAGTTCGTGATCGCCCAGCTGCGAGAGCCACGTGCCATCCGCGAGATGGCCGGCATCGAGGCAGCGTACAAGCGGTTCGGCCTGCTCCCCGACACGCTTCAGCTCAGGGAGTTTCTGCTCTCGCTGCTGGAGGAGCAGATCGTCGGGTACTACGATCCTGATACCAAGGTCCTGTACGTGGTGGAGGGTGCGCAGCGCGACGTGGCGAACCTGACCCTCACTCACGAGCTGGTTCACGCGCTGCAGGATCAGTACGTGAACCTGAGCGAGTTCCAGCGCGCCGAAGGGCAGAATGACGCTCAGTCCGCAGCGCAGGCCGTATTCGAAGGCCAGGCTGTCTTCGAGCAGCTTGCGGTGATGCTCGGCGGTGGGAACGTCGCGGTCAATCTGCCGGGCGGCTGGGATCGCGTGCGGGAGCAGATCCGTGAGAACCAGGCGTCGATGCCGATCTTCTCGCGCGCACCGCTCGTCATTCAGGAAACGCTGATCTTTCCCTACCTCAGCGGCGCCGAGTTCGTGCGGAACTTCAAGTCGCGGCGGCCCGGCGAGTCGCCGCTCGATCACCTGCCGGTTTCCACGGAGCAGGTGCTGCACCCCTCAGCGTTCTTCGGCACGCGCGACAGTCCAACGAGGGTGAGACTCGCGGTGCGCGGCCAGCTCCTGTACGAGAACACACTCGGCGAGTTCGAGACCAGGATCCTGCTGTTCGAGTACACAGGCAACCAGAACGACGCCGTCCGCGGTGCGAACGGGTGGGACGGAGACCGCTACGCGCTGGTTCGCACTCCCCGTGGAGACGCCCTGGTGTGGGTCACGGTCTGGGACACGCCGTACGACGCAGGAGAGTTCCGTGACCTGATGCAGCAGGGCCTGGAGCGGAAATATGAAGCAGGCGGCGAGGGCGAGGCGACGCTGAGAACGTTTACCGTGGGTGGCCGGACGATGCAGCTTTCGACGGTGGAGTCCGGAGGCCGCCCGCTCGTGATATTCGTGGATGCCCCGGCCGGCGTGTCACCCTCACTGGTGGACGTGGCCGGGCTGCGTCTCGAGGAGCTGACACGATGACAGCAGCACGGCAAGCAGCGCTCGCTCTCCTTCTCGGTGTGCTGACTGCGTCGTGTGCCTCAGCCACCGCCGATCCACCGGGTAACCTCACGTCCTCGGAACCGGACGGCAGAAACGTCATATCCCCGGGCGAGATCGCCGCCTCCACCCAGACGAACGCGCTCGATCTCATCCGTGACCGGCGTCCGGTCTGGCTGCGGTCCCGCGGCTTTCAGAACTTTGATCTGGCTGGCGGCATCGACGTGTACGTGGACCGCACGCGCATGAGTTTCGAGACGCTTGCGGAGATCCCAGTGCATGAGCTGGAGCGCCTGGAGTATCTCTCGGCGTCGGACGCCACGCTTCGGTTCGGCACGCAGGAAGGAAACCCGGCGATCGTCGTCACTACGAAGAGGGGGCGGTAGGGACCGTTCCCCCGCCCGGCTCTAGAAGCCAAGCGCGAGCGACGCCCCGAAGGTCATGAGTCCGACCACCGCGCCGAGCACGTAACCGATCGATATGATCAGGCGCAGCTCGTTCTCGAGCACGCCGCGCAGGATCTCCTCCACGCGATCGGTGCTGAAGGCCATCACCTTGCGCTCGACCACGCCCTGCAGGTCCAGTCGCTGCACCAGGTCGGGGACCTGATCGTGAATCCACGCCCAGATCACGGGCGCCATCCCGGCTGAGATCCGTTCCGCAGCGCCAGGATCGTCCACGTCGGTGATCCCGCTCAGCACCTCGGTGATCGGCTTCTGCAGGTAGGCCAGCACTGCGTCGTGAATGGTGTGGGAGATCTCCTCCCGGATCACCGGATCGTCCAGCAGCACCACCAGCTGCTCGACTCCCTCGGTCTGCAGCGTGTCGAGTGCGCGATCCATCTTCGATTCGCTCATCACGAGCTTGGCGATGACGCGCTCGTGGAATCGGAGATCCTCGACGAACCGGTGAAAGACCGAGTGCAGGGTCGCGCGCATCTTCTCGCGCGTGGTCGGCTGGCCGAGAAAACCGCCAAGCTTCTCCATCGCGACGGGGAGGTACGAGGCCATCGCCCCCTCCAGCGCCGTCACAGCTGCAGGGGGAACCCGGTCGATGACCGGGTCGCGCGACAGGATGATCGAGCGCACGAGCGCTGTCAGCCGGAGATCGAACGCCTCGCGCAGCTCGGGGCGTCCCAGCTCGCGCTGCAGGTCGGCCGGAGTGAGCAGTCGCTCGCCCACCGTGCGTCCGATGCTGCGCGCCAGCCGTGCCTGATTTTTCGGGACGGCGCCCTGGAACCCCAGTCGCCGCTCCTTGGGATTGAACAGCATCCAGACGGCGACGGTGTTGGTGAGCCCACCCGCCAGCATGCCGACGACGAGGTAGATGGTGAGCTCGATCCAGATCTGGGGCATTGATACCGTGGTGGTCGAAGCCTGCAGCCACTAGCGACTAGCGACTAGCGGAAAGGAACCGCGCAACTGCAGGTCCGCTGTGGCTTTCCGCTAACAGCTAACCGCTAATCGCTGCCGGCGGATCGGCAGCGATCTCGCGTCCCGATTGAACCGGCGGGATCGTGACATCGGCCAGCCCTTCGGGCGCCGTCATCAGCATCATCTGCAGCACTTCGTCCATGGAGCCGACGAAAGTGAACTGCATCTGCCTGCGAACTTCGTCCGGCACGTCGCGCAGGTCCTTCTCGTTGGCGTCCGGGAGCAGCACGTGACGCAGCCCTGCCCGGTACGCTGCCAGGACCTTCTCCTTCACGCCGCCTATCTCGAGAAGTTTCCCGCGGAGCGTCACTTCGCCCGTTAACGCGGCATCGCGCCGCACGGGGCGCCTGCTCAGCACGCTTGCGATGGCGAGCGTCACCGCTGCGCCGGCGCTGGGGCCGTCCTTGGGAATCGCGCCCGCCGGAAAGTGCACGTGAACGTCGTTGTCCTTGAAGTCACCGGGCTGCAGGTTGAGCGCCGTCGAGCGCGCGCGCACGTACGAGTAGGCGGCCTCCACCGACTCGCGCATCACGTCGCCCAGCTGGCCGGTGACGGTGAGCTTCCCCGCGCCGGGCATCCGCAGCGCCTCGATCAGCATCAGATCTCCGCCGGTCGCGGTCCACGCGAGCCCCGTCACGGCGCCGATCTCGGGCTCCATCTCCGCCTCGTCCGCCGGGTAGCGGGGAACGCCGAGTATCTCCACGACGCGGTCCGTGTCCACGATCCAGGCGCCTTCCTCGCCTTCGGCCTTGGCGCGCGCACGCTTGCGCATGATCGCCGCGATGTTGCGCTCGAAGTTGCGCAGCCCGGCCTCACGCGAGTAGCGGCTGGCGACGAACGCGAGCACCTCGTCGGTGAACTGGAGGTCCTTGTCGGTGATCCCGTGATCCTCGAACAGGCGCGGCAGGAGATACCGCCAGCCGATCTCGACCTTCTCCTCGATCGTGTACCCGGCAATGCGGATGATCTCCATCCTGTCCCTCAGCGGGGGCGGGATGTCGAACAGGACGTTGCCGGTGCAGATGAACAGGACCTGTGACAGATCGAACGGCAGGTTCAGGTAGTGATCCACGAACGTCGTGTTCTGCGACGGATCGAGGACCTCCAGCATCGCCGCCGTCGGGTCACCGGACGGGCCGCCGCCCGACATCTTGTCGATCTCGTCTATCATCAGAACCGGGTCGCGCACCTGCACCCGCCGCAGCGCCTGGAGGATCAGCCCGGGCATCGCTCCGACGTACGTGCGTCGGTGGCCGCGCACCTCCGCTTCATCGCGCACGCCGCCTACCGAGATGCGGTAGAACTCACGGCCGATCGCCTTGGCGATCGCTTCGCCGAGCGAAGTCTTGCCCGTTCCTGGCGGGCCGACGAAGCAGAGGATCGGCCCGCGGGGGTCGCCTTTTCGAAGCTTGCGCACCGCGAGAAACTCGAGGATCCGCTCCTTGGCCTCGTTGATTCCGTAATGGCCTGCGTCGAGCTCGTCCTGCACG
The DNA here is from genome assembly GCA_036374155.1 of Gemmatimonadaceae bacterium. Taxonomy (GTDB): domain Bacteria; phylum Gemmatimonadota; class Gemmatimonadetes; order Gemmatimonadales; family Gemmatimonadaceae; genus DASUUI01. The sequence goes on along the minus strand of DASUUI010000096.1, from coordinate 86,106 downwards.
CGCTTGAGCTCGATGTCGTCGTCGCCGGAGCGTTTGTGCCAGGGGAGCGCGAGCACCCAGTCGAGATAGGTGCGGATGACCTGGTACTCGCTGGATGCCGGCGACAGCTGCCGCAGGCGGTCCACCTCGCGCTTCGCCTCCTGGGCAGCGCGCTCCGGAAGGTTCGCTTCCTCGACGCGCTGCAGCAGCTCAGCCGCCTCCTTCTCGCCCGGCTCCGTCTCGCCCAGCTCGGACTGAATCGCGCGCAGCTGCTGCCGCAGGAAGAACTCGCGCTGGTGCTGTTCGATCTTGATCTCGGTCTGCTTCTTCACGTCCTCCACGACGCGGGCGCGCGCAACTTCGCGCTCCAGCCGGGTCAGGATGAATCGGAGCCGCTGCCCGACGTCCAGCCGTTGCAGCACCTCATCCCGGTCAGCGATACGCAGATTCATGTTGGTGGCTGCGAGGTCGGCGAACCGTCCGGGATCGGAGACGTTCATCCGCAGGATCGCGGGTACCTCGTCCGGGATCCGCTCGACCAGCTCTGAGAGCGTCTCCGCCGCGCTCACCACCCGGCTGATCAGCTCGGGAGCTTCATCCGGATCAACCGCGATCTCGCGCGCGGCCTTGGCGTGAACCACGGGGAACGGTTCGGCCTGCGCCACCTTGTCTATGACTATCCGGCGCAACCCCTGCAGCGTGATCTGCACCGTCTCGCCCGGGAGGTTGATCCTCTCATGCACCCGGGCCGCGACACCCACGCGACCGACGAACCGGTGCACGTCGAGCTTGTCGTCCTGGTCGGCGCTGGAGACGACGAGGGCGACTATCAGCCCAGGATCGGGGTTCGACCGCAGCATCGCCAGGTTCTCCGGCGCCCCCATCTGGACGGCGATCGTTCCCAGCGGGTACACCAGCGTGGACCGCAGGGCCATGAGCGGCAGCGTCGGAGGCAGCTCCGAGGCCAGGATCTCGTCTTTGCGTTGCTCGGTTTTGCGAGCCATAAGGGGACAAAGCTAACGATGGGGAGGGCGGGCTCCGCGAGGAGCGGTTAGCGATTCGCGGTTAGCGGAAAGCAACTGCGGTTCCCGGGGGGCCTTGTTCCGCGTTTGCTTTCCGCTAACCGCCAATCGCTAATCGCTTCACCGGGTTCAACAAAGGCCAGGATGAGGCTATCTTAAACGGCTATGTTCGAACAGCTTAGCGAGAAGCTAGGGGAGACTTTTGCGCGCCTTCGCGGCCGCGGCGTCCTCACGGAGAGCGACCTCAAGGAGGGCCTCCGCGAGGTTCGCCGGGTCCTCCTCGAGGCCGACGTCAACTTCCAGCTCACCCGCGAGTTTCTCGAGCGTGTGGAGCGCAAGGCGATCGGCTCCGCGGCGCTCAAGTCCGTCTCGCCCGGCCACCAGCTCGTCAAGATCGTGCACGAGGAGCTCGCCGCAATGCTCGGCGAGCGCCGCGAAGGACTCCGGCTCAGCTCTGTTCCGCCGACCATCGTGATGCTGGTTGGGCTGCAGGGATCGGGCAAGACGACCACGGCGGCCAAGCTCGCACTTCGGCTCAAGAAGGACGGCAGGCCCACGCGGCTCGTGGCCGCCGACGTGTACCGGCCCGCCGCGATCGAACAGCTCGAGACTCTGGGGCGGGATCTCGACGTCCCGGTTCACGCCGACCGCACCACGAACGACGTCGTCCGCATCGCAAAGACCGGCATCGAGCAGTCCAAGCGCGAGCGCGAGCGGGTGGTCATCATCGATACAGCCGGCCGGCTGCAGATAGACGACGCGATGATGACCGAGCTGGAGCGGCTCAAGTCGGCGCTGCATCCGGACGAGATCATCCTCGTCGCCGACGGGATGACCGGTCAGGAGGCAGTCCGCATAGCGCAGGGATTCGATGAGCGGCTGGGTCTCACCGGCGTGATCCTGACCAAGATGGATGGCGACGCCCGCGGCGGCGCCGCACTCTCCATCTACGGCGTGACGAAGAAGCCGATCAAGTACATCGGCGTCGGCGAGAAGTCGGACGCGCTGGAGGAGTTCCACCCGGAGCGCATGGCCGGCCGGATCCTGCAGATGGGCGACGTCATCTCGCTGGTGGAGAAGGCGCAGGAATCCATGGACGAGGAGGAGGCCCGTCGCCTGGACAAGAAGGTCCGCAGGCAGGGCATGGATCTCGAGGACTTCCTCACCGCGATGAAGCAGATGGAGCGGATGGGCCCGCTGGACGGGATGCTCAAGCTCCTGCCCGGCGTGAACGCGAAGATGCTGAGCCAGGTCAAGCAGGACCCGAAGCGCATGAAGCATGCGGAGGCGATCGTGCTCTCGATGACCCCCGCCGAGCGGAAGAACCCGGCGCTGATCAATGGCTCGCGTCGCGCGCGGATTGCGCGGGGGAGCGGACGGCCTGTGAGCGACGTCAACCGGCTGCTCGATCAGTTCCGCGAGATGCAGAAGATGATGAAGAAGATGAGCAGTGGCGGTGGGAAGCGGCTGCCGCCAGCCATGTTTGGGATGCGGTAGAACCCGCTGTAGTCCAGGTGCGGCTCGGAGACGCCGAGCGCGCGATGAGCCTGGGAAGTACTCACTCTCCTCGAGGAGCGTAACAGATGGTGAAGATTCGACTCCGGCGCATCGGCCGGAAAAAGGCGCCCGTTTACCGGCTCGTTGTCGCCGATTCGCGCAGCCCGCGCGACGGCAAGTTCATCGAGATCATCGGACAGTACGCTCCGCGGCAGACGGAGGGTGGTCTCGCGGTCAACGTCGAGCGGGCCAATTACTGGCTCGACGTCGGCGCGCAGCCGACCGATACTGCGCGCTCGCTGCTGCGTCGTGCCGGCGTGCTCAAGGCGCGGCATGAGGCGCGCCTGGGCCGGACTCTCCGCGAGCAGGCCGTTCCCCTGGCGGATTCCGCCGCGGACGACACGCCGGCGGAGTGACTTGAGCGGGGGCGCGCCGCCTGGCGACCCAGGCGGCGGGAGCGCCGGGAACAGCGAGCGCGGCAGTGTCGGCGGGGGCGACGGGGGCGGTGCGCACCGCCCCGAGGAGGCACTCGTCATCGTCGGGCGCGTTCGCAAGCCGCAGGGCCTGCACGGCGAGCTGCTGGTGGAGATCATCACCGACGATCCGGACACGGTGTTCGCGACCGGCCGTCGCATTCATGCCGGAACGACGTCCGGCGATCCTTCCGGCGACGATGCCACGCTGACCGTGAAGCGCGCGCGCGCGTTCAAGGACTCCTATATCGTCGGCTTCGCGGAGGTCAGCGACAGGACTTCCGCGGAGCCGTGGCGGGGACGGTATCTCTTCGCGCCTGCTGGCGAGCTTCCCGCGCTCGCTCCCGACGAAGTGTACCGCCACGAGCTGCTCGGCATGCGAGTCACCGACGAGGCGGCCGGAGAGATCGGAACGGTCGCTGACCTGTACGAGTTTCCCCAGGGACTCACGCTCGAGGTGCACGGAGCCGGCCAGCCGGTGCTCGTACCTTATCGCCCTGAGATTGTGCGCGAGGTGGATCTCGACGCCCGCGTTGTTCACGTGACGCTGCCACCCGGGCTGCTCGACTGATGCTGACGGTGAACGTCGTCACCATCTTCCCGGACTTTTTCACCGGTCCGCTTGCTCTGAGCATCCCGGCCAGAGCCGCTGCAGCCGGCGCCGTGCGTTATAACGTCGTGGACCTGCGGGACTTCACACACGACAGGCACCGCACGGTTGACGACGCTCCCTATGGCGGCGGCGCGGGGATGGTCATGAAGCCCGATCCGTTCTTCGAGGCTGTCGAATCGCTGGGTGCGCGGCCGCCGATAGTTCTCGTCTCCGCGCGAGGGCGACAGCTCACCCACGCCGACGCCGTCCGGTTCAGCGCGGGCACTGAGCTCACCATCCTGTGCGGCCACTACAAGGACGTGGACCAACGGGTGGCCGATCATCTCGCCACCGAGGAGATCTCGCTCGGTGATTTCGTGCTGAGCGGCGGCGAGCCCGCGGCGCTGGCGATCATCGACGCGACAGTCCGGCTCCTTCCCGGGGCGATGTCGGACATGGACAGCGCACGCACGGATTCGTTCTACGACCAGGGCCTGAGCGCCCCCAGCTACACGCGGCCACCGGTGTTTCGCGGATTCGAAGTGCCGGAGGTTCTGCTCTCCGGTGATCATGCCAGGATCGCGCGGTGGCGTAAGGAACAGGCCGCCGCGTTGACCGCGCAGCGGCTGCAAGGCATTGCGGTGCGTCCGGCGATGGCTGCGGACCGGGACGAAGTGCTGGAGCTGCTGGCCCGCTGCGAGCTGCCTTCCGAGGGAGCGCTCGATCAGTTCCCGGAGGCCTACGTTGTGGCCGTTGCAGCCGACGACCGCATTGTCGGCTGCGCGGCGGTGGAACGGCACGACGGCCACGGGCTCCTGCGTTCCGTGGCCGTGGATGAAAAGGTGCGCGGCAGGGGAATCGCCGCGAAGCTGCTCGCCCCGCTGCTTCGCGAGGCGGATTCGCGAGGTCAGACCGTCTTCCTCCTCACGGCGACCGCCGAGCCGTACTTTCTCCGACGCGGATTCACGCCGGTACCGCGGGCCAACGCCCCTGACGCCATCAAGCAGACCTCCGAGTTTTCGGATGTTTGTCCCAGTTCAGCGGTTCTGATGGTCCGGCGGACGGAGCCCGTTAACGGCTGAGCGGCGGTGGCGTCTTATCCCGTGGCAGGCGAGGCACAGGCGACACTCTGGAGCGGTGAGGTTGATATGGGCAGGTGGCATGGGGGCGTGTTACTTACCGTTGCGCTGGCTGCCGTGGCGTGTTCCGACAGCGCGACAGGACCGGGTTCGGACCCGAGCGCGGACGGAGAATTCGAAGCGTGGGTGCTGTCCACGGTCGGGGTGACCACCGACCAGGCGAACGCGAGCAGCATGCTCGGCGATGCCGCGTGGATCCCGGCTCCACTGCTGCGGCCGTCGGATGCCGCATGTGAGTTCGATGCGGCGATCGGTCGTGTGACGTGCAGCGACGTCACAATCAATGGACTCACGATCAGCCGTTCGTTTGCCTTCTACGATGCGGCCGGCAACGCGCAGGCGTTCCGCGGCCCCACCACCGTCAGCGTGAACACGCGCACGTGGGTGCGGGGCACGGCGGAGCGGGACAGCGTGACGGCAACCATCGACCGGCGCAGCGACCTGACGGTGACCGGCGTCCAGCCGGGAAGTACCAGGCGCACGTTTGACGGGGTCGAGGAGGGAACCAGCAACATCGTGGCACGGCTGGCGAGGGGCACATTCCTGTCCGACGTCAGCTTCGCGGACACGACGCGAGGGTTGGTTCTTGCGGCCAATGACCCCACCGCGCCCCGGTGGCCGCTCGGTGGGACTGTGATTCGCACCGCCGAGGGCACGCGCGCTCGTGATGGCGGGGATTCGCGGTCGTTCAACCGCCGGGAGGAGATAGAGTTCGACGGAACGAGTCGGGCTTCGTTGACGATCACGGTCAACGGTCAGACCCGAAACTGCATCATCGATCTCGCCGTGCGCCGCGTGAACTGCAGCTGACCGCCACCCGTAACTGAAAAAAGGCCGCGCTCCCGCGCGGCCTTTTTTCTCCAGTGCGCCGGGCAACTGCGCGCGCTTACCGCTCCCTGCCCAGTCGGTACATCAGGATCGCCGCGCGTGCAGTGGCGATCGGCATCGAGTTCAGGTTCACGTCCTCGTCGGGTGTGTGACCGCCCCGCCCCCAGGGGCCGAGCCCGTCGAGTCCGGGGATGATCGGCGCCACGAAGGAGATGTCCGCCGCGCCTCGCCTCTTTGGATCGTGGGCCTCCACCGCACCGAACCCCAGCGCCCTGCTGATCCGGTCGTACTGCGCCAGCAGCTCGTAGTTCTCCGGGCGCGGTGACATCGGTGGGTAGCTGTCGCCGAACCTGATGCGCGCCGACGTGTGCGGCAGGTTGCCGCTTTCAACGATCCCGCGCATCGCTGCGCGTGCCGAGTCCTGCTGTCCCTGCGTCAGCGCGCGCAGGTCCCCGTGCACGGTGACTGCACGCGGCACGATGTTCGTCTTGCCTGCGGCTGTGCCGCGCGTGTTGACCGTGTCGTACGTCACGTCGGTGCCCCCGACGATGATCCCGGGCCCGAACGTCAGATTCTCCTGCCCGGCCAGCGCTTCCCGGAACGCGTCGATTATCCGCGCGGTCTCGAAGATCGCCCCATAACCGGTAGCCTCGCCAAAGATCCCGGAGCTGTGGGCCTGTCTTCCCGTCACCTCCAGCAGCCAGTCGCTCGAGCTTCGCCGCGCGACTACGGCGAACGAGGGCTCGCCGGATTCGAATCCGAGCGCCACGTCGGTACGTCGCGCGGCCTCGAGCAGGTCCCTGCGCGCAATCTCCAGCGGGTCGCCCGCGCTCTCCTCGTCGCCCGTGAACACGACGATGACGTGCATGTTGTTCAGCGCGCCGACCGAGTTGAGCGCCTTGAGCGCCTGGATCGCGACGACATCGCCTCCCTTCATGTCGTTGGTGCCGGCACCTTTCGCGGTCGAGTCATCCACCCGCTGGAACGTGGTGCCCTCACCCTCGAACACCGTGTCGAGGTGGCCTATGAGCAGCAGCCGCTTGCCGCGCGGGTTGCCGGATCGGGGACGCCGCTCGGCCACCAGATGCCCGGCGCGGTTCACCTCCGGCGGCATCTCGACCCACCTGGTCTCGAATCCAATCGCTGCCAGCTCCTTCGCGTACACGTCGCCCACGGCGCGCACGCCGGCGTGCGTCATCGTCCCGCTGTTGATGTTGACCGACTGCTCCAGGAGCGCGATGGCCTCGGCCTGGCTCCCGTACACGTAGTCGCGGATGCGCTGCTCCGTACGGGACAGCGACTGCGACTGCAGCGGACCTGACAGCGCGGCGACGGCCAGCGCGACGAGCAGAGGTGTGCGTGATTTCATCGACAGGTGGGTTGGTGACGACGGACGAGTCGGACGCGCGTGCTGGCGGGGGCCCCGGACGCGGCCACGGCTCGAAGCTAGAGGCCGGGCGCATCGTGCGGTATGATGACCATCTTGCGGTGCGCCCCGTACATTCCGCAATTGCAGCCGCAAGATCACGCACTCTTACCCGGACGTCCATGCGCCAGATCCCGCCCGCCGTCCTCGCTCTCGCGCTGACCTCCACCGTGGCCGCAGCACAGCCCGTGGACACAACTCATGCCCGACTGGTCCGGGAGTACACCTCGGATCCGCGATTTCTGCCGGCCACCGTGGCGACCCTGCCGACGCATCCGACGATTCCCTCGCCGCAGCAGCACTTCGGGACGATCATAGGCGCGCCGGGAGTCATGCACCGCACGGCGGACATCTACGCCTACTATCGGGCGCTTGCCTCGGTGACGCCACGCGTGCGTGTCGAGACGCTGGGCAGGTCCGAGGAGAATCGGGAGATTGTCCTGGTCATCGTCGCCGACGAGCGGCTGCTCGCCGACCGCGAGCGGCATCGCGACGGCGCGAAGCGGCTGTCGGATCCGCGGCGCACCTCGCGCGCGCAGGCGGACAGCATAGTCGCCTCCATCAAGCCGTCCTACTACCTGAATGGCGGCCTGCATTCGCCGGAGATGGGGTCCCCGGAGATGCTGATGGAGCTGGTGTACCGGCTCGTGGTAAGCGACGATCCGCAGATTCGCGCGATCAGGGAGAACGTCATCACGCTGATCAATCCCGCATCGGAGCCGGATGGGCGTGACAGGCAGGTGGACTGGTATCACCGCCACACGAAGCATCGCACGGACTGGGAAGACGGGTTCCCGCGCAGCGTTCCTTACTGGGGCAAGTACGTGTATCACGACAACAACCGGGACGGGATCCAGATCTCCCAGGCGCTCACGAAGGCGATCTACAAGGCGTATTTCGACTGGATGCCTGCCGTATCGCTCGACCTGCACGAGTCCGTTCCGCTGCTGTACGTCTCTACGGGCACGGGCCCGTACAACGAGACGATCGATCCGATCACCATCAGCGAATGGCAGCTCCTGGCGAATCACGACGTCAGCTCGCTGACCGCGCTCGGGCTGCCCGGTGTGTGGACGTGGGGGTTCTACGACGGCTGGTATCCGGGCTACGCGCTGTGGATCTCCAACAATCACAACTCGATCGGCCGCTTCTACGAGACCTTCGGGAACGCGGGCGCGAACACGTACGTCCGGGACCTTTCCAACTCCAGGTTCGCCGGTGATCCCGTGACCTCGGTGCAGTGGTACAGGCCGTGGCCCCCAACCCGCCGCGTGCGCTGGTCGGCGCGCGATAACGTCAACTACATGCAGGCGGGTGTGATCGCCTCACTGTCGTACGCCGCCGCCAACGGCCAGGCCATACTCCGCAACTTCTACCAGAAGGGGATCAACAACATCGAGCGCGGTACGCGGGAGGCGCCGCACGCGTTCTTCATCCCCGAGTCGCAGCGCGATCCGCGGCGGGCAGCCTACCTCGTAAATCAGCTCGGCCGGCACGGCATCGAGGTGCACCGGCGCGGCGGAGCGGACAGCGCCCGCGGCCACGTCGTCCTGCTGAACCAGCCGTACCGCAATTTCGCCGTCACCCTGCTCACGCGGCAGAATTTCCCGAGCGGCGCGCCGAACCCCCCGTACGACGACGTCGCGTGGACGCTTGGCTACCTGTACGGCGTGGACGTGCGCCCGGTGAACGACACCGGCGTGTTCCGCTGGTCCGACCTCACACCGCTCACGGATACGGCCACCTACGCGGGAAGCGTACGCGGCAGCGGGAGCAGCTGGATGATCCCCTACCGCGCGCAGAGCGAGCTTCTCCCCGCGCTGCACTGGCTGCGGCGTGAGGCGCCGCGATCGCGCGCGTGGGCGGTGAAGGCGAGGCAGGTTGCTGGCGCGGACACGTTTCCGGCCGGCTCCGTCGCCCTGGAGGGTGTATCGCAATCGGTCGCGGCGGCCCTTGCCGCGCGATTCGGCTTCGATCTCGTGGCGCGCGAGGCGCCGCAGCCCTCCGAGCGTCACGCGCTCGATCTCCCTCGTGTCGCCGTCTATCACTTCTGGCACAGTACGCAGGACGAGGGGTGGGTCCGCTACACGTTCGACCAGCTCTCCATCCCCTTCACTTCGATCGACAAGGACGTCGTCAAACGCGGAGGGTTGCGCTCGCGCTTTGACGTGATCGTGGTGCCGAGCGCCGGCGGGGCGCTGTCGTCGCTCATAAACGAGCACGACAGGCGGTGGTCGCCGCTGGCCTACACGCGGACTGCCGAGTCCGCGTCGCACGGAACCCCCATGGCCACGAACGACATGACCGGCGGCATGGGGTTCGAGGGGCTCGCCGAGCTGAAGCGGTTCGTGGAAGCCGGAGGTCTGCTGATCACTCTCCGCGACGCGTCACGGCTGGTGGGCGAGAGCGGGTTTGCGCCCCCGCTCAGCGTGCTTCCACCGGGGCAGCTGTTCCACCCCGGATCTGTCGTGCGAGTGAAGGCGCGGCGCAGCGGCCACCCGGTGCTGTACGGCTACCCGGAGACGTTTCACGTCTTCCGCGGCAACGGGGCGTTGTTCCAGCTGCCGCGGCGTGAGCGCGGCGCGATGGTGCTGCAGTACGGAACCACTCCCGCGCGCGACGAGCAGGAACCGCGCGACACGATGCCGATGCTCGGCATTCCGCGAACCGCGACGGCGCCGTCAGCGGAGGGCGTGCCGGGTGTAGGCGAGGGAGTCGCCACGGCAGCGAGCCCTCCGGCTCCCTCACAGCCACGGGGCCGCCAGCCGGGCGACCAGTATGTGCTTTCGGGTATGGTCAGAAACGAGGACGTGATAGTCGGTCAGGGGGCGATCTTCGACATGCCCATCGGCCGCGGCCACGTCCTCGCATTCACCTTCAACCCGCTCCACCGCTACCTGAACCAGCACGACTTCGGCCTGGTGCTGAATGCGGTCCTCAACTGGAACGATCTGCCGCCTGCGCCACCGCCGGCGGCGAGCTCGAACTAGCAGCCCGGCGCGGGAGCTATTATGTTCTTAAGTCTCCACCAATTCAGGCCTTAGCCGGCCCCGCGCCGGGTGACATATGCACGTATTTACCGAAACTCAGAAAGAGTGGATCCGCGACGTTCCAGCGTTCCGCGCGGGTGACACTCTTCGCGTCAACGTCCGTGTGAAGGAAGGTGACAAGGAGCGCATTCAGGCGTTCGAGGGCGTGTGCATCGCGCGCCGCGGCGCCGGAGTGAGCCAGACATTCACCGTTCGCAAAATCTCCAACGGCGTCGGCGTAGAGCGCATCTTCCCGGTGCACTCGCCGATGCTCGAGAGCATCCGCATCGTTCGTCGCGGACGCGTTCGTCGCGCCAAGCTCTACTACCTGCGCCATCTCACCGGAAAGGCGACACGCATCCGGGAGCGGAAGGTCAAGGTCGCGGTACCCGGCGCCGAGTAGCGGTGACCCGGCGGGAGCAGCAAGCCCGCGAATCCGGTTCAGGCCGGCCGCCCGCGACGTCGCGCGGCAGGCATTCGAAGCGATGGAGCCCGATCGAGCGTGAACTTCGCGCCACGATCGGGCCTTTGCTTGCCGGGGTGGACGAAGTCGGTCGTGGTCCTCTCGCCGGCCCGGTCGTCGCGTGCGCGGTCATCATGCCGCCGGACCGGAAGGCGATCCGTGGCGTGGACGACTCCAAGAAGCTTGCTGCCCCGGAGCGGGAACGGCTTGCGGTCCTGATTCGGGAGCGGGCCGTCGCGGTCGCGCTCGGCGCCGCGTCGGTGCGGGAGATAGACAGAATCAACATCTATCAGGCCAGCCGCCTCGCGATGCACCGTGCACTGTCACGCCTTGGCGTCGTTCCCGATCACGTCCTGGTGGACGGCCGTCACATCAGGACGCTCCCGATCGCTCACACGGCCGTCGTGCACGGGGACACGCGCTGCTTCAGCATCGCGTGCGCGTCAATCATCGCCAAGGTCACCCGCGACCGCCTGATGTGCGCGCTCGCTCGCCGCCATCCCGGCTACCTGTGGGAGCGCAACGCCGGCTATACCACGCGCGCGCACGTCGCCGGGCTGGCCTCGCACGGAATCACCGCTCATCACCGCCGCAGCTTCTGGCGCGTGAGCCAGCTCACGCTCGACTTCGATGCGGTGCTCCCCGACGAAGACGACCTGCTCGGTGACGTGGAGCTGCAGCCCGGCGACACGTTGCCTGTTATGCCCTCGAGCTCCACGGACCGCGAATGGCCGCTGCACGCGTGAATCGTCCGCCGGGCCCGAAGAAGCACGCTGTCCGTGCGTCCGGAAGCGTTCTTGAGCCGCCGCTGGTCGGGCTCATAATGGGATCGCGATCCGACTGGGACACGATGCGGCACGCGGCTGAGACCCTGGAATCACTGGGCGTGCCGTACGAGCAGCGCGTGGTGTCGGCTCACCGCACGCCCGACCTGCTGTTCGAGTACGCGGCTACTGCAGCCTCGCGCGGCCTGCTCGTGATCATCGCCGGCGCCGGCGGAGCGGCGCACCTCCCCGGCATGGCCGCCGCCAAGACGCTTCTCCCCGTGCTCGGCGTTCCGGTCGAATCGAGAACGCTGAAAGGTCTGGACTCGCTGCTGTCGATCGTGCAGATGCCCGCGGGCGTTCCAGTCGGGACGCTCGCGATCGGCCGCGCGGGCGCCACCAATGCCGCGCTTCTCGCGGCGGCAATCGTCGCTCCCGCGAGACCGGACATCGCAGAGCGACTGGCAGCGTTCCGCGCGGGGCAGACGGCCGCTGTGCTGGCCCAACCCGACCCCGCCGCGGAGGGATGAAGGTCGGGATACTCGGCGGCGGCCAGCTTGGCCGGATGCTCGCGCTCGCCGGTTATCCGCTCGGTCTCACCTTCAGGTTCTTCGATCCCAACCCGCTGTCGCCGGCAGGACAGATCGGTGAGTTGATCGCGGCGCCGTACGACGACGAGGACTCGCTGCGCACATTCGCGTCGGGACTCGACGTGGCGACGTTCGAGTTCGAGAGCGTGCCGCGCGCAGCCGCGGATCTCGTCGCCAGCATGGTGCCGGTGCGACCGCCTCCCGCGGCGCTGTCGGCCGCGCAGGACAGACTCGCCGAGCGCGAGCTGCTGGAGCGGCTTGGGATTCCGGTCGCGCCCCATGTCCCCGTCTCCTCCGAATCGGAGCTCTCCGCTGCTGCTGCGCGGCTGGGATATCCACTCGTCCTGAAGGCCAGGACGCTCGGCTACGACGGGAAGGGCCAGGCGAGAATCGAGGCGGCGTCCGAGCTTCGCGCCGCATGGGCGGCGATCGGGCAGCGACCCGCGATCGTGGAGCGCGTGGTGAACTTCACACGCGAGCTGTCTGTGATCGGTGTCCGCGCCGGAGACGGCTCGATGGTCACCTACCCGGTGATCGAGAACCATCACAGCGAGGGGATCCTCAGGTTCTCATTCGCGCCCGCGGAAGCCTCATCGGCGGTGCAGCAGGCCGCCGAGGCGATCGTTCGCAAAGTTGCTGATGCGCTGGACTACGAAGGGGTGCTCGCGATCGAGCTGTTCGACACGGCGTCCGGTCTGGTTGCGAATGAGATCGCACCGCGGGTGCACAATTCCGGGCACTGGACGATGGAAGGCGCCGAGACGAGCCAGTTCGAGAACCATCTGCGCGCGGTACTTGGCATGCCGCTCGGCGCCACGCAGGCGATTGGATTCTCGGCGATGGTCAACCTCATCGGCAGCGTCCCCGACGTGAGTCGCCTCCTCGCCGTCTCCGGGGCTCACGTGCACCTGTACGGAAAGTCCGCCTCCCACAGGCGCAAGCTCGGACACGTGAACGTCCGCGCGGAGACCGCGCCTGCGGTCCGTGATTCGGTTGCTGAGCTCCGCCGGGTGATGGCCGAAACGAATCCCGACAAATCTTGACGGGATTCCCCCAAGGCGTCTAAATACCGTCCGGTCCTGCCTGAATCACTGTCACCCGGAAGAATGCCGCGAAGATCCCTGCCTGCCGCGCGCGGGCTGCTGATTTCCTGTTTTCTCTGTCTGTTTTTCGGCTCGTTCGCAGTCGCTTCGACCGCCGTCGCGCAGACCGGAGCCATTCGCGGACATGTCGTCGAAGCTCCGTCCGCCGCGCCCTTGCCCGGCGTCCTCGTAACGCTGCTCGGCACCGCGCGGGCAGCGCATAGCGACTCGTCCGGATACTTCAGCTTCCCGGCGGTCGCTCCCGGACGGTACGAACTGGAGGCACGGATCCCCGGTGGGACTACCGTGCGTCAGACCGCGTTCGTCGGGGCGGGAGAGTCGGTTGACGTTCACTTCCGGCTCGCGTCCAGGGCGGTCAGTCTCGTGGGGATCGAGGTCGTGGGCGCACCTGCCGACGCGCTCGAGCGGCTGCCCGGTTCCGCCGCTGTCGTGAACGGTGACGAGCTGCGGATCCGTCAGCCTCTGTCGGGTGGCGAAGTGCTGCGTTCGCTCGCCGGCGTGCACGTGCAGGAGGAAGAAGGTGCCGGACTGCGAGCCAACGTCGGAGTGCGCGGACTCGACCCGGACAGGAGCCGCACGCTCCTCGTGCTGGAGGACGGAGTGCCGGTCGCACTCGCGCCGTACGGTGAGCCGGAGATGTACTACACGCCCCCGATTGATCGCATGGAGCGGCTGGAGCTGGTGAAGGGGAGTGGGTCGATCCTGTTCGGACCGCAGACGATCGGCGGCGTGCTCAACTATGTGACGGCGGAGCCGCCCGCGCGCGCTACCGGGTCCGCGCTCCTGCAGCTGGGCTCGCACCGGACGCGGCTGGCGCACGTCGGTTATGGCGGCACATGGCGCCGCATCCGGGGCAGCGTTGGTCTGCTGGAAAAGGGCGCTCGCGACGTGATGGGGCTGCATTATGACGTGCGCGACGTGACTGCCAAGCTGGGCGCGAGCACGCGGATCGGAGAGCTGGGGCTCAAGGCGAGCATCTACGACGAGAACTCGAACGCGACGTACGTCGGGCTCACCGAGGCGATGTACCGCGCCGACCCCTGGCAGCACCCCGCTCCCGACGATCGCCTGCAGATCCGCCGGCAGGCCATCACAGCCTCGCACGAGGCGGAGTTCGGCGCGACGGCCCGGCTGCGCACAAACCTGTACGCCTACCACACCGTCAGGGACTGGAGACGGCAGGATTACGGGTTCAACGCGGACAGCAGCGCGCACGTCTTTTCCGGCACCACCGGCAACCGGAATCGTGAGTTTCACGTCATCGGCATCGAGCCGCGGTTCAGGATGACGTGGATCAGCGGCACGATCGCCGGAGAATTCGAGGCAGGTGCTCGGGCGCACTACGAGAGAGCGCGGGATCAGCACATCAACGGCCTGACGCCGACCGCCTCGGACGGGGAAGTGCGCGACGACGAGGTACGTCACGGCAGGGCGGTCGCTCTCTTTGCGCAGAACCGGTTCTTCGTGACCGACCACCTGTACGTGACACCGGGAGTGCGCCTCGAGCGGTTCAGCTACGACCGCAACGTTCTCCGGACACGCATTCGCCGGCAGACGCCCGCCGGAAGCACCCGCTCGCCGGAGGACGTGGATCTGGGCGGGAGCGACGGCCTCACTGAGCTGATCCCGGGGATAGGCACAGCGTGGACCCCGTCACCCCGGGTCACGGTCTTCGCCGGCGCGCATCGCGGTTTCGCGCCGCCGCGCGTAAAGGACGCACTGGTCTTTCAGGATACGCGGCTCGGCTCGGACGAGCAGGTGCCGCAGCTGCAGACGTTGCGGCTCGACGCCGAGCGAAGCGTGAACTACGAGCTGGGCGCCCGCCTCACTCCGCTGCCCTTCCTGTCGCTCGAGGCGACCGGCTTTCTCCTCGACTTCACCAACCAGATCATTGCGCCGTCGCTGTCTGCCGGCGCGGTCGCCGATGTGCAGCTGGCGAATCAGGGCGCGACGCGGCATCGCGGTGCGGAGGCGGCGGTCATGCTCGACATCGGCAAGGCGCTGGAGCAGCCGTTCGGCCTGGTCGCGCGCGTCAGTGCGACGCACGTGCAAGCGGTGTTCTCGCGCGACCGTTTCCTGCGCCGCGGGAGTGATACGGTGAACGTCCGCGGCAATCAGCTGCCCTATGCGCCGAGACTGACGTCCAGCGGCTCGCTGGCGTTCAGTGGCGCTCACGGGGTGGAGCTGCGCGCGGACTTCACTTACGTGGGGAAGCAGTTCTCGGACAATTTCGAGACGACCGAGGCATCGCCGTCAGGGCTCGTCGGCCTGATCCCCGCGCACTCGGTGTGGGACGCGTCGGGCCGGGTGCGGCTCCCCTTCCTCCCCCGCGCGACCGTGACCGGGAGCGTGAAGAACCTCCTGGGCGCGACCTACGTCGCTTCGCGCCGGCCTGAGGGGATCAAGCCCGGACTGCCTCGAACCGCGTTCGTCGGGCTGAACGTCAATTTCTGACGCGCTATTTCTTCCGCTTGGAGGACTTGCGGCCGCTCCCTGACTTCCGGCCGCCGCCTTCCTGCTTGTTGACGGTGGCCCAGGCGCGCCGCTCCGCTTCGTCCTTCGAGACGCCGCGCTTCTCGTAGCCCTCTTCTATGTGCTCCGCCTTCCTTTTCTGTCTGTCGGTGTAAGAGGATTTGTCGCCCTGAGGCATCGCTCGCTCCTGGTTGCCGGGTTGCACCGACGAAATCGGCAACAGGTGTGCCCCGCTGACTTCACGGTGGTGATCAATCGGTGCGCCGGTCCTTGGCAGGGCGCCGCGCGGAATCGGGGGCGTTACATTCAGCGACGTCGCTGAGACGCGCAGCGAATCCGCTCAGCCGACCCGGTAGCTCAGCTGGTAGAGCAGGGGACTTTTAATCCTCAGGTCGTGGGTTCGAGCCCCACCCGGGTCATTTCGGTTTGCCGCGGCACCATTGCCTCCGCCGCCGGTATTATTGAGTTCGCTGACCCTTCACGCTCCTCGACACAGCTCATTAAGGACAGTCATGCATACAATCAGGGGAATCGCCGCCGGACTGCTCGCAGTCGCCACCGTCACCGCGTGCAGTCTCGACGTCGGACCACAGGATCGGGAGGTGCGCGTCGCTGAGCTCAGCGGCGACAAGATGGTGCCGCCGGTCGAAGTGATTCGAAACGACACCGCCAGCACCGCGATCGCGGCCTTCTCGCTGGAGGACGGCCGGATCTTCTACGACCTGTATCTCTACAACATCGAAGGCGCCACGTCCGCCACGCTTCACATCGGCGGCACTACGGAGAACACTCCGTCGGTTTCCACCCTGTTCACCAGCGCGCAGACAACAGGAGTCACGGGCACCGGCTTCGTCGTCCAGGGCGATCGTCTCGACGCGTCGGAGCTGACCGGGGGAACGAGCTACCAGACCCTGTTCGACGCCATGCGCGCAGGGAACACGTACGTCGTGGTGTCCACGGTGAACTTCCCGGGCGGTGCGATCAGGGGTCAGGCAGTGAGTCTCGCCGGAACCTGACCGGCGTCTGACCAGCGGGCGCCGCGGCTCAGCCGCTGCGCCCGCCTTTTTTTTCGACCACGCGCAGGTCCGTCACGGTCATGCCGCGGTCCATTGCCTTGGCCATGTCGTAAACGGTGATGAGCGCCACGCCGGCCGCGACGAGCGCCTCCATCTCGACGCCGGTCCGTGCGACGGTTCGCACGGTTGACTCGACGCTCACAGCGGGTGGGTCATCCTGCAGCTCGAAGGCGATCTCCACCGCGGTGATCGGCAGCGGATGGCACAGCGGTACCAGGTCGGCCGTGCGCTTCGCCGCCATGATCCCGGCGGTCCTGGCCACGGCAAGCACGTCGCCCTTGCTGAGCGCGTTGTTCCGGATCGCCTGGAGCGTGGCGGCTGTCATGCGAATGGTCCCCGCAGCCCGGGCCGTGCGCTCCGTGACCTCTTTCTGCGACACGTCCACCATACGAGCAGCGCCGCGCTCATCCACGTGCGTGAGGTCGCTCACTGCTGCGGGCCCTGCAGGTCGCGGAGCAGTTTCCACGTGAGGAGCTGCGGGTTCACGTTGCCGTCAGCACGTACCTTGGCAACCTCGACGGCCTCGATGCCGCGGACGCCACCGCGGGCCTGGCGATCATCGCCCCTGCGCAGTGCGTCGCGGGTGCGCTCGGCGAGGACAGTGGTGAGAGCGTCGAGCGTCTCGCTGAAGCCGCCACGCGCGCCGGCGACGCTCTGGGACAGCGCCGCCTCGTACACGCCCGCCGCATCCGCGTCAAAGGCAGCGGTCACGAGCTTTCGCGCCGCCGCGGTGGACACAGCCCGCGCTGCCTCGCCGAACAGGCTTCCCGGCGTGCCGCCGGCCGCCGCCACCAGCGCCTCCGCTTCCCGGTCGCCCTCGAGCGCCGCCTGGACCGCAGGATCGGATACGAAAGCGCGCACCTCTGCCGCCGTCAGTGGCGCCACGCGCACCGCTGCAACCCGGGAGCGGATCGTCGGCAGCAGCGCTGCAGGCTCGCTCGACGTGAGAATGATGAACGTGTCGCGCGGCGGCTCTTCCAGCAGCTTGAGAAATGCGTTGGCGGCCTGCTCTGAACCCTCCTGAGGCACCATCCGCTCCGCGTCTCCGATCACGACGACCTTGCGTCGAGCGAGCGCAGGCGCCATCACCGCCCGCCGCACGATCATGCGCACCGTCGCAACGTAGATCGCCTCCGTTCCCGGTGGCCGCGCGTAAATGCCTCCCCGCGCTGCCCTCGCTGCTGCTTCCTCGGCAAGATCCTGAGCGATGTCCTCGGGTGCCGCATCGGCGTCTTTCGGCCGCGGCCGCGGGAAGACCCAGTTCAGATCCGGGTGCGTCAGCTCCACCGCGAACCGGCAATGCTGACACTTGCCGCACGGAGAGGCTTCGTTCTCGCACAGCAGTGCCTGACCGATCCATAGAGCCAGCCTCTGCTTGCCGACGCCGGCCGGCCCGTGCAGCAACAGGCTCGCGGGCAGGGTGCCGTTCCGTGTCAGCCGGAGCAGCTGCTCCCGCAACCTGACGTGTCCGTAAACAGGGAGGATCGGCATTCCGGAATATGGCACGGTTGGTGACGTATCGCGGGCGGGTTATACGTTCAGAACACGATGAGGCGCCCGGACGAATGCGGGCGCCGGGAGGCCGGATGGCTGAAGAACTGAAGGGACGGAAAGTCGCCTTTCTCGCGACCGACGGGGTGGAGGAGGTCGAGCTCACCGAGCCGTGGCGCGTATTGCAGGAGGCCTCGGCCGACCTGTGCCTCGTCTCCGACAAACCGGGCGAGATTCAGGCCGTAAGCAAGGGAGAGAAGGCCGGCCGCCACGAGGTTCACCGCCTGGTCACCGACGTATCGGCGCGGGATTTCGACGCGCTGGTGATCCCCGGGGGAGTGAAGAACCCCGACAAGCTCCGGATGAACGCGGACGCTGTTGCGCTGGTCCGCGACTTCATGGCCGCAGACAAGCCGGTCGCGTCCATCTGTCATGGCCCATGGCTGCTCGTCGAAGCTGACGCCGTCGCCGGGCGAACGCTCACGTCATACCCGAGCCTGCGCACGGACATCGAGAACGCGGGTGGCTCCTGGGTGGACAAGCAGGTCGAGGTGGATCAGAAGCTCATCACCAGCCGGGTCCCTGAAGACCTGCCGGCATTCTGCGCCCAGCTCGTCAGCGTTCTGTCCACGCACATCGAGGAGCGCAGGCTGGACCGGATGGTGGAGCAGAGCTTTCCTGCGAGCGATCCCCTGCCGGGACCTATCTCGATCCCCTGAGCACGGGAGCTAACCGGCCGCGGGTAGCACAGTCTCGCCGAAGTAGTTCCCGAGGCCTCGCAGCGCGCCGTCGAGCGTGCGGCTGGTGCCGAACACGTAGCGCGCGAGGAAGCGGTACATCGGGTTGCTGATCCACCCGTCCTCGGTGATCGTCACGCGGGTGGCTCCTTCCACCGGCGTTATGTCGTATGTCCAGGTGCCTCCGAACGGGCCTCCTGCATCCACGATCCGCGTGACCAGCCGTTGCGGGACGTCTGCCTCGACTATCTCGATGGTCATCTCTCCGTCAGCTGTGGCAAGTGTCCAGCGCTGATTCGTGCCTGGCCCGGGGACTCTCGTAGCGCGAGAGACGCCGGGCATCCAGGAAGGGAGGAGCGTGAAGTCGGCCAGCGCGTTCCAGATGGCACGCTGGTCCTGGTGGAACTCGGCGTGCCTGATCGAGCGGTGCTCGCGCGGCAGCAGTGCCCCGACGGCCGTCGCGGCCAGCAGGACTCCCAGGACCACGAGGATGGCAATCAGGCTCCATTTCATGGCCGGCCTTGCTTTGTGGGATAAAGTACTTGACACCCTTATTGGCCGCCAGGTAGACTCCACCCGACAATGGCGACCGTCACCCCTCTCCGCCAGCCGGACAACGACCCGCCCGCGCCTGCGCTGCACGCGCGCGCGATGGACAACCTTGCCTTCATCCGCGATACGATGGAGACGGCAGGCAAGTTCACCGCCGTGTCAGGATGGGGGATGGTGCTCGTCGGGTTTACGGCGCTCGCTGCCGCCGCTGTCGCTGCGCAGCAGCCGACGCCGCAGCGCTGGCTCTTCACCTGGCTCGCCGCCGCGGTGTTCGCGCCGGTCATCCAGCTGCTGGCGATCGCCTACAAGCTGAGAACCGCGGACACCCCGCTGCTGCAGGGCTCCGCCCGCAAGTTTCTCCTCAGCTTCGTTCCGCCCATGCTCGCGGGCGCACTGCTCACGGTGGTGTTCTATCGCGCGGATCTGGTCCCGATGCTCCCGGCGCTGTGGCTGCTGCTCTATGGCTCCGCGATCGTCGCGGCTGGCGCCTTTTCCGTTCAGATCGTTCCCGTGCTGGGCGCGGCCTTCATGCTCGCGGGTGCGGTCGCTTTTTTCGCGCCTCCCGAGTGGAACAACTGGATCATGGCCGCGGCCTTCGGGGGACTGCACGTGGGGTTCGGCGTCCCCATCGCGAGGCGGTACGGTGGCTAAGCCGGGTCCGGTGAGAAACGAGCGTGGCGCGGGGGGCGAAGCCGGCAAGCTGCGGGCTGTCCGCGGGCGCGCCCTGGGCGGTGCTCCACCCGAGCTCGACCGCCTGATTCACGAGCGGCTTCGTCTCGGCATCGTATCTGCCCTTGCCGTCAACGATTCGCTCACCTTCAACGAGCTCAAGAAGCTGATGCGGACGACCGACGGGAACCTGAGCGTGCACGCCCGGCGGCTCGAGGAAGCTGGTTACGTCACGTGCACAAAATCGTTCGAACAGAGAGTGCCCCGCACCGAATACCGCCTGACCCCGGTCGGGCGACGCGCGCTGGAACGTTATCTGGATCACATGGAAGCCATCATTCATGCAACGCGAGAAGGGAAGTAAGACCCATACGGTGCTGCCGGCGCACCCGCGCGGCCGCCGGCCGACGCCCCCGGGGCAGGGCCTGCACGTCGGGATCATCATGGACGGAAACGGTCGCTGGGCCACCGCCCGCGGGTTGGGCCGTTCTGCCGGACACGCCGCGGGTGCCCGCAATACGCGGCGCATCGTGGAAGCGGCGCCTGCCGCGGGGATCCGCGTTCTGACGCTGTACGCGTTCTCCGCGGACAACTGGAACCGGCCCAAGCGCGAAGTCGCCGTCCTGATGCGCCTGTTCCGCCGTTACCTGCACTCCGAAGTGGCGCGGTGCCTGACGAATGGCGTGCGCCTTACCATCGTCGGACGCCGGGACCGGCTGCCGGCCGAAGTGCGCAGCGCGGTTGAGTCGGCCGAGCACGCGACGCGCGGCGGTCGCACGCTCGACCTGCGCGTAGCACTGGACTACTCCTCGAGGGACATGATCGTCCGTGCCGCGAGGATGGCTCATTCCGACCATCTCTCGCGCGAAGGCTTCGCGCGCCTGCTCGGAGAAGCGGAGCATGGCCACGAGCCCGTGCGCGACGTGGATCTGTTGATCCGCACCGGCGGAGAACAGCGGCTCAGCGATTTCCTCCTGTGGGAGTGCGCCTACGCCGAGTTGTACTTCTCGCCGCTGCTGTGGCCCGACTTCGCGCCCTCCGACCTGGACGAAGCCGTGGACGAGTTTCACGCGCGCGAGCGCCGGTTCGGCTCGGTGCCGGCCGCCGCCGCAGCCGGGTGAAGCTGTATTTCCGGCTGGTGCGCGCGATCTGGCGCGCACTGACCATGCGTCCGGAACCGCAGGGCAGCGCCGAGAGCGTGCTGAAGTTCAGGGTCTGGCCCACGGACCTCGACTTCAACATGCACCTGACCAACGCGCGCTACCTCTCGTTCATGGACCTCGGCCGGCTCGATCTGCTGGCGCGGCTGGGGCTGCTCAAGCAGATGCTCCGTCTGAAGTGGACACCGGTCGTCGGCGGGGTGATGCTCCGGTTCAGGCGCGGGCTCGATCCGTGGATGCGTTTCACCCTGCATTCGCGCGTGGTCGGCTGGGACGAGAAGTGGTTCTACATCGAGCAGCGGTTCCTGAGGGAGGGCGAGGTTCACAGCTGGGGGCTCGTGAGGGTGCTGCTCCGCGGCCGGGAAGGGAGCCTGGCTCCGGCCTCCGTGCTGGCGGCCTTCGGACGGCCGACACGGTCCCCCGAGCTCCCGCCGGCCTGCGTCGAATGGCGCCGGGCGCTCGACGCCCTGGGAACACGGGAACCCAGCGACATGCGCCGGTCCGCCTGACCCGCAGGCCCGGTCGCGCCCGCTGTCGCGAAACACCCCTTAACAGACGAAGGCCGCCGGCGTCGAATCAGTGTGCGCCGGCGCTGGGTGTGTCGGCCGAAAAACACATCTGGGGGACAGAGCAATGAGAATCTTCCGTATCGGAGCGGTGGCCGTGGCACTGGCCCTTACCGCCGGCGCGGCGCAGGCGCAGCAGACCGAGCACCCGAAGGGCGAGCGCCACATGGGTGGCAAGCACGCTCGTGGCGCCCACATGGGCAGGATGGCGCAGGAACTCGGTCTCACCGAAGCCCAGCGGACGCAGATGCAGGCTATTCACGAGCGGCACCGCGCTCAGCTTCAGCAGCTCAACATGGGAGTCCGCACCCACCTTCAGGCCGCGGCCGCCGCGCGCCAGAGTGGTGACACCGCGGCCGCCCGCGCGCATCGCGACCAGGCTCGCGCAGCGCAGGAGCAAGCCCGGGCACAGCGCCAGCAGCTCGCGCAGGCCATGCAGGCCGAGGTGCGGGCGATCCTGACGCCGGAGCAGCGGGCCAAGTTCGATGCGCTTCACGCCGAGATGCGCGAGCGGCGCGAGATGCAGCGTGAAGGTCGCCAGCGCGGCCCGGGCATGCGTGGCGGTGCTGCGCCCCGCGGAGAGCGCCCTGCGCGCGTCCGCGGTGGTCAGCGCAGCTCGTAACCAGCGGCACAGCAGCACGGAGCGCCGGACACAGTCCGGCGCTTTTTTTTTCAGCGGATGACCATGTCGAATCGCGGTGCTTCGGCGGTCCCGTAGCTGAAGTGCCACCATTCGCGCGCGTAGTTGGCGAATCCTGCACGATTCATCGCCTGCACCAGCCGCTGCCTGTTCTGCGCCGCAACGCCCGTGGCATTCACCGTATGAGCTGCCTCGGTGAAGGTGTCGTATGCCGTTCCCATCGCGAGCTCCCGCCCCGTGGCGCGCTCGACCAGCGTCACGTCCACCGCGACCCCGACGTTGTGCCTGCTGCGTGAGGCGATGTACCCGTCGCGGAACAGGTCCATGCGTTGCGCCGCCTGTGCCCATGTAACCATCGCGTTGGTCGCGCGCACAGGGCGGTAGGCGTCAAAGACCTTGAGGGCCAGCCCCTCCGCGGCGAGCGCGCGGTTGACGGCCGCGAGCGCGGCCGCCGCTTCCCGGCGCAGATATGCCCGGTTGCCCCCGTAGCCGGGGAGGGGAGCGCCCGTGAAGTTGTTCGCGGTCGCGTATCGCAGCTCGACGACGATGGACGGGTCGAGCTCACGGACGTCCTGCAGCATGGCTGCCGCCACGGAGTCGGATGCGATCGCATCCGCTGCGGCCCCGGCCTGCGGGGCCGGCGCGGCCGGCGCGCTCGGTGCGAGGGCCGGAGCGCACGAGGCGCCGGCGACGATCAACGCCGCGATCATCGGCCGCGGCCAGAACAAACTCTTCACGTTGTTGGCACGCATGGTGAGGTGCTGGGCGGGAAATAGAAGCCAGTCGATCGAATCCGGCCAGCGGTCTGTACGGTCGGGCCAGTTTGCTGGCGCCTGAACGCGCGAACCCCCTATGTTAGGCCGGCTCTCGAGCCCGAGCTTGCGTCTGTGACAGCTGCGCTGGAGTCCGTCCGTCAGGCCCTTGCGGGTCGCTACGACGTCGATTGTGAGATCGGGCGTGGCGCCAGCGCGGCGGTCTATCTGGCGGAAGAGGCTGACGGACGGCGCGCCGTGGCGGTCAAGGTGCTGCACGCCGAGCTGGCTCAGGCCCTCGGGGCCCAGCGCTTCCTGCGCGAGATCCGGGTTGCCGCATCGCTCAGCCATCCCCATCTCGTCCCGATCGAGGACTCCGGGCAGGTCGGCGATGTCTTCTACTACGTCTCCCCCTACCTGCCCGACGGCTCTCTTCGCAGCAGGCTGAGGCGCGAGCGGCAGCTTTCCATCGAGGACGCCGTCCGGGTCGCGCGCGACGTGGGGGATGCGCTGCAGTACGTGCACTCGCACGGGATCGTGCACCGCGACATCAAGCCGGAGAACATCCTCTTTTCCGGCGCAAGCGCATGCGTCGCCGACTTCGGGATTGCGCGCGCAGTTGACGCCGCGGCCGGAGAGACGATCACCTCGACGGGACTCGTCGTCGGCACGCCGACCTACATGAGCCCGGAACAGGGAAGCGGTGACAGGGCGGTGGACTCCCGGTCGGATCAGTACAGCCTGGCGTGCGTGGTGTACGAGATGATCGCCGGTGTGCCGCCCTTCATCGGAGCGAGTGCACAGGCGGTCATTGCGCAGCGGTTCGCACACAAGCCGCTTCCGCTCAGTCATTACAGGCCGAGCGTCCCTGCGGGGATCGAGGCGGCCGTAGCGCGCGCGTTGTCGCTCACCCCCGCCGACCGGTATGGCACCATCGGCGCGTTCGTCGCGGCGCTGGGCGACGCGGTGCCCGTGGCCCGGGCGACGACCGGTCGCAACGTCGCTGCCCGCATCACGCGACGCAGGTGGTTCGCCGCCGGCGCGGCCACCGCCCTCGTTGTGCTGGCCGTGCTCGGGTTCACGCAGGGCTATTCGCGGGTGCAGGGGCTGTTGTCGCCCGCGCTCGACACCGCGAGGTACGTGGTGCTGCCATTCGCCAGTGGCGTGAGCACCGTGAGCGGCGCAGCGGTCGCCGACGCGATCTATTCCGGGCTGCACGAATGGAACGGCCTTCCACTCGTGCAGGACCTCGCGGTGCGCGATGCGATCGGGCCGCAGCGAACGGCGATCACGTCTCTGGGCGAGGCGATCTCTACGGCAGCCGCAATGGGCGCCGGCCGTCTGGTGTGGGGGACAATCGCCGGCACGGACAGCGCCCTGACAGTGCAGGCCACGCTGTACGACGTGGCCACCAGCAGCGCGCTCCGTCACGCCGATATCAAAGTGCGATCGCAGCAGGAGCTGCGGGCTTCGATCCCGGGAGCCGTCGATGCGCTGTTGCGGCTCCCGGGCGCCGGCGCGGCACCATCCAGCGGGATCGGCACGAAGAGCTACGCCGCGCGCCAGGCGTTCGAGCGTGGCGAGATCGCATATGGGCGCGGGGCTCTCACCGCTGCGCAATCGAGTTATTCAGTCGCGGTGTCCGCAGATCCACAGTTCGCGCGCGCCCACCTGCGCCGAGCCCTTCTGGGGATGCTGCTGGACGACAGCTCCGACGGGTGGGTCGAATCTTCCCGGATCGCCGCCGGCGCGCGCGCGTCGCTGCCGGGACGGGAGGCGCAGCTTTCCGCGGCGCTCCTCGCGCTGGCAGACGGCAGGCATCCCGAGGCCTGCGCGGCGTTCGACCGCGCGCATTCCAGCGACTCCTCCGATTTTGCGGTGTGGTTCGGGCTGGGTGAGTGCCGCTATCGCGACTCGGTGGTGGTGCCGGCTCGCGGCTCCCGCTCGAGGTGGGCCTTCCGGTCGAGTTATCACAGCGCGGCGCGATCGTTCCTGCGCGCGGCCGCGCGTGATCCGAGAGCATACGACCTTCAGCTGTACCCGCGCCTTCGCCGCATGCTCAAGACGGAGCAGGGCCAGCTGCGAAGCGGACGCGATGCGCAGAGCGCCCGGCTTTTCGCCGGTTACCCGGACTGGACGGGGGACACGCTCGGCTACACGCCGTACCCCGTCGCGGGCTCCGTACCGGAGGAGGCACGGCCGGCTACGGAGATGCACGAGCGGGCGCTCGAGCGCAACGCCGCGGCGCTGCTGACATTCATTCGCGGCTGGAACGCGCGACGCCCCGCGAGTCCGGCACCGTTGCTCGCGCTCGCCGACGTGCTCGAGTCGCGGGGGGAAGTAACGGAGAGCGCCGGGAGCGAGCTGGGTGCGCTGTCGGCGGTCCGCCGCGTGCGCGCGATGACTTCCGATCGCGCCGAGCTGGTTCAGCTCCGGCTGCGCGAATTCAGGTTGCTGGTGCGGGCAGGCGCATTCTCGTCCGCCGCAGCACTCGCCGACTCGCTGCTGGCGCTGCGCGGAGCGCACGACGAGACTGCGCTGCGGGCGCTGCAGGCTGCCGCGGGGATGACTGGCCGGCTGTCCGCCGCAGCGCGTGTCGGGACGGTGCTGCCGCGCACGCCCGCGGTCGGTGGGGCGGTCCTGGTTGCGCCGCTGGTGGCGAGCGCCGCGGCCCTCGACGCGCGTGCTGCGCTGGGCGCCTGCACCACGCTTGCAGCTGCGCGAGCGCGCCTCGATTCCACGATCGAAGCTCATGTACCGGAACAGCGGTGGGCCGCGGTCAGGGGCGAGCTGACCGCGCTGCCGGGGATGTGGGCAGCGTCATGCGGCGGGGCAGCGTCAGCGCTGTGGAGCAGCAGCGGGAGCAGCGTGCTCGAGCGGGCGTTGCGCGCGTATGCAATGAACGAGCGCGACCGGGCGCGCCGGCTGCTCGATACGCTCGAGCGGAATCAGCGGGACATGCGTCCGGGCGACGTGTCGCTGGATTACACGCTGCAGGCGGCCTGGCTGCGGGCCGAGCTGGGCGACAGCGCGGGTGCTGCAAACCGGCTCGACCGCGTGCTGCGGTCGCTGCCCACGCACAGGAGCACTCTGTTCACGCGCCTGTCGGAGGCTGCCGCTCTCCCCCGCGCCATGGCGTTCCGCGCGGAGCTCGCCGCCGCCACGGGTGACAAAGACAGCGCGCGGCAATGGGCAACCGCGGCGCTGGCGCTCTGGCGGAAAGCCGATGCCGAGCTCGCACCGCAGCTGTCACGCATGCGCGCACTCGCTGGGTCATAGCCGTCCAACTCAACAGGAGGAGCCGATGAAGCTGACATTGGTGGGAACGCGGCCGCGCATGGCGAGTCGCACACTCGGCGTAGCGGTGTGCCTGGCCGCCACGGCCATGGCGGCCTGCAACGGAAGAGACCGGCCAGACACGCCCCGCACCGCTGAAACCACGGCCGCTGAGAGCCACCGGTCGCCCCGACTGCCCAAGCCGATCGGGGACTACACGTCCGCGGAGTTCCAGACTTTCGTCAGCAGTCTGTACTTCGGCGGTAGCGAGGTCACCGACGTGAGCGTGGCGGACACCACCACCGAGACCGCGCCAGCGGCGGTGCTCATCATCGAGGCGATGAGCACGGCGAACGACGTGAGCCTTGCGGATCCGGGGTCCAACGGGACCGTCATCGCCCGCCTCCGCAACCTTCAGGGCAACGACAACACGTTCGGCACGAAGCCGGGCGCGGCGTTCGAGTACTACGTCATTGTCGAGCGCGGAACCGAGGCAACCGGTGCCGCTTTCCAGATCGTCGAGCTGACGCGCGCGCAGAACCCGACGCAGCGGCCTGTAAGGGTGAGCGGCGGAACCATCCGCAGGTGTGCCGAGGATGAGCCTCCGCCTGCCTGGTCGTCGGCACGCTTCGGCGGATGCGAGCATGGTGAGAGGAGCGCGAGCGCCCGGCGCACGAGCTTCTTCGGCGTGGGGACGCTGTGGGCGCAGGGCCGCGGGTCAGCGTGGGTTTCCTGCCGGGAAGGCTGCTGCGAGCTGACCATGGCGACCACGGTGGTGGATTCCTGATCGCGACGCCGCAAGGAAAAAGCCCGCAGCGACACGAAGCTGCGGGCTTTTTCACAGCTCCCGAGGTGGGACTCGAACCCACGACCCACGGATTAACAGTCCGTTGCTCTACCGACTGAGCTACTCGGGAATAACCACTCAATTTACCGCCCGGCGGCGGTCCAATCAACCGTTTGGAGCCATCGGCTTCCGCCCGGACGTATGACGCACGCGTGTTACGGCGCACATTTTACGCGCTTCGTGCGGACTGCGGTTCGCCTGGCGTCATCTTGCACACACCAGCGGAGACGAGTCACTGATGGCACCTTCGGGCGGTGCGTTGCAGGGCACGGCCCTGATTACGGGGGCGTCAGCCGGCATCGGCGCAGAGCTCGCGCGGGTGTTCGCCGAGCATGGTCATGACGTGATACTCGTTGCGCGCCGGCAGGACGCGCTGGAAGCCCTCGCAGGACAGCTCGAAGGCAAGTATCGCATTCGCGCGACGGTCATCCCGGCAGATCTCTCTGAGCCGGACGCTCCTGCCGAGCTGTTCGAGGCTGTCCGCGGCGCCGGCCTCCACGTGGACATTCTCGTGAACAACGCCGGGTTCGGGCTGGCCGGCGAGTTCGCAGAAACGGAGCTGAGCCGGGAGCTGGAGATGATCCAGGTCAACGTCGCCGCGCTCACTCACCTGACCAAGCTGTTCCTTGGCCCGATGATGCAGCGTCACAGTGGTGGGATTCTCAACGTCGCGTCCGTGGCGGCGCTGTTCCCCGGCCCGCTGCGCTCCGTGTACTACGCGACCAAGGCGTACGTGCTGAGCCTGAGCGAGGCGCTCGCGGAGGAGCTGCGCGACAGCGGAGTGCGTGTCACTGCGTTGTGCCCTGGGCCGACGGCGACCGAGTTCCACAGGCTCTCCGGTGGCGCACCTGAGCGGTTCGGATCGAAGCGGGTAGCGGATGCGCACTCGGTTGCCCGCTTCGGCTATGCGGCGCTGCAGGATGGCGTGCGCGTGGCCATTCCCGGGATTCAGAACAAGGTCGCGGTTCAGGCGAGGCGGCTCGCCCCACGGGATCTGGTCACCCGGCTCGTGCGGCAGGTTCAGGAGCGACGACAGCGACGGGAGCCGTAAGCAGCGGCGTCAGCCATCTCCCGGTGTACGATTCCCCGACGGCAGCGATGTCCTCGGGGCGGCCCATGGCGACGACGCGTCCCCCCTCGTCGCCCCCCTCGGGACCGAGGTCTATCACCCAGTCGGCCAGCTTGATGACGTCGAGATTGTGCTCGATCAGCACCACTGTGTGTCCCTGCTCGACGAGGCGCTCGAGCACGAGTGCGAGGCGCCGGATGTCCTCCAGGTGCAGACCGGTCGTCGGCTCGTCCATCAGGTAGAGCTTCCGTCCTTCCCGGCGTCCCGACCGCGTCAGCTCGCGCGCGATCCTGATGCGCTGCGCCTCGCCACCGGACAGCGTCGTCGCGGGCTGCCCCAGCCGGAGGTAGCCAAGCCCGACCTGCTGCAGCTGCCACAGCGCCTGCCCGAGCTTCTCCTCGCGCGGGAAAGCGCGGATAGCCTGGTCCACCGTGAGATCGAGCACGTTCTCGATCGTGCGGCCGTTGACGCGGACCTCCAGCACCTCCGGCTTGAACCGCTTGCCGCCGCAGTCCTCGCAGGGAACGAACACGTCCGCCATGAAGACCATCTCCACTTCCAGCGCGCCCGCTCCCTCGCACTTCTCGCAGCGGCCGCCGGCGACGTTGAAGCTGAACGTGCCGGGGGTGTAACGGCGCTGGCGGGCGAGCGGGGCATCGGCGAAGATGCGACGGATCTCGTCGTACGCTTTCACGTACGTGACCGGATTGGAGCGCGGGGTCTTTCCGATCGGGCTCTGATCGACCAGCACGACGCCCGTGAGCGCTTCGTAGCCGCTGAGCGTGGCGAATTCGCCGACGCGCTCGCCGAGGTGGCGTTTGGCGCTGTGCTCACCGTGCAGCCGCGTCTCGAGTGCGCGGTACAGCACGTCGTGGATCAGCGTGCTCTTGCCCGACCCCGACACACCCGTGACCACCGTCATTGCGCCCACGGGGATGCGGATGTCCACGTCGCGAAGGTTGTGCTCGCGCGCTCCGGTGAGGGTGATCCAGCGCGGGCCCAGCGGCCGCCGTACGTCCGGCAGCGGGATGACGCGGGCACCTGTGATGTACTGACCGGTGAGTGGGCTCTCCGCAATGCGGGAAATGGGGCCGTTGAAGACGATCCGTCCGCCGTGCTCGCCGCTGCCCGGCCCGAGCTCGACCATCCAGTCCGCAACCTCGATAGCGGCCGGATCGTGCTCGACCATGATGACTGAGTTCCCGCTGTCGCGCAGCCGGGCCAGCAGACCGAGCAGCCGCGACATGTCGCGCGGGTGCAGTCCGATGGACGGCTCATCCAGGACGTACAGCGTGTCCACCAGCCGGGCGCCGAGCGAGTTCGCCAGTCCGATCCGCTGCGCTTCGCCCCCGGACAGCGTGCGCGTCGCACGATTGAGCGAGAGGTACGTGAGGCCGACGTCGCACATGAAGCGCGCCCGCGATCGTGCCTCCTCCAGGATGGTTGCCGCGACGGCATGTTCGTAAGTCGTCAGGGGCAGCGAATCGAGCCACTCCGTCAGCCGGTCGAGCGGAAGCACGGAGACGTCGGCGATGGTCAGGCCGCCGATCCTGACGTTCATGGCTGCGGGTTGCAGCTTTCCGCCGCGGCATCCCGGGCATTCCATGGCGCTCTGGTACTGGCGCAGGAACACGCGGATGTACTGCTTGTAGCGCTTCTCCTCGAGGTCCTCGAGGAACGGGAAGATCCCCTTGTAGCCGCGCGTGCGAGCGTGCAGCAGCGCATCGCGCTGCTTCGCGGGTAGCTGCGACCACGGCTCGTCCAGCGGAATTTTCTCCCGCTTGGCGAACTCGGCGAGTGCGCGCCGCTTGCCGCCGTATCGCGGCTTGTTCCACGGGTCTATCGCGCCTTCGCGCAGCGTGCGACCGGGGGATGGAACGATCAGTGAAATGTCGTACTCGAGAATCGCGCCGAACCCGTTGCACTCGCTGCAGGCTCCGCGCGGATTGTTGAACGAGAACAGCTGCGGTGTCGGTGCGGGCACACGGGTCCCGTCGGCGCTGCATTCGAACCGCTCGGTGAAACGCCATTCGGACCGTGGCGCGCCGCCGGGGTCGAGCGCCACCGGTTCACCGAACAGCGCCACGCACTCCCCGTCGCCTTCGCGGAACGCGGTCGCGACGGCCTCCGCGATGCGCCCTGCCGACTGGCGGCCGGCCGTCAGCCGATCCACGATGACCACCAGGTCGGGCGCGTCCCGGAGCGGACCGGGCGCACCGGCCGCCTCGTCCAGGTGAAAGACTGCCGCGTAGGCGCGCACGCGCAGGAACCCCTGCGCTCTAAGGCTCTCGATCAGGAGCGGGTCGGTCACGTGGTCGGAGACCTTGAGCGGGAATCCCAGCTGGACGCGCGCGCCCCCAGCCTCGAGGATCGAATCCGTGGCCGACTGGACGGTGTCCGGACGAATCTCCGCGCCGCACACGGGGCACCAGGTGCGCCCTATCCGCGCCCACAGCAGCCTGAGGTAATCGTAGATCTCGGTGGCTGTCCCCACGGTCGAGCGCGAAGTTTTGGTCGGATTCTTCTGCTCGATCGCGACTGCGGGCGACAGGCCTTCGACCAGATCCACGTCGGGTTTCTCCATCCGCTCGAGGAACTGGCGGGCATACACGGACAGGGATTCGACGTACCGGCGCTGGCCCTCGGCGTAGATCGTGTCGAAGGCGAGCGACGATTTTCCCGATCCCGACGGCCCGGTGATGACCGTGAGCGCGCGGCGCGGTATGTCAACGTCGATGTCCTTCAGATTGTGCTGCCGGGCGCCGCGGACCACGATGTGGGACTTCACGGATGCAAGCTAACCCTCGAAGTCTCCCGAACAAACACCGGGGGGCGCCACGCTGTGCATGGCGCCCCCCGACCCCATCTGGTTGCGACCAGCGGTCAGCGACTAGCGGAAAGGAGCTGCGGCAGGCCTGCTGGTCGCTAGTTCGCTAACCGCTAATCGCTGCAGTTACGGTGCTCGCGTCCTCGTTGTCATCCGGTAGATCCACAGGAGCAGCAGCGCACCGACGATGGCAAGCAGCAGGCTCTGCCAGGAGAAGCCCGTGAGGCCCATGCCGAACAGCATGTTGCCGAGGAAGCCTCCGATGAATGCGCCGACGATTCCGATCAGCATCGTGACGATGACGCCACCGGGGTCGTTCCCCGGCATGACGGCTTTGGCGATCGCCCCGGCTATCAGGCCAAGCACGATCCAGGCAATGATGGACATGCAGCGCCTCCGTTGAGTTTTTGGTGACCCGCGCGCGGCTCAAGTGCAACCCGCGTACCACGTTCCGCCGAGCTTCAGCTGTAAGGTGGTCATTCGGGAAGCCGTCCGCTAGCATCACCTGCGATGAGCGAGGCGTACCACGAGGAGGAGGCGCTGGGCCGGGCGTACGATGCGCGGCTCATGCGCCGGCTGCTGCGGTACGTGCGCCCGTACGCCAGACTCGTCATCGCGGCGCTTGCCCTGCTGCTGCTCGAAGGAGCGCTGCAGCTCGTCGGTCCATTCCTGACGCGGCACGTGATCGACGTCGCGATCCCTGCGGGAGACACAGGGTTCGTGCTGCGCGCGGCAGGCCTCTTCGTGCTCGCGCTTCTGGCACAGTTCGCCTGCGCGTACGGCGAGGCCCTGCTCACGGGTCTCCTGGGACAGCGGGTCATGCACGACCTCCGCCAGGAAGTGTTCGCCCACTTGCAGCGGCTGTCAGTCGGCTTCTTCGATCGCAACCCGGCGGGACGGCTGCTCACTCGCGTAACGGGTGACGTCGAGACGCTCAACGAGTTGTTCACATCCGGAGTGGTTTCGGGTCTCGGCGACCTGTTCACGCTCGTCATCATCGCGGTCGCGATGTGGATCACTGACTGGCGCCTGGCGCTGGCGGCGTTCGTCGTGATCCCCGGAGTCGTTCTGGTCTCGCAGCTGTTCCGCCGCTCGGTGCGCGAGAGCTACCGGGAAGTGCGGACGCGGCTCGCGCGCATGAACTCGTTCCTGCAGGAGCGGATCGCGGGGATCCGCGTCATACAGCTGTTCAACCGCGAGAGCGACGAGATGGCCGGTTTCGACGCGGCGAACCGCGCTCACCTCGAGGCCAACCTCCGCGGGATAAGGGCGTACGCGCTGTACTTCCCGGCGATCGAGGTGCTCACGTCCGTGGCCCTGGCGAGCCTGCTCGTGGTTGGCGGGAGGTATGTGGGAATCGGGACGCTCACCGTAGGAACCGTGGCTGCCTTCCTTCAGCTGGTCCGCCGGTTCTTCGAGCCGATCCAGGACCTGTCCGAGAAGTACAACATCCTGCAGACAGCGATGGCGTCGTCCGAGCGGGTGTTCAAGCTGCTGGACACCGCACCGACGGTCCCTGATACGGGACATGTCCGGATTCCGCATCGCGGTCCTGTCGAGATCCGGTTCGAGGACGTCTGGTTCGCCTACGACGTTCCGCACGTGGACGCGACGGGTGACCGTCCTTCCTCGGAGGAGTGGGTTCTGAAGGGCGTCAGCTTCGTTGCGTCACCGGGCCGCACGCTGGCGATCGTGGGCCACACGGGGGCAGGCAAGACGACGATCGTGAATCTGCTGATGCGCTTCTACGATCCTCAGCGCGGCAGGATCCTGCTCAACGGGCACGACCTGCGCGACCTTTCGCTGGACGACACGCGCGCTCTGATAGGATACGTGCAGCAGGAGATCTTCCTGTTCGCAGGGGACGTGGGCAGCAATATCCGCCTTGCCAGCGACATCTCCGACGCCGGCGTCGAGGCGGCCGCCCGCCAGGTTGGCGCCGACAAAGTGATCTCCCGCCTTCCAGGCGCCTACGCGTACGAGCTGGGCGAGCGCGGCGCCGCCCTCAGCGTCGGCGAACGCCAGCTGCTGTCGTTCGCGCGGGCTGTCGCTGCGGACCCGCCCGTTCTCCTTCTCGATGAAGCAACCAGCGCGGTGGACAGCCATATGGAGGCGGAGCTGCAACGCGCCCTTGGTCTGCTGCGCTCGGGGCGCACGACCATAGCCGTTGCCCACCGGCTGAGCACGGTGGCCGATGCCGATGAGATCCTGGTGCTGCATCACGGGCTGGTGGCCGAGCGCGGGACCCATCGGGCGCTGGTGGACGCGGCGGGGCTATACGCCAGGCTCTGGCGGTTGCAGGCCGGCGAGGACCGCGCAAGCCCCCGGGGAATGAAGGCAAGCTTGCCGGCCGTGGCGACGGGTCCGTAGGTTTGGCTCTGTCCGGCGCGAGGCATATAGCTTACGCGGCCCGTTCTCAACCATCTGACACCTTTGACCCATCCGCGACCGTAGTGCTTTTATCGACCCCCCGGAGAGTGCAGTAGTGGAGCTGTCGGTCGGGATGGGGACCGATGTCGGGCGTATGCGATCGAGCAATGAGGACAGCCTCTTTGCCGACGCAAACCGCGAGCGCGGTCTGTTCATCGTAGCCGATGGCATGGGCGGCCATGCGGCCGGCGAGGTCGCCAGCGCGATGGCCGTCGAGATCATCTCCGGCGAGCTTCCCGTCAGCAAGGCCGTCGAGAACGGTGACGTGCACGGCACCATCGCCGAGGCGCTGCGGCACGCCAACCAGGCGATCTACCGCCGCACGGTTGACGAGATCGAGAAGCAGGGGATGGGCACCACCGTTTCAGCGCTGTTTCTCGCGGGCACGCGGTACGTGATCGGTCACATCGGCGACTCGCGCATCTACCTCATGCGTAACGGCGCATTCAAGCAGCTGACCAAGGATCACTCGTACGTGCAGGAGCAGGTGGATGCGGGACTGCTGACGCCGGAGCAGGCGCGGTCACATCCGTACAGCAACGTCATCACGCGCTGCTGCGGCGCGACCTCCGAAGTCGAGCCCGACATCCAGGACGGCGACTTCAAGGAAGGTGACGTGTTCCTGCTTGCCAGCGACGGGCTCACGGCGATGCTGGACGACAAGCGCATCGAGCAGATCCTGCGCACGCCGCTGTCTCCGTCGCGAATCGTCGCCAAGCTGATCGCGGAGGCGAACGCGCGGGGAGGGGTGGACAACATCACCGCCATCCTGGTGCACGTAACCGGGCCGTCTTCCCCGCCGATCCGCACGATGCCCAGCATTACCGCGGAGCATGCCGCACGCGGCTGATTCGGGCCCGGGCGCACGCGAAGGTGACGACAGCGTAGGAGAACTCGCCGAGCTGTACCTCGGGAACATCCTCTACGCGATCGAGCTTGCCGCCGTTTCGCTCGAGGAGCAGGGCCAGCCGGACAACGCCGCATTCTACCGCGCAATAGCGCGGAAGCTGGCGGAGGCGAGAGGGCGGGGCAGGACGGCGACGTGAGCGCGATGTCCGGGCCAGGCATGACCAAGACCAAACCAGGCAGAACCACGAACGGAAGAGCCTGCAGCTGACAACTCCCTGCTGGCAGCCGACAGCTGGCGGCTCTGCAGTTCGTTTTTTTCGTTTTGCCCCCGCCGCCCGGCCCTGCCGCCAGCTTGTCCGCGGTTCTCGCGGCCTCTATGATGCAGAGACAGGAACGACTGGCGCCGCCGCCGCAACAAGGAGGGAGCTGCATGGCCACCGCGACACTGCCCACGTCCGAGACGAGCACCGACGTATTCCCGATCAACGGGACCGATTTCATAGAGTTCTGGGTCGGTAACGCAAAGCAGGCGAGTCACTACTACAGAACGGCTTTCGGCTACCGGCTGGTCGCCTACCGCGGTCCCGAGACGGGCGTCCGCGACCGGACGAGCTATCTGCTCGAGCAGGGCAAGATCCGCCTGGTCCTCACATCGCCGCTGGGGCCGGAGGGCCCGATCGCCGAGCACGTTCACAGGCACGGAGACGGGGTCAAGGACCTCGCGCTGTGGGTGGACGATGCGCGTGAGGCCTGGCAGCTCGCCACGGAGCGCGGCGCGAAGTCCGCGCGGGAGCCCGAGGTTTTCAACGATGGCGACGGCGAGATCGTCCTCGCCGGCATCCATACCTACGGCGAGACGATCCACACGCTGGTCGAGCGCAGGAACTACAGGGGCACGTTCCTGCCGGGCTTCCGCCCCGTGCAGCCGCGCTACCAGCCTGACGGGGTCGGCCTGCTGTACGTGGACCATTGCGTAGGCAACGTCGAGCTCGGCGCCATGAACAAGTGGGTCAAATTCTACGAGGACGTGATGGGTTTCAAGAACCTCATCTCGTTCGACGACAAGGACATCTCGACGGAGTACTCGTCGCTCATGTCGAAGGTGGTCTCGAGCGGAAACGAGCGCATCAAGTTTCCGATAAACGAGCCGGCCCAGGGCAAGAAGAAGTCGCAGATAGACGAGTATCTCGAGTTCTACCGTGGGCCGGGCGTGCAGCACATGGCGCTCGCCACCGATGACATCATCAGCACCGTGACTTCGCTGCGCGACCGCGGCGTGGAGTTTCTCACGGTGCCGACGACTTACTATGGCGAGCTGCAGGGGCGTGTCGGAAAGATAGACGAGCCGGTGGATGTGCTTGCCGAGCTGGGCATCCTGGTTGACCGCGACCCCGACGGCTACCTGCTCCAGATCTTCACCAAGCCGGTGCAGGACAGGCCGACCGTCTTTTACGAGATCATTCAGCGAAAGGGAGCCCGCAGCTTCGGCAAGGGGAATTTCAAGGCCCTGTTCGAGGCGATAGAGCGGGAGCAGGCGCTGCGAGGAAACCTGTGAGCGATTAGCGATCAGCGGTTAGCGGAAAGCAACGGCGGTTCCGTAGCTCACACCGCGGTCGCTTTCCGCTTTCCGCTAACCGCTAACCGCCATCGCGCGGTTTAAAGGAGTTTGAGCCATGCCCATATATCACACACTCGGTCAGATTCCGCGCAAACGCCACATCGCCTTCCGCAAGCCGGACGGCGGGCTGTACGCCGAACAGCTGATGGGGCACGAGGGGTTCACCGGCACGTCGTCGCTGCTGTACCACGTGCACCCGCCGACGACGGTGAAGTCGGCGCGCAGGATCCGGGACCTGAAGTGGGAGCCGGATCCCGACCGGGCGCTGAAGCACCGCCATTTCCTTACGTCGCGCGCGCGGAAGGGCGGCAGCCCGACGATGGACAGGATCCCGATCGTGTTCAACGCCGACATCGCGATGCTGTACGTGGAGCCCGACGAGAACGACGCACACTTCTATCGCAATGCCCAGGCGGACGAGGTCGTGTACATAGCCAAGGGGCAGGGCACTCTGGAATCGATCTTCGGCAACCTGCCGGTACGCGAGGGCGACTACGTCGTCATTCATCGCGGCATCATGTACCGCTTCAAGCTCGACTTCGGCGCCGAGCAGCCGAAGCTCGTGATCTTCGAGAGCCGCGGCCACGTCCGCTGGCCCAAGCGCTATCGCAACGAGTTCGGCCAGATCATAGAAGGAGCGCCCTATTCCGAGCGCGACATTCTCCGCCCCACGGAGCTGAATACGCACGACGAGATGGGCGACTTCAGGATCCTCGTGAAGCAGTACGACGGCATCAACGAGATCATCCTCGATCACCATCCTTTCGATGTCGTCGGCTGGGATGGCTACTTCTATCCCTGGATCTTCAACATCTACGACTTCGAGCCGATAGTCGGGAAGGTGCACCAGCCCCCGCCGGTGCATCAGACCTTCCAGGGCGATGGCTTTGTGATCTGCTCGTTCTGTCCGCGGCCTTACGATTTCCACCCGGAGGCGATCCCCGCCCCGTACAACCACAGCAACGTGGACTCGGACGAGGTGCTGTATTACGCCTCGAGCGAGTTCATGAGCCGCAAGGGAATCGAGTTCGGCAGCATCACGCACCACCCGGATGGAATACCGCACGGCCCGCATCCGGGCCGCGCCGAGGCGAGCATCGGCGCAAAGCACACTGAGGAACTTGCGGTCATGATGGATTCCTTCCGGCCGCTGCACGTCGCGGCGCCCGCGATGGAGTTCGAGGATCCGGACTACCACCGGAGCTGGGTCGAGGGACAGCACGTCCAGTTCAACCCCCCGACGAGCTAGCAGCAACCACGCGCCACAACACGCGGTTTCAAGGAGGAAGTCAGCGAATGAAACGGATCACCAGGTACCTCGTACTGTCGCTCGCGGGAGCGGCGATCTTCTCCCTCGCGACAGAGAGCCTGCCGGCGCAGAGTGCCACGCCGGTGGACAACTCCGCACTGGTCCGTGAAGCCGTGCCGCCCGCACCGGCGACTGCCGTGGAGGCGAAAGTCCTCGTCACCGATCAGGCGGCGCAGGTGGGCATACAGCGCGCGAGGAGCAACGAGACTGCGTCCGCGTCTGCGGCGCAGATCACGACGGATCCCACCATGAAATGGATCATCATCATCGGAGTGGCCGTCGTCGCGGCGCTGCTGATCGTAGCGCTGGCCGACTGAGCAGGCGCGCAGATCGCGCGCCAGAGCTCGACACGAGCCCCGTGAGCTGCGGGGCTCGTTTGGTACCCGTCAACGAGCACATCAGTGGCGACTGAACCGCTTTGGCGGCCCTCACAACAGCAGATGGACTCCGCGAACATGAGCCGGTTCATCCGGCTCGCCGCGGAGCGCGGCCATGTGGAGGCAAGCGGCGATGCCGCGGCCGACTACCGCGCGCTGTGGCAGTGGTCCGTCGCGGACCGCCACCACTTCTGGCTCCTCGTCTGGGAGTTCTGCGGAATCATGGCGAGCGATGCGGCCAGCGTCAGCGACGACACGCCGGGCGACTGGCCGCGCGCGCCCATCGGCATCGACCGGATGGCTCCCCCCGACCCGGCGCTCGGCCCGCGCTGGTTCCCCTGGGCCCGCCTCAACTTCGCCGAGAACCTGCTCCGCTACGCGGACGATCGTCCTGCGATCGTCTTCTGGAACGAGGTGGGCCGCCAGCGCGAGCTGTCGTTCGCCGAGCTGACGAGGGAAGCAGCGAAGGTTGCCGCTGCGCTCTCGGCGCTCGGCGTGAAGGAGGGGGACCGCGTTGCCGGCTTCATGCCCAACCTCCCGGAGACCGTGATCGCGATGCTGGGCGCGACCTGGCTCGGGGCGATCTGGTCCTCCTGCTCGCCCGATTTCGGCGTGCAGGGCGTGCTCGACCGGTTCGGCCAGATCCAGCCGAAGGTGCTCTTTTGCGCCGACGGCTATCGCTACGCCGGGAAGGAGGTTCGATCGCTCGAGCGGGTGCAGGCGTTCACGCAGGAGATGCCATCGCTGCAGGCGGTCGTCGTCGTTTCGTATCGCAGGGAAGCGCAGCTGGCCGGCGTCGCCAACGCGGTGCACTGGGATGATTTCCTGGCAGATGCGAGCGTTGCAGCGTCGCCGCCGTTCGAGCGGCTGCCGTTCGATCACCCCGCGTACATCATGTACTCGTCCGGGACGACGGGGCTGCCGAAATGCATGGTGCACGGAGCCGGCGGGACCCTCATCCAGCATCTCAAGGAGCACGTTCTCCACACGGACATCACTCGCGACGACAGGGTCTTCTACTTCACGACGTGCGGCTGGATGATGTGGAACTGGATGGTGAGCTCTCTTGCCGTGGGCGCGACGCTGGTGTTGTACGATGGCGCGCCGCTCGCGCCCCGGACCTCGATCCTGTGGGAGATGGCGGATGCCGAGCGGATCACGGTCTTCGGCACCAGCGCGAAGTACCTGGCTCTATGCGAGAAGGAGGAGCTGGAGCCCGCGCGCACTCACGACCTTTCAGCTCTGCGCGCAATCCTCTCCACCGGCAGCCCGCTCGCGGCGCACAGCTTCGATTACGTGTACCGGTCGGTGAAGCAGGACGTCCACCTCGCCAGCATCACCGGCGGAACGGATCTCATCTCCTGCTTCGCGCTCGGCAATCCGACGACGCCCGTCTATCGCGGCGAGATCCAGGCGCGGGGGCTGGGCATGGCGGTGGACGTTTATGACGAAGCCGGGTGCCCGGTGCGCGGCGTGCCGGGGGAGCTGGTGTGCACGAAGCCCTTTCCCAGCATGCCGGTCGCCTTCTGGAACGATCCGGACGGCGAGAAGTATCGCTCGGCGTACTTCGATCACTTCCCCGGCGTGTGGCGGCACGGGGACTGGGCCGAGCTTACGCCGCACGACGGGCTGATCGTGTACGGGAGAAGCGACGCGACGCTCAATCCCGGAGGCGTCCGGATCGGCACCGCGGAGATCTACAGGCAGGTGGAGCAGCTGCCCGAGATCCTGGAAAGCGTGGCGGTGGGGCAGGAGACAGGCGAAGGCGACGACCGCGACGTGCGCATCGTGCTGTTCGTGCGGCTGCGTGACGGCGGCACGCTGGACGACTCGCTGCGCCAGCGGATCCGGGAGCAGATCCGCGATAACACGAGCCCGCTGCACGTGCCCAAGGTGATCGCCCAGGTGTCGGACATCCCGCGCACTATCAGCGGGAAGATCAGCGAGATAGCGGTGCGCGACGTTATTCACGGCCGCTCGCCTAAGAACACCGAGGCGCTCGCAAACCCCGAAGCGCTGGATCTCTACCGCGACGTCGCGGAGCTGCGCTGAGTCAGTTCGAGGCGACGAGCTGGAACTCGTTGCTCCTGACGGTTCGCAGGATACGCTCCGTGCCCTGAGCGTAACCGAACACGAAACGGTACGTACCAGGCGGCGGTTCCTGGAAGCGCGGCTCGGTCCCGGGTTGCAGGTTCAGCGAGACGGTCACCTGCCGTGACTCGCCGTTCGCGAGAGGCAGAGGCTCCGCCGCCAGCATGGTGTACACGGGATGGTATGCCGCGCGCCACGTGCCGTCCACCAGCTTCTCCACGGACTGCAGGTCGCGCCCCACTCCGTCGAGGTACAGCACTGCACCGGAGCTGTTCGTGAACGTCACCGGAATCTGAATCTCCGGCGTGCCGGCGGGGACTGTGTAGCTGATCTGCGAAGTGCGCACAGTCGGCAGATCCGTCATGCTGATCGGGTTGCGGGCGGTGCATGCGGCCGCCGCTGCGACGAACAGAAGCACTCGAGCGTGGCGATCACGGGCTTCGGCGCGTTTCCTCATCGGGGTCCTGGCTGTGGCCGGCGCGCGCCCCGGGAACCGTGTCAGGCTGCGCTCCCGGCGCAGCAGCGGCGGTGCGCGTTATCCGGCCGATCTGCTTCCGATGGTGCCGCAGATGCCATTCCAGAAACTTCAGAACGTCACGATAGGTAAAGGGCCCCGCGAGCGGGTGTTTGATCGCCAGCAGATCGAGCTGGTCGGGTGTGATCGTCGAGAGGAAGTCGCGCCATTCGGTGCGCACCGCGCTCCAGCGGGCAAGCGCCGTCTCCAGGTCCGCGTCGCGCTCGGGCGTGACGAGCTTTACTCGCTCCGGCACCCTGATCCGCACTCCCATGGCGAACACGAGCCAGGCCAGCAGGCGGCGGAACCTCCGGCGGCGCCAGGCAGTGCGCTGAACGTTGGGCTTCCTCGCGCCCTCGAGCACCTGCCGCTCGACCCGAACCACGTGATCCACGACCTCCGCGACGTTCCATGCCGCTTCGTGCGCGCGGAAGGCGGTCTGCACAGGTGTGAGCGCAGCAAGCTGTGCCTCCGTTGCCGCGCGCTCTCTCTCCAGGCCGGCGAATCGTGTGTCCAGCGGCTCGATCATCGCGCTGCGACTCCGAGTGCGCCGAATACCTGCTC
This sequence comes from Gemmatimonadaceae bacterium, assembly GCA_036374155.1. Classification (GTDB taxonomy): domain Bacteria; phylum Gemmatimonadota; class Gemmatimonadetes; order Gemmatimonadales; family Gemmatimonadaceae; genus DASUUI01. The sequence goes on along the minus strand of DASUUI010000096.1, from coordinate 45,315 downwards.
GCGGGAAAGGCGAACACGCGTGCTGGAGAACACCCGCAGCCACCTGGTGGAGCGGTACAGCTCCTCAGCAAGGCGGGGAAGGTTGATCGCCTCGCGCCAGCCCGAAGCCGTGAGCCGCTGAACGCCGCCGCCGCGGCGAATCACGAGTATGTCCAGGCCGAGCATCTCCGTCTTCGCGGGAAAGTCGAGCAGTACCTCTCCGGAAGCGAGCCCCGCTTCGCGGGCGAGCGAGTCCTCGGCCGCACGCAGCGACTCGTGGTTTTCCAGGACAGGGCTCAGCGCCTCCGGGTCGAGCTCCGTTGACGGCATCTCGAACGCCCGCTTGAACAGCCGCCGCTCGCGCAACGCGGTCAGCAGGCGGGCATCTCCCTTTTCCAGCTCGTGCAGCAGTCCCTCGTCTGAATGCATCGGCAGCTGTTCCGCAGCGACGGCACCGGCGAGGAGTGCGTCTGCGACCAGCCTCTTGTACATCGCCGTCGCGCTCCGCACGGCGTGATGCCAGTACACGTTCCGGTACATCTGATACTTCGCGAACAGCAGAGACTCCAGCGCGGACAGCGCCTTTTCCGCGACACCAACAGAAACGGCGCCCGTCCCGGGGTCGCGAAGGAGCAGCATCGAGTTGGTCAGCCGGTCAACGTCTATCTCGCCGTAGGGAACGCCGCACATCAGCGCATCGCGCTTCAGGTACTCGAGCTTGTCCAGATCAAGGGAACCGGAAATCAGCCCCTGTAGCGGGCTGGCGCTGCGACCCGTGATCAACGCGTGAACGGTGTCCGGCGCGCCGGCGCCAAGCTCGCGTCGCAGTACGTCACCCAGCGATCCACCGTGCAGGAGCGGGCCGGCTACGTCCTCGTGATTCAGCGCACCGATCTCCTCGAGGGCGTGAGAGAACGGGTAGTGTCCGATGTCGTGCAGCAGCGCTGCGATGCGAACGTGCTGTCGCTCCTCGGCGCCGACGCCGTCGAGCTCGCCCCGCTCGCTCAGCAGCGAGATCGTGCGGCTCGCGAGGTGATAAGTACCCAGCGCATGCTCGAAGCGCGAGTGAGTCGCGCCGGGATAAACAAGGTGAGCAAGGCCGAGCTGGCGCACGTAGCGCAGGCGCTGGAACTCGCGCGTGTCCACGAGCTCCATCGCGAGCGGGTCAATCCGTATGTTGTTCCAGAGCGGGTCGCGGACGATCTCGAAGTGCACGGCCCTAAGGTAAGGCGAACCTCAGCCTTCCGGAGTGCCCCCGTTCGCCGGTCTGCCCGAGGGCGTGCCGTGGTGCGGACCGGCGTCGCGGATCGCGGCGCTGACACCCGGGAACTTCTCGAAGTTCTCCTGGAACATACCGGCGAGCTTCTTCGCCTGAGCGTCGTACGCGCCCCTGTCCGACCAGGTGTCGCGCGGATTCAGGATCTCGCTGGGCACCCCCGGGACGGATGTCGGAATCCACAGCCCGAAGATCGGGTCCTTCTCCATCGCGGCCTTGTCGAGCCTGCCGCCCAGGGCGGCGTGGATCATCTCGCGCGTGTGTGCCAGCTTCATCCGGTGGCCCACTCCGTACGGACCGGCTGTCCACCCCGTGTTGACCAGCCACACCTGCGAGCCGTGGCGGCGCAGTCGCTCGCCGAGCATCTCGGCGTACTTCGTGGGCGGCCACACGAGAAAGACGGCGCCGAAGCAGGCGCTGAACGTCGCCTGCGGCTCGGTCACGCCGCGCTCGGTGCCTGCGACCTTCGCCGTGTAGCCGGAGAGGAAGTAGTACATCGCCTGCTCCGGTGACAGCAGCGAGATCGGCGGCAGCACGCCGAAGGCGTCGGCCGTGAGGAAGATCACGTTCCGCGGGTGATCACCGCGTCCGCTCGGCTCGAAGTGCGGTATGTAGTGGAGCGGGTACGACGCCCGCGTGTTCTCCGTGATCGACAGGTCCTCGAACTTCACCTTCCGCGTGACCGGGTCGAGGACGACGTTCTCGAGGATCGTCCCGAACATCTGCGTCGTCCGGTAGATGTCCGGCTCTCCCTCGGGCGAGAGGTTGATGACCTTGGCGTAGCAGCCGCCCTCGAAGTTGAAGACGCCGGAATCCGACCAGCCGTGCTCGTCGTCTCCGATCAGCCTGCGCTCAGGATCGGCCGAGAGCGTGGTCTTGCCCGTGCCCGACAGCCCGAAGAAGAGGGCAGTGTCGCCATTCTGGCCGATGTTCGCGGAGCAGTGCATGGAGAGCGCGCCCTGCTTCGGCAGGATGTAGTTCATTACCGTGAACATCGACTTCTTCAGCTCGCCGGCGTAGCGGGTGCCGCCGATGAGGATCGTCCTGTCGGCCAGGTCGAGAACGATGAACGTGCCGGTCCTGGTGCCATGCTTCTCCGGCGTGGCCTCGAACTCGGGAGCGTGCAGCACCGTGAAGTTCGGCTCGAAGGTGGCGAGGTCGCTCGGCTCCGGCCTGATGAACATGTTCCTCACGAACGCCATGTGCCACGCGTTCGGCGAGACGTAGCGAACCGACAACCGGTAGCGTGCCTCGGCTCCGCAGTACAGATCCTGCACGAACAGCTCGTCGCGCTTGTCGAGGTACGACTGCACGTCGGCGCGGAGACGCGCATAGTGCTCCTTCGAGATCGGCTGGTTGACCTTTCCCCAGTCAACGTCTTTCTCCGTTTCCGGCTCGCGGACGACGAACTTGTCGTTCGGTGAGCGGCCGGTGTGCGGCGACGTGCGCGCGACCCACGCGCCCATCTCGGAGAACTCGCCCTCCCGGCGGCGGGCAGCCTCTCCGATCAGCTCCGGCCCGATCAGGTTCCAGTGCACACGACCCGTGGGGTGGAGCCCCTGGGCGGCCAGCGTCTGTGCCTGCTCGCGCGAGTCGGTGTAGCCACGCGCTGGTCTCATCTCGGTTGCCATCTATCGTCCTCCAGCGCGGGACGCCGTCCCCGCGAGGTGTGGCTCCATGTGGGCTGCAGTCTCAGCGCGCGCGGCAGCTCCGCCGGCTCGCTCCTGCGCATCGATGACGGCAACAGCAGCCATGTTCACGATCTCCTCGACGTCAGCGCCCTGCTCCAGGACGTGCACCGGCTTGTTCATCCCAACAAGAATGGGGCCGATGGCCGTCGCGCCGCCGAGGTGGTTCAGCAGCTTGTACGCGATGTTGCCGGCGCTGAGGTTGGGGAAGATCAGCACGTTTGCGCGCTCATCGAGCGTGCTGAACGGGTACGAGCCGCGCAGTGTCTCCTCATCCAGCGCGGTGTCCGCCTGCATCTCGCCGTCCACCATCAGCGAGGGGTCGCGCTGCCGCACCAGCTGCACGGCCCTGGCGACCTTCTCCGCTTCGGGATGCCGCACGGACCCGAAGTTGGAGAACGAGAGCATCGCGATGCGCGGCGTGAGCCCGAACGTGCGCACGATCCGCGAAGCCGCATACGCGATCTGCGCAAGCTGTTCGGCCGATGGGTCTATGTTCACCGTCGTGTCGCCGCAGAAGATCACGTGCTTCTCGAAGACCAGCATGTACAGGCCGCTGACCAGGCCTGCCTTCGGGTGCGAGCCGATCACTTCCAGCGCCGGCCGCAGCGTCTCCGGGTAGTGCATGGTCACGCCCGACACGAGCGCGTCCGCATCGCCGAGTGCGACCATGACGGAGCCGAAGTAGTTGCCGTTGAACAGCCGCTGATGCGCTTCCGCGTGACTGAGCCCCTTACGCTGGCGCCGCTCCCAGAGGTATGCGGCGTACGCCTCGCGTCGGGGTGAGCTCGCCGGATCCTCTATCTCGATGTCCTCGAGAGAGATCCGGTTGGCCGCAGCCATGGCGCTGATCGCGCCGGGGTTGCCGAGCAGCACGGGCCTCGCGATTCCCTCGTCCACCAGCACGCGCGCTGCCCGCATCACCTTCAGGTGCTCGCCCTCGGGGAACACTATCCGCTTGGGCTCGCGCACTGCGCGTGTCATCAGCCCCCGCATGAGCCCGCGCGCGCGCCCGAGGCGCGCTTCGAGGCGATCCCTGTAGTCGTCGAGATCCACGAACTCGTCGGTGGCTCCGCTCGCGACGGCCGCCCACGCCACCGCGGGCGAAACCCACAGCAGCACGCGCGGATCGAACGGGAAGGGGATCAGGTAGTCAGCTCCGAACTTCACGGACTGCAGGCCGTACAATCGCGATACGCTTTCCGGCACGTCCTCGCGCGCCAAGAGCGCAAGTGCGCGGGTGGCGGCCATCTTCATCGCTTCGTTGATCTCGCGCGCGCGCGCATCCAGCGCGCCGCGGAAGATGAACGGGAAGCCGAGTACGTTGTTGACCTGGTTCGGGTAATCGCTGCGGCCTGTAGCGATTATCGCGTCGTCGCGCACGGCGCGCACCTCGTCCGGCAGGATCTCGGGCACCGGGTTGGCCAGCGCGAAGATGATGGGGCGGTCGGCCATGCTGCGGACCATGTCGCCCGTCACGGCGCCGGCGACAGACAGCCCGACGAGCACGTCTGCGCCCGCAATCGCGTCGGCCAGGGTCCGTGCATCGGTGCGCACCGCGAAGCGCGCCTTGTACGGGTCCATCTTCTCGATGCGCCCCTCGTACACGACTCCCATCGTGTCGCACAGGACGATGTTCTCACGCAGCACGCCGAGCCTCACGTAATGCTCTGCGGTTGCGATCGCTGCCGCGCCGGCCCCGGAGAACACTACACGCAGCGCCGCCATGTCCCTGCCGGTGATCTCGACGGCATTGATAAGGGCCGCGCCCGAGATGATCGCGGTCCCGTGCTGATCGTCGTGGAACACCGGGATGCGCAGCGTCTCGCGCAGCCGCTCCTCGATGTAGAAGCAGTCGGGGGCCTTGATGTCTTCCAGGTTGATGCCGCCGACCGTCGGCTCCAGCAGCTGGCAGAAGCGGATGACGTCATCCGGGTTCTCGGAGCCCACCTCGAGGTCGAAAACGTCGAGATCGGCGAACTGCTTGAACAGGTTCCCCTTGCCCTCCATCACCGGCTTGCCCGCGAGGGCGCCGATGTTTCCCAGCCCGAGCACAGCCGTTCCGTTGGTGACGACGGCCACCAGGTTGCCCTTGGCCGTGTACCGGTAGGCGTCTTCCGGCTGCTTCGCGATCTCCAGGCAGGGCTCCGCCACCCCCGGCGAGTACGCCAGGGCCAGATCGCGCTGATTGAGGAGCGGTTTTGTCGGGACGACCGCGATCTTGCCGGGACGCCCCTGGGAGTGGTAATCGAGCGCGTTCTGGCGCTTCATCCCCGCAATCTAGCCCCCACGTCGCTGCTGGCGGAACGCCGGCCGGGGTAGCGGATATAATTGAGGCGCATGCGGATCCTCCCCGTCCGGCTTCGTCTGGCCATTCTCGCCCTTGGCGCGGTGCAGCTCGCCGCGGCGCCGCTGGCCGCCGTTGCCGACGGCCTCATGCGGAGTCCGGCCTCGAATCCCGAGGCGCACGTCGAGGGATTCGGCTCGACCCACGACACGCGAGCTCACCCGCATGAATGCGCGGCGTGCACGGCGCTGCGACCGTGTTACGTGGCCCCATCGGCGCCGGCGCCATTTGTCGCGCCGGCAACGTCGCCCGCAACCCCTGATTGCGGCACAACTGTCGCAAGCTCCGGGGCGGGGCAGGCCTCCCGCGCCCGCAGCCCACCCGCCCGGATTGGCTGAGCCCGCCGCAAGCGCGGCGGTGCACACCGACGACCAGCCAGCGAACCAGCCGGCTGGAGCCCCCAATCCAGAGGAGCCGTAATGCGCGCAATAATTCTGAGTGCAGCGATATCGGTGCTCGCGGCGATTGCCTCACCCGCCGAAGCACACTCGCAGGCAGTTCCCGGGCAGGTTTCCGGATCAGTTCGTGACAGCGCCGGTGCGCCTGTGCCTCATGCGCAGGTTGCGATAATCGGACTCGACAGGGTCACCACCAGCGACGCCGCTGGAAGATTCAGGTTCGAGTCAGTTCCGCCCGGACGGTACGAGCTGTACACGACCATCATTGGCTTCGCGCCAGTGAGGACGGCGGTGACCGTTCCGCCCGCGGAAGGGACCGACGTCGTCGTGGTGATGCGTCCGTCGGCGGTTCGACTGGCCGCGGTGCAGGTCACCGCGACCCGTTTTGCCGCTGACCCGCTCGATGTCACGCAGTCAACCGTGGAGCTGTCGGGGCAGGCGCTGAATAGAAGTCTTGGATCGAGTGTCGCGCAGACGCTCTCGGCCGAGCCCGGCCTTTCGATGCGATACAACGGGCCGGCTGCCAACATGCCCGTGGTCCGTGGCCTGACGGGAGACCGGGTCCTGGTGCTGCAGAATGGCGAGCGCGTAGGCGACCTCGCCGCTCCGACGCCGGATCACGCGCTCACCGTCGATCCGCTGACGGCGACGAGCATAGAGGTTGTACGCGGACCGGCAGCGCTGTTGTACGGCAGCAATGCACTCGGCGGCGTCGTGAACGTGATCACGCGCGACATCCCGTCGTCCATCCCGAACCACGTCGAGGGTCAGGTCGCGGCCCAGGGCGAGTCGGTGAACCCCGGCGGGGGGATCTCGGCCGCCTTCACCGCTCCACTCGGTCGCGCGATAGCGATCACAGGTGGGGCGAGCAGGCGGCAGGTGAGCGACGTGCGCACCGGTGGCGGAGCGGAGCTGCTGAACAGCTTCGCGCGGCAGACCGGGGGCCAGGCGGGGCTCGGCTTTGTCGGCGATCGGTTCAACGGCGGTGCCGCATACCAGATCACGCAGATGCGCTACGGCCTGCCTGCGGACCCCCGCGATCCGGAGTTTCTCACGATCGATGGCCGGCGGCAGCAGGTCTCTGCCCGGGGCGACATGCGGTTCGACGGAACGCGCATACCTATCGTCCGCATCGATGCCACGGGCCAGTGGTACGAGCATGACGAGATAGAGCCTGACGGAGAGATCGGGACACACTTCGATCTGAAGACGCAGACGTTCAGCGCAACCGCGAGAACGCTGTTCGGCAGCCCCGGTGCGATAGGCACGTCCGGCTTCTTCCGACAGTATTCGGCCGAAGGCGAGGAGGCCCTTACGCCGCCAGCCAACAGCCGCTCCCTCGGCGTGTATGCGTTCCAGGACTTCACTCTCGGGCGCGGTGACAGCGAGCGCGCGCCGCATCTGCACGTGGGCGCGCGGTACGATGCGAGCAGCATCGAGTCGGAGGAGGGCGACGAGCGCTTCGGCGATCCGGTGAAACGGACCTTCGGCACCTTTTCCGGGTCAGTTGGGTTCGTTTTCCCGCTGAGCTCGGTGATCTCGTTCAATGCCAACGTTGCCCGCGCGTTCCGCTCACCCACCGTCGAGGAGTTGTTCTCCAACGGCGTGCACGCCGCCACGGGCACGTTCGACGTGGGTGATCCGCAGCTGAAAGCCGAGACCAATACGGGGGGCGAGCTGGTGCTTCGAGCACGCAGCTCCAGGACCAACGCGCAGCTTGCTGCGTTCTACAATCAGATAGACGACTACATCACGGTGAACATCGTCGGCGATACGCTGCTGCTCGGCGAGGATGAGCTGCTTACGCAGATGCCGCTCAACAGGTACGCCCAGCGCGACGCGTCGCTGCGTGGCATCGAGGGGCATCTCGAGGGAGAGGTCGTCAAGGGACTGGTGCTCGGCGTGATGGGCGATGCCGTTCGGGGGCAGCTGCGAGGCGGCACGCCCCTGCCGTTCATGCCGGCTGCGAGGGTCGGAGCGCTCGCGCGCTGGCAGCGGGGGCAGCTGTCGCTGGAAACCGACTACCGCCACGGGTTCGCTCAGACGCGTGTCCCGCCACCGGCGACGGAGGACGATCCTTCGGCCGTCGCCACGGATGCGTACGATCTCGTCAACGTGTCGCTTGGTTACAACCTGGTGGGAGCCGGCTTGTACCACACGATCACGCTTCGGGTGGATAACGTTTTCGACGAGCGGTACCGGGATGCAACGAGCCGGATCAAGCAGTTCGCGTTCAATCCGGGGCGGAACTTCGCGCTCGTGTACAAGGTGCTGTTCTAGCGGCGCGCGTCGATGTTGTTTACTGGCGGTACCGACCGCCACCGACAACCAACATCCCTTCAGCAGATGCGCAATCGCCTGATAGCAGTCACTGCGGCTTTCCTGTGCCTTGCGGGCAGCGCTGCCGCCCACGACCTGTTCCTTACCCTCGACTCGTTCTTCAGAAGTCCGGACAGCACCGCCCGGGTGAGCGTTATAAACGGCACTTTCTCGGTGAGCGAAGGGGCGGTGTCGCGCACACGGCTGCGTGACCTGTCGGTGGTATCGGCGGGCACCCGCCGCGAGCTCGACCGGACGCTCTGGGATTCCGTGGACGCCAAGCTCGCGGTCGTTCGGGTTCCCCTCACCCAGCCCGGCACCTACGTGCTCGGTGCGTCGCTGCTGCCGCGGGAGATCACCCTCAGCGGAAGCGACTTCAACGGCTATCTCGAGACGGAAGGCATCCTCCCGATCATCCAGCGGAGGCGTGAGCGCGACGAGCTCGACTCAACCGCCCGCGAGCGCTACCACAAGCACGTGAAAGCGCTGTTGCAGGTTGGCGCAGCACGGAGTGATGACTACACCGCTGTGCTCGGCTACCCCGCTGAGCTCGTCCCGCTGGAGAATCCGTACTCGCTCCGCCGCGGGCAGTCGCTTCGGGTGCGCGCGCTAGTGGAGGGGCAGCCGGTGGCCGGCCAGGTCGTCATCGCGGGCGGACGTACGCGCAGTGGTGCTCGCATCGAGCCGCGGAGGTCCGTCACCGATTCTGCCGGGGTCGCGAGGGTCCGGCTCAGTCCGGCTGGACGCTGGTATGTGAAGTTCATCCACATGGAGCCGGTCACGTCCGACTCGCTCGACTACGAGTCGAAGTGGGCCACTCTCACGTTCGAGATCCGCTGACCGCTCACTCCACGTAGCTGCGGAGTCGCTCGAGCATTCTGCGGTCGGTGGCCTCCGCGTCGTTCAGCTTCGGCGTCTCGATCACCTTCGGCACGTTTGCAAACCGGGGATCGTTCATGAGCTTCCGGAACGCCCCTTCGCCTATCGTTCCCTCGCCGATCAACTGATGCCGGTCGAGGCGCGAGCCGAGCTGCGCCTTGGAGTCGTTGAGGTGAAGCAGCCTGAGTCGCGACATGCCGATCACGTCGCCGAAGCGCGCCCACACGCCTTCGTAGTCCGCGGCCAGATCGTAGCCCGCCGCCCAGACGTGGGCCGTGTCGAAACAGACCGCGACCCGGGACCGCTGCGGCTCCGGAATCGCCTCGATGAGCTCGGCCATCTCCTCGAACTTCGAGCCGAGAGCGGTGCCGCTTCCGGCCGTGAGCTCCAGCAGCACGGTTGTCGTTCCGGGAACCGACTCGAGAGCAATCGCCACCGCCTCTGCATTTCGCGTAATGCCGCTCGCGCGCTCGTCCATGAAGTTTCCGGGATGCGACACCAGATACTCGAGGCCAAGCGCGGCGCATCTGCGCAGCTCCGCAATGAACGACTCCAGCGATCGCGCGCGCAGCACGGGATCGGGTGAAGCGAGGTTGATCAGATAGCTGTCGTGCGCCGCGGTGGCGCGCACGGCCGTCTCCTGCAGTGCAGACGAGAACGCAGCGCACTCCTCATCGAGGCAATCACGCTCCGCCCAGCGATTTCCCTGCTTGGTGAAGATCTGCATGGCGGTCGCGCCGATCGCCTTGGCGCGGGGCGGGGCGTTCGCAGTACCGCCCGCAATGGACGTGTGCGCGCCGAGCAGGTCGGTCACAGGCTGTCTGCGGCGCCGGGCTGGCCGCCGTGGCGAGCTGCGGCGCGCAGTCATGTGCAGCAGGTCAGGAGGCCGCAGCCGCGCGAAACCTCGCGGGAGTCAGTGGCGCCGGCTGCCGCCGCGCCGGGAGGAGTCCTGGAGGCACGGCGCAAAGCTGGGGTTGTGCTTTGCGCCGGGCTCTCCAGGGCTCCGACCAGGCAGGCGGCAGCGCGTAGATCGACTACTGAGCTCTCAACCACTCCAGCGGATCTACTGCGGGGCCACCTCGCCGGATCTCGAAATGCAGGTGCGCAGGAAGCTCAGGATCAGTCGCTCCGACTGCGCCGATCACCTGACCCTTCGCGATGCGACCACCCTTACGCACGTCCATGCGGCTCAGCGCGCCGTACACCGAATAGTCGCCGCCGCCGTGCTCGACGATGATCGTGTTGCCGTAAGTGCCCATCACCTCGGACAGCACCACCGTCCCCGATGACACGGCGCGCACCGGCGTCCCCTGCGCCGCGGCGATCCCGATGCCATTCCAGCGCGTCGTGGTGTTGTTCGGGTTCACCACCCGCCCAAACCTGTAGATGATCGTCCCTTCCACGGGCCACGCGAGCCGGCCCAGGTCAGCCGTACGGATAGTGCTCGGCGTACGCGGTGACGCCCCGGCGCGGCTTGCAGCGCGACGACGCTCGGCCTCGAGGTTTGCGAAGAACTGGTTCAGCCGGCGCTCCGTGGCCGCCAGCTGCTCGAGGCGGCGCCGGGTGCGCTGCGCATCCTGCTGCACGCGGCGCAGCGCCAGCTGCTCCCGCTGCTCCAGAGTCCTGAGACGCTCCTCCTCACGCGCCTTCTCCGACCGGTTGTGCTCCACGTCCGCCCGCAGTCTCACCAGCTGCTGACGGTTGTGTGCGACGCGCTGCCTCAACTCTTCCACGCGGCGGACAAGCGCCCGGTCGCGCTGCGCCAGAAGGTGGAGGTACTTGTAGCGCGTGACGAGATCGCCGAACGACTGCGCGCTGAACAGCACTTCCGCCGTGTACAGCGGGCCGCGCTTGTAGATGTCCGCCAGACGCCGCTGCAGGATCGCCTTCTTCACGTTCGACTCGTCCTCGGCCTGCACCAGGGCGACGGTCGTGCCCTTCACGGCCTCGGTGATCGTGGCGAGCTGCTGATCCAGCGAGCGAACGACGCGCGCTGTCGCGTCGCGCTGCCTGTTCAGCAGGCGGACCTCTTCGGTGAGATCGTGCGCGCGGGTCTGCAGCGTGGACATCCGCCGCTGCAGGTCGGCCCGCTCGCGCCGCACGCGCTCCAGCTCGTCGCGCTGCTGCCGCAGCCGGGCCTCGCTGCTCTGCGGCTGCTTCGTCTGCTGGGCGCCGGTGGTTTCTGCAGCGGCGAGAAACAGCAGCAGTAAGGCGAGGCGTCGCATCAGACCTGCCGCAGGTGTCTCCCGACGGAGAACATGCTGCCGAGAAAGCCCATGAGCGCGCCCACGAGCACGCCGAGCAGCGCCACGTCCGTGTCGAAGAAGACGGTCTCGATGAAGTTGCGGGAGATTGTCCGGTGCGCGAGCCAGGTGAGCCCGAGCGCGAGCGCGCCACCCATGACGCCTTTCATGAAGCCTTCGATCAGGAACGGCGCGCGGATGAACCAGTCCGTCGCCCCCACCAGCCGCATGATCCAGATCTCCCTGCTGCGCGCCAGGACCGCGGTCCGGATAGTCGCGCCGATGATGATCACCGCGACCGCGGCGAAGGCAACGCCGAGCCCCATTCCGGTTACGGTCGCCAGCGTGCGCAGGTCGTACAGCTTCTGGACCCATTCCTGGCCGTAGCGCACGTCGTCCACGAACTCGTAGGTGCTCAGGCGCGACGCCACGCCGCGCACGGTGGCCGGGTCGCGGAATCCTGGACGCAGGCGGATGTCCATGGACGCCGGCAGGAACGCACTCTCGAACACGTCGGCAAACTCACCCAGCTCCCGACGGGCGCGCTCCAGCGCCTGTTCGGGAGTGACGTACAACACCTGCGCGACTTCGGGGAACGAGCCGATGTCGCCCATGGCTGCGGCGACGGCTTCGACGGAAGTTCCCTCCGCCACGAACGCGCGGATCTCGACCCTCTCTTCGACGGCGACGAGCGCGCTGCGGATGTTGAGCGCCACCAGCGCGAACAGCCCGAAGGCGAACAGCGAGAACGCGATGGTCACGATGCCGAGCGCGCTGAGCAGCGGCGCGCGGCGAAAGGCCGCGAACGCCTCACGCAGGGCCAGCCTCATTCCTCCAGCTCCAGCACCGATTCCACCGACTCGGAAGAGTCGTACACTACGCGGCCGTGGTTCATCTCGAGCGTGCGCGCGTTGGTCGATCGCACGAGGTCCAGATCGTGCGTGGCCATCAGCACCGCGGTGCCGGCCGCGTTGATGTCGCGCAGCAGCTGGAAGATTCCGCGCGTGGCGCGCTCGTCGAGATTGCCGGTGGGCTCGTCGGCCAGCACGACGAACGGGTCGTTAACCAGCGCCCGGGCGATCGCGACCCGCTGCTGTTCTCCGCCGGAGAGCTCCTTCGGGTAGCGCGTCGCCTTCGAGGCCAGTCCCACCTGCGCCAGCGCGCGGTTCACTTTCGGTGGTATCGCCGCGCGCGGCGTCCCGGTCACCTCCAGCGCGAACGCGACGTTCGCCTCTGCGGTGCGATCGTCGAGCAGCCGGAAGTCCTGGAACACGATCCCCAGCTTCCGCCGCAGCATCGCGATCTCGTGCCGGCTGGCGGAGCGCGACGTGAGCCCGCTGACGCGCACCTCGCCGTGCGTGGGCTTCTCATCCATATAGATGAGCCTGAGCACGGTGCTCTTGCCCGCGCCGCTCGGTCCAGTGATGAAGACGAACTCGCCCTTCTTCATCTGGAAGGAGACGTGGCTGAGCGCCACTCCGGTGCGCGGGTACTCCTTGCCCACGTTGTGCAGACGGATCATGCCGCGAGTGCCTGCTCCAGATCCGCGATGAGGTCCTCCGGATCCTCCAGCCCTATGCTCAGCCGCACGAGGCCGTCCGGAATGCCGGCAGTGCGCCGCTCCTCCTCGGTCATGCGTGCATGGGAGGAATACCGCGGCTCGATGATGAGTGAATCCGATCCCCCGAGGCTGGCGGCGTGGACGAACAACCGGAGGGCGGGGAGGAAGCGCTCCGTCGCGTCGCCGCCGCCGACCAGCTCGAAGGCGAGCATTCCGCCGAACCCGTCGAGCAGGGTCTTCGCAACGGCGTGATCGGGATGCGACGGCAGCCCGGAGTAGTGCACCGCGGAGATCTCGGGTCGTGTCGTGCACCACTCCGCGATGCGCTGCGCGGAAGCGTTCTGCCGCTGGACCCGCACGTACAGCGTTTTCATGCCGCGCTCGAGCAGCCAGCATGCAAACGGGTCAGGCACCTGTCCCCAGACCATCATCTTCTGCCGCACCTCCTCCACGTACGACGCGGATCCGGCGACGACGCCGCACAGCACGTCGTTGTGGCCGTTGAGGTACTTCGTCGCGGAGTGGATGACCACGTCCGCGCCGTGCTCCATGGGCCGGAAGTTGATGGGACTCGCCAGGGTGGAATCCACGACAAGCGCTATACCCGCGCCGTGCGCCAGAGTTGCGACCGGGCGGAGGTCGAGCACGCGGCACGTCGGGTTCACCGGGTTCTCCACGAAGATCGCGCGCGTCTCGCGGCGCATCGCCTGCCGCCAGATCCTGGGGTCGAACGGGTCCACCAGCGTCACGCCGATTCCCAGAGTGGCAAGCTCCTCGGTCAGCAGACGGTACGTCCCGCCGTAGATCGCCGAGCTGGCGATCAGGTGATCGCCGGGGCGCAGCAGCGCGAGCAGTGCGCAGGCGGTGGCGCCCATTCCGCTCGCGAGCACGAGCGCTGCTTCGGCGCCTTCCAGGTCGGCGATGCGCCGCTGAACGGTGGCGGCGTTGGGGGTGTTCCCGTACCGCGTGTACAGCAGCTCGCTGGTCCCGAAGTCCTGCCCGTAGTTGGCAGACTGCACGAGCGGGGAGACGACCGGGTCGTACGGACCGCGGTGCAATTCGCCCGCGCGGACCACCCGCGTGGAAAGCGCCGGAACTCTCCGCCCGGCGTCAGACACGATCGGGGCGGGGTTTCGAGTCGTGGTCCGGCTTTACGATCCGTACGATCTCGGCGGCCGCTATGCCGGCGATGTCACGGGCGATCACGTACCCTCTCGGGATCGTGTCGTCTATTGCCAGCTCGGCAAGGTCGTGCCTGCGAGGCCCGAAAACCCAGACCATCTCCCCATCCTGTAGCAGCCTCAGTTTCGCTTCGGACTCCCGCATCCAGACTTTCGGGCCGCGCTCGGCGTCACCCGAACGCGTGGCGATGAAGCGGGACACCTGCAGCGGAGGCGCGTATCCCTCGACCCGGCGCCGCGGCGGCGTCGGACGGAACTTCACGCCGTCGCGCCGACCGCTACGTATCCCTGCTCGTTTCGCATCACGAGACGACGCCGCCACAGATCCTCCATGACCTTGCCGGCATCCTCGGCGGGAATGCCGGCCTCACCGGCGATGTCGTCCGGTACGGCGCAGCCGAGGCGGAAGATCGCTTCCCAGGTAGCGCGCTGACGGTCGTCCAGCTCGCCGACCAGCCGCACGCAGCCGGAGCCGTCGTCGGTGACGAGCGCGAGGCGGTGCCGCGCGAGCACCGTCTCGATCGCATCGAGATGCGTCTCGCTGATGCCGCGGAACAGGAAGTACACCTCGTGTCCCGGGTCCGCTTCGGCCACGTGCCGGAGGAGAAGTTTGGCGACGATCTCGTCCGCGCAGGAGAAGTCGAGCAGTCCCACGTGCGAGAAGTCGATGACCGTGAGGGTGGGGTTCTCCACCAGAGCCAGCTGCTGCTCGATTCCGCCGCGCACGGCCGCGCCCGTTGGACGCGTGACAAGGTTCGAGAACAGCTCGCACACCGTGCGGCGGAGCACCGTCTTGAGATCTATGTGCGTCACCATCTAGCTGACCCGTTCCGGGATGATGATCTGGAGCTGCGTCCCCGGAAACGGGGTGAGGTTCTCCTCCAGAGTCGGCTCGTCCGGCACCGGGTTCCACTCGGGCATGGGCGAGATGAGGCGCGCGGTACCGCTTCGCACTCCCATCTTGCCGTCCCACTTGTCGAGGAAGCTGCGGATCCCGCGAAAGCCCTGGCCGCGTCCTGGATCCCGGTGACGACTGATGCCATTGAGTACCGCCTCCTCGAGTGCGACACGGTCATCCCAGCTGTCCGTGATCCGGCGGGCCGGCGAGCTCTCCAGCGACGCCCGGATTCCCATCCCGGCATCACACACTCCCATCACCACCACTTTCCGGCCGCCAAGGCGGGCCTGCCAGCGGTATCGCTGCACCGCCACCCAGCCACCGCGGCCTGCGTGCTCCACAATGTTCTGACACGCCTCCGACAGCGCCATAGTGAATCGCATCGTCGCGGCCGGCTCGAGCCGCAGCTCCTCGGTGAGGATCTGCTGCGACTTCTCCTGAATCCGTTCGACGACCGCGTGCACGTCTTCGCTCGCGCCAACCGGAGTCACCTCCAGCAGCACGCTGGAGTCCCCGGTTCGTGTCGACGGATGGGCGCGTCCGTGAAAATCGTACAGCTCCTCTGCAAACTTGTAGAAATGCGAGCGGGCCCAGTACGAGCCCGTGTCCTCCGCCAGCGGCGGATAAAACCCCGGCCGCTCGAGCCGCGTCTGCGCCAGCGTGAGCAGCATCGTCAGGCCGTACGGCGAAGCGAACGTCGTATGCCGCGCGTCAACGAGCAGCTTCGCGTCTGCCGGGACTCCGGCGACCTGCTCGAGGAGCGTTTCCACTTGGCGGTGATCGTCCAGTGATTTGGGTACGTTGACCACTGTCGTCACGCCGTTGTGAGCTCCCCTCTGAGGAACTGTGCGAGCCCCGTGGCTCCCCGGTGCCCGACGTTGCGCGCAGCCGCGGACATCGCCGCCTGCATGGCACGGCTCACATCATCGCCGGCCAGAAGCCGCGAGAAATATGTCGCACCCCACACGTCTCCGCACCCCGTCGGGTCAGCGTCTTCTGTCAAGTTTTTTCTTGCAGGAATCAACTCGGTTCGAATCGGGCCCGTGGCTGTTGAAAGAGTGCCTCTCTTCAGATCTGTGATTCGCTCGAAACCCGGCGCTGCGAAGTAAACGACCCCGCGACTGCCGAGCGTCACAACGAGCGTGCGCAGCCCCTCATGCACCGCCCTGGCGGCGAAAACGAGCGCGTCGTCGGCCACCATGGCCATCTCTTCCTCGTTCATCTGCATGAAGTCGAAGCAGCGGGCCCACTCGGCTCCGGTCGCAAGCGGTTGCGGGACGCGCATCCCCTCGGCCGTGACACCCAGGATCAGAGAGTGGAGGTCACAATACAGCGGGCCGCTGAAGTGGCGCCTGAGGAGCTGGGCAGTCTCCAGATCCAGCTCGAATCCGCTGATCAGGTTGACGTACAGCGCGTCGATTCCGCCCAGGAGCGGCTTCAGGCCGAGCCACTGCCAGGGCGGGACCCCCCCGGTGAGCTGCTCACAGCGGCGCTCTTCGCTGGTGTAGCGCAGGACCACCCGGTTGTTGGGGTGCGGCACCTCGATCGGCGCAGCATCCGGTGCGATGCGATGGAGGGTCGCCAGGTACTCGCGCGCCCGCGGCGCCAGATCGTAGCCGACCTTTACCAGCGGCACGATCTCCCAGTCATCCGGCAGTGCGGCATCGATGGCCCCTAGCGCGTAGGTGATCCCACCCCACTCCTGGACCGGTGCGTCCTTGGGCCCCGGCCGGTGAATCACGTCCCACACGAAGCTGCCGATGACGCCGAGCCGTCGCTTCCTCATCAGAGGTCCCCGAAGGTCTGGGCCCGGAAGGTGGCGACCGCGCCTACGACGCCAGCGGAAAGGGGGAGAGAGCCGGGGACTATCTGGCACGCGTCAACCGCCGGACGGAACGCCCTTCGCCGGACCTCGACGCGCAGCGGCTCGAACAGCGCGTCGCCTGCCTGCGTCACACCGCCTGCCACCACGACCATGTCCGGGTTGAAGACGTTGAGCAGGTTGGAGATACCGATCCCGAGAAAGCGGGCCGTGTCGCGTACGATCTCCAGCGCAAGCGCATCCTCCTGCCTGGCGGCCTCGTACACGGTCTGCGCCGTGAGGCGGCTCATGTCGCCATCCACGAGCGAGAGGATCCGCGACCTCCCGTCCACCGCCAGCGCCTCGGCCGCGCGCCGCGCGATGGCGGTCCCGGAAGCGTAAGCCTCCAGGCAGCCATAGTTGCCGCACTTGCACAGCCGCCCGTTGGCGTCGATCGTGGTGTGCCCGATCTCGCCGGCCGCGTCGGACGAGCCGTGGTAAAGCCGTCCGTCGAGGATCAACCCGCCGCCGATCCCGGTCCCGATGGTGATCCCCATCACGTTTCGGTGCCCCTTTGCGGCTCCGCACCACCATTCGCCGAGCGTCGCGCAGTTCGCGTCATTGTCCAGGGTCGCGGGGAGGCCCACCCGGCGGGCTATCTCATCGCGCAGCGGGAGATTCCGCCAGCCGAGGTTCGGCGTGAAGATGACGACCCCGCGTGCGCGGTCGAGCGGCCCAGGCGATCCGATCCCGACGCCGAGAAAGTCCTCGCGTCTGGCGCCTGTCTCGGCTGTGGTCTGGCGGATCACGTCCTCGACCATCTCGGCGATCCGGGCCAGCACCGATTCGCTGCCTTCTTCCGCGCGTGTCGGCAGCGATCGCATGGCCAGCTCCGCGGTGCCGTCGAACGGCATCGCGCCCGCGACGATGTTCGTGCCGCCGAGATCGACTCCAACGATGTAGCGCTCGGGCGTCACGCTCGTGTCCTAGGCGCCCGCTGCGGGGCGGTCGAGCAGCTTGGGAACGAGGCGGACGAGTGATTCGAGGACGGCATCGACCGAAAGCTCGCCCATGCAGCGCCAGTGACCAAGTGGACAGCGGCGCGGCCCGTGCCTGTGACACGGACGGCAGGCGAGTGATTCGTGGCCGGCGACGTCGCTGCGATCCGCCAGCGGACCGAAGCCGAATGCCGGAACGGTCGGTCCGAAGATCGCGACGGTTGGCGTATTCATCGCGGACGCGAGATGCACGGGGGCCGAGTCGTTGCTGACGATCGCCGCGCACCGCCCGATCAGCTCGGCGGAGGCGAGCAGCGAGAGCCTGCCGGTGGCGTCTATCGCATCCGGTGCGCGGGTCCTGATTGCGTCCGCGAGCGGCTGGTCCGCCGGAGCGCCGACGATCACTACCCGCGAATCGCCTACGCGTGTCGCCAGCTCCGGATAGTACGGCCACCTTTTCGTCGCCCAAACGCTGCCCGGCGCGACGGCGATCAGCCGGGCTTCGAGCGCGCCGTTCCGGCGCAGCAGCTCTTCGACCTCCGCGCGCTCGCGCTCACCCGGATACAGGCGCGGCCGGCCGTCCTCGTCGGGGGGCGCGCCACGTGTCGCCGCCAGCGACAGCAGCCGTTCCGCGTGATGCATGGATTCGTCGTAGCGGACACGAGTGGTGTACAGGTGGCGTCCGCCCGCCGTGTCGAAGCCGATCCTCCGCCGGACGCCAGCGACGATGGCCAGCGCCGCGCTGCGCAGCGACCCCTGCGCGAGATAAGCCGCGTCGTATTTCTGAGTGCGCAGCTCGCGGCCGATTGAGGTGAGACTGCGGAGCCGCCGCGGCGCTCGCTTGTCGTAGGCAATCGCTCGCCGCACGGCGGGATTGTTGGCAAGCAGTGGGAGGTTGACGGGCGTACCGACCACGTCCACCGGCCCGCGCCGGGCGAGCGCGGCGATCAGCGGCGTGGTCAGCACCATGTCCCCGAGGAACGCCGTCTGGATGACGAGTGAAGCCGGTGGTGCGCCGTTGGGTGAGCTCACGGCAGAACGTTAAACCGGAACGGTCTGCTTTCGGAAAACGGAGCCGGGCCGCCGTTCAACTGTCATGACTCTCACTTCGAGGCGGTTCGAATGGTCAGGCGGATCCTGTTCCTGGTCGTGCTTCTCGCGGCCTGCACGGACGACATTCCCACCGGGCCGGCTGAAGCGGCGCTCGCCAAAGGCAGCACTGCCCCGGTGATTCCAGCGTTTGACCTGGGCGGGCATCCGGAGCTCGTACATACCCGAGCCATGGACGTCAACGCCAGCGGCGTCGCCGTCGGTTATGCAGGAAGGGGGAGCGGGAGTCCGGATCCGATGCACGCGATGCGATGGGTGGTATCCAGCGCCGGCGCAGTAGTGAGTGAGGATCTTCATTTGCGCTTCCCCGGCGCTATCCGCAGCATCGCGATGGCCGTGAATCCGGGGGGAGACGTGGTTGGGTGGGTTCAGTTCGACCTGAATACGAGTTCCACGCGGCCCTATCTGCTGCGCGCGGACGGAACGCTGGTCATCCTGGAAACGCAGTGCGGTGAGCAGGCGACGGCGCGGCAGGGATTCGCTGCCGACATCAGCGACAATGGAGACATCATTGGTGCGCAGGGTCCGAGCGGCACTGAGCCGCTGTTCTGGACCGCGGGCGCTACGTGCGCCGATTCTCTTCCGACGCTCGGTCCCAACACCGAGGTGGCGGCTGTGGCTCCGGATGGTAACTCCGTTGTCGGATACAGTGGCGCCTATGACTCCGCGAACCCTGCTCCCGCGGTGCGCTGGATCCGGCGCAGCGACGGAACCGGCTGGGACGTGGAACCGCTGGCTGCTCCCTCCTGGACCTTCGCCAGAAGCATCGATGCGGACGGGAACATGGCCGGGCATCGCGTCACGACCACCTGGGTCACCAAACGCGGGACGACGTATCTCGAGACGACCAACGAAGCGTATCGCTGGATCGGCGGCGTCACGCTGGAAAAGCTTCCGTCGCTCGGCGGCAGCAACGCCCGAGCCACGGGGATCGACGCAGGGCGTGCGGTAGGATACAGCAGCGTGAAGACCTCCGGGTTCGAGCACGCGGTGCTGTGGAGCGGTGGCCAGGTGATAGATCTGTGGGCCGGCCGGTCGCAATCGTCCATAGCGATGAGCATCCGTGGCAGGTACATAGCGGGGTGGGGAATCATCGACATCCCCGGGCGGTACACCGAGTCCCACGCGTTCGTCTGGATCCTGCCCTGACTCTCTCGCTGCTGCAGGTCGAGTGCGCTACTCGACCTGCAGCACCGCGAGGAACGCCTCCTGTGGGATCTCCACGGCTCCCACCTGCTTCATCCGCTTCTTCCCCTCCTTCTGCTTCTCCAGGAGCTTCCGCTTGCGGGTGATGTCGCCGCCGTAGCACTTGGCGAGCACGTTCTTGCGCAGCGCCTTGACCGTCGTGCGGGCGATAACCTTCTGCCCGATCGCGGCCTGGATGATCACCTCGAACAGCTGCCGTGGGATCAGCTCTTTCAGCTTGTCCGCGATCTTGCGCCCCCACTCGTACGCCTTGTCCGCGTGGATGATCACGGAGAAGGCGTCCACCGGATCGCCGTTGATCAGCATGTCGAGCTTGACCAGCTGGCTGCGGCGGTAGTCGAGCATCTCATAGTCGAGGCTGGCGTAGCCGCGGCTGATCGTCTTGAGACGGTCGTAGAAGTCGAGGATGATCTCGGCGAGCGGGAACTCGAAATCGAACTCCACCCGCTGGCCGTCCACGTAGCTCATCGTCTTGTACACGCCGCGGCGCTCCCCCGACAGCGTCATGATCGGGCCGATGTACTCGGCAGGCGCGACGATCCGGGCCTTCACGTACGGCTCCTCGATGTAGTTCACCATCGAGCCGTGCGGCATCAGCGCCGGATTCTCCAGCAGGATCATGCTGCCGTCGTTCAGGTGAACGCGGTACTCTACGCTCGGAACGGTCGTGACGAGGTTAAGGTCGAACTCCCGCTCCAGCCGCTCCTGCACGATCTCCATGTGCAGCAGACCCAGAAACCCGCAGCGGAAGCCGAAGCCGAGCGCGGTCGAGGTTTCCGGCTCGTAGTGCAGTGAGGCGTCGTTGAGCTGGAGCTTCTCCAGCGCGTCGCGCAGCAGTTCGTACTGCTGGGTATCCGTCGGGTACAGGCCGGCGAACACCATCGAATGCACGTCCTGATAGCCGGGCAGCGGCTGCACGGCATGGGCGTCCGCATCGAAGATCGTGTCACCGACGCGGGTCTCCTTCACGTGCTTCACGTTCGCGACCACGTAGCCAACCTCGCCGGCACGCAGCGCGGGAGCACGCACCTGACGCAGCTGTGAATAGCCAACCTCGGCAACGTCGTACACGCTCTCGCTGGCGCCGAAGGTGATACGCATACCCGCCTTGAGCGTGCCGTCCACTACGCGCACGGTCGGGATCGCGCCGCGGTACTTGTCATAGTAGGAATCGAAGATCAGAGCGCGCAGCGGAGCTTCGGGATTGCCCTCCGGCGGCGGGACACGCGCGACAATCTCATCGAGCAGCTCGCGAATGCCGCGCCCTTCCTTGGCGCTCACCTCGAGCACGCTCTCCGGCTCCACGCCGAGCAGCTCGACCAGCTCCTGCCGCCTCCGCTCCGGCTCGGCGCTTGGCAGGTCGATCTTGTTGAGAACCGGCACGATCTCCAGCCCGGCGTCCATCGCCAGGAAGAGATTGGAGAGTGTCTGGGCCTGGATTCCCTGCGACGCATCGACCACGAGGAGCGCACCCTCGCACGCCGCCAGCGACCGCGACACTTCATAGGTGAAGTCAACGTGCCCCGGCGTGTCGATCAGATTCAGCTCGTAGCGGCGGTCGTCGCTGGCCGCATAGGTCATGCGGACGGCGTTGAGCTTGATGGTGATGCCGCGCTCCCGCTCCAGGTCGAGCGTATCGAGGACCTGCTCCTTCATCTCCCGCTTGGCGAGCATGCCGGTAGCCTCGATCAGCCGGTCGGCAAGGGTGGACTTGCCGTGGTCTATGTGGGCTACGATGCAGAAGTTACGTATGTGGTCGAGCTTCACCGGCCATCGCGTCTGTGGAGGTGGAGGGAATATAAGGCCGCACTATTGCATTATTAGCTAAATAGCTTATTATTGGGTCATGGAGAATGCGTTTCATGCCCTCAGCGACCCAACCCGCCGGCAGATACTGCAGGAGTTGCGGAAGGGTCCCCGGACGTCCGGCGAGATCGCCGAGCGGTTCGACTCGAGCTGGCCCACGATCTCGCGGCACCTGGCCGTGCTGCGGGACGCGGGACTCGTGCTCTCGGAGAAGTCCGGGCAGCAGGTGATCTACGAGCTGAACACCACAGTCTTTCACGACCTCATCGAGCAGCTGCTGGAGCTCACACGTTCCCGGAGTCGCAATGCGTAAGCTGATCAGAATACTGATGGTGCTCATTGCCGTCGGCGTGTCGCTGGCGGCGTATTCGGGGCTGCCCGAGAGGATGCCGGTGCACTGGAACGTGCAGGGCGAGGCGGACCGGTACGGCACACGGAACGAGGCCCTGTTCATGATCCCGCTTGTGATGGTCGCCCTCTGGGGGATTCTCCGTTTTCTTCCCCGGATAGATCCGCTGCGGGCGAACTACGCCAAGTTTGCGGGCACCTACGAGGTGATCATCGACTCGCTCCTGGCGATGATGCTGGTCATTCACATTGCAGTTGTGCTTGGCGCCAGCGGTGCGCCGGACTCGGTCGCCACTATCGTGCGCGCCGCAGTGGGAGTGATGATGATCGTGATGGGGAACGTCATGCCACGAACGCGGCAGAACTGGTTCGTCGGGGTGCGCACGCCGTGGACGCTGGCAAGCGAGCGGGTCTGGGAGCGCACCCATCGGGTCGCAGGCTACCTGTTCGTGGCGCTCGGCCTGGTGATCATCCTCACTACACCGCTCCGGCCGCAGATCGCGATGCCGATCCTCGCAGGAGGCGTCGCAACAGTGGCCCTCGTCTCGGTTGTGTACTCGTATCTGGAGTGGAGGAAAGAGAAGACCGTCTAGCTGGCTACGGATCACTTCGCCTAACGCCAAGCTGTCAGTACTGAGTTTCGTCAGATATCAGTGGTTAGAAAACCGCGGAAACGCAGTTACCAACTACTGATGACTGACGCACTCACGACTGACAGCTTGGCGTTAGGTGGCCCGATCCGTAGCCAGCCGACTGTCGGATCCGTAGCCAGCCGACTGTCCGATCCGTAGCATCTATTCGAAATGGCTGTCCACTCTGACCGAGCCGATCTCCTTGACCCAGCAACCGTCGCCTCGCTCGGTGACCTGGAAATCGCTGCCCGCTGGGTAGTGGACGGCTTCCTCTCGGGCCTTCACCGCTCGCCCCGCCGCGGTTCATCGGTGGAGTTCGCCGGCCACCGGTCGTACCAGGCCGGGGACGATCTCAGGCACCTGGACTGGCGGATCGCCGCACGCGGTGACCGCCTCGTGGTAAAGGAGTTCGAGGCCGAGACGAACCTTCGCGCGATGCTCCTGGTGGACCTGAGCCGTTCCATGGACTGGACCGGGGACCCTGCGCGTCTCACCAAGATGGAGTATGCCCGTCGGCTCGCGGCGTGCCTCGCGCTGCTGCTGCTCCGCCAGCGCGATGCCGTCGGAATCGAGTCGTTCGATGCGGCCACGCTGTCGGTCGTGCCTCCGAGGGCGCACCGCAATCACTGGCGTCGGATCGTCGCGGGGCTGACGGTGGCGGGCGGAGCGCGTGCTTCGCGCGCAGCCGCCGCGCTCGACAACAGTGCGCGGCTGCTCCGCCGCTCCGGGATCATCGTTCTCATATCCGACCTGCTCTCTGACGACGACGTACTGAGCTCCGTCCGTGCCTGCCGCGCCCGCGGCCACGACGTGATGCTGCTGCACGTGATGGATCCATCGGAGCGCGACTTCCCGTTTTCTGCCGAGGCCGTCTTCGTGGACCCCGAGACCGCGACCGGAACCCCGGCGGTGCCGTCCGAGGTCCGCGCTGCATACCGGGATACCGTCCGGCGCGTGCTCGAGGAGTGGGCAGTCGGCTGCGCGGCAGTGGGTGCGGATCACGTGCTCGTGGACACGTCGACCCCGTTCGGCGTCGCGTTGCGGGGGACGTTCGCCCGCCGCGAACGGCTGCCGTGACGTTTCTGAGTCCCTGGTGGCTGCTTCTCGCCGCCGGTGCTGCGGTCCCCATCATCATCCACCTCTTCCGCCGGCGCATCGGCACGCAGGTGGAGCTGCCTACGGCTCGCTACCTCGCGCGTGCCGAAGCAGAGCACAGCCGCGAGCTGCGCGTGCGCAACACGCTCCTGATGCTGCTGCGCGCCGCGGCGGTGATCTTCGTTGCCGCAGCCGCAGCGCGCCCATTCCTTCCGCTGCCAGGCGGCGCTCGCGCGCCCGCGGCGCTCGCGCTCGTCGTGGACAACTCGATGAGCAGCGGCGCCGTGAGCGGCGGCTCGTCCGCGCTCGAAGCATTCCGCGCGGCGGCTCGCGCGACGCTGCTTCGGCTGCGCGACGACGATCTCGCCTGGCTGATCACCGCCGACGCTGCTGTCGTGTCCGGGCCGCGCGAGACCCTGCTCGCGCGCCTCGATTCCATCACGCCGTTCGCCGGCAGCGGCGACGTGCCGCGCGCCGTCGCGCTCGCGCATGCCGCCGTCGCGGGGAGCGGACGTCCCGGTGAGGTTGCGGTGTTCACGGATGCGCAGGCTGCGCAGTGGGACAGTTCGGTCAATGTGGACGAGGCGCGAATCGTCGCATTCGTGCCCGACAACGCGCTGCCGGCGAACCGCGCCGTCGTGGAGGCGCGGCCTGAGCCTCTGAGATGGAGCGGCGGCAGCGGGGCCGTGACCGTCGCTCTGCTGTCCACCGACTCGACCCTGTACCGGGTGATGCTGGAGGGCACTCCGGTGGGCCGTGGAGTCGCCGAGCCGGACGCGCGCGTGAGCGTTTCGCTCGCCACAACCCGTCGCGGCTGGCTGAGCGGCACGGTGGAGATCGAACGGGACGAGCTTCCCGCTGACGACGTCCGTCACTTCGTGATCTACGCCGGTGACCCGCCCGCCGTTTCAGTGCGGTCTTCCTCCGGCCAGTACGCGGCGACGGCGGTTTCCACGCTCGTGGACCGCGGGCGCCTGCGCGCGGGCGGACCTATCGCTGTGGCCGCGGCGGACGACGCGCCGGGGCTTCCAGCCCTGCTGCTTCCTCCGCTCGACCCGGTGCGTCTGGTCGCCGCGAACCTCTCCCTCCAGCGGCTGGGAGTGCCCTGGCGCTTCGGCTCGCTGGTTTCCGATTCAGTGGCTGTGGTCGCCGATTCCGCATCGTTCGGCGGCGCACTGGCACCGTACGTCCGTAATCGCTACAGGCTGCAGCATCTCGCCACCGACACGGCACGAACGGTTGACACGCTCGCGCGCGCCGGCGGAGAGCCGTGGGCCGTGGCCGGTTCCAGCTACGTGCTGCTCGGATCCCCGTTCGATCCGGCGCATACCTCGCTGCCGGTCAGCGCCGCCTTCCTTCCGTGGCTCGAGCGGGTTCTCGCGCACCGGCTCACGGCGGACGCCCGCGGCGTGATCGAGGCCGTGGTCGGCGACACCGTTCACCTTCCGTCGTGGGCCGATCGAGTGGAGGGCATGGAGCTTTCGGGTCGTTCGTTCGCGCCGGCAGTCCCCGGTGTACACTTCCTCACCGCGGGAGCCAACCGCGTCGGAGCGGTCGTCGTGAACCCGCCCCGCCGCGAATCGCTGCTTCAACGGCTGTCCGCCGGAGACCTCCGGGAGCGTTTCACCGGTGCCCGGTCCGTTCAGGTGACGGACGATCCCGCGATTCTTCAGCGGTCGCTGCTGATGACGCGCGGCCGGACAGACGCGACGGTCTTTGCGCTGATGATTGCCGGCATCCTGCTGATTCTGGAGATGTTCTTCCGTTCTTCGGGGCGGAGCTCGCGTACTAATTACTGATGGCTCTGCCTCTCCTGCTCGATGCCGTGGACGCGCTCCCCGCGTTCGCGCGCCTGCTGAACTCGCTTCCCGCACCCGGTCGCGTCGCATCGCTGACCGGCGTCACGGGCTCGGCGGACGCTCTCGTCGTGTCCACCCTGGCGCGACGCATGCCGAATCGCTTCTTCGTCGTGCTGACCGACTCGGTGCCCGAGGCGGAGCGGTGGCTTGCCGACCTCAACTCGCTCACGGGCGATGACCGCGTCGCGTTTTATCCGCCGCGGGAAGCATTCGGAGAAGTGGAGCCGCACGCGGAGGTTGCCGGCGAGCGCGTCGAGACACTCGAGCGCATCGCGCACGGAGGCCTGCGCATCCTCGTCACTACGGCGCGTGCCGTACTCGAGCGGACGCGCCTGCCGGGCGCGCTGCGGTCGGGACGGACGGAGCTGCGCGCCGGCGACAGCTGGCGCCCGGCCGATCTCGCGGACCACCTCGACGCGGTCGGCTTCGAGCGCGTTGACATGGTGGACGACGTCGGCCAGTACAGCGTCCGGGGCGGAATCTTCGACATATACGGTTTCGGAATGGCCGAGCCCGTGCGGCTGGAGTTCTGGGGTGACGAGATCGCGGAGCTTCGACACTTCGACCTGGTCACCCAGCGATCCACGCGCGACGCGGAAGTCGCGCTGGTGCTGCCCGTCGAATCACAGTCGCTGCCGGATTCGGAAGGAACGGAGCGGGTGGCGATCAGCGAGCTGTGGCCCCCGGACACGTTCGTGTTCTTCCCGGAGCACGTGCATCCGGAGCAGGAGATGCGCAGGACATGGGAGGAGGCGCAGCATCACATCGACGTGGTTCGACGGCGTGGCGAGGACGTGCCTGAGCGCGAAGAGCTGTTCCAGTCTCCGGACACGGCTGCTGCGACGCTGACGCGTCTCTCCAGGATCCGGGTGGATTCCGAGGACCCGGACGCGACCCGCTTTCCCTTTCTTCCGCCGGAGGAGATAGGGCGGGATATCAGGCAGCTGCGCCGGCTGGTCCGCGACGGAATGCCCACGATCATTCTGTGCGACAACGCCGGCCAGGCCGAGCGTCTCGACGAGCTGCTCAACGAGAAGGAAGCGTCGCCGTCGCCTGCGGGGCTGGTGATCGGCGTGCTGCACGGCGGCTTTGTCATTCCCCCGCGTGGCGGTGCCGCTGCCGGGCTCCGCGTTCTCACCGATCACGAGATTTTCCGGCGCGAGCGGCGCATCAGGCGCGCGCGCAAGTATGCATCGGCTGCGATCGCCGAGCTCACGACTGCACTCCAGCCCGGCGACTACGTCGTGCATCTCGAGCACGGCGTCGGGATCTACCGCGGGCTCGAGCGCACGTTCGTCCGCGAGAGCACCGTCGAGGTCGCGGTGATCGAGTATGAGGGCGGCGACCGGCTGCAGGTCCCGCTGTACCGAATTGACCAGATCGAGCGGTACCGGGCCGCGGGCGATGGCAGGGATGCGATTCCGCCGCGGCTCCACCGGCTCGGCGGGAGGAAGTGGGCACAGCAGCGCGACAAGACGCGAGCCGCGATCCGGGAGATGACCGCGGAACTGCTCGACCTGTACGCGCGTCGCAGGATCGCGACGCGTCCGCCGCATCTCCCGGACACGGCGTGGCAGCGGCAACTGGAGTCGTCCTTTCTGTTCGAGGACACGCCCGACCAGCGGACCGCGACGGTGGACGTGAAGCGGGACATGGAGGGCGCGCGCCCCATGGATCGTCTGCTCGTCGGCGACGTGGGCTACGGCAAGACGGAGATAGCCGTACGGGCCGCCTTCAAGGCAGTTCAGTCCGGCCGGCAGGTTGCCGTGCTCGTCCCCACCACCATCCTCGCCGACCAGCATGCCCGCACGTTCGCCGAGCGGCTGGCGGATTTCCCGGTGATGGTGAAGATGCTGAGCCGCTTTCAGACGCCGAAGGAGCAGGTCGCGATCGTGGCGGATCTGGCGGCAAAGCGTGTGGACGTTGTGATCGGCACTCATCGTCTGCTGAGCCCCGACGTCGTGTTCGGCGATCTGGGATTGATCGTCGTGGACGAGGAGCACCGCTTCGGCGTGCGCCACAAGGAGCGGCTCAAGCAGCTCCGGCTCGAGACCGACGTCCTCACGCTGACAGCGACTCCGATTCCGCGGACGCTGCATCTCTCCCTCGCCGGCCTGCGCGACATGACGCTCATCCAGACGCCGCCGCGCGACCGGTCCCCGGTGCTCACGTTCGTCGAGCTGTGGGATGACGAGATCATCATGGAGGGGATCGCGCGCGAGCTGGACAGGGGAGGGCAGGTCTTCTTCGTCCACAACCGCATCGAGACGATCGAAGGCGTCGCCGATCACCTCCGCCGCCTGCTGCCGCGCGCGCGGCTCGCGGTGGCGCACGGCCAGATGCGCGAGCGGGAGCTGGAGGAGGTCATGCACCGTTTCGTCGCGCAGGAAGTGGACGTGCTGGTATCCACCATGATCGTGGAGTCGGGGCTCGACGTTCCCAACGCCAACACGATGTTCGTCAATCGAGCCGACACGATGGGGCTCGCGCAGTTGTATCAGCTCCGGGGACGGGTCGGCCGGTCCCACAGGCGTGCGTACTGCTACCTGATGGTGCCGGAGACGGTGGATGAGGACGCCAACCGGCGGCTCAAGATCCTGGAGCATCACACCGAGCTCGGTGCCGGCTACAGGATAGCACTCCGCGACCTCGAGCTGCGCGGTGCCGGCAACCTGCTCGGCGCCGAGCAGTCGGGGTTCGTGCATGCCGTCGGCTTCGACATGTATCTCCGGCTGCTGAATGAGACCGTCACGCGAATGATGAGCGGCGACCAGGCCCCGCGCCTGGTGCCGACGGACGTGACTCTCGATGCGGCGGCGTATCTACCGGACGACTACGTGGTGGCGCCCGAGGCCAAGCTCGACATCTATCGTCGTCTCACCGCGCTGACCGCGCCGCAGGCTATCGAGGAGCTCCGCTCCGAGGTCCGTGACCGGTTCGGACCGCTCCCCGCGCCCGCCGAGACCTTCTTCGCGTCGGCCCTGCTCAGGGTGCTGGGCGGGACGCTCGGGATAGAGTCCATTCTCGTGCGCGGGCAGGAAGCGCGTGTTAATTTCCATTCGCACGCCGTTCCCCGCATGCGCGGGCTCTCGGCGGCGTTCCACGAAGTGCAGCTCGCGGCCGACGTGCGCCGCACGCACCCACTATCACTCAAGCTCACCCGGCTGGGCGGGCTCACGATCATCGAAGGACTGCTCCGCGCGCTGGAGAGCCTCAGATCGTAGCCGCTGGCCACCGCCCGACAAACATGAAAGTCAGGATCCTCTCGCTCGCGCTGCCGCTTGCGGTGTTGTCCCTTTCCGGCTGCGAGGCCATGCGTGACGCGCTGACCGCACATACCGGCACCGTCGCGAAAGCCGAAAGCCAGGAGCTCACGGCGACGCGGCTTGGTGAGCTGATCGGCGCCTCCGAGGCGCCACTGGAGCGCCCGGTCATCAGCGCGCTGGCCGACATCTGGGTCAACTATCAGCTGCTTGGCGTTGCAGCGGCTCGCGGTGATTCGCTCAACGACCCGACCGTGATCGACAGCGCGATGTGGTCGCTCGTCGCAAGCTCCAAGGCGCGTCAGTTCTACGGTCGGATTTCGTCCGGCTGGGGGCAGATCGACAGCGCTGCCGCGCCCGAGGCGTACCGGAGCGGCGAAGGACTCCTCGCCGCGCAGCACATACTGCTGCTCACCCAGAACGAGCCGGATTCCGTGAAGCGGGCGAAGGCGGCGCGCATCCAGGCGCTGAGGGCGCGTGCGACCCCCGCGAACTTCTCGAGCCTCGCGGCGGAGAACAGCGAGGATCAGGGGTCAGCCCGGCAGGGAGGAAGCCTCGGCGTATTTCCGCGCGGCATGATGGTCCCCGAGTTCGAGCGCGCCGTGCTCGCACTGGCTCCAGGCGAGATCTCCGACGTCATCGAGACCCAGTTCGGGTATCACGTGATCCGGCGGCACACCTTCCCTGAAGTGAGGGAGCAGTTCCTCGAGGCCAGCACGAGGCTCGCGGTGCAGCGCGCAGAGAGCACGTACACGATGCGGATGGATGCGGAATCGAAGCTCGAGCTTCGGCCGAACGCCGCAGCCAGGGCGAAAGAGGCCGCAGCGGACCTGGACGGCCACCGCAACGACAGGAGCGTGATCGCGACTTCGGTTGCGGGCGACTTCACCACCGGCCGCCTCGTTCAGTGGCTGGAAACGTTCCCGCCGCAACAGCAGATCGTCGAGCGACTGGCCGCAGCGCCGGACTCCGCAGTCGAGCA
The DNA here is from genome assembly GCA_036374155.1 of Gemmatimonadaceae bacterium. Classification (GTDB taxonomy): domain Bacteria; phylum Gemmatimonadota; class Gemmatimonadetes; order Gemmatimonadales; family Gemmatimonadaceae; genus DASUUI01. The sequence goes on along the minus strand of DASUUI010000096.1, from coordinate 15,446 downwards.
GCTCGTGCGCAACTTCGTCCGCAACGAGCTGGTGGTTCGCGCGGCCGACAGCGCAGGCATCGCCGTGGACGCGGAGGAGATGGGGCGCATCCGCGCGGCGTTCACCGCGCAGGCGGAGCAGGCCTTGCTCCAGTTGCGCGTGCATCCCAGCCAGCTCACCGACAGCGCGACGACGCAGGAAGAGCGTGAGCAGCTGGCGGCGCGGAGGATTGACGCCTACCTCGAGGCGATGCTGGCGAACCGGTCGCCGTTCATACCGATCCTCCCTCAACTGCAGACGGTGCTGCGCTCCCGTTACGACTGGCGCATCAACGCGGCGGGGATAGACCGTGCCCTCCAGGCAGCGCAGCGGGCTCGCGCGGCCGACGCGAGCCGCCGGCCGCCTGAGTCGGCCGTTCCTCTTCCCGGGGGTCCGCCAGGCCAGCAGCCGCAGATGGCACCGACCGGGCCGGGGGCCCCGCCACCGGGCGCGCCTGGTGCCCCCGGCACGCCGGGCGACACTCCCGGGCAGCCGTGACGATCTCTCGTCGGACCCGGGCAGGCGGCGCGAGGGTATATCCCCTGATGCCCAGGAGATTCGCCCTCGCGCTGCTCGGCGCGCTGCTCGCTCAGCCCGTGACGGTCGGTGCTCAGGCCGCGCCGCCGCAGAACCCGCCGCAAAGCCCGCCGCAGGCCGCTCCCGCTCGCGTCGTTCCGGCCGGGCAGCCGATGATGGTGGACCGCGTGGTCGCGGTTGTCGGTGACCAGGCCATCCTCTGGACCGACGTGATGTCGGAGGTGAACCAGCGTCGTGCCGGCGGGCTGGAGCTTCCTGCCGATTCTGCAGGGCAGATGAGGGTTGCCCGTGAGGTGCTCGACGATCTCGTTGACATCGAGATTCTCGTGCAGCAGGCGAAGCGACTGGCCATCGACGTGACCGACGCCGAGGTCCAGGTCTCGGTCGAGCAGCAGTTGCGCCGGGTGCGAGGCCAGTTCGCGGGCGACGAGGAGTTCCGCCGGGAACTGCGCAATGCGGGTTTCGGCACGCCGGAGGAGTATCGCCGGTCGCTGACCGAGCAGTTCCGCCGGCAGATGCTGCAGCAGCGTGCGTTCGAGGAGCTGCGCAAGCGGATGAAGCCGGCTGATGTCAGTGAGGAGGAGATCAACGCAGCATTCGAACAGTGGCGCGGGCGAATCGGCCGGCGTCCGGCCACGGTTTCGTTCCGGCAGATCGTAGTTGCGCCGAAGCCGACCGATGCGGCGAAGGCCCAGGCCCGCGCGAAGGCCGAGTCGCTGCTCGTGGAAATCCGGCGCGGCGGCGACTTCGAGTCGATCGCGCGCCGCGAGTCCATGGACCCCGGCAGCCGCGAACTGGGTGGCGACCTCGGGTGGGCGCGCCGCGGCTCAGGGTTCGTCCCCGAGTTCGAGCGTGTCGTGTTCGCTCTGCCGCCGGGTCAGGTCAGTCCGGTGATCGAGACGTCGTTCGGCTATCACATCATCCGGGTTGACCGGGTGCAGCCGGCCGAGGTCAAGTCGCGCCACATCCTCATACGCCCCGTGATCACGGACGCGGACGTCGCTGCGGCGCGGGACACGGCTGCCAACGTCGCGGCGCAGTGGAGGAGCGGGACTCCGTTCGCCACTCTGGCCAGCGCCTACCACGACAACGCCGAAGAGCGCGGAATCCTGCAGCCGTATCCGCGTGATTCGCTGCCGCCGTCCTATCAGCAGGCCGTGGCCGGCAAGTCCGCCGGCGAGATCAGTGAGCCGTTCCGGCTCGGCGAGCCGCCCGGTCTGGTGAAGTGGGCAGTGCTCGAGCTGGTGAGCGTGAACGAGGGGGGTGAGTATACGCTCGCCGAGATGCGCGAGCAGCTCCGAGCGCAGCTGTCTTCGGAGAAGTCCACGCGCAACCTGCTCGACGAGCTGCGCCGGTCCACTTACGTGTCGTTGCGTTTGTAGTTCCGTGCGTACGCGGCTGGCGGTGACCGTCGGGGATCCGCGCGGCATCGGTCCCGAGATTGTGCGAGCAGCGCTCGCCGACGAGCGTGTCGGCGAGCGCTGTGAGCTTCTGGTGGTGGGGCCCGACGGAGCCGGTGTCGAAGTGCAGCGGCGCGTCGGGACGTGGGGCGGAGGAGACCCCGCGGCCGCGGGCAAGCTCGCGGGGCTCGCGATTTCCGCGGCCGTGCGCCTGGCACTCGAAGGCGCGGTTGATGGAATCGTGACTGCGCCCATAGACAAGTCGGCACTGCTCCAGGGCGGCTACGACTTCCCCGGCCACACCGAGATGCTGGGCTCGCTCACCGACAGCGAAACGGCGATGATGCTCACGTCCGCCGGGGCAACGGCAGGTGGGCATGACCTGCGGGTCGTTCTCGCGACGACTCACATTCCGCTGCGTGATGTGCCCGTGGCCGTGACCGAGAACGCCATCGTCCGGGTCGCCAGGATCGCGCGCGAGGACCTGACCCGCTGGTTTGGTATCGCCAGCCCCCGCATCGCGCTGTGCGCGCTCAATCCCCATGCCGGCGACCACGGGCGGTTCGGCAACGAGGACGACACAGTTCTCAGGCCGGCTGCGGTTCACGCCGGGCTCCTTGGACCGTTCCCGGCGGACACCGTGTTCGTGCGGGCCATGCGCGGCGAGTTCGACGCGGTGATCGCGCCGTACCACGACGTCGGCATGACGGCGATCAAGGTGGCCGCGTTTGGCAGTGCGGTGAACGTGACGCTTGGCCTGCCATTCCCGCGCACGTCACCGGATCATGGCACAGCGCTCGACATCGCTGGCACCGGTCGCGCCGATCCGTCGAGCTTTATCGCGGCGACTCTTCTGTGTGCGCGACTGGCTCGGCGCGGGGCTCTTCCCGGCGATCGCCCAGCGTATGAAGGTCCACAGCGAGAGATTCGATCCGGCGGCCATCCATAGCCTGTACAGTGAAGATCGCACCCCCGGCCGCCACGCGGTCTCCCACGCCCGGGAGCCGCCCGATGTTCCCGAACACGAATCCGCCGATCGTGGTGTAGTCGTCCTCGGGCACCGTCAGCCCAAACCGCTCGTTCAGCTCGGTGATGTGCGTCGTGCCTGGGACTATCGCTTCACCGCCGCCGGTGCTGCGCGCTTCCGGCTCCGACTCGTCGTACTCGTCCAGGATCTCGCCGACTATCTCCTCGAGCAGATCCTCCATGGTGACGATACCCGCGGTGCCGCCGTACTCGTCCAGTACCACGGCCATGTGCTCCTTCAGCCGCTTGAAGTCGGCGAGCACGTCCTCCACGGCTCGTGACCCGGGAACCACGTGCACCGGGCGCATGATCTCCTTGAGGGCGAAAGGAGACTCCGGGTGGCGCATGGACCGGAGCATGTCCTTCGCGAGCACCAGTCCGACGATGTTGTCTATGGTCTCCTCGTAAACCGGATAGCGGGAGAACCCGCTTTCGGCCTCGATCGGAAGGACTTCGTCCAGCGTTGCCTCGACCGGAAGTGCCACGATCTCGGTGCGCGGCGTCATCACCTCGCGCGCGCTTTTTTCGGAGAACTCCAGGACGGCGTCGATCATGTCCGCGTCCTGCGCCTCGATCGCGCCACCCTCCTGTGCCTGCTCCACGAGAATGCGCAGCTCTTCCGGCGAATGGACGTTTTCCTCCCCGCGGGTCGGATCCACTCCCACCAAACGGAGCATGAACCCGGAGAGCAGGGTGATCAGCCACACGAACGGCCGCGTGATCCACGCGAAGGCGAGCACGCCGGGGAGCAGCCATCGCGCGATGCGCTCCGGATGCTGCAGCGCGATCGCCTTGGGCACCAGCTCCCCGAAGACGACGTGGGTGAACGCTGCCACGCCGATTGCGGCTGCCACAGCGAGCGCGAGCGCCAGCGGCACCATTCCCGGCCCGGGACCAAGCACGTCGCGGAGGACCGACTGAGCCACCCACCCGACGCCCAGGCTGCACAGCGTCACCCCAAGCTGGCTGGCCGACATGAGGCCCGAGATATTACCCGTGGCTTTCAGCGCCACCCGCGCGAACCGGTCGCCATGCCTCACCATCGCTTCCAGCCTGGTGCGGCGGGAGCGGACGAGCGCGAATTCGGCCGCGACGAAGTACCCGTTAAGGAGCACGAGCACCACGATGGCCGACAGCCTGGCTAACACTCCCGAAAGTTACAGCGACGGGCCGCATGACGGCCACCGTCACGGGGCAGGCGGGCACGGCCATCACGGCCACCTTCACGGCACGGACGACGTCCGCCGTCTGCGGCTGGCGCTCATCCTCACTGCGTCGCTGCTCGGTGCAGAGGTCGTGGGCGGCATCGTGTCGAACTCGCTGGCGCTGCTGGCAGACGCCGGACACATGCTCACCGATGTCGGCGCGCTGGCGCTCTCGCTGTTCGTCGCCTGGTTCAGCCGGCAGCCGCACAAGCCGAGCAGGACGTACGGCTACCTGCGATGGGAGATCCTGGCGGCGCTGATCAACGGCGCGACGCTGATCCTGATCTCGGCGTGGATCGTGTGGGAATCCGTCGCCCGGTTCCGCGAGCCGGAGCCGATAAGCGGCGGGCTGATGCTCCTCGTCGCGCTCGCCGGGCTCGCCGTCAACGTCGCTGCCGCCTTCATCCTGCATCCGTCGTCAGCAGGGAGCCTCAACGTGCGTGGCGCCTACCTGCACGTGCTGAGCGACCTGCTGGCCTCCGTAGGGACGGTCACGGCCGCGCTTGTGATACAGGTTACCGGATGGCTTTACGCGGATCCGATCGCTTCGATCTTCACCACGCTGCTTATCGTGCGGGGAGCCTGGCGCCTGGTGCGGGAATCGGTGGACGTGCTGCTCGAGTCCGCGCCCGCGCACATCGCGCCCGGGGCCGTCCGAGCACAGCTCGCGGCCATCCCCGGAATCGAGTCGGTGCACGATCTCCACGTCTGGACGGTGAGCTCGGGGATGGTGGCGATGAGCGCGCACGCGATCGTGCGCGAGGCCGAGCGCCACCAGCACGTGCTGGAGCACATCCACGATGCCATGCGCCTGTTCGGCATACACCACGTCACCGTTCAGCTCGAGCGGAGGGACATGTATGACCGCGAGGTGCACCTGCATGACTGAGCTCCGCGCACGCAGTCCGGGCGGTCCGTTCGGCGGCCGTCCAAACTCCAGTTCACGGCTTGAACGTTGCAATGCCGCGGGGCCCCCGGATGCGCTCCTTCGTTTCACATCGAGGCCGGAGTTGACCGGGCCCGTCAGGGGCGGCTATATCCGGGGCAGGGAAGGCACCTTTTTCCAGATGACCTGAGGAGATCTGTTCCATGTCGGCGATGGTGGAGTCGTTCGCGCGGGAGTTCACTGCCGGCGCACGGGAGTGGTTCGTCGGAGAGGAGGATCCGGCGCAGTGGCGGTCTGCTGCCGTCACGATGGGGCTGAAGGACAATCCGGACGGCGAAGACCTCGAAGACGAGCTCGACGACGACGATTTGGACGACGACGAGGATGACGATCTGGACGACGACGAGGACGACCTCGACGACGACGATCTGGACGACGACCTCGATGACGACCTCGACGACGATGATGACGACGACGACGATGACGACGACGAGCTGGACGATCTCGACGACGACCTGGATGACGAGGACGACGACGACGATGACGACGATGATGACGACGACGATGACGACGACGAGATCGACGATCCCCTCATCGACCTGGACGACGAGTACGACGATGTCGAGGCCGAGCGTCCGCGGCACCCCGCTCATCCGCACCGGTTCGACGACTAGCGCCGGGACGCCCCTGGGCCGCCCTTATCCCGGCGGCGGTCGGTCTGGAATCATCCGGGCTCGCCGGCTCCAAACGCGCGCGGCGCAGCCGCAGAACGCCGTTGAGCAAGGGACGCAAATCCGCTAGCTTACAGAACTTGCGTGACCAATCCCCGGTCGCGTCGGGGCCTGTAGCTCAGGTGGTTAGAGCGCACGCCTGATAAGCGTGAGGTCGGTAGTTCAACTCTACCCAGGCCCACTCCAATCCGCGGGCACATCGTCAGCTACGGTGTGGCCGCGTTTTCCTTTCCCTGAAGCGTCACACTCTCACGACGTGACGTCCGCGCGATGCGCACCTGTCGTTCGGGGCAGCACGGTGTAGACGCGGCTCACGAAACCGTGGAACTCGTCCATGTAGTTCGTGAGGAAATCGCGCGTCGATTCCACGGTGACCTCGCCCTCGTCGGTGATGAGCCCGGGGGTGAACTGGATGTACGCCTCGACCGCGTTCATCAGCGGCGAATTGCAGAAGGCAAGGATGCTCCGCAGGTGCTGCTGGGCGACCGCCGTGCCGATCTTGCCCGGGGACGTTCCAATGATCGCCGACGGCTTTCGCGCGAAGGAGTTGCTTCGCCATGGCCGGCTGCCCCAGTCGATTGCATTCTTCAGAGCACCGGGAATCGACCGGTTGTACTCGGGCGTCACGAAGAGAACAGCGTCGACTGACGCGAGCGCGTCTTTCAGTGCCTGACCGGCTGGCGGGTAGTCGGCGTCGTAATCGTACGAGTAGAGCGGAAGGTCGCCAATCGGGATCTCGCGAAGCTGCAATTCCGGCGGTGCCAGGCGCGTCAGGGCAACGGCCAGCTTCCTGTTGATCGATGCTTTGGCGAGACTGCCGACGAAATAGCCAACGGTGAACGTGGTCACGGGCGGTTCTCAGGAAAGGGGTCGTCGATGGCAGGCAACGGGGGCGGAGGTGCAAGGAGAAGGCCGTGTGACCGCGCGGCGGACCGCATGGCTGACTCTGACCCCGTGATCGGAACCTGGAACCACTCCGGTACGTAGGTGCGGGTAACGACAACCAGCTCTCGTCAGTGACTCAAGCCGCGGTCCTCGACCCACTGCCACGGCCGGATCAGACCGCCGCCCCGGCGCTCACTCCGGCGTCGGCGGCTGCGCTCGAGGCAGATGCCCGCCGGCGCATCGTCGGCCGGGCCACGCTCATCGGCGTGTGGGTATGGCCGAGCTTCGCGATCGTGGACGTCTGGGCAGCGTTCGTCGCCTACCCCGGCGCCCCGTTCGGGTTGTTCATGCTGTACCGCGTGCTGGTGGAGGCCATTCTGGTCGCCACGTATCTGGCCAGCCGGCGCAGGGGAGCGTCTGTTGAGCTGCTCGGTCACGGTCAGAACATCGCGTTCGCCGCCGCAGCGGCCGCGGTCGCGCTGATGGCGATGGAGCTGGGCGGCGTGCGCAGCCCGTACATGCACGGGCTGTCGATCATTGCGCTCGTCCGGGCGGCGGTGATTCCCGAGCCGTGGCGCCGTGCATGGCCGCATTTCGCCGTGATCGGCCTGGTCTTCCCGGTCGTGATGGGCGTCGCGATGCTGCTATCGGCCGAGGCCAGATCGGCGTGGCTCACGAGCGATGCGCTGATCGAGTTCGGCTCGAATTACGTCTTCGTGCTCACCTCGGCGGTGCTCGGCATGATCGGGAGCGGCATGGTCTGGCGCGCGCAGCAGCAGCTGTACCGCGCGCGGCGCGTCGGGCGCTACCGTCTGCAGGCCCCGATCGGCAAAGGCGGCATGGGTGAGGTTTGGCTCGCCTGGGACCTGTCGCTGCAGAGAAACGTCGCACTCAAGCTGCTCCGTGTCAGCGCGGACTCAGGACCAGAGGCCGTCGCGCGGTTCGAGCGGGAAGCGCTCGCCGCGAGCCGGCTGCAGAGCCCGCACGTCATTCAGATCTTCGACTTCGGCGCGAGCGACGACGGGCTGTACTACATCGCGATGGAGTACCTCGATGGTGTGGACCTGCAGACGCTGGTGGAACGTGACGGACCGCTGCCTCCCGTGCGCGCCATCCACTATGCAATGCAGGCGTGCCTGGCTCTCGAGGTCGCGCACGAAGCGGGTGTCATCCACCGCGACGTGAAGCCGCACAACCTCTTCCTCTGCAGGGGCGACGACGAAACCGGCCTGATCAAGCTGCTCGATTTCGGGATCGTGCGCTTCCGGGAGCCGACTGACGCTCACATCACGTGGACGGGCATGGTGGTCGGGACGCCCGTGTACCTCGCTCCCGAGATCTGGCAGGGGCACACCGCGGACGAGAGGAGTGACCTGTACGCGCTGGGCGTGACGCTCCAGTTCCTGCTGACGGGAAGGACGCCGTCAGGCAGTGATGCGCCGCAGCTTCCGCTGGCTGCGGACTCACCGGTTGCCCGTGGCCTCAGCGCAGTAGTCCACCGGTGCCTCGCGCGGGACCCCGCCGAGCGGATGCAGTCCGCGCGTGAGATGTACGGCGAGCTGGAGAGGCTGCTGGAGGAGAGCGCTTCGGCGGGCTAGCGCCGCTGGACGAGCTTCGCGTCCACCGATGTCGGGCCAGCGCCCGTGATCAGCAGGAAGACCGTCGTCATCAGCATGCTGAAGTCGAGCCGCGAAGCGGTCAGAAATGCGGCCAAGCCGGTGTTCGGTCCCCGGGGCGCAGCGAACGGGCCGAATGGGCCGCCGACCAGCGTCGGGATCTTGGTCGAGAGGATCGCCATGATCATGATCACGATGAGCGGCAGCACGGCGATGCGGGTGAACAGCCCGAGCAGGACGAGCATTCCCCCCAGTAGCTCGAACGTCCCGACCATCGCGGCAAGCTCGGCGGGCGCGGGGAACCCGATCCCCTCGAAGAACCCGCTGGTGGACGACAGGTCGCGCAGCTTCGAGCTTCCCGCGACCATGAAGGTGAACCCGACCGCGAGCCGGACCAGCAGGACGGCCGCGGGAGCGTCGGTGCGCAGAATGCTTCTCCAGTTCATGGGCGACGCTCCCGCGTTCGAGGAAGCCGCGACGGTGGCCTCAGCGCGCACCGTCGCGGCGTTCAGTTCAGTGTAACGCCGCCGCGTCGCTCGGCGGTATCCCGGTCTCGATGGTCGTCTTCAGGCGCGCGAGATCCTCGTCCATCTGTCGCTTCGGATCCGCGCCGAACAGTCTGGCGAGTGCATGGCCGGCGGCTCCCGCTGGCGGATTGTACGACATGCGCACCTGCACCCGAGTGCTTCCGTCCTCGTTCTCGTCGAAGCGCATCACGCCGGAGTGCCGCACCGCTGCGCCGTCAACCGTCTTCCACGACACCAGCTCGCGCGCAATGAAGCGCGTTATCTCCGCGTCCCATTCCAGATTCTTCCCTGCTGGTCCTTCGATCTTCCAGTGCTGCACGCCGGGCTGCTCTTCGCGCACTTCCTGCACGTTGCTCATGAAGCGGTGCCAGTTCCCGTAGTCGGTGCAGAACGCAAAGACCTGGTCGAGCGGGGCGTCGATGTTGATGGTCTTTTGCACGTCCACGCCCCGGCGGCCGCCTCCAGTCCCGCTGACGCGCCTGAGCGGCTTGTTCGTCGCCCCGCGTGCTGCGAGCGCGATTCCCGCGATGCTCGCGGCGGTCCCTGCTGTGCCCCGCCGCTGCACTCCGAACACTGCGAGTGCGCCGCCAGCGACCGTGGTCAGCGCCCGTGCTGCGGGCGTCCAGTTCTCCTGGCGGAGCTCGAACGCGCCTCCCGTCCGGCGCGTGCCACCCTGCAGCGCCGGGATGCCTTCGGCCGAGTCGTGTATCTCCAGCAGGTCCTCGACATCCCGGACCCCGCGGACCTTCCTGACGCGGCGAAGCAGGCGGCTGGCCTCGCTTCGCAGAACGGGCCCGGCGAGGGCCACGGTTCCGTCCTGCGCGGTGACCTGGATAGCCCCGGGGTGCGACACCACGCGCCCAAGCTCCGCGCGCGCGCGTTCGACCAGCACCCGGTCATCGACCGACTCGCTCATTCTCCTATGGCGTGCAGCGGAGACTGCCCCGGTTACTCTGTTGCGGAGATCGCGTGCTGTCTTTCCCGCGGCATCGCCCACGGTGTGGCCCACATGCACGACCTTGTTGGCCAGCAGCTTCCGCCGGCGGTTGCCCCGATTCGGGTCGAGGAAGTACATCAGGACCGCGCCTGCTCCGAGCGCGCCGAGCACCGGCAGCGCAGCCGATGCGCTCCGTTGCCGTTGGCCTCCCTTGAGCATTTCCATGCGCCTCGTCGCTTCCTCGGGGAGCGCTGCCAATCTGCCTCCTTTGAGCATCTCGATACGTCGCGTCGCCTCCGTAACCATTCTCACCAACGGCTTTCTGATCGCAGGTCTCATCGTCGACTCCTCCACTGGTTTTCATCTCAGCGCCGGACCTGACTTCGGTCGCACGGCTGTGACGTGTGCGACGGTCACGAGCGGGCGCGTGCCCCCAGCGCAGGGGCTGCACACGGGGGGCCAAACGGGAGTTTTCGGAACGGCTGGCGGACGTTCGGCGATCCCCTGTGGTTGACGGGGCAAACGTTTGATACTATCCTCATCTGCCCTGTTTGGCTGGCGCCGCCTGATGCAGTATGTCGGGGGACGTCTCCGGAATGGGTTTGGTCGAAGCAGATCTGCTTTCCACCGGCTGCGCTTGTCGCACGGCGAGCCGATTCAATAGTCGCGGCGCTGGTCACGCGACCGATCGAACCGCAGTCCACATTCGTCTGGAGAGTCCATGAAGCGAACGTTCTTCGCGTCCGCCGCGGTCGTCTTTGTGCTGACCGCCTGTACCGACGCATCGGTGCCGACTGCGCCGGTGAGTCCCTCGAGCTCCGCGGCCGCAGCGATTGGCGGCGACGTCATTCCTGGCCGCTTCATCGTGACGCTGCGTGAGGGCGCAACCCCCGCATCAGTCGCGCGCGATCATGGCGTGCGTCCCGACTTCACCTATTCGCGCGTGCTCAACGGGTTCGCGGGCTCGATTTCGGATGCGGCCCGCAGCGGGCTGCTGCGTGATGCGCGCGTCAGCCGCGTGGAGCCCGATGGAATCGCGCGCGCGATCGCCACGCAGACGGGTGCCACCTGGGGGCTCGACCGGATCGACCAGCGCTCGGCTTCGCTCGATGGCAACTACACGTACAGCGCTACCGGCGCGGGCGTCACCGTGTACATCATTGACACGGGAATTCTGTACAGCCACACCGACTTCGGAGGGCGCGCGAGCGCTGGCTTCGATGCGTTTGGCGGTAACGGCACGGACTGCAACGGGCACGGCACTCACGTCGCCGGTACAGTCGGGGGTAACACCTGGGGAGTTGCCAAGGATGTTACGCTGAGGGCGGTGCGCGTGCTGAACTGCAGCGGCTCCGGCACCTGGAGTGGCGTGATCGCCGGGATGGACTGGGTTGCCGAGAACAAGAGCGGTCCGTCGGTCGCCAACATGTCGCTTGGCGGCGGCGCGAGCAGCTCAGTTGACGCTGCTGTCCAGGGAATGATCGACGCAGGTGTCGCAACGGCCGTCGCGGCCGGCAACGGCAACCAGGGCGGAAAGGCACAGGATGCGTGCAACTACTCTCCCGCGCGCGCTCCCAACGCGATGACCATTGGCGCCACGACCAGGAGTGACTCGAAGACTTCGTGGTCCAACTACGGCAGCTGCGTGGACTGGTTCGCGCCCGGATCGGGAATCACCTCGGCGTGGTACACCAGCAATACGGCCACGGCCACGATCAGCGGGACGTCCATGGCTTCTCCGCACGTGGCCGGAGCGGCGGCGCTCTACCTTCAGAGCAATTCCTCCGCGACCCCGCAGCAGGTACGCGACGCGCTCTATGCAGCCAGCACGAAGGGGATCGTGACCAGCTCCAGCACCGCCAACAACCATCTTCTGTATGTCGGACCGGCTGACGGCGGTGGTGGTGGCGGCGGTGGTGGCGGCGGCGGTGAAGATCCGCCCAGTGGCTGTACGCCGCGAGGAAACAGCGGCAACTGCAAGTAGCGTCGCGGATCGCAGAAGTGCGGATGAAGCCTCCGGAGATTTCTTCCGGGGGCTTCGTCGTTCTTACAGCGGGGCCGCCGTCTCCACTGGCTCTCACGTCCGGCCCCGGCTCATGGCGAGTCCGTCGCCGAACGGCACCGCGGCTTGCGTCACCTGAGCCGCGGTCAGGTGGCTAAATTACGACCTCGCAGTCAGCATGGCGCTCAGGAGGAGCACGATGTTCAACAACATGAAGGTTTTCGCCCTGATGGCCGGGATGACGGCGCTGCTCGGCCTGCTGGGCAGTTACTTCGGAGGGCAGAGCGGCCTCGCCATGGCTCTGATCTTCGCCGGTGTGATGAACGTGGGGATGTACTTCTTCTCGTCGAAGATCGTGCTGCGGATGTACAAGGCCACAGTGGTCACCGCCGCCGAGGCGCCCGAGCTGTACTCGATGGTTGACCGGCTGCGGCAGCGCGCCGGCCTGCCGATGCCTGTGGTTGCGATTGCGCCGCATGCGCAGGCCAACGCGTTCGCCACGGGGCGAAATCCCGAGAACGCCGTCGTGTGCGTGACCGAAGGACTGATGAAGCTCGTGAGCAGGGAAGAGCTGGAGGGCGTCATTGCTCACGAGCTGGCGCACATCAAAAACCGCGACATGCTGCTGCAGACCGTGACTGCGACGATGGCTGGCGCGATCGCGATGCTGCCGCGCATCGCGCTCTACAGCGGCGGCAACCGCGACCGTAACATCCACCCGGTCGTGCTGATCGTGCTGATGATCCTTGCGCCGCTCGCGGCGATGATGATCCAGATGGCGATCAGCAGGGCGCGGGAGTTCAAGGCGGACGCGGTCGGTGCCGAGATATCCGGACAGCCGATGGCACTCGCCGGCGCGCTGAAGAAGCTGGAGGCGACGGCGCGCGCGATGCCGATGGACGTGAATCCGGCCGCCGCACCGCTGGCTCAGGTGAATCCCTTGTCGGGTAACGCGACGAAGGGGTTCGCGCGTCTGTTCATGACGCACCCGCCAACTGAGGATCGCGTGCGCGCTCTGCAGAACGTGGCTTCGCGGATGGTCGCCGCCTGAACACTCGCCGCCGGGCTCAGCGTACCGCCGGTGCGGCGGGGCTCCTCTTTCTGACCGCGTGCGCGGCGGCGGCTCCCGCTGTACGCATCGAGCCGCTTCCGCCGCCGGAGCCGCCTCCGCCAGCGCTTTTCGCGGCTGGTCTGGAGGAGCGCCTCGATTCGATAGTCACTGCGGCCATCGCCGACAGCACTTCTCCCGGCGTCGCCATTGCCGTCGGGCGGCACGGCAAGGTCGCGATCCTCAAGGGCTACGGCCGCACGGACTGGGTCGATTCAGCGCCTCCGGTCACGCCGGAGACGATGTACGATCTCGCGTCGCTGACGAAAGTCATCGCCTCCACTACGGCCGCGATGCTGCTCGAGGAGGAGTACCGGCTCGATCTCGACCGGCCGGTCGTCAGCTACCTGCCTGAGTTCGACTCGACGGACAAGGCGGCAATCACGCCGCGGCTGCTGCTCATGCACCGCGCCGGATTCGAGGCATATGCTCAGCTGTACCGCGACTTCAGCGGCCGGGAGCAGTACCTCGCCCAGATCAACGCGCGCCCGCTTCGCTACCAGCCGGGGGCACGCGCCATCTACAGCGACTGGAGCCCCATCGTCCTGCAGCTGGTGATGGAGCGGATCACCGGCCAGCCACTGGACGTCTTCGCGCGCGACCGGATTTTCACTCCGCTTGGGATGACGTCCACGATGTATCGTCCGCCGGATTCGCTGCGGGCGCGTGTTGCACCCACTGAGATCCGGCCCTCGACGGGTACTCCCCTGCACGGCAGGGTGCACGACGAGAACGCCGAAGCGATCGGGGGCGTGTCCGGTCACGCCGGGCTGTTCGGTTCAGCCGCCGATCTCGCCATATTCGCGCAGATGATGCTCAACGGCGGCTACACGGGAAGCTCCTGGCTGCTGCGGCCGGAGACGATCGCGCGCTGGACCGCGCGCAAGGAGCGGGATGCCAGCCGCGCGTACGGCTGGGACACCCCCTCGCCCGGGTCGAGCGCCGGCCGTTACTTCTCTCCGCGCAGCTTCGGCCACACCGGGTTCACCGGAACTTCCATGTGGATCGATCCGCAGAAGGACCTGTACGTGATTGTGCTCACGAACGCCGTGAATCCGACGCGGCGCCACACGAAGCACTTCAGGCTGAGGCGCGACATAGCCGACGCTGTGCAGTCAGCAGTGACCGACCAGCCTCTGATGCAGTGGGAACCGTAACCCCGGAAATTGGATGACCAATCACCGCGAGCGCGTACCGGTAGTCGTCCTGGAGTACGATCAGATCGCGCGGCATCTCGCCGAGCGGATCGCGGAGATTATTCAGCAGCGTCGCAGAGAGGGCGGTCATGCCGTGCTCGGGCTGGCAACGGGCAGCACGCCGATCGGGATCTACCGCGAGCTGATCAGGATGCATCGGGACGAGGGGCTCGACTTCTCCGACGTCGTGACGTTCAATCTCGACGAGTACTACCCGATGCAGCCGGACAGCATTCACAGCTATCACCGGTACATGTGGGAGAACCTGTTCGAGCACATCAACATCGAGAAGGAGAACGTGCACATCCCGCGCGGCGACGTGTCGCGCGATGACGCGGAGGAGCACTGCGCGGAGTACGAGCGCGCGATCAAAGCCGCGGGTGGCATCGATCTGCAGCTGCTCGGCATCGGCAAGACGGGGCACATCGGCTTCAACGAGCCGGGTTCCGGATCGGAGTCGCGCACCCGCAGGATCGCGCTGGACACGATCACGCGGCGCGACGCGGCGGCCGATTTCTTCGGTGAGGACAACGTTCCCAACGAAGCGATCACTATGGGTGTCGCCACGATTCTCGAGGCGCGCGAGATCGCGCTCGTCGCTACCGGTGAGCACAAGGCGGCGATAGTCCGGCGCGCGGTCGAGGGCGAGCCCGATCCCGACGTTGCGGCCACGTACCTCCAGGACCACCCGCGCGCGGTGTTCTATCTCGACCCGGCAGCGTCCGCCGAGCTGACCCGCGTGCGCACGCCGTGGGTGGTGGGCGAAGTGGAGTGGACGCGCGAGCGCACGATCAACGCTGTGGTGTGGCTGAGCGAGACGACCGGCAAGTCCGTGCTGAAGCTGGACTCCGTTGACTACCGGGAGCACCACCTCAGCTCGCTCCTCGCCCGGCACGACTCGGCGGGGGCGCTGAACGGCGAGGTGTTCAACGCCCTGATTGCGAAGATCCGCGGCAAGAGCAAGCTGCCACGCGACAGGAAGATCATCGTCTTCTCACCCCACCCGGACGACGACGTGATCTCCATGGGCGGCATTCTGGCCAAGCTGCATCAGAACGGGAACGACATCACCATCGCGTACCAGACGTCCGGCAACATCGCGGTGTTCGATCACGAGGTGCGCCGCTACGTGGACTTCATCAGGCGGTTGAGCGACGACCTGCCGGTGACCTCGAAGGAAGCCATGCGGACGATCGACGAGGTCGAGTCGTTCCTCAACAGCAAGTCGCCGGGCCAGGTTGACAACACGGCGGTGCAGGCGATCAAGCGCACGATCAGGGAATCCGAGGCGATCTCGGGGATCGAGACGTTCGGCATGACGCGCGACCACGCGCGGTTTCTGAACCTGCCGTTCTACCAGACAGGGAAGGT
>DASUUI010000095.1:0-5798 GCA_036374155.1 Gemmatimonadaceae bacterium | reverse complement strand
AAGTACGTCACTCCGGGAATCATCGACACGCACTCGCACATGGGCGCAGGTGCCGCGCCCGGCGGCGGCACGGCGCTGGGCGATGTGAACGAAGGCACCAACCCGGTCACGGCCCACGTCTGGGTGGAGCACTCTGTCTGGCCGCAGGACCCCCAGTTCCCGCGAGTGCTCGCCGGCGGAGTCACGTCGCTGCAGGTGCTGCCGGGGTCAGCGAACCTGATAGGGGGCCGCGGCGTGACGCTGAAGGTCGTGCCCTCCCGCACGGTACAGGGGATGAAGTTCCCCGGCGCGCCGCACGGGCTGAAGATGGCGTGCGGCGAGAACCCGAAGCGCGTGTACGCCTCACGCGGGCCCGCGACGCGCATGGGCAATGTGGCCGGCTACCGCGCGGCCTGGATCTCCGCCGAGAAGTACCGGCGCGACTGGGACAAGTGGCTCGCGAACCGGACGGGCAACCCGCCCGATCGCGATCTTGGCCGCGAGACGCTTGCCGACGTGCTGCGCGGGAACATTCTCGTGCACAATCACTGCTATCGCGCAGATGAGATGGCGCAGATGATCGACATCGCGCGCGAATTCGGCTACAAGATCCGGTCGTTCCACCACGGCGTGGAGGCATACAAGCTGGCCGACGTCCTCGCCCGTGAAGAGATCTCCGCGTCGATATGGGCCGACTGGGGCCACTTCAAGGTCGAAGCGCTCGATGCCGTGAAGGCAAACCTCGCGCTGGTGGACCGCGCGGGCGCTCGCGCGATCGTGCACTCCGACGACGCGTCCGGCTCACAGCGGCTCAACCAGGAGGCGGCGAAGGGAATGCAGGCGGGAATCGCTGCCGGAATCCCGATCACGGAGGATCAGGCGATCCGCTGGCTGACGATCAATCCCGCGTGGGCCCTGGGCGTTGACGACAAAGTCGGCTCGCTCGAAGTCGGCAAACAGGCCGACGTAGTGCTCTGGAGCGGGAACCCGTTCAGCGTGTACAGCCGCGCGGAGAAGGTCTGGGTGGACGGCGCGCTGTTGTTCGACCGACTCGACCCTGCGCAGCAGTGGCGGACTGACTTCGAGCTGGGGTATGTGCCCCGGAGAGGGATGTAAGCGATGCGACAATCAACGAAGAGATCCGTGGTCGCGGCAGCCGCACTGCTCGCGCTTGCATCCGCGCCGCTCGCTGCGCAGACGATAGCGATCACCGGCGGCAGGGTGTTCCCGGTGTCGGGGCCCCCTATCGACAACGGCACGGTACTCATCAGCAACGGAAAGATCACCGCGGTCGGCGCCGGTGTGACCGTGCCGGCGGATGCGCGGCGCATAGATGCCACAGGCAAGTGGGTCACGCCCGGGTTGATCAACGCATCCACGCAGCTCGGCATCGCCGAAGTGGGAATGGTGTCGATGACACGGGACGACATCGCGCGCGGCCGCGATCAGATCGCAGCAGCGTTCCACCCGTGGGAAGGACTGTACACGAACTCGGCGCTGTTCTGGCCGACGCGTGACGAGGGCGTCACGAGCGTGGTGCTGCTCCCTGGCGGAGGCGGGTTGATCTGGGGCCAGGCGGCCTTCGTCAACCTCGTCGATGGCACGATGACTGAAATGGTTCTTCGCGCGCCGGTCGCGATGGTTGGGCAGCTCGGCAGCCCGTCGCAGGGCGGCACCAATGCGCGCGGCGAGCTGTACATGCGGCTGCGCGAGCTGATCGAGGACGTGCAGTACTTCGCCGCCAACCGGCGCGCCTTCGACCGTGCCGAGACGCGTCCGTTCGCAGCCAGCCGCAAGGACCTGGAGGCGTTGATCCCCGTGGTTCAGGGCCGGATGCCCCTGCTGGTGGCAGTTGATCGTGCAGCCGACATAGACGCAGTGCTGGCGCTTGGGAGGGAGTACAGGCTTCGCCTCATTCTCGGGAATGCGTCCGAGGGCTGGATGGTGGCTGATCGCATCGCCGCCGCCGGCGTGCCCGTGCTCACCGGAGCGATGAACAACATCCCGCGCAGTTTCTCCACCCTCGCAACGCGGCAGGAGAACGCAGCACTGTTGCGCCGCGCCGGCGTCACCGTCGTGCTCATCGGAAACGGTGGGGGCGACGAAGAGTCGTTCAACGTCCGCAACATCAGGCAGGAGGCGGGTAACGCCGTCGCCTATGGCATGAGCTGGGACGAGGCGCTTCGCTCAGTGACGACGGTACCAGCGCAGCTGTTCGGCGTGGGCGACCGGCTGGGCGCGCTGCGACCCGGCATGGACGCCGACGTGGTGGTGTGGAGCGGCGACCCCTTCGAGTTCTCGACGCGCGCGGAGCACGTGATAGTACGCGGCGTGGAACGGGACAATCTCAACCGGCAGGAGCAGTTGACGGAGAGATACAAGACTCTGCCGCCGAGCTTCAGACAACCGTAAGCACAGCGGTTAGCGATTAGCTGTTAGCGGAAAGCTACGGCGGAACCGCAGTTGCTTTCCGCTAATCGCTAACCGCTAATCGCTGCTTGTCTAGCTGGCGCGTACGTACGTAAAGCCCGCTTCCTGCGCCCGGTTCAGCGCGACGACCATCGCCGGCACCTCGACGACCCCCGGCAGCAGGCTGGCCTTCAGCTCTGCCAGCGTCGCTTCGGGCGTCTGTGACACGCTCGGCGCCCACGC
Organism: Gemmatimonadaceae bacterium; assembly: GCA_036374155.1. Classification (GTDB taxonomy): domain Bacteria; phylum Gemmatimonadota; class Gemmatimonadetes; order Gemmatimonadales; family Gemmatimonadaceae; genus DASUUI01. The sequence goes on along the minus strand of DASUUI010000095.1, from coordinate 3,167 downwards.
CTCGCTGGCGATGCGAAGCGCGGTGCCGCACACGATGAACAGCACGCCACGCGCCTGGAGCGCGGCGACGCTGTACTCGCCGTCGGCCGCGAAGATGTTGCGCACGGCCGGCTCCTTCGACGCGGGATCGGTGATGCTCGCCTTCTGCCCGAGCCCGTACTTTGTCCACGCCGCATCGTTCATCGCGATGCCGAGCGCCCCGCCGTGCACGCCGATCACGGCGTTGACGTGCTCTGCCTTCATCCCGTATGGGCCCGTGTACGCGTCGAGGTAGTTCTTCGCCATCAGCATCGGCACCGCGATCGTGCTCTGCGCCGGGCTGACCGGCGCTGCGGTGGCGTGGAAGATCTGCCTGTGATGGCCCTTCAGCTCCTTCATCCACGCGTCGTGCGGCGTGGTGTGCTGCATCCCCTGCTGCCCGGCAGGGTGAGTGTGGCCGGCGCCCTGGCCGGTCCCCTGCGCCCGCGCGATCACCGTCACGCCGGTGACCGCCGCGACGGCTGCCCCGAGCTGCGTGAGGAACCGCCGTCGGGGTGCGCTACCGCTGCTGCGTTCAATCACTGGTCCGCCTGTGTCTGAGTTCCGCGTCATCTCCGGCTCCCTACGGTGCCGGCCCTCCCTGAAAGCTGTCGCGGCTTCAGCGCGGCGCAACCTGGCGGGCCCGGGCGGCCCGCGTCTCATAGGCGACGTCCGGCGGCGGGTCACCGTTGGGCCAGTCGAGCTCCTTCCCCGGGTAGTCGGGACGCGGCTGCCGGTTGATGAAGGTGGCGAGGTCGAACGCCTCCTGCTCGCTCAGCGAGCCGGGCTCGGTAAGCGGCATGTTGTACCGGATGAACGTCGCGGCCGTCCGCACCCGGGTCATCCCCGCGCCGACGTTGTAGGAGCCTTCGCCCCAGAGCGGCGGTCCCGCTGCAGTGCCGGCGCCGTTCGGTGCGTGACAGAGAGTGCATCGGGCAGCGTAGAGCGCGGCCCCACGGGCGCTGTCGCCCGGAATCGACGCGAGCAGCGGGACCGGCCGGGTGAGGGTGTCTCCCACGGGTACACCGAGCGACAGGTAGGCGAAGTACGCGATGATCTCGCGCATCTCGCGGCTGTCGGTCGGCAAAGGTTTCCCGTTCATGCTTCGCTTCAGGCAGTCGTTGACACGGAACTCGAGCGTCTCCACGGTGCCGCTTCGCGGACGGTACTGAGGGTAGCGCGCGTGCACCCCCACCCATGACCCCTGCCGGCGGCGGCCTTCATCCAGATGGCAGCTCATGCAGCGCAGCTGATTGCCAACGTGATCTGGCAGGCTGTCGCGCGTGTTCGCGAGAAGTGCCTTGCCGCGCAGGATCGCCGCACCGAACGGGCCGTCCGGGATCGGCATGGCGGCAGCGGTCTGGACCGCAGGCGCAGGCGAGTCTGCGGATCGTCTTTCGGTGCCGGCATCGCACGCAGCGCAGAGCGCGGCAACAGTCACCGTGGCGGCTCGCCGCAGCAGCGGGGCTCTGCACAGCGAAGGGCGATGGCGAGACATTCTGCTCGTCCGCTCGTTCAGCCAGCGGGGGCAGGCAACGGCAAGCCCATCTTCTGCACCGCGCGGCGGTACTCCGGCAGCTCCCGCATTGCGTCGTACGCCGGCTCAGCCAGGATCGAGAAGTTCGTGAGCTGCTGATCCCTCGCATCCACTGCGCGCTCCAGCTCCACGGCCGCACGAGAGTAGTCTTCCATCCCCAGATAGCCCCACATCAGCACGAAGGGACGAACCCTGCCGCGCCGCTGCAGCGCGCGGAAAGCTGCCGCCGCTTCCTCCCGCCGGCCCGTGCGCGCGAGAATGAAAACCTCCAGGCCCAGCCGGAAATCGAGATTCGGCTCGAGGTCAGCGGCCCGGCGCATTGCTGCGAGAGCTTTGTCGGGCTGCCCTGTGAGCATTGCTGCCATGGCAACCCCCCGGTGCGCCAGCCCCAGTTCCGGCGCGAGCGATACGCCCCGCTCCGCTTCCGCGAGGGCGGCCGCGTACTGGCGGTCCCCAATCATCGCGTACGACGTCGCGACCGCGGCGATTGGCGCGAGCGGCTCGAGCTCCGCCGCCTGCCGCATGTGCGCGACCGCATCTCGCGTGCGTCCGAGATGATATGACAGCTCGCCCAGCCACTGGTGAGCGGTCGCGTTCCTCGGATCGAGCTCGAGCGCCCGGCGATAGGCGACCTCAGCCTCGTCCCATTCCCAGCGGTGGACGTGCGCCAGGCCGTGAGCTGTGTGTGCCTCGGAGATGGTGCTGTCCAGCGCCAGCGCGCGCTCCGCGGATCTCTCCGCACGCGAGTTGTATTCGTCAGGGTCAACCGTGTCGGTGTACTCGGGAAGCAGTACCTCCGCCATCGCGAGGGCGGCGTAGGCGCGGGCGAAGTTGGGATCGCGTGCGATCGCCTGCTCCAGGAACGTGATGGCAGTCTTGAGGTTCGATTCACCGCGACGATGAAGGTGATACCGACCCCGCAGGTACAGATCATACGCCTCGACGCTCTCAGTTCCCTGCCCACGGCCAACGCTCGCCGCGGCGGCAGCGCCAAGCCGGAACTGCAGCGCGCTCGCTATGGCGCGCGAGATGTCGTCCTGCACGGCAAAGACGTCCTTCACCTCGCGCTCGTACGAATCGGTCCAGAACGAGAGTCCCGTGCGGACGTTGGTGAGCTGCGCGGTCACGCGAAGCCGGTCCCCCGCACGCCGCACCCGGCCCTCGAGCACGGCATCCACCTTGAGCCGCTCGCCGACCTGGCGGACATCGACACTCTCACCCTTGAATGCGTAGGTGGACGTGCGCGACGCGACCTGCAGCCCGGGAATTCGCCCGAGCGCGGCGCTCAGCTCGTCCGACATTCCCTCGACGAAATAGTCGTCGGCGCCTCCCCCTTGCCCAGCGTCCACGAACGGGAGCACCGCCACGCTTCTGATAGGCGGCTCGCCCGATGCTGCGCCCCCCACGCGCGCGTCGTCAGGGCGGGTCGCGACATATGCCAGCGATGCAACGATCAGAAGCGCGACAGCGGCGGCGGCCGCGTACATCCACTTCGGGCGCGCGCCTCTCACGACGACGGGAGTCGTGCGCGTGGGGCCGCTGACCAGCGACGCCGCCGTGCCGTCCAGGAACTGCACGATCTCGGCGGCGGACTGCGGCCGGTCCGACGGCC
>DASUUI010000094.1:0-11125 GCA_036374155.1 Gemmatimonadaceae bacterium | reverse complement strand
ATCCGCACGACCGGCTTCCAGGGCGACTTTGCCGCGTTCGTGAACTTCCTGCGCACCGACCCGCGCTTCTATCACACGGACTCCGCGAGCCTGGTGCAGGAGTATCGCGACATCTCCAAGCGGATCGATCCAGGGCTCGTGCGGCTGTTCGGCCGCCTGCCGCGGCTTCCATACGGCGTTACCACGATTCCGTCGTACATGGCTCCTTCGCAGACCACGGCGTACTACCAGCGCGGCTCCGCTGAGGCGGGGCGCCCGGGCTACTACTACGTGAACACGTACGACCTCAAGTCGCGGCCGAAGTGGGAGATGGAAGCGCTGTCGCTGCACGAAGCGGTGCCCGGTCACCACCTTCAGATCGCGCTGGCGCAGGAGCTCGAGGGACTGCCGCGGTTCCGGCAGCTCGGCGGCTACACGGTGTTCGTCGAGGGGTGGGCGCTGTACGCCGAGAGCCTCGGCCCTGACCTCGAGATGTACAAGGACCCCTACTCGAAGTTCGGCCAGCTTACCTACGAGATCTGGCGCGCGATTCGCCTCGTGCTCGACACCGGCATCCACTCCATGGGTTGGACGCGCGAGCAGGCGATCGAGTATTTCGCCGCCAACTCGGCGAAGACCGAGCTCGACATCGCGCAGGAGGTTGACCGCTACATCGTGTGGCCGGGTCAGGCGCTGGCGTACAAGATCGGCGAGCTGAAGATCAAGGAGCTTCGGGGCGAGGCCGAGCGCACGCTCGGTGCGCGGTTCGACGTGCGCGCGTTCCACGACGAAGTGCTGCGGCACGGCGCTCTCCCGCTCGACGTGCTGGAGCGGAACGTGAGGGAGTGGATCGCAGTGCAGCCGCGGGGCTGAGCGCGTGAACGTCCCGTTCCACACTCTCGATGTTTTCACCGATCGCGCATTCGCCGGGAATCCGCTCGCCGTAATAACCGAGGCGGAGGGTGTCCCCGACGAACGGCTGCAACGGATCGCGCGCGAGTTCAACCTGTCGGAGACGGTGTTCGTGTACCCGCCTGCAGACGCTTCGCATACGGCGCGAGTGCGGATCTTCACGCCCGCGCAGGAGCTGCCGTTTGCGGGGCATCCTACGGTAGGCACGGCGGTGCTGCTCGCCACGCTCCGCGGCCTGGACGATTCCGCGGCCGGGACGCTGATCACGCTCGAGGAAGGCGTTGGACCCGTACCTGTGCGCGTACGGCGCGGCGACAGGGCGACGTTCGCGCAGCTGTCGGCTGCGAAGCTCCCCGAGCTTCTGAGCGCTGGTCCGAGCCGCGGCGAGCTGGCGCGCGCTCTCGGCATAGGCGAATCGGACGTTGCCCAGGTTCGTCCCGGGCCGGCTGTCTATTCCTGCGGAGTGCCGTTCCTCTATGTCGAGCTCGTGGACCGGCGCGCGGTGGCTGCGTGTCGCCTCGACGGTTCGGCGTGGGAGAACCTCGTGAAGCTGCACCGGCTTCCTGAGGAGGTTTTCGTGTTCGCCGCCGATCCGGAGCTGCCCGACTCCGACTTCCGTGCGCGGATGTTCGCTCCCGGCATCGCCGTTCCGGAGGATCCGGCAACCGGCAGCGCGGTGGCTGCGCTGGCGGGGCAACTGCACGCGCGCTCGCGGCTGTACGACGGCACGCATGCGTGGCGGGTGGAGCAGGGGTTCGAGATGGGGCGGCCGAGCATCCTCGACCTGGAGTGCGACGTGAAGGACGGTGAGATCGCAGCCGTGCGCGTTGGCGGCAACGCGGTGATCGTCAGCCGGGGAGAGCTGCTCCTCCCCGACTGAGCTGCACGGCTACTGCAGGTTCTTCACGATCTCGTAGATGAACCGCACGCCGAATCCGAGGTTCTCCACGGAGACACGCTCGTCGTTGCCGTGCATGCCGCGTTGCCGCTCGGCGGTCTCCACCAGGAACGGGTCGATCCCGTACACCTTGATTCCGACCCGCTGGTAGATCGGACGGTCGGTCGCATACGGCTGCATCACCGAAGTGACGAAGGTGCCCGGGCGCACAGTTGCGACTGCGCGCTCGACCGCATCGAAGAACTCGCCCTCGACCGGACTCTGCAACGGCGTCTTGGGCTCCAGCAGCGTCTCGAAGTGAACCGCGGTGTCGGCGACTATGCGCTTCAGGAGCACGAGCGCCGAGTCCTTGTCGTGATGCGGCAGCAACCGCACGTCCACTTCGGCGACGGCCGTAGGCGGTATGACGTTCGTCTTGTCCGAGCCGCGGAGCACCGTGGGAGTGATCGTCATCCTGAGGATCGCATTCCAGCTGACGTTGCTCAGTATCCACTGCCGCGCCTCCGGCATCTCGACTGCGCGGCGGATGTCCGCGAGCCACTCGCGCTGCGGGCTCTGGTACGTGCGCGAGATGTCGCGGAAGAACCGCTCGGCGGGAGGTGTGACTTCCAGCGGAGTCTCATAGCTGGCGAGGCGGTTCACCGCGGCTGCGATCCGCGGCACGGGATTGTGCGGGGTTGGTCGCGAGCCGTGTGACGGGATGCCGCGGACGGTGAGCCGCTGCCAGAAGGTGCGCTTCTCCGCGACGCCGACGCCGATGAACTGCAGCTGTCCGTTGAGGACCGGGTTGTCGCCACCTTCGGTGATGAGGAACTCGACGTCGCTCACGAGGTCGGCGTGATTCGCGACGAACTGGAGGACTCCGGTGGAGCCCAGCTCTTCGTCCGCGTTGGCGATGTACACGATGTCACGGGACAGCTGCACGCCCGAGCGCTTGAGCGCCAGCATTGCGACCAGATGCGCGATGCCATCGCCTTTCATGTCGAGAGCGCCGCGTCCCCAGACGTGTCCGTCCTTCACCTCGCCTGAGAACGGAGGCACGGACCAATGCTCGGGCGACGCAGGTACGACATCCAGGTGGTGGACCAGTGCGACAGCGCGTTTGGAGCCGTTCCCTCGCAGCCGTGTGTAGAGGTTGGCCCCGCGCCGTGACGCGAATACGCCCGTGTCGAGCAGCTGCACCTCGAACCCTTCACGCTCGAGCACCGACTTGATGAAGAGCGCGCCGTCCAGCTCGTTGCCGGGCGGGTTGGCGGTGTTCACCCGAAGGTAGTCGGACAGCAGCTGAGCAGCTTCGCGCTGCAGGGCTGCCCAATCCGGACCAACCTCCTGACTCTCCAGGGGTGGGCTGAATGCGAGCGCCACCGCCGTCACGTACGTGGAGAGCGCCAGCCGTCGAAGACTCGTCATGAGGAGGTGGTTGAAGCCGGATGTTGAACGGATGTCGCTGCCAAATTGAAGTCGTTTCACCACCACCAGCAATGCCTTGCGCCAGGCACGAGCATATGGCAGCGGTCTCGCACGCAGGATAGCTTGGCGCCGTTCTCACAATCTCAATGACCGCCAGCCCCCTCTCCGAAAACCCGACGCCCGACGTCCGCATCGTTGACGGACCTGTTGCGGGCGGGATTCACAGTCAGGCGCCCGCGCCGATCCGCCGTCCGCGGCTCGATTCCGTGGACCTGCTCCGCGGCATCGTGATGGTCATCATGCTCCTTGACCACACGCGCGACTTCACGCACTGGGCCGTGACTGCGTTCGACCCGACCAACGTCGAGCGCACCTGGCCGGCGCTCTTCTTCACCCGCTGGATCACGCACTTCTGCGCACCGCTGTTCGTCTTCCTCGCCGGCACCGGCGCGTACCTCCAGCTCTCGCGCGGGAGGTCGAAGGCAGACCTGTCAACGTTTCTCGTAAAGCGCGGACTCTGGCTGATCGTTCTGGAGTTCACGATCGTCCGCTTTCTTGTCACCTTCGAGTACAACCTCTCGTTCCTCGGCATGGCCCAGGTGATCTGGGTGCTGGGTGTCTCGATGATTGTGCTCGGCGTCCTTGTGCGCCTGCCCTTACGCGCGATCGCGATATTCGGCATCGCGATGATCGCGCTGCACAACCTCTTCGACGTGGTTCGTGTCACGGCATGGCAGGGTCCGGGCAGCGCGGTGCCGGATGCATTGAGCAAACTGTGGATCGTGCTGCACCAGGGTGGCGCGTTCCCGGTCGCCGGCTGGCCGAGCCCGGTGCTGTTCGTGCTGTACCCGCTCATACCGTGGATCGGAGTAATGGCGGCAGGTTACGCGCTCGGTCGCGTGTACGACTGGGAGCCCGCGCGGCGACAGCGGTTCCTCCTGCAGGTTGGTGCGGCACTCACGATCGGGTTCATCCTGCTCAGGGCGATCAACGTGTACGGTGACCCGTCGCGCTGGAGCACGCAGCCGAGCGGCGTGTACACGCTTCTCTCGTTCCTCAACGTCACCAAGTACCCGCCGTCGCTGCTGTTCCTGCTGATGACAATTGGCCCGGGGCTGATGGCGCTCGCCTGGTTCGAGCGGCTCAAGCCGATGCGGCTCAGCTCGGCACTGGTCGTGTTCGGTCGCGTGCCGCTCTTCTTCTACATGCTGCAGTGGCTCACGGCGCACACGATTGGGATCCTGCTGCATGTCGCGGCCGGCAAGCCGTGGAGCCAGTTCGTGAGCCCGACGTTCGGTCCATGGCCGGAAGGCGCGGGCTTCGGCCTGGGTGTGACCTACCTCGCGTGGATCGCGGGAGTGCTGTTGCTCTACCCGATCTGTAAATGGTATGCGGGCGTGAAGCAGCGGAGGCGCGACTGGTGGCTCAGTTACATGTAGAGCCGTGCCGCTCTTCGTGCCACGCGCGAAGCGCGGCTTCAGCGGGGCCGGGAGATGGGCGTGAGTAGCGGAGGAGGCTGGTGCAGCCCCACCTCCTCCAGCAGTTTCTGGAACCTCCGATGACCTCTCAGCGGGTCGAGCATCGGCTCCACCTTGAGGAGCCCCGCGTGCCATGTGCGCTCTCTGCTCAGCTCCCAGAGAAGGTCGAGAGCGCGGTCCAGATCGCCGAGCGCCACGTAAATCACGGCCGCGTGAAACGGTGACGGGTCGAATGCTCGCTCGGGGTCGTTGAGCGACTCTGCCAGCGAGGCAATCATTTCCTGAGCATCGTCCCGCCGGCCAGTAGTCGCATAGATGTATCCACGAAGGGCGCGTGCGTCGGGAGACTGCCCTTCAGGATCCAGCGTCTTCAGCGCCTCGAGTGCTTCGTCATACCGGCGCTGCTGTACCAGGACCAGCGCCATGCCGAAGTAGGCGACGTGAAAGCCATGTCCCGAGTCCAGAAGCCGCTGCAGCTGCTCCCTCGCCTTGTCGTACCGGCGGGCGACATAGAGGATGAGTCCTTTCTCGAACTCATGCGAGGGTGAGAACGGATTGAGCTCGCGTGCGGCATCGATCTGGATCAGTGCCTCGTCGAACCGGCCGTGATTCCGAAGCTGCTCAGCATAAAAGCCGCGCGCTGCGGCGTTGCTCGGCTCCAGCTCGATGGCTCTGACGAAGTGCTTCTCGGCTTCCCGCGGATCGAGGAAGTGGTATGCGAGGGCGGTGGCGAGTGCCGTGTGGGCCTCGCTCAGGTCGTGGTCGAGCCCGAGCGCTCTTTCCGCCGCCGTCCGTGCCTGTGCGTACGCTTCGTCGGCAGGCACCGCGGCGAGCCCTGCGAGAATCGTGTACGCATGCGCCAGTCCGCTCCAGGCACGTGCGAGGGACGGATCGAGTTCGAGTGCTTCGTGAAACGACTTCAGCGCTGCCCTCGCAGCTTCAGGATCCCACTGGTTGAGCAGGTGGCGGGCCCTCAGATAGCGGGCATTGGCCTCCGCAGTCGCGGGTCCGGCGCGGGCGAGCCTGCGGTGCTCGCCGGGCGTCACGCGGACGTGCAGCGCTTCAGCGATCTGACGCGCGATTTCGCCGGAGAGCGGGAAGACCGCATCCAGGCGGCGTGTGAACTCGCCGGTCCATTTGGGGCTCCCGTCCCGGCAGTCAACAACCTGGAGGAAGACTTCGATCTGGTCTCCTGCCAGGCGCGCGCTGCCTCGCACAAGGGATTGCACCACGAGCTCCTGACCGATCCCGGTCGCGTCTGTCTCACCTTTCCCGTACCGGAGAACCGACGCGCGTGCAATTACGCGCAGCTCAGAAATTTCCGAGAGTCGGCTGATGAGCTCTGCGGTCAGCGCATCTGGGAAGTACGCACCGTTCGCGTCCGACCCGCCGTCTGCGAGCGGCAACAGAGCCACGCGATGCATGGTGTCCGTCGCCCCGCTGTTCGCACGGCGGCTGTACTGGTCGTCTGACGTCGGCGGCCTTTCGGGCGATCGGATAAAATCGTCGAGGTCGGCGACCAGATTCGCCGCGCGATCGTAACGGGCAGCGGGATTCTTTGCCAGACAGCGATCCGCCACGCGTGCCAGAGCGAAGGGCACCTCCGGTCTCAGCCCCTCGAGAGGCTGCGGGTCATCGTGACGGATCGCGTGAATCAGCGCGGCGGTGCTGTCGGCGCGGAACGGGCGTACACCGGCGAGCATCTCGTAGAGGACGACGCCGAGGGACCACACATCGGTTCGCGGGTCGGTGACTTCGCTGCGTGTCTGCTCGGGGCTCATGTAGGCGACCGTGCCGACAATCACGCCTTCGCGCGTCAGCTCCTCCCCCGCCGCCTTCGCGATCCCGAAGTCCAGGATCTTCACGCTGCCGTCGGCCGTGACGAGCACGTTGGACGGTTTGATGTCGCGGTGAACGATTCCCGCGCGGTGCGTTGCGGCGAGTGCGCTCGCGATCTGGCGCGTGAGGGTCACTGCTTCGCTGACTGGCAGAGGGCCGCGCTCGAGTCGCTCCCGCAGAGTCTCGCCCTCATGACACGCCATGGCGATGAACAACTGCCCCGTTTCCTCAACCTCCTCGATCTCGTGCACCACCGCGATGTTGGGATGGTCGAGGACGGACGCGGCCCGGGCCTCCGTAAGCAGTCTCGCTCTTGCCTTGTCGTCGGCTGCCAGGTGAGGGGGAAGAAGCTTGAGCGCCACGAGCCGCCCCAGCCGCAAATCGCGGGCTTTGTACACTACGCCCATCCCGCCACGCCCGAGGCGACCGACAATCTCGTAGCGCGCGCCCACCCGTGGCCAGGCCGGTTCCTCGTAAGGCACATGCACCAGCCCGCTGAGCACCCTGGCCAGAATCGCGGCTGGCACTCCTTCCAGGAAGTCGGGCGCTTCTTCATACGACTTCAACAGCGATTCCAGCTCCGCCTGCATCCGCGCATCGCCGCCGGATGCGGTCGCCACCGCAGCCGCGCGCTCTTCGCCCGGCATTGCCAGTATCTGCTCGAAGATCTCACCTACCCGATCGTGCGACAGGTCCGACACGGTCAGGGCCTGCTCTTCAGCTCGCGATGCAGCCATGCCTGGGCCACGACCCAGTCACGCTTGACGGTTCGCGGCGAGATCCCCAGGGCTGTTGCCGTGTCAGGCACCGACATCCCCCCGTAGAAGCGACACTCGACAACGCGTGCGCGCCTGGGATGGGTCCGCTCCAGGCGCCTGAGCGCGGCATCGAGAGCCGTGAGTAACGCCGTCTCGCTGTCTTTGCCGGCGTCGTCGGCAAGGAGCATCGCCTCATCCAGCGGAACGGTCTGCGCTCCGCCCCCGCGCTTCTGCGCTCGGCGATCACGGGAGTAGTTGCTCAGGATATGCCGCATCGCCTTTGCAGCGAGTGCGTACAGGTGTGCGCGACTCTCGGCGGACACCTGAGTCTGTTCAGCGAGCTTCAGATACAGCTCGTGGACCAGAGCCGTCGTGGTGAGTGTTGCGTCTCCATCCCATCGCCGGCGCTCGCGGTGTGCCAGCGAGCGCAGCTGATCGTAAACGATCGGAAAGAGCGCGTCGAGAGCATCCTGGTCGCCACTATTGAGCCCTTCGAGAAGGCGACTGACAGTTGTCTGCGTGTGGTCCGGGGCTGGATTGGGCTCCGGCGCGTCGCTTGGGACGCCGGGCGGGGGTGCACTCCCAGGAAGCGCAGGTTCGGCGGCTGACATGGCCCCGTCCTCCTGCGGATTCGTGTAATGAAGAACGGGAGGGGAAGATTCGCGGTTGGGGCGCATCGACAAGGGGCTTCTCCGTGCACGCCGGGGATACCGCTGCTGGCCCGAGCCTCGTTTGAAGCGGCTTCCTGCGAAGCTACGACCGTGCCCTCCCCGCCAGCAAGATCATTTGCCGTATCACGTGGATTCAAAATGAATGTCCGTGAGCGGCTGCATCCTGACTCAGGAGGGGAGAATGTCGCACCGCCAGCTGAATGCAGTTGGGCCGGCCATGAGTTTCGCTGTTGCAGCCGTGCTTCTCACGGCGTGCTCGGACGGGGTCTTGCTGGCCACCGCACCGGGTGACGACCACGCGGCCAGGATCTCGACAGAAGCGATCAGCGTCGCTGGCGACTGGAACTGGAGCAGCACCGAACAGCTCACGGTTCCGGACTGGGTGGCGGCGATGTTCGGTATGCCGTCTGAGGGGCCGGTCACCCGCCTGGTTTGTGAGAGTTCCGGCACACTCGAGCTGATCCAGAACGGCAGCACCTTCAGCGGAAGCGGTGAGCAGACTTCCATCACGTGCGAGACTGGCGGAGGTGAGGCCTTCGTTCCGCCGGCTGAGTTCTCGCCCCCATTCTTCAGTGTCGTGGAAGGCACAATCCGTGGCCGAAGTATTCAGTTCGTGACGGGCGGGCCGCTCCCTTCCACAAAACGCGGTGTGATTTCCGCGTTCGATGGCGGCGTGGCGGAAGCTCTGAGTGCAACCGGCCGGACCATCGTACCCGGTCACCCACAATCCCCGATACCTGCCGAGCCGCCGCCGGGCGGTACCAGCAAGACGTTGCGCTGGGAAGCCGTGCGGTAGGGGGACGATCCATGCTTCTGCGAATCCAGCGTTGGCAGGTCGGAATTCCGGTCCTGGCCGTGTTCGCCTGCTCCGACCCGGGTCCCACGGGCCCGCCCGTTCAGGCGGCACCGCCCGCCCCAGCGATGCTCACGGCGTTGACCGGGACCAGCCAGGTCGGGAAGGCCGGTGAAGTCCTTCCAGAGTCTTTCGGCGTGCAAGTCAGCGACGAAACGGGTCGCGGAGTTGGCAACGTTACAATTGCCTGGTCTGTCACCGCGGGTGACGGGTTGTTCAAAGGAGGATCGTTCACCGCGGAGTCCAGGAGCGCGACGACCGCTACCAATTCGCAGGGCTACTCGAGCGTCGCGTTCACTCCGACCGTGATTGGCCCGACGGTGGTGCGAGCAGCGATTCCCGGGTCTGCCGTACTGCCCGCGAAGTTCTCAGTGGAAGCGACCACGTTCCTGATTGCTTTCGTCCGTACCTGGGGTGGCTGGGATTACCCGGATTTCTGGGGGATGAGGTTTGAACCGCCCTGCGGCGATTGCGACGCCGTCGTTCCCGTGGGAACTACTGTAGAATGGTTCAACCGACGGTTCGATTGGTGGAATCCGGCTGACTGGAGGGTGGTGGCGGTTTCAGCGCCGCCGGGGGGCGAACTTTTCAACAGCGGACCGCTCGTCCCGGAGGCACGTTTCGAGTTCGTACCCGAGGTCGCCGGTACGTGGGAGTACGTCGGGCCGTCGAACAGCGACGGCTCAACGGTCAAATGGACCCTTACCGCGCGCTGACCAAACCGAGGCCGAATGAATCGTGCATGGCCTGCTCCCACGTGTCCGCGGGTCATGCGGGTCTCACTCGCATCGCTCCTCCTGGTGCTCATCGCCTGCGGCAGCGAGCCGACTGGTCCGCCGGACGGCTCGCCAGGGACCCCGCAACAACCGCTCGTGCCATCAATCAGCGCCGCCGTCAGCACCTCCTATCAGCGGGAGTTTCAGGAATCCGTTCCGCGGCCCGCGATCTTCGACCAGGATCCGAGGGCGGGATGCACCGGCGCAGGCCACCTGATGACGACCGCCTATCTCCCGACTGGTAATCCGGGCGAGCGCAGGCTGCTGGAGATGTATCTGTCACGCGACGGCACGTCTCTGGTGACTGCCAGGGAAGGTGGGCTGAAGCATAGCAGGGTGCTCCGGATCATCCCCGCCGGAACGTTCAACGTTCTCACTGTGCTCGTGACGTATCCGGAGACGACTGATGATGCAAGTCTCGCCCTGTTGAGCCAGGCTCAGGCCGGGATCAACGCTCAGCATGAGCTCTTCGCCACCAGCAGAGGATATGCGTCGCCGATCGTGGTGTTCTCCTTTGCCAACGTGCTGCTGCCGCCGGGTGAGATCTCTGATCCCCGCGCGCTCAGCAGCGTGCGCGCAGCGCTCGCGGACAACGGGTTGTCCACGGTCGGCTACGACTTTGTCGTGGTACTCAACCCTGACCCCGACCGCCCCGAGGGCGGTTTCGCCGCGTTCGGCACCGCTGCACCCTATTTCGTTTACATGGGGAACTATGGCTTGTGGAAGTCTCCGTTGAGTGCAGCCGCGTTCGTTAACGTTGCGGCCGCCGCGTACCATCATGAGATCGGGCATCACTGGGGTTGGCGGCACGACTGGACGGAGTGCGGCGACCCAACCACCTGGGCTCCATTCATCACCGCTCCGATTCTGTTCGGTTGGGAGGATACCGACGGCGACCGTACACCCGAGATTCTCGACACTACTCCATACGGCCGCTAGAAAGAGCAGCGATGCTGCCGTGCCCGAGACCTTCAACCCGTGATTGGCTAACCGCTAACCGCTAACCGCTGCAGTTCTCACCATCGCATCCAGTAGGTCCCCTTCACGACGAAGATGTTCTGCGGCTGATCGCCGAACACGTCCCGCAGATCTCGCATGCCCGCGAGCCCGAAGTCGTCGCCGAATCCGTCGCGCCGCTGCTGCCAGACGAAGAACAACGCTGAGCCCGGCCGGTACTCCCAGCGCACGACCGCGTTACCCAGCAGCGTGCGCGTCTTGAAATTGGGATCGCGGATCTGGAAAGCCGCGCCGGACGGGTACAGCACGACATCCTGCCCGTCGCGCGCGAGCGTGCCCGACTCCTCGCTCAACACCTCGAAGTCGTACGTACGCGGCGCGACCAGCGCTTTGAGGTCGCGGTACTCGCCAGCCGCGATCAGCGGCTGCGCGAAGAACTGCAGCGAAAGAACTGGCGAGAACGTCCAGTCCACTCGGGTCGTGAGCGACAGCTCCTGGTACCGCAGCGCGCCGAACACGTACCGCCGTCCGAACGTGCCCGTGGCCGACGCGTCGCTGAACTGCGTGACGTACTGCGCAGTCGCGAGCCGGTTG
>DASUUI010000093.1:0-14309 GCA_036374155.1 Gemmatimonadaceae bacterium | reverse complement strand
CAGGCGCGCAGGGCACCCGCGGATTCCACGGTCGTTCGCTACGAGCGCGATCCGCTTACCGGGGAGCTGGTGCTCGACCCGGAGACAGGTCAGCCGGTCCCGGCCGAGTTCACCATCTCCGATGTCGGCGGCCGCGTGCGCGCGCGCAAGCAGCACCTCGAGGACTGGATCGCGCTGCTCATCTTCAATCACCTCTTCTCAGCGGCCGACGCCTACGTGGCTGCCCACCTCTGGGACTTTCCGGCCAGCGTGGGCGCCACCGTCGCCCCCGGGCGCGAGGCGCGCGTCACCGCGTCCATCGCCTGGTAGCCAGGCGCACTCCCAGGTCGGACGCTCCGGTGGGGGTGTTCGATTCAGGGATCGGCGGCCTCACGGTGGTTCGCTCGATCATGCGGCAGCTGCCGCACGAGAGCGTGGTGTACTTCGGCGATACCGCCCGGCTGCCGTACGGCCCCAAGGGACCTGAGACCGTCGAGCGGTACAGCCTGGAGATCGCGGCCTTCCTGCGCGGCGAGGGGGTCAAGGCGCTGGTGGTCGCGTGCAATACTGCGACGGCGCGCGCGCTTCCGGCGCTGCGTGCGGCCCTCGACTTCCCGGTGATCGGCGTGATCGAGCCCGGCGCGCGAGCGGCCGTAAAGGCGACGCGCAACCGGCACGTCGGCGTGATTGCGACGGCGGGCACCGTCGCATCCGGAGCGTACGTGAACGCAATCCACCAGGCAGCGCCGGACGTGGACGTGGTGGC
Organism: Gemmatimonadaceae bacterium; assembly: GCA_036374155.1. Lineage (GTDB taxonomy): Bacteria > Gemmatimonadota > Gemmatimonadetes > Gemmatimonadales > Gemmatimonadaceae > DASUUI01. The sequence continues at coordinate 13,564 of DASUUI010000093.1, read as the reverse complement.
GCTCGCGTGTCCGCTGTTTGTGCCGCTGGTGGAGGAAGGGTGGACGGACACCGAGGCGACGCGACTCGTCGCTCGCGAATATCTCGAGCCGTTCATGCCGCACCGCACCGGTGGGCGCCGGCCGCGACCGGACACCATCGTGCTCGGTTGCACGCACTACCCGCTGCTCAAGAAGGTGATCGGCGAGACCGTGGGACGGGGGATCCGGCTGGTGGACAGCGCCGAGGAGACGGCGGCCGAGCTCGCATCGGTGCTGAGTGAGCGCGGACTCGCGAGCCATCGCACCGACGAGTCGCGCTACCGGTTCATCGTCTCCGACTCACCCTCCCAGTTCCTCCGCGTCGGCGAGCGGTTCCTCGGCGCTCCGATAGACCGCGTCGAGCTCCGTCCCGTCGGCTGAGCCGTTCCACTCGTACAACGCGACGCGCTCCCCGGTGATGATCAGGTAAGTCGGCCGCTCGGCCCAGCCGCCGGCGTTGGCGTAAACGCCACGGGGGGCGCTAAGCACGACGGGGATGTGCGAGTGCCCGTAGATCAGCAGGTCGAGGTCCCGGCGGCGGCCGAGCGCGGCGAATGCGGACACGCGGAGCGCTTCGCCCTCGTCCAGCGCGCGGTGGTCGCGACTGGCTCCCGATGCCGAAGTTGCGATGCGGGTGGCCAGATCGGGATGCAGCGCGCGAAAGGCGCGGATTGCCCACGGGTGCCGCATCACCGGCCGCACGGCCCGGTAAGCGCGATCCTCGCGGTCGCGCAGACCATCGCCGTGCTCCACTCGCGTCCGCCACCCGGCGATTTCGCCTTCCCAGGGATCCAGCTGGTACCAGGCTCCGATGTCCTCCTTCAGCACCTCGCCGCCCCAGCAATCGTGATTGCCCGCGGTCCAGATGATGGGAACGCCCCGGTCGGTGATCGCGCGGAGCGCGGCGAGCACGCGGAACGCTCTGCGGGGGATTACCGTGCGCCATTCGAACCAGAAGTCGAACAGGTCGCCGTTGATGACCAGCGAGCCGGCCGTCGTCCGCACTATCGAGAGCAGCGCGAGCAGCTCCTCTTCGGCGCGCGGGTCGGCAGCACCGAGGTGCGCATCGGACACGACATAGCAGGGCGCCTGGAGCACGCGCACAGTTTAGCGCCGTGACGGCCACGCACAATGCGCCGTTACATTGTGCGGATGCCAATTGAAGCCTTCGGCCCCTGATGCCAGCCTCCCACGGCGTTGTCGAGCTTCGCGTCCGGTACTCCGAAACCGACCAGATGCAGGTGGTGTATCACGCGAACTACCTCGTCTGGTGCGAGATAGGGCGGACCGAGCTGATCAGGCAGCTGTGGGGCTCGTACGCCGACGTGGAACGGGCCGGCGTCGCGCTCGCGGTCGTTGACGCATCGCTCCGGTACCATGCGCCCGCGCGGTATGACGACCTCGTCCGCATCACCACGACCGTGCGTGAGGTGAAGTCGCGAACGGTGACGTTCGACTACCTGCTGGAAAACGCATCGACCGGGCAGCGCCTGGCCTCCGCTTCGACCACTCTGATCGCGTTCACGCGCGAGGCGACCGTGACCGTATTGCCCGCCGAGCTGCGCTCGGCGCTCGAACAGCACGTGACTTCATGACGCTCCTTCGTTTCTGCCTGCTGACAGTCATCGTTTCTGCCGGTGCGTCTGCCCAGGCTCCTGCCGAGCGGCTGACGCCGTCGCAACGCGCTCTTTACGCGCGGCTCCTCGCCATGGCGGACACCCGCACGCTCGACACTTCCTCGGTGGATCAGGCGCTTGTCTCCAGTTCCGACGCGCTGGCGAGGCAAGCCGCCCTGGCGGTTGGACAGGTCGGTGCCCGAGCCGCCGCACCCCGTATCGCAAGGCTGCGGGATCTCGTCGAGGGGTCACGCCCAACCGTCGCGGCGCACGCGGCCTATGCCCTCGGGCTGTTGCGTGACACGGCGAGCGTGCCGACGCTCACACGCGCGCTTCGCTCCGCTCCAGCTGTCGCCGCCGAGGCGGCCTGGGCACTGGGACAGATAGGGGAGCCGGGGCGTGAAGCGGTAGTTTCAGCGCTGGCCGCGGAAGCCTCGGCAGTCAGCGTGCGAGTACAGCTGCTGCTTGCTGCTGCGAAGCTGCGTCCCGTCCCGGTTGAAGCAATCACCCCGCACCTGCGGAGCGGTGATGGCCCGGTTGTGTGGGCGGCGGCATATGCGATCGCCAGACCGCGGGCCCCCGGAGGCGTTCGCGCGCTGATCGAAGCGGCGTCTTCGCCAGCGGCGGCCGATGCGGGTCCGGCGAACACGACGCTGTTTCCCGCGGGAACTGAAGCCAGGGGTCAGTATGACTTTGGCACCGAGACTGGGGCGCGGATCAGGACGGAGATCGCGCGCGCCCTCGCTCGCCCCGCGGCCGGCGACTCTCTGGCCGATCAGGCGCTCACGCTGCTCACCGCTCTCGCGCGCGATGCGCACCCGCACGTGAGGATCAACGCGCTGCGCTCGCTCGGGAGCTACGAGGGGCGTGGGGCGCCTCTCGTCATTCAGGGCACGGCCGACGCCGATGCGAACGTTCGCATTGCGGCCCTGCAGACGCTGGCGACGAGCCGCCAGATCGGCCCGACGGACTGGCCAGCGCTCTGGGCCGCGGACACGGGCTTCACCTACCGACGGTATGTCATCGAAGCAGCGGTTGCCCACGGTGCAGCACTGCCAGCAATCCGTGAATGGGCGGCGCACCGCGACTGGCACCACCGGGCGATCCTCGCCGCCGCTGTCTCGGGCGCCAGCGATCACGGGGCCGCACGTGCCACGCTTCTTCCGCTCGTGCGTGATGCCGACGCCCGCGTGAGAGCTGCGGCGCTCGGTGCGCTGACAGGCGACACTGCGCGGATCACGGACTCGGTGCGGGTGCTTGCGGTCGCTGCGCTCGACGACAGCGACCAGGTCGTACGCGCCCTGGCGATCGCGGCGCTCGGGCGTATGCGTCGCGCGGAAGACCTTCCGCGGGTGGTCGCTGCTCTTCAGGCCGCGCGGGACGACAGGGAGGCAGACGCCCGCGTCTCCGCGATCAGCTACCTGGCTGCGGCCTGGCGCCGTGACAGCGCGGCGTTCACCCCCGAGCTGCGCCAGCGGCTCGCCGCCCTTCCCGTGGCGGCTGATCCGGTCACGCGCGCGACGGCGGGGAACTTTCCGCCGCTTGCGTCCTGGCGCGACGGTGTGGTCGAACCGCGCCCGGCGTCCTGGTATCGGTCGGTCGTGGACCGGATTGTCGTGCCCGCGCTCGCAGGGCGGCCGGCGACCGCTGTGATCCGGACTGTCCGGGGGCCGATCACGCTCCGGCTGTTCGGGGCCGACGCGCCGATCACGGTCAACAACTTCGTGACTCTGGCGCGGAATGGCACGTATTCGGGACTCGCCTTCCACCGGGTGGTTCCGAACTTCGTCGCGCAGGACGGCGACCCTCGCGGGGACGGAAGCGGCGGACCGGGGTATGCCATACGTGACGAGCTGAACCCGCAGCGCTACCAGCGCGGGATCCTCGGGATGGCGCTCTCCGGCCCCGATACCGGCGGGAGCCAGTACTTCATCACTCACTCGCCGCAACCTCACCTGGATGGCGGCTACACGACGTTCGGTCGGGTCGTTGCCGGCTTCGCCACGCTCGACGCGATCGTGCAGGGAGACAGGATTGTTCGAATCGAGATTCGCTGAACGAAAGCTGCTTTTCCCGCTCGGGCTCCTGATCGGCGCGACAGTGGCCGGAGCGTGCACGCCTCCCGCGGCGGTCCCACTCGCCGGAGCGCCGCTCCCGGCCATGGCCGTTCCCTCCACCGAGCTGCCCGCCGGTCATCGCACCGTCGCCTTCCGCTGGGAATACGTGGAGGAGAACCAGCTCACCCGCGGCGACGGCGCCGTTCGCCTTGCTGCACCCGACAGCGCGCGGCTCGACCTCTTCCTCGGTGGATTCGGCGGCGGGTCGGCGTTCCTGCTGGGCGATTCGCTCATAGCACCACTGCCGCCGGGCGCGCAGAAGCTGGTGCCGCCAGCTACTATGTTGTGGGCCGCGTTCGGACGGTTAGCCGTTCCGGCCGCGGCCGACACGGTGGTCCGCGCGCAGGGCGATCTGATCCGCGCCGACATCGGCAGCGAGCCGGTGTGGCGGGCGACGTTCGGTGACGGTCGGCTCATCCGCCTGGAGCACATCGCTGGCGGGCGGATCGTCGAGTGGGTGGAACGGGATGGCGCGAAGGTACTGTACGCGAGCAATGCGGCGCCGCGGCGCCTCACACTGAACATCACACGTGATGAAGCTTCTCCGCCGTTCGATCGTTCGGTCTGGCGTTTTTAGCGCGACGGTCCTGCTTTTCGGCGCGTGCCTGTACGGATTCGCCGGCGGCGGGCTGCCACGCCACATCCGGACGGTCGCTGTGCGTCCGATGGAGAATCTCACACCCATCGCCGAGCTGCAGCTCGAATTCTCGGAGGCGCTGCGCGAAGGACTGGACGACCGCCTCGGGCTGAAGGACGCACCCGAGAGCAGGGCGCACGCGCTGCTGGTGGGCACGATCCAGCGGTACGAATCCGACATTCCAATCAGCTACGAGGCGTCCAATCGCGGTGCGACCACCGCACGGCGAATGGTGCAGATCGTGGTGGACATCGAGCTGATCGACCAGGTCACCGGCAAGGTTCTCTGGCAGCGCAAGGGACTCACCGGCGAGGATCAGTACGACGAGCGCGGGGAGCCGGAAGGCCGGCGGCGCGCGATCGGTCGCATCGTCTCGGCGATAGTGGAGGGGGCGCAGTCGCAGTGGTGAGCGTGCGCCGGCTGTCGCACCCGGCTGCTCGATGACAGATCCCGCGACGCGGGTAATGGGGTGGGACACGGCCCGCGCGTGGCGTGAAGCGCAGCGGCCGCGCACTGTCGTGTTCACCAACGGCATCTTCGACCTGCTCCACCCCGGCCACGTGGACTTGCTCACCGCGGCGCGCGCGGAAGGGGACGCGCTCGTCGTGGGTGTCAACAGCGACGCATCCACCAAGCGGCTCAAGGGTGCGGAGCGCCCCGTACGCCCCGAGGTGGACCGCGCCTACGTTCTCGCGGCGCTCGCCGCGGTGGACGCCGTCACCGTATTCGACGAGGACACGCCGCTGCAGCTAATCCGGCACCTCCGCCCTGACGTGATCGTGAAGGGTGGCGACTACACGCCCGAGACCGTCGTCGGTGCGGACGACGTCCGCTCCTGGGGTGGGCGCGTGGTCATCGTGCCGCTCACCGCGGGGCACTCGACGACCGCGATCATCAACCGTCTCAAGGACAGACCCGGTGTCACAGCGCACTGACCGCGGGGCGAACGAGCTTCGGCCCGTGACGCTGGAGCTTGGCGTTGCGCCGTACGCCGAGGGCTCCTGCCTCGTGTCGTTCGGCTCGACGCGGGTGCTGTGCGCCACGTCCATCGAGGAGGGCGTCCCTGCCTGGCGGCGCGGGCGGGGCGAGGGATGGCTGACCGCGGAGTACGCCATGCTTCCGCGCGCGACCCGCACGCGCACCGCGCGCGAACGGACGCAGCTCGGCGGCCGGACGCAGGAGATCCAGCGGCTGATTGGTCGCAGCGTGCGCGCGATGCTCGACGATTTCAGGTTCGGTGAGCTCACCGTGCGCGTTGATTGCGACGTGCTGCAGGCCGATGGCGGGACCCGGACCGCAGCGATCACCGGAGCTGCCGTCGCGGTGGCGCAGGCGTTCAACGGCCTGGTGACTTCCGGCAAGCTCGCCGCATCGCCCGTTCGCAGGCAGGTTGCGGCGGTGAGCGTCGGCATCGTGAACGGTGAGCCCCGGCTCGACCTCGACTACGACGAGGACGTCGGCGCGGCGGTGGACATGAACGTGGTGATGAGCACCGAGGGCGAGTTCGTGGAGGTGCAGGGCACCGGTGAGCAGAGCACCTACAGCCGCGGCGATCTCGACCGGCTGCTCGACCTCGCGGTGGACGGCATCGCATCGCTGCACGATCTGCAGGCGCGCGCGCTCGCGGTTTGATCGGCGGCACGCTGCTCCTGGCGACGCGAAGCGCAGGCAAGCTGCGGGAGATCCGGCCGCTGCTCGCTCCGCTCGGACTGCATTTGCTGGATCTGGCCGAAGCGGGTCTCCCAGAAGAGAGCGACGACGAGCTCGAGGCGGGCAGCACCTTCGAGGAGAACGCTCTGGCGAAAGCGCGCCACTATTTCACGGTGAGCGGTGGCATCCCAACCGTAGCCGACGATTCAGGGATCGAGGTGAGCGCGCTCCGCGGGCAGCCCGGCGTCAGGAGCAAGCGCTGGTCGGGTCGAACCGACCTCTCCGGCCAGGCACTTGACGACGCCAACAACGCGACGCTCCTCGAGGCCTTGAAGGACTTGCCGGACCGCACGGCGCGGTACGTGTGCGTCGCTGCGTTCGCCGATGCATCTGGCGAAATCGTGGCGCGTGGGGAGACCACCGGCATCATTGTCGGGCGGCCGCGCGGCAGGGGTGGCTTCGGGTACGATCCGTTCTTTCTCTCCGACGACCTCGGCGTCACGTTCGGCGAAGCGGCGCCGGAGGAGAAGGCGCGTGTCAGTCATCGCGGGCGCGCGTTCCGGCAGCTTGCCGAGCGGCTGCAGGAGCTTGGCGGATGAGGCGTGGAGTGACTCGGGGAGCGCGCATGGTCCTGCTCGCGGCACTGACCGCGGTCGCTGGATCGTGCGCGCACCTGGCGGCCGCGGGCGCGCCGGACGTGCGCGTCCTGGTGTACAACATCCACGCAGGGTGGGATGCCGCGGGGAAGGCAAACCTCGACCGAGTGGCCGCCCACATCCGCGAGACGCACGCGGACATCGTGCTGCTGCAGGAGGTGGATCGCTTCACGACCCGATCCGGCAACGTGGACCAGGTTGCACTCCTCGCGCGCGCGACCGGGATGCGATCCGCCTTCGGCAAGACGCTCGACTACCAGGGTGGGGAGTACGGAATCGCGATCCTGTCGCGCTGGCCGGTTCGCAGCGACACGCTCATACCGCTGCGTGTCGAGCCGCCGCAGCAGCGCGCGGGAGGCCGGTACGAGCCGCGCGGTGCGCTGTACGCCGTGCTCGCGCGCCCCGGCGGCGATGTCCACGTCTTCAACACGCACATAGACGCGTCAGCCGACGACAGGTACCGCCTGCAGGAGATCAGGGGCGTCGCGGCCGCAGCCGCGCGCGTGCGTCCCGGCGCGCGGGTGCTCGTGGGTGGCGACCTCAATGCCACTCCCGGGAGTGGCGTGCTGACGTACATACTCGGCGACAACTGGCGAGACGCCTTCGGCGAGTGCGGCGCCGGTGACGGCCTGACGTATCCCGCGAACACGCCAGTGAAGCGGATTGATTACCTTCTGCTCTCCTCCGGCTGGCACTGCCGCGAGGCGCAGGTGCTGGAGACCCAGGCGTCGGATCACCGGCCGTTGCTGGTACGACTGGCCGCCGTCCCTCTCTGAGAACAGATGCGCTCTGACCTTCTCATTTGCCTTGCTGGCTGCGCCGCGATCGCGTGTGCGCCAACCGCGGCAGTCGTGACGAATCCTGCTCCCTCGCCTGGTGGCGGCGTTGCGACGTCGTCAGGCGCGCCTGTCGGAGCGGCCACTCCGGGCGCGCTCGCCCCGCTCGACGCAGGGGCCCGCGCCTGGGTAGATGCTACGCTCGCCTCGCTCTCGCTGCGCGACAAGGTCGGCCAGCTGATGATGCCGTGGGTGGGAGGCGAGTACGCGGCAATCGGATCCCCCGAGTTCGAGCAGGTGCGACGGTGGGTGGAGGAGGATCGCGTGGGTGGCCTCGTCTTCTCCGTCGGCTCGCCGCTGGCTTACGCCGTTAAGACGAACGAGCTGCAGAATCGCGCCCGGGTCCCGCTGCTGATCACTTCCGACATGGAGAACGGCACCGGAATGCGGATGGGCAACATGTACCATCTGCCCACTCTGCTGCCGCAGGGCGGCGGAACGGTGTTCCCACCTACCATGGCGCTTGGCGCGACCGGCTCGGAGGACCTTGCGTTCAGTCTCGGTCGGATACTCGGCCGGGAAGCGCGCGCGGTCGGCGTGCACATGACGTTCGGGCCGGTGCTGGACGTCAACTCCAATCCGCTCAACCCGATCATCAACACCCGCTCGTACGGCGAGGATCCGGCGCTGGTGTCGCGCCTGGCGCGCGCGTACATCCGCGGCACGCGCGAGTCGGGGCTCATGTCCACGGGCAAGCACTTCCCCGGGCACGGCGACACGCGGACTGACTCGCACATCGAGCTGCCCACTATCCCCGCCGATCGCACGCGCCTCGACGCGGTCGAGCTGCCGCCGTTCCGCGCGGCCGTGGACGAAGGGGTGGACGCGATCATGACAGCGCATATCGCCGTCGTCGGCGTCGAGGGTCCGGACGCACCGCCCGCCACGCTTTCCGGGCAGTTCATGACCTCGGTGCTGCGCGACGACCTCGGTTTTTCCGGACTGCTGTTCACCGACGCGATGACGATGGGCGCAGTCGCCCGGCGTTACGGGGCAACCGAGCCGCTGGTGCTCGCGGTCGAGGCCGGCGCCGACGTGCTGCTGATGCCGCGTGACGTGCGTGAGGCGATCGAGACCGTGATGGCCGCGCTCGAGGCAGGTCGTCTGACCGAAGCCCGCATCGACCAGTCGGTTCGCCGGATACTCGAGTCGAAGGCGCGTGCCGGGTTGCACCGCGGCCGCACGGTTGACGTCAACGCGGTGACCCGTATCGTGAACGTTCCCGAGCACGCCGCTGTCGCACGCGAGATGGCGGAGCGCTCGATCGTGCTCGCGCGCGACACGCGCGAGTCCGTTCCGCTGCCTGCTTCCGTGCGGCAGGTGCTGTCGGTGACGTATGCCGATCAGGCCGACCTGCCTGCAGGCCGCACGTTCGACCAGCAGCTGCGGCGCGCCGGGTTCGAGGTGATCTCCGTCCGCGTGGATGACAGAACGACGGCGGCCGAGTACCAGCAGGTTCAGGAGCGGGTGAACGCCGCGGACGCGGTCGTCGCTTCGGCGTACGTGTACCCGCGCGACTACCGCGGCAACGTAGCCACCGCCGGCGGCTTCACCGAGTTCGTTCAGCGACTCTCAGCGCTGACCAAGCCGGTAGTGATCGTCTCGCTCGGCAGCCCGTATCTGTTGAACGCGTTTCCGGCCGCGCCTGCCTATCTGCTCGGCTGGGGTGGCGCGCCCGTGAGCCAGACCGCTGCCGCGCGCGCACTGGCCGGCTTCACGCCGATCAGCGGCAAGCTGCCGGTGTCGCTCCCGCCGCACCATGCGCTGGGCGAGGGTCTCGAGCGCGCGGCGACGCGGGTCGAAAAGTGATAATGGCGTCGCGCGGCAATCTCGTCACGCTGGAGGACATCCGCACCGCGGCCGCGGCGCTCAGGCCCGTGGCCGTCCGCACGCCGCTGCTGCGCGACGAGATGCTCACCGACTCGATCGGGCAGCCCGTGTGGCTCAAGCCCGAGATGCTGCAGCGGAGCGGCACCTTCAAGTTCCGCGGCGCGTACACGTTCCTTTCGCGACTCGATCCCGAAGTGCGCGCACGGGGCGTAATCGCGCCGTCGTCGGGAAACCATGCGCAGGGCGTCGCGATGGCCGCGCGCGTCTTCGGCGTCCCCGCGACAGTCGTGATGCCGACCACCGCGACGCAGGCCAAGCGCTCCGGCGCCGAGCGGCTCGGAGCTCGTGTGCTGCTGCACGGGACAACGTCGCACGAGCGTACGCTGCGCGCTGAGGAGATTGCTGCGGCCGACGGTCTGACGATCGTGCACCCCTACGACGATCCCGCGGTGATCGCGGGGCAGGGGACCGTTGGGCTCGAGATTTTCGAGGACCTGCCGCACGTCGAGACCGTGCTCGTGCAGGTGGGCGGCGGCGGGCTGCTGGCAGGCATCGCGACGGCGCTCAAGGCGCTGCGGCCCTCGATCCGGATCGTCGGCATCGAGCCCGAGGGCACGCCAAAGCTATCGCGGGCGCGCGAGGCCGGCGCGCCCGTCCGGATAGACTCGCAGCTTGGGATCGCGGACGGCCTGCTCGTCGGCGAGATCGGAGCGCTCCCCTTCGACCATCACCAGGCATACGTGGACGAGGTCGTGACCGTCGCCGACCGCGACATCATCCCTGCGATGCGACATCTCCTCGACCGGATGAAGCTCGTGACCGAGCCGAGCGGCGCGATTACGGCCGCGGCGCTGATGAGCGGGGCGGTCGAAGTCAGCGGACCGGTAGTTGCTACTCTCAGCGGCGGCAACATCGAATGGGAGGGGCTGCTGGCGCTGCTTGGCGGCCCCGTTCGTTAACCAGGAGGAGCTTAAGTGCACGGACGATCTGCATTGAGGATGACTGGCGTCGGGGTGGTGGCATTTCTCGCCGGGTGCGCCACGCTGCAGCAGGCGGCGCGCAGCGTGGCGACCGCGACCGCGACGCTGACCGACATAAGCGGCTCACCGCGGGGGACCGCGGTACTGCTGCAGGACATCGAGGGGATGGTATCGATCCAGTTGCGCGGCATCGCGCTGCCGCCGGGCACGAAGGGGATTCACTTCCATGCAGTCGGTCGCTGCGACAACGAGGGCGCGGGCGCGTTTGCGACCGCCGGTCCGCACTATAACCCTGAGTCGAAGCGTCACGGCCTCAGCTCGGTTGACGGCCCCCACGCCGGCGACATGCCCAACATCGTCGTGCGCGACGACGGCACGGTGAACGCCGATCTGCAGACCGACCGCGTGACGCTGACCGAGGGGCCGCGATCGCTGTTCGACGCCGATGGCAGTGCGCTCATCATTCACGCCGGCCCGGACGATCAGATCACGGATCCATCTGGAAACAGCGGAGCGCGCATCGCGTGCGGGGTGGTGCGCACCAGGTAGCCCCGGTGCCGGTCCTGAAGGTTATCTTTCAGGATTACGGGGCGTAGCGTAGCCTGGTAGCGCGCCTGCTTTGGGAGCAGGAGGTCGCCGGTTCGAATCCGGCCGCCCCGACTTCGCCCGCGCCATCCGGCGCGGGCGAGTCGTTTCGCCCGGCTTCTGTCCGCCGCCCTCGCCTGCGGCTCGGGCATTACCGGTCGAATCCGGCCCGTGACTGCGTCAGCTCCATTCGGCACGGGCGAGTCGTTTCGCCCGGCTTCTTTCCGCCGCCCTCGCCTGCGGCTCGGGCATTACCGCTCGAATCCGGCCCGTGACTGAGGTCAGCTCCATTCGGCGCGGGCCTTATCGTATGCCCGGGTACTTTCCCGCCGCCGCGGAATATCACGGACAAACATCCCGCGAGAGCGCGTTGTGCACCTGTGGGTGGGGTTGCGGCACGGCGCACGATTATTGCCTTCCATCCGGGAACGCGGGGCGTTCGCCGCGCGCGCTATTTCTCATACCCGGAAGGTCGCATGCGTTCTATCGCTTTCGCGCTCGCCTTGACGCTCGCCGCAGTTCCCGCCGTACAGGCCCAGCAGACACAGGCAGTTCCTGCAGATCATCGCGTCGCCCAGACACAGCAACTGGCCGCTTCCGCATCAGCGCCGACCCTGAATCTTCGTCCAGTTGATGCACCGGTCGGCTTTGCGCGATCAGACGCCGCAGTCGAGACGGTGGAGTCAAACCGCGCGGCCGAGGAGCGCGCGGCGTTTCAGGATCCCAGCGCCCGCAACGTCCTCGCGATTATAGGTGCGGTCGTAGTGGTTGTCGCGCTGATAGTTCTGCTGAAGTAGCGGCAGGGCAGATCAGCATACGCCACCGGAGCCTCATAGCCCGGTGGCGTTTTCGTTCAGTCTGGCCCCTGGCGCCTGTCCGATCGCGCGCTGCGCGCCGAGGCCGACCACGCACTGAGAAGTTCACGGTCCCGCGGGGACAGCCGAGCCTCCGGATGTGGCGGCAGGTAGAACCAGGGCGGCATCTCGCCCTCCTGTACCGTCTCCCAGCTCTCGTGCATCGCTTCGACCTGCTCCTTCGTGCTCAGGCGATTCCAGGTGGAGAAGTTCAGCTCCTCGCGACCTTCGTGCACGTCGCGCGCGACCAGCCACGAGATCGGCGCGACGCGCGAGTACCACGGCCAGACCGTTTCATTCGAGTGACAGTCGTAGCACGCCCGTCGCAGCACTGACCTGACGTCTGCGGGCGCGGGCACCTCCGTCTCGACGGCAGGATTGGTGCGATCCACCGGCACTACCTGAACGGCTGCGAATGCGACGACCAGCGCCAGGCCCGCCCACTTCGCAATGCGAGCAATCTTCATCGCTTGTCGAGATACCTGCTGATCGCCTTGAACTGGCTCTCACCGTCGAGGCCCGCTTCGGCGACGACCATCGCCCCGGGACCGCTTCCGAGATAGTGCCCATGCATGTACGGGTGCATCGTGTACTCACGCCCGCGGTCCGACCTGATCCAGCGATACATCGTCGGCAGGGTGAAGTCGGTGATCCCCATGGCGAGCTGCGCGTGCGCCGACGGGAAGATCGTTTCCCGTTCCGATTCAGACAGCGCGTCGAACAGCTCGGCGGACGCCACCGAATACACGTTCAGATCCAGTCCCGCCCGCTCGATAAGCGGCAGCGCTCGCAGCACGAACGCGTTGGTGACCGCGCTCCCCTGCAGCACGACGACACCGTCGCCGTCACCACGTGCGGCACGCAACCGATACACGCCCTTCGCTGCTGCCGACGCGGGTGACAGCCCGAGCGCGACCCGATCGATGACGGTCTCGGGCGGCCTCGTGACGAACGGTGCGATGACCGCTGGCCTCTGTGCGAGCGCCGCTGCCACGAGAAACCAGATCTCCTGCGGATCCCAAGGCGTGAGCGTGATCATGGTCCCGCGAGGAAAGTTCTCCTGCAGCAGCTGCAGCGGCTGCGGATCGGCGTGCGTGGGGCCGTCCTCGCCGGTGTTCAGCCCTGCGTGTGCACAGACGAGAAAAAACGGCTTGTAGGGCGTGCCGTCAACGGCGTGCAGCGCCTGGTTTCCGATCGCGTGCAGCCGCGATGCAATGTGCCCCAGCGGTGCCATGAACGCGCCGTACGAGGAGCCCGCGCCGCTGTGTGTGCCAAACGTCGCGATCCCTGACAGCATTGCCGTGATCGCATCCTCACATATGCCTCCAACCGAGAGCGAGCGCGACCCGGGGTTCGTCCGCCGGTTGTAGAACCCGGCAGGGAACCCCTCGCTGACCTTATTCACGCTGGTGGAGCCGAGCAGGTCGGCGGCCGCAACGGCCAGTGCGCCATTGCTCACCCGGTTGTAATGGTTCAGCACGCCCCCCAGCACCTCGCGCAGCGTGACCCGCGCACCGGGCTGGAGCGGCGTGCCCGTGGTTGCCGCTCTCACAGCCTGTTCGGCGGCTGAGAACGCGAGCGAGATGTCCGGTGCGTCCGCCCGCGGCCTGCGCGCGTGGATGTCGAGTCGGACACGGGCAGCCTCCAGCCGCGCGGCGAACGCGTCCACCATCGGGCGGTGCTGCTCCAGGTGACGGCGCACGACCTCGAGCGCCTCCCAGTAGCACTGCTCAACGATCCCCGGGTCGGCGCCCGCACCGCATCGCGTCGGGTCGGCTGTGCAG